>JAHEIZ010000090.1:70863-108072 GCA_024639145.1 Actinomycetes bacterium | reverse complement strand
GCGATGACTTCGTTGAACCATCAGCAAAGGTTGCCTGGATCGTGGTACTCCACGACCCAGCTTTCGTGGTGACTCCGAAGAGAATTCCGAAGGTTCGGTTAAAGAGCAGGCCTGGCGGGATCGACCCAGCAACGACACTAAATGCCGTAGGAGTTTTCAGCCCGGCAGTGTTGGGCACCATCGTCAGCTGTGAGCCCACTGTGGAGTAAAGGTTCGGGTACAGCGTGCCGTTCTGCGCCAAACAGGGTGCATCGATGCCGGAATTTCCGGTGGTGGCTGCCAACGCGCCGTTTGTTCCCGAACCGGCACCGTTACTTGTGCCGGCGACCGGCGATACCGGCGTGGCGGGTGCAGGCGGTGTCGGCTTTGTTGACGAAGCCGTCGACGGGACAACAACCGTTTTCGGATCACCCACTGTCGTGGTGACCGAGTCAAAGCCCACTGAGCGAAGGGTCACCGAATGCTTACCCGCCGCGAGACCACTCACCGTGAAGGAGCCACCAGCACCAGCAACCGGCGCCGTGCCAGCCGGCCGAAGCCATGCGCCGGAGTCAATGCGGTATTCGATGCCCTGCACGGTGGAGGGGTCAGCGACGGCATAGTTGACGGTGAGCAACCCACCCGCAGTTGTAGACACGCTGTCGATGGTTGGCTTGCCGGGTGTCGGGAAATACGACGCACTGGGGCATGGAAAAATCAGGGCGCTGTTGTTGTTAATTTCAATCGCGAACTGCAGTTGCCCCGGAGTCTCGCCTGCTAAGCCAACGGTGGCTTGCCGGTCTGAGCCTGGGACATCGGCCGTGTTACCAACTCCATTGACGACTCCAACACTGAACCCAGTAATCCCCGCACCTTGGGCATCCCACTGAACTGTCGCGCTATCGCCCGTCACACTCACGGAGCACGTGGTGATACTCGGCCCAGAACCGTTGAGGCTCCCAGCCGCAGGTGCGCCGAAGTACACCGAACCCACCGACAACTGCGGGTTCGCGGTAAGTGCACCCGTGAGCGGGTCAAGGACGAAATCGACCGTGCCGGTGCAGGGCTCGGTGCTGCTCGGCACGAAGATCGCGCTCGTACCCGTAAATGACTGGGTTGAGCACGTGTATCTGTCTGTGGTGAGGGTGACGTAGCCACTCGCCGAACCGGCATCTGACACCTGCAGATTTTGAACTCTGAGCGTCGCCTCCTGTGGTGCAAGGCCAGGGATGACATCGCGGAAGACGAGTGAGCCACTCGGGAAACTCCACGTTGTGGCAGCAACGGCGTGGGGTGCAACGCCCACCAGCAGAACTACCGCCAAAGCCCCACCTAAGAGGCTCTTCACAGAGTTTTTCACCGCTCCCCCAGTTCTCCATCGGTTCGACATCGACCATGACCTCATGCCCTAAGTCTACGTAGAGCCCTTGCCCACCAAAGTTTCCTCATCATCAAGGTGGGCGACGGCGAGGCAGAACTCGAGACGACGCAATTGAGTCGCATGACAGCTCAGGAGGGACGTCAGCCATTCACGCGCATCGTTGACAAGACCATGTCGCAGAATGGCCTGCGAAGGCAATCACACCAATGCTCCGAGTTCGCCACAGCAGTGCAGCACGAATGAAGGCCCCATGCGACAGTGTGCGCATGGCTAGGGGCGATGCGATGAACGCGGGCGGCAATGGGGACTCGAGCCCTGACGTCATAGTCATCGGTGCCGGGGTCGCTGGACTGATGGCCGCATATGCACTGAGCCAGCGCGGTGTTCAGGTTGAGGTATTCGAGGCGCGTAGTCGAGTCGGTGGCCGCGCCCACAGCACAGCTTCTGTGCACGGAAGCATCGATCTCGGGGCTAGTTGGTTTTGGCCCGGCGAAGAATTAGTGAAGGCCGTCACCGAACAGTTGGTCATCCCCACCTTTGCTCAATACCTCGGCGGCGATGCGATGTTCGAAAGTACGGCCGATGCCGCCCAGCGGCTCGACGGGAATCCAATTGATGTGACGTCATCCCGATTCACGAACGGCGCTCAGTCGTTGGCCGAGGCGCTGGCCAGCGCATTGCCCGATGGAATTCTTCACCTTGATAACCCCGTGAGCGCGGTTGTGGTTGAAGGCGACGACGTGCGGGTGCTTCACGGGCAAGGTGACACGCGTGCTGCCCACGTCGTTGTGGCCATCCCGCCGGCACTTGCCGTCGAGCGCATTGAATTCACCCCACCACTCCCCAAAGACCTTCGCGATATCGCCGAGCGAACATCAACGTGGATGGGCGCCATGGTTAAAGCGGTGGCGGTCTATAACCATGCGCAGTGGCGTGAATCAGGCCTGGCCGGTGCAGCCATCAGTTATGTGGGTCCGTTCAGGGAGTTCCACGATCTCAGCGGGCCCGAAGGCCCTGGAGGCGCCGTGTTTGGATTCGCGGCCGCCGATCGACTCGGCAACTGTGACGATGCGGCTATCGCTGAACTCTTCATCGCTCAACTCGTACGGCTGTTTGGCGAGTGCATGAATGCACCCACAGAGGTACTCGTCACAAACTGGAGCCGAGAAGAATTCACGACACCTACAACGCCTCATGTTGATGCTGGCACCGCCACTTATGGCAATCGCATCTTCGCGTTGCCCGTGCACGAGCGAATTCACTGGGCATCCACCGAGACCGCTCCTTCACATGCTGGGCATCTTGAAGGGGCCTTGAGGGCCGGGCTTGCTGTCGCTGATCGTTTCGGCACAACTTAAAAACCACGATCGACGTCAACTCAGAACTGACATCGCGACGCCTAAGGGTGGCCAAGCGCCTCAAGGCTTGCTCAGCAGGCGGAAGACTCCGGCTCCATCAGTTTGCGACAGATCGACGTGAGAGCGTCGCGCTCATCAGCCGTCAGCCGCGACCAAAATCGTTCTTCAACTTCAGCCACGATCAGCGGAGCTGCCTCGGCAAGTAGCTCGAATCCTGCTGGAGTTACTTCCACACTCACGTCAGTAGGCGAATTTCTTTTGCGCTCGACAAGAGAGCGCTCCTCGAGTCGATCAACGAGCCGCGTCAGTGCGCTGGGGCTACGTGAGACCGCGCGCGCAAGCGGCGCCATGCGCAGACACTGAGCATCTGACGATGAGATCTGAAGCAGGGCATCTATATCCGTGTAGCCGACCTTCAGGTGGTGCTGCAGTGAGGTATCCACCTGAGCAATCACCGCGGTCGCGGCTTTTCGGAAGGCATTCCACGAATCACGATCAGCCTCGGGCTGTTCGAGCCAGATGCTTTTGGCAGATCGGCGTGTGCTCGCACTCATAACGGCAGTATTGCGCATGCAACAGCCCACTGCTACATTGCACGCACAATAGATATTGCGCATACAACAGTGAGAGGTCGTTAATGTCTGACTCCCGTCCCATCATCGCCGTGCTCGGAGCGACCGGAGCCCAGGGCGGAGCCGTCACGCGCGCCCTCGTCGATAACGGTGCCTTCCGCGTGCGGGCCATTACCCGCAATCCCGAGTCCTATTCAGGGCCCGCCGATGAGGTCGCGCAGGCCGACTTGGCAGACCAGGCGAGCCTCGTAGCAGCATTCGACGGCGCATACGGAGTGTTCGCTCTCTCAAACTTCGTCGGCACTGAGCTCGATGAGTTGACTCAAGGGCGACATGCAGTTGACGCCGCTGCCAGTGCTGGCGTTCGCCATTTCGTGTGGTCAACGTTGCCAAACGTCGAAGAAATCAGCGACGGCGCATTCGATGTACCTCACTTCACGAACAAGGCCAAAGTAGATGCACTCGTTGAAGCTGCGAATTTTGAATACTTCACGTTCGTCGAGCCACCGTTCTACTTCGAAAACTTCGAAACGGTTTTGGCGCCACAACCGCTTCCTGATGGAGGTCAAGGCTGGGTTCTGCCCATCCCCGCTGACGCACGGGTTATTCATGCGGGTTCAATCGAAGATCTCGGCGGAGTAATTGCCGGAATCTTTAACTCACCCGAGTCAGCAGGCGCCGGTGCCTATCTCTCCTCGGCTGCTGAACTGATGAGCTTCGCCGATTTTGCTGAGATCTTGAACTCTCAAGGACATGACATCAGCATTGTCGAAGTACCACCGGCTGTGTATGCAGGGTTCTATCCGGGGGCTGACGAAATGGCCCAGATGATGAATTACTGGGTTGGCCACAATTACCTTGGGCACGAGGGGGAAGAGCACATCAACGCGGCTCGAGCTATCAGTACGACACCATCAACAAGCTTCACCAGTTGGGCGCAATCGCATATGCCCGCAGGCAAGGCTTCCTGATGGCCACCTTCATTGTCGTTGCCGAATTCTCCCCCGAGACCGATCTGCCGTTAATGAACGCGGTTATCGCTGAGGAAGTGGCGCAAGTGCGCACGCTGACACAAGAAGGCCGCCTCGGGGCTGTACATATCTCACCCTCGAAGGGTCGCGTGTTCCTCGAAATCTTTGCGGATGACGAAGAAGACGCTCGAAACACCGCCCACTCATTGCCGATGGCGAAGTGGTGGCAGCTGGAGATTTTCCCGACGATGGTGCCACCTGCGCCGCAGGCCTAAGAGAAGTACGGCACACAGCCCTTAGGCCACTCACTTACAGCTCCCGCCTGATCACCACCAGGCGTGGGCGCGAGGCATTGCCTCACATCCGCAAATCTTGCCAGACCTGCCCGTTGAGAAAGAGGCGGACGCCGCAGCCGTGCATGCGAAAAGCGCCCGTCAGGTGGCCCAGATCTTGCATGGCCACCGTGACGAGGCGCTCATCGCACTACTTAACGCTTTACCGCTCTCCCCAGCGCGGAGCCGGCTTTGCCTGACGTGGCATGTGTCGTGGCCTTCTTCTTTGGCACACGAACTGCCAACTTCACATACGAGGCCTTGCCTGATGCCGACTGCAACTGAATGAGGTAGGTGCCGGAGCGACTCACCTTGATAGCAGGGAGCCTGACCGTGCCCTTGCTCGTGGATCTCACATGCCCCAACGCGCCAGATGCCTTCGCGAGCGACCTGGCTCGAGTCTGAGTCACTGCGCTCATCGTTACCGCGAAGTCAGTGTTGGCCTGCACACCACTCAAGGTGGTGACAACCACTGAACCCACCGGTGCTGCGATCACTGGTGCTGCGGCAGGAGTATCCGCAACAGGCGAGGTCACGCGCTGCACACCAGAGGTCGGCAACGTGCTCACTGTCGCAACTCCTGATGTGACAACACCAGACACGGTCTGCGGAACGGCACTGAATGTGTTGGCCACCGGAGTGCTTGTCGCGGTTTCGGATGGACTCGCCGTCGGCGACGCGGTGACTGAGGCCGATGCAGATGGGGTCGGTGTCGGTGGGGTGACTGGAGTCTCGGATTCTTGCGGGTTCGGTTGCGATGGACTTGAAGGAGTTGCACTGCCCTCTGTGACGACTCCTACCGACGAAGAACCGTCGTTGCCCACACCGACAAAGTGATGGTTTCCGAATGCCATGAAACTGCCGTAGTACCTGTGGAATTCTCTACCACCTGGGCGCTCTCCTGCAGCAGACCAGTGAAGCCCATCGTTGCTCACGAAGGTTGTTGCCGTCTCCGCTTGTGACCCAGAGTTGTTAGTGAACGTGTCTGCAATGAAGTATCCGTCACCTGCGACAAGACCGGATGCTTGGGCAGCAAGATTTGACGCATGCCAAGTGGCGCCGTTATCCGTGGTGTATTGGAGTGACGGATTACCCTGCGGAAGGTCCGTTGCATCCATGGCGCCAAGGAACGTCCCGGAGTCGAAGACCAGATCCTTCCAGAACCAGCCACTTTGATTGGCTAGTTGATTGTCTATCAGAACATTCTCCAGGCACTGGTAGACGTTTGTAGCGTCTGCATCTGCGGCATTGATCCATGGATTCGTGTTGCGAGTGCACACATTTAAGTTAAAAGCCCTGAGGAAAAGAAAGCGATGATTGCCGAAGGCAAAATCCCCGCTGTTTTCTCGATACTGCCAACCGAGAACCGCTGGAATACCGTCGTGTGCTGGAGAACTTATCTGTAAGTCGCTGGGTGGGTCGGCGACTGTGCCGCCGGTCACCCAGGTGATGCCATTTGTGCTCGTCATTGTTTCATTCGTCCCGTTTGAGCCAATCAAAAAGTGACCGTCGCCGAACGCCACACGCGTTGGTTGACCATTGGTGAATGGTTGCGATATCCAGTTTTCCCCACCATTTGTGCTTGTAAAGATGACGCCCTGCTCCTTTGGGGCGACAACCCACGTTGGCGTGCCATTCACAACGCCGAAGGCGATGCCTGCCTTTCGGAGGATGCACTTATAAGGCAGGCTGCCGGGCATATCGGGAATGTAGCCAGCGTTAGGCAGAATGCCGGCTGCTTGCCACGTCACTCCGTCATCGAGACTCCGAAAGGTCTGTCCGCTGGAGTGAATTGCCACGAATGTTCCGTCGCCGTAACCGAGTGCACGAAATCCGGGAGAGTCGCTATTGCACTCGTCGGGCTGGATCGGAATTGTCCCCCCGGCAGTCCACGTGAGAATGGGATCGGCCTGTGCGCTAGCTGGTAGGCCGACGCCGAGCCCAACAGCAACAAGCAAGCCAGTGAGGGCAAGAGCGAGGACGCGAGTGGCACCAAGGCGCCTCGGTGCAGCCGCACTTCGCGGTTGTGGCTGGGCGGCCGTCGCGCCTGGGGCTGCAGCCACGACTACGAATGCTGGACTTGACGTCTTCGCGGTTGATGTGTGATCGATGGGCAGGGCCATGACCTTCCGGAACTTGGTCAACTTCATTGTCACTCCTCTTTGGGCACGCACGCATTCGACTTGAAGACGCTAAACGCGCTCACCTCAGTCGCCTCAGAAATCTCACGCCTGCGAGGCATCACCTCACATATGTGAGGCACCCCTGAGCCCTCAGGGCCCGGTGGAAGAATGCGGACATGCGTCCATCTCGGGTGATTTACGTGGAGAACGACCCAGCCTTGCTGGGAATCATGACCACGTCATTGAACTCCTACGCGCAGATCGAACTCCTGGCCAGTTTTGTGACGTCGGGTGAGGCACTCGACCGGGATTTGATCTCCAAGGCAGATGTGGCACTCCTGGATTTGGATCTCGGCTCCTCGAATCTGAGCGGAATTGAGCTCGGAATTGCGATGCGCAGCATCAACGAGAACATCGGGTTGGTGGTGTATTCGCAGTATGCGATGGTCGATCTGGCCCGCCGAGTGCCGAAAGACATTCGCGAGGGTTGGTCCTTCATCCCGAAGACCCCGTCGATGAACCTTGACTCGGTTGTCGACGTATTGGTGAGCACGGCACGAGGCATGAGCCTGGGCATGCTGCCCCCCGATACCGAATCAGAGTCGGCCAACATGCCTCATTTGTCTCGACTCACGTCACGGCAACGAGTCATCATGGGTCTCATGAGTTCGGGCACATCTACCAAGAGCATCGCTGACCAGGTGGGCTGCTCATACGAAGCACTCCGCCAAGAGCTGTCGGTGTGTTACCGAATTCTGGCACCGGCAACGAGCGACACCGAAGATCGCCGAGTCAAGGCAATTCTCACCTACCTTGAACTCTCGGGCGCCAGGTCGTGAATTCACTTCCCGGCGAAACACCAGGGCCCCGCCGGCGACACTTCATTTATCTACGGCCCTGGCGATTTGAGCCGGCACTTCTGGCGGTCTTCTTCGGAGCCCTCGCCACGGCCATTGTTGCCCCCGCCGCGACCCTTGAAGCTGAGGATCTCTCCTCCACGTTTATCCGTCGGATGATTTTCGCCCTAGCAGCGGGGCTTCTTACCTACGGCTACTTCCGCATCGCGCAGACGGTAATGAATCGTGCTGCTAGTCGTGGGTGGATCTTCTGTCTTCTCTCCTTTATATACGGGCCCTATTGCCTGGCCATCACTCACTTTGTTGGCTTGCCACTGATTCCTGCCGACAAGATCCCGCTGATCACCGCCAGCCCGATCTTCGTGTTTCGAGCAGTCAGCGCAGTCCTCATCGTCAGCATTTTGGCCGGCACGGTCTATAACCGCATTGACGCCCAGCGCATTCACGCTGAGGAATTGCAGCACCTAGCCGAGCAACAACGACGCGACCTGCTCTCCGCGGATGAAAAGGTGCGTCAGCAGGTGGCCAGTATTTTGCATGACCGTTTTCAGTCTGAGTTAGTTACCTCATCACTGGCTTTGCAGGCGATTGCCCGTGACAGCGATCCGGTCGCGCAGAGTGAGATCGAAGTCGTGATCGCTCGGCTCGATGCCTTGCACGCCGGTGAGCTTCGCGATGCACTCCTTACCCTCGGGCCCAATCTGGAGCACGTTGACCTTCAAGCAGCGTTGCGCGAGTTGGCGAGCCAATTCGCGCCTGCAATGCACTGCGAGATTTCAGTTGCGGATCGCGTGGATTTCGATCGCGACGTTGCACCTCTTGAAATCCTGCGTGGTCTCTACCGGATATGCGAGCAGTCTTTGATCAACTCCCTCAAGCATGGGCAAGCAACTCGTGCCATTGTCGCTATCTCGCTCAATGACGAGGGGATCGAGCTCACGATCGTCAACAATGGCCACCGGCTCGTGCCGCAAGCCAGCCCTGCGGGGCGAGGCACCTCGGTGATCAACTCATGGTGCAGCGCCCTCGGCGGCACATGGAGCCTCACCCCCGGCACTAGCGAAGGGGCCATTCTCACCGTTCACCTACCACGCACGGATCGCATCACCGCTAGCTGAGCGGTGATGCACACTGACAACAGCACCTACCTGTTGTCGAAGCTTCATGCCTGATCTGCATTGTTTGATGCGCATTGGTTGATGCGCCATGCCAGATGTGGATTGCTAGATGCGCACTTCCTACTGGGCGCTGCGCTGCCACATCGCATACATGCGCATCACATTCGCGGAGTCAGCAACAGCTGCCGCGAAGGGCTCCCCGACTTTCACCGCGATACCCGAACCATCTCCCCGAGTGTTCCAACTCGCCAATCGGTAGCCCGCGGGAGCGCACGCCGCAGCAGCCGGCGCTGGGAAATTCGAGAGTTCTGGCTGAGCGGGTCGACCTGGCACACTCATCCCGGCGCGTTGCAAGTAAAGCGAAGTTTCGCGTGACGCACCCAATACCGACTGCCCCGACATCACACATGCATCTGACGCCGCGATGTTGGAATCGAGTACTACCCGAACAATCGGCTCGCGCAGTTCGGCGGTGAACACCTGCGAATCAACCGCAGTCACCACGCCAAGAGGCCCAAACGCCCATGACTGACCAGGGATACGCCAACCCGTAATCACCGCCCCCGGAGTGCGACAGTCGGCATCAGCGGGCGGCAATTGAACCTGCGCGCCGTTGAGTACCGTCTGCGGACTCAGCGACGTGCACTCTTGGCCATCGGGGAGCCGGTAGGAGAATTGCGAATGCGCGAGCGTCGGGTCAGTCGACGTATCTGATGCAAGCGCGAGGTTCGCTGCGCGGATGGCTCGAGGAGAGTTATGACTCTTCCACACGACGATCGCCACGCTCGACGACATCGCGACCTTTTGCGCCGCACTATCCGTGTCGTCACCGAGATCAGAGATGGCGTTCGCAGAGCCCCACGACCTGCCACCGTCGGTGCTGTGAACACCAAATACTCGGAAGGGGGCGGCGCCCTGAGTTGATTGCCACCAGGTCACGACAGCGTTGCCTCCCGACAAAGCGACCTGTGGATCATCGCCATACTCGGTGCTGTCAGAAAGTTCTACGACAGGATCCCAACTGGCCCCGCCGTTGCCGCTATGCACGACCTGAACGACGTCATACGTCCGGATCTGATACCAGGTCACGGCTACGTTGTTACCAGAGACCGCTACCTGAGGCCGCACCGAATCTTGGGTTGAAGATGACAGGTCGACTGCCGGATTCCACAACACACCAGAGTTGGTGCTCGTCGCCGATCGCACGATGTATTTGCCACCGCTCAGCTCATCCCAGGCGGCAGCCGCGGTGGAGCCACTAAGGGCTAGCTGCGGCAAGTACGCGTTGTTGAAGGCGCTCGACAGGTTGACGACGGCGCCCCAGTGCTCTCCGCCATCGGCACTCGTGACTGCCTGCACAACGCTCCGCGAGCCGTTTGATCTCGCCCAGCCGACGAGGATCGTGTTGCCATCTATGGCGACCTGCTGATCCTGCGCATCCTGCCCACTGCCCGAGAGCTGAATTGGCATCGACCACGAAGCGCCGCCAGTGGTGCTACTCGTGCAATACACCCGGGCATTTTGACCGTCCGATTGCCACCAAGTAATCAGGGCGGTCGAACCCGAGATTGCCACCTGCGGATTGTTCGCACTCGAGCCATTCCACGAAAGCGACACAGGCGTGCCCCAGTGCTCTCCGCCATCGATAGATCGAGCCGTTTGCACGCTAATTCGGGGGGTATTGAGAGTCCAGGTAGCGATCACGGTGCTACCCGATATCGCTACCTTCGGGGTGTACGCGTTGATATAGGCATAAGAAAGGTTGACTGGCGCGCTCCAGGTTGCGCCACCATCGGTGCTGCGTGCAGACCGAATCCTCGTATCGAGGCCATCCGTACCCACCCACACTGCCACCGCGGTCGACCCAGAGATTGCGATTTCCGGGCCATAATCTGCCACGTCAGTGGCAGTGATAGTCACTGGCGTGTTCCAGCCACCTGCCGCGAGGGCACTGGGAACGCACATGACGAGTGAAACCATCATCAAAGCAACAACCGTGAACGAAAGACCCCTGGGTGCACGCATGCGCGGAGACTAAATGCAAGCGAATGCTCGCCCGTTCAAACCTCACAGCTGTGAGGCCATCACAAAGTTCGAGCGCGGGCAGGCAGGAATCGCCAGGCGGCGATGGCCCCAATGATGACGACTAGAGAAGCCACGATTGAGCCGCGGGTGAGTCCGTCGACGAATGCTGACTTCACGAACGCCGCGAGTTGTTCAGATGCCCCTTGCGGAAGTTTCGATGAAACTGCGAGCCCACCGCCGATGGATTCGCCGACCACGGATTCGAATTGAGCAGGCAGCCCCAGGCTGCGGTAGCCATCGATGACGGTGCTGGCATAGACACTCAGATAGACCGAACCAATGACTGCGACACCTAATGTGCCACCGAGCTCGCGCGTGGTGTCGTTGACTGCTGCACCTGCACCAGCCTTCTCCGGCGGGAGTGCACCCATGATCGATTCCGTTGCTGGGCTCGTGGCGAGACCAAGCCCGACGGCAATGGTGACCATCGAAAGTAAGACGATGCCGACGTACGGGCTATCCACCTTGATGGTGGCGGCCATCGCGAAACCTGCCGCCATCACAAACAGGCCGAGGGTGACGATCGCTCTGGAGCCGAACTTGTGCATAAGTGCGATGGCGAGCGGCGAAGCTGCCGCGGTTGCGATGGCAAATGGCAGCGTGCGCACACCTGCCTGCAGCGGAGTGAAGCCCTGGATGAGCTGCAAGAACTGCGTGATGAGGAAGATGAAACCAAAGAGCGCAAAGAATGCAGTAGTTATCGACAGGCTCGCTGCGCTGAATCGGGCGTTGCGGAACAAGTTCACGTCAAGCATCGGGTGAGCACGTCGGCGCTCGACCATCGCAAATGTGATGAGCAAAATCGCTGCGCCGGCAAACGCGGCGATTGTCGCCGCCGAACCCCAGCCCCACGTCGGTGCTTCGATAATCGCCCAGACGAGCAAGCCCACGCCAGAAGCTGACAGGAGCAGCCCTGGGTAATCCATCGGACCCACCTTCGGATCCCGCGAGTCAGGCAGCAGGAAGGCTGCAAGAACGATCGCGATAAGCGCCACCGGGATGTTGACGACGAAGATGGAACCCCACCAAAAGTGCTCAAGTAGCAGGCCGCCGGTGATCGGCCCGATCGCGACCGCAACACCAACGATGGCCGTCCAGATGCCGATGGCGGCTGCACGCTCCTTCGGGTCGGTGAAGATGTTGACCAAAATCGCCAGCGTGGCGGGGAAGATCAATGCGGCACCAATACCCATCAGCGCCCGTGCGCCGATCAGTTGGCCGGTTGATGTGGCCAAGGCGGCGAGACCAGAGGTAATGGCAAAGAGAAAGAGGCCCAGCTGCAGCGCGCGGCGGCGGCCGAATCGATCGCCGTAGTGACCCATCGTGAGTAGTAGCGCGGAGAACACCAGCGTGTAGGCATCGACGATCCATTGAAGTTGGGTCGTGGAGGCGCCGAGCTCGGCATTGAGGGTCGGCAGCGCGACGTTGACGATGGTGTTGTCGACAACCGAGAGAAGAAGGCTGAGGCACAGCACGCCTAGGGCTATCCAACGGCGGCTCTTGCTGAGCGTGGTGTTCATCAGGCTCCCTATAGAACGTTGTTCTTTATCTGTAGGACGGTATGCTACTCATATGTCCGCGAAAGGCAAGGCGGTTCGCACCCGAACCTCGAGCACCGAGATCGGTGACTCGATTTTCGACGGCGCTCTCGATCTGCTCGAGGAGCAAGGGCCCGCGGGCCTCACTGTTCGAGGTGTCGCAATTCGCGCCGGCGTGGCCCCGATGGGTGTCTATTCGAGGTTCGGAAGCAAGGACGGACTCATCGAAGCCCTCTTCGTTCACGGATTCACCACGCTGCAAGATGCCATCGACTCCCCCACCGAGCCCGATCCCCTAAACAGGTTGCGAGCAGGCTGTCTGGCCTACCGACACTTTGCCCTGAGCCATCCGCAGCTGTATCACTTGATGTTTGCCCAGATGATGGTGCTGCAACTCTCCGAAGAATCACTTGAGTCAGCCCGGCACTCCTTCGCCACCCTCACCGAGCGAGTCTCTACCGCCATGCATGCTGGTGAACTGCGGTCAGCCGACCCTGTTGAAGTGGCCCAACAAATCTGGAGTGCGATGCACGGCGCAGTGAGCCTCGAAATTGCCGACGTTCACTTCGCGATCGATCGCGAGGCGAGTTACGCATCGATGCTTGACGCACTGCTGCACGGGCTCGGTGCGGCAACGCGTTAGTCCGCAGGGCAAAGTCGTCGGCTTAAGCCCGTACTCGTAAAGAAGTGAGATCGGTTCGGCGCGGCCATGGGGCTCCCTCGGTTGACCCACCTAGCTGGATCAAATTGTGAAGAATGCAGGGCCTACGCCGCAGACCACACAGCAAAGAAGCGGATCGTGTTCATAGAGTCGCCAATCACCGGCTCGAACGGACGACCCACATCAGTACGAGTCGCTTTCCCATCCCCGCTGGCGCTCCACCCCACGAGCCGATACCCCGGCGGCGTGCACACTGCGATCGCTGGTGCCGGAAAACTCGCCAGAGCTGGCTGATCTGGGCGGCCAGGAGTCGTCATGTCTTTTCGTTGCAGGAAAAGGGTCACGGCACGTTGATCGACAGATACCGATGCGGCCGATGTAGCGCCACTCACAGTGCAGGCATCACTGGCAGCGACGTTCGCGTCTAACACGATGCGCACCACTGGTTCACGAAGCACCGCCGTAAACGTCTGCGCAGCAGTGACGTTGACGATGCCGGAGGGGCCGAATGCCCAGTCCTGGCCGGGGATGCTCCAGCCGGCTATGACCGAGCCTGGAGTGCGGCAATTGGCCTGCTCCCCCGGCAATTGGTAGTTGCTGTTGGTGATGACGAACTGCGGGCTGATTGACGTGCACTCGCGTCCGTCCGGCAGTCGGAACGTGACCGGGGACGTCGTCACCACCGGGACATCTGGGGAAGGGTTATTCTGTGAGCCTCCATCTGCAGAGATTGACACACCCCCATACGTGGCGGCGTATACGGTCGAGCCGCTGGCAAACACCCCGAAAACGTAACTGCTGCCGAGACCGCTGGCGGTTCGGTAATTGGTGAACGTGCTACCGCCGTCAGTGGAGATGGACAGCCCCCCTAGCGTGGCGGCGTACACGGTAGAACCGATCGCGTACACCCCGTAGCACCAGTTGTTGCCGAGCCCATTGGCGGTGGTCTTGTTGGTGAAGGTACTGCCGCCATTGATGGAGATGGACAGTCCGCCGGCGGTGGCGGCGTAGACGGTGGACCCGACCGCGTACACCCCGTACAAGCTGGTGTCGCCGAGCCCATTGAGGGTGGTCTTGTTGGTGAAGCTGGTGCCGCCATTGGTGGAGATGGACAGTCCGCCGGCGGTGGCGGCGTAGATGGTGGACCCCACCGCGTACACCCCGTTCACGGCGTTGCTGCCGAGTGAGTTGCTGGTGGTGTAGTTGGTGAAGCTGGCGCCGCCGTTGGTGGAGATGGACAGGCCTCTGCCGGCGGCGTAGATGGTGGACCCGACCGCGTACACCCCGTACAGGCTGTCGTTGCCGAGCCCATCGGCGGTGGTCTTGTTGGTGAAGCTGGTGCCGCCATCGGTGGAGATGGACAGGCCGCCATCAGTGGCGGCGTAGACGGTGGACCCGACCGCGTACACCCCATACACGACGTTGTTGCCGAGTCCGTTGGCGGTGGTCTTGTTGGTGAACGTGGTGTCGGCCCGAGCGGCCGGAGCGGTAAGCGTGCTCATGCCTGCCATGACCAGGGCCGCGACGATAGCCGCCCCACCGACGCGCCGAAGAGCCGTCAAGCGGTCAACAACCCCGGCGGACCCGCGCCTGGGTGTGTGAAAGAAAAATGTGCGCGTAGTCACCATGTGTTTAGGCTCTCGCACTACTTGAGGGAGAGCAAACCACAGCGGAGGAATTCTGCGTAGTTTCCGTCACCGCTGGAGAGCGGGGAGTTACTGCGTGACGCGAGCCCACTGGGCAAATAGGCGCACAGTGTTGGCAGTATCAGTTAATGAAGTAGGTAGCGCAGCGGCCGCACTCACTTGTGTTCCCGTGCCTTTACCTGCGGTGTTCCAACTGGTGAAGCGATAGCCAAGAGGCGAGCACGGCGGTGCGCTGGGCATCAGATAACTGACCAAAGCTGGCTGATCTGGCCGGCCAGGAGTCGTCATGTCTTTTCGTTGCAGGAAAAGGGTCACGGCACGTTGATCGACAGGAACCGATGAGGCCGATGTTGCGCCACTCACAGTGCACGCATCCTCGGCAGCGACGTTCGCATCCAACACGATGCGCACCACTGGCTCACGAAGCACTGCAGTAAACGTCTGCGAATCAATCACGTTCACAATTCCTGACGGACCAAACGCCCACGACTGCCCCGGAATCCTCCAACCCGTGATCACCGCACCAGGCGTACGGCAATTCGCTTGATCCCCCGGCAACTGAAACTGAGTGAAGTTCACGACTATCTGCGGACTAATCGACGAACACTCGCGGCCATTAGGCAGCACGAATCTGAGCTCCGACCGAGGAACCGACGCATCCGCGGTATTGGTGGTTGCGGTGGCGTACGACGACTGCACAATGTTGTTGGATCCGTTGTATCGGTTCCAGGTGATGATTGCGGCACTGTCAGACATCGCAACCTGCGGGAAGAGAGGGTCCCTACCGCTAGCTGACACGTCTACTGGCGAGCTCCAGGTTGCGCCACCGTCACTAGAGCGCACGGACGCCACAATATTGTTAGGCCCGCCGTACTGGTACCAGGTAATGATTGCAGTGCTGCCCGACATCGCGACCTGCGGGTAGAAAGCGTCCTGCCCGCTGACCGACAGGTCCACTGTCGGCAAGATCCAGGTCGCCCCACCGTCACTGGAGGTCTTCGATTGCACAATGTAATTAGATCCGTCGTACTGAAACCAGGTGATGATTGCGGTGCTGCCCGACATCGCGATCTGCGGGGCGTGAGCGTCCTGCCCGCTGACCGACAGGTCCACTGTCGGCAAGATCCAGGTCGCCCCACCGTCAGTGGAGGTCTTCGATTGCACAACGTCATAGAATCCGTTGTACTGAAACCAGGTGATGATTGCGGTGCTACCCGACATCGCGACCTGCGGGTCGAAAGCGTCCTGCCTGCTGACCGACAGGTCCACTGTCGGCAAGATCCAGGTCGCCCCACCGTCACTGGAGGTCTTCGATTGCACGATGTAATTAGATCCGTCGAACCACTTCCAGGTGATGATTGCGGTGCTTCCAGACATCGCGATCTGCGGGTCGAAAGCGTCCTGCGTACTGTTCGACAGGTCCACTTCCCGATCCCAGCCCACCCCGCCGTCGGAGGAGGTCCGCGACTGCACAATTTCATGAGATCCGTCGTACTGGTGCCAGGTGATGATTGCGGTACTGCCTGACATCGCGACCTGCGGGCTGTAAGCGTCGTGGCTGGTGTCCGACAGGTCCACTGTCGGCAAGATCCAGGTCGCCCCACCAGTACTAGAGGTCTTCGATTGCACAATGTCATGGGATCCGTTGTTCTGGTACCAGGTGATGATTGCGGTACTGCCTGACATCGCGACCTGCGGGTTGTAAGAGTCGTAGCTGGTGTCCGACAGGCTTACAGGATCGCTCCAGGTCGCCCCACCGTCAGTGGAGCGCGCGTACTGCACAATTGCGTGGGGCCCGCTGTACTGGTACCAGGTGATAATGACGGTGCTGCCGGACATCGCAACCTGCGGGATTGCCGCGTCTTCGCCAATGGTGGACAGGTCGACTGGAGTGCTCCAGGAGTCTGCCGCGTTAGCAAGCTGCGCCCCGCTAAGCACTGCCACGAGCAGCAGCGCCATCACCACACCGGCGCGTGCCATCGCCGACGTTTTGCCCACCAGGGCGCGCATGAGCCCGCCATCCACGAAAACCGCGCGGAGCGGCGATCGGTGGGGCTTGCGGATAGTTATCACAGTTCAAGGTTGCCCACCGAGACTCGCCTGGGCAAACACGGCGACACGAATTCTGCGTAGTTTCCGTCTTAGATTCTTGCTCGGAGACTATGTCCCATTTTGGGGGCGTCGTGGCACTGGCTGCGGCCGGTGTTGGCGCTGCGCCCGCCGCGGCTACCGCGGGCTGTGACCACGGTGACCTTCGCTGGTTGACGCGAAAAGGATGAGTCCCTAGATGGACACTGTCGCTGTGAGCCGGGTGCGCCCCGACTGCTCTTGGGTCAAGGTCCATCGACCACCACTTGCCTCGATGGACTTGAGCCCAAATCCCGCCTTGATCTTCGCGGGCAATGGGTAGCCGTCGTTGTCGAGTTGAATCGTCACGACTTGTTCACTGAGAAGGGTCACGCTGACACTTGTATTGCGAGCATTACCGTGCCGGCTGGCGTTAGTGACGCCCTCTTCCACGATTCCTAATGCCGTGCGTGCAAGATCGGAATTGCCCGACAACACGCGAGAAGCCTGCGGGGAAAGAAAGACCTCAATTTTCATCAGCCCGCGCCATGCATTCGTGAGCGTGGAGAGGTCGTCGACGAAGTTAAGTGCTCTGGCCCCTGGCTCTTCGAGGATCCCCCTCAACGTGTCGAGGGCATCCTCGATCAAACGCTTCACGCGCGCTACCACCACTGCGCGCCCGGCGAGAAACTCTCCCTCCGTCAAAGCGGAATGAACTCGAAGTGCCAAGGTCAGCGCTGCCAGATTTCCTTGCACTGGCCCATGCAGCAGGTGCGACATCTGCCGTTGAATCTCTAACTGCTCCCTGTCCAAATCAGAGCTCATCGCCTCGTAACGCTCGAGAGCAGTCACCTGTGTGGCATACCGCTCATCCCACCGACGTTGATGCTGACGCACGAGCGACGCCCCTACTCCGGTGAGCGTGGCGAACAGTGCGACGGCGGCTACCAGGGCACTCGTTGACGCTACTTGGCCACTACCGGGAAACCACTCGGAGATCCGTCCGATGAGCAGCCCGATCAGTAGATAACTGCTGATGAGCACAACCGCATGCAACCAGCCGGGAGGCACGCGATGCACAACACCTCGCGCGATGAGCAGAAGAGGTATTGCGCTCACACCTACGCAGGCGAGAAAGGGGTACCCCGCCAGGCCCACCCGCGGGATGAGAGTGAGTAGCCCGCAAGCGAGGAAGAGCAACAAACTCGATGCCACAGATGCCTCAGCAGTTTTGGCGTCTTCCCACACGTTGTGCAGGCGTCGCTGCGGCGGGGCTATCCCCTCGTGGCGCAGCTGAGTCGACTCCCCCGCCAGACCTGTCGGGCGGCTGACAGAGCGCACCCGCTCGATCAAGAGCCCACCCACTCGATCAGCCTGAGCCGCCCAGGCTCGTCGATCATCGGTCACCGCAAGCTTGTCAACGTCGCTGTTCAACGAGACAAGTGAGGGCAATAACTCCTCTTCGACTATCTCGAGAAGACGTTGACGCTCCCGTTGAAGGAGGTCGACCTTCTCCTCCTCATAGCGCGCCGTTGCAGTGATCACCTCAGCAATCTCTTGCGAGCGGTCACGGAAGTATTGTGCAGATGCGACCAGGTAAGTGAAGATCGCTGTCCACAGAACACTGAATGCGATGTGCCCCGCGACGGCCATAGGCGAGATCTGAGCAACACCGAATCCCGCAGCGGCTAGACCCCGGAATACGTTCGCGAGAACCCACACAACAAGCACTAGCCATGGTTGCGCCAAGCCGACCGAACGGTTGCGCAGGATCGTTCGACTGGCCAACCACAACACGAGTCCGGAGCCCAGCGGGCCGATCACGAGCGTGATGCCATAACCCTCCGAAGCAATTCCGAGCTCACGAAGTCGCACAGCAAGAATCGCAACCCCAAACACACTCTGCAGAAGCCAGACGCTTAAAGACAAAGACCACTCGCCGCAAAGCAAGACACGCCATTGCGGGATACGGATTTCACGCCGGGTTGCCGCGAGAAATCTCGTGGCAGACGACCTATCGGACAATGATCTGGCCCTGCTGCCACATCCGGACGGCCTTCACGCGCGCATTCACGTGAGGATCAGACTCGATACCGAGCGCTGCAAAGATTCGTACGACCTGACTTTCGGCTGCGCGCACTGAAATACCACGCGCATCCGCTATGCCGGCATTGGAGAGGCCTTCAGCAATCAGGCGCAGAACATCGCCTTGCACCGCGGTAAGCACTCGCTGATTGTTCGCAATGGGCATGCTGACAACCTGAAGATTGGAAATTGCCGCGAGAGTCAGCGGCACCAGGTCGGAAACCGACTGCAGGGTGGACTTCACCACGTAGACAACTGACTCGGGAAGTGTGCGGCCATCAGAAATGGCAAGTTCGGGTGATGAATGCGCAGTGAGGGCGATTAGTCCTATCCAGGGATACTCATCGGCGATGCGACTAAGGAGTGCGGCACCACTGGGGCCAGGCCCGAGATTGAGATCGCTGATGACGACATGCGGATCAAACTCCGCCATTACATCGAGCGCCTCAGAGATGGATGCCGCACCACATACTTCGATGCCCAAGCGCTGGAGACCGTCGACCAACAGGCTTCGAGTGAACTCCTCGTCTTCGACGAGCAGTACGCGCCCATGAAAGGTGGTGTCCATAACTACACCCTGCCAACTCCGCGACGCGGAGGCCAACGCGAGTGTGACCATAACAACGGAAACTACGCAAGAACGGAAGCGTATGTGTCAGAAGCAGGATTTCTCTTCAGGCGGCCTGAGATCCCCCCGGCTACCGAGTCCCCCCGGCTTTGGGAGTACGCGTATGGGTAGTTTGGTGGGCCTGGCGTTTGCATCGAGGTCCCGTAGCAACGGCTGGAAACTGAATTCTGCGATCTGAAGCCGTCGACACTCGTTGCGAAGCCAGGGGACTGAATCGTTCCCGGGTACACGCCAAAGCAATCCACAGACGGCGGCAGCGGAGTGGAAGGCTTTCTCGAGTAGTTGCACATCGCGTTCATCTCATCTCGTGATGGCAGGAACCAATCCGCCGAGATCAGTCAGTGCGGACGGAGTGCATTTCACCGTCACCCCAACGTCGGATCCTCGAGTCATCCTCATTCGGCTCGCCAGGTGCCGAAGAAGACTCCCTTGGGGTCATCTTGGGGGTGATAGCTGTAGACGGCGCGATTACAGACATACCCGCCGCGGTTGTCATTGGCCCACTCCGCCCACGAGCCGGTGTAGCCCGAAGTGCACTCACTAGCAGCAGTGGCTCGGCCGTACGACTGATACCAGAGCGTGTTGTCGACGATCTCGGCGCCGCCACCTCCCGAGGAACCGCAGACGCTGACGCCTGTAATACTCGAATCCACCGACGTTGCGAAGGTGAAATCGCCCGATGCGACTGAGCCCGATAAGGGCACCCACGGCCCGCCAAGGTTCTGGACCCTGAAAGGCGTACCGCCCAAATATTGACCGTCGCTATAACCGCTCCACCACATCGTGTTGCCCGGGAGGCTACTGGAGGAAACGACGATGGCGTACTGCGTTCCAGCTTGAACCTGTGCTGGAGCGGAAAAGGTGATGCCATTGTGTTGGGTTGGGATTGGAATGATAGACGTCGGAATTTGGCTCGGATCAATATCCGCAGTTGCCAAGGCGCAGTCAGGAATTCCTGCAGTTGTCTTGTAGATACTGACCGAGGCTCCGACGCCGGTGCCTTGTTTCGTTAAAGATAAATCCACATTCGTGAGTGCACCCGTGATACCTGCAGTGAATGTTTGCGCGACCGGTAAATTCCTTGCGGCGGCTTGATTGTACAGTTGCCTAGGTGGTGGGGGGACGAGGTAGCCATCTTGATCACTAACAGTCGCGGCCATGGCAGGAGTGGCTGTTGACCACATCCCGACGGCGATCACTGCCAATGCCGCGGCGCAAAGCCTCGACTTGTAAGTTGTAGAGGTGCGTTTCGCGAAGGTCATTTCTCTTCTCATCTCACTCGTGATCTAGGCGGTGTCGTTGCCTCGGAGGTCATGCTGTCGCTCGCCATGCGAGACCTGTGCAGTTGCCGGTAGCCGGTCACCAGATCGCCAGGGTGGTAGGCGTAGACCGCTGCATTGCACACGTATCCGCCGCGACGGTCGTTCGGCCATTGCGCCCACGAGGCGGTGTAGCCCGAAGCGCACTCCACATCGGCAGTGGCTCGGCCGTACGACTGATACCAGATCGTGTTATCAATGGGGATCTCGAGGCTGTTCCAGATCGCGAAAAGTGGCAAGGGTGCACCTTGCGCATAATCAGTGTCAATCGCATCGGGGCCATACGTGGTGCCTGCGCCGTCAGCTCGGGTATTCCAACCGCCAAAGGCATACCCCTCACGCTCCAGGTTTCCGTCGTTGCCTGGCACTTGGTAAGCAGGGCCGCCGGTCGTGTAGGAGCCACTGTTCGGGACAACGCCGCTGAGCGCCCCGTTCGGGTTAAAGGTGATGGGGAAGGTTCCGGCTGTCCACTTCGCGAAGAGCGGGAGTGCAGCAAGACCGGAGTACGTGGTGTTTGCGGTGCCGGGGCCATAGGCGGTGCCAGTGCCATCGGCTCGCGTATTCCAGCCCGCAAAAGAGTAGCCGGGATTATCCAAGACACCGGTGTTGCCCGGCACTGCGTATGCAGTGCCACCCGTTGTGTAGGTGCCGGCGCCTGGCGGCGAGCCAGTGCTCGCACCGTTGCCACTGAATGTGATCGAGTACTGATTGGCCGTCCACTGTGCGAAGAGTGTGTTGTTGGCTGCCGCGGAGTACGTCAGATTGGCGGTGCGCGGGCCGTAACTCGTCCCGGTGCCGCCCGCGCGAGTGTTCCATCCGTTAAACGTGTAACCGGCGATGGCTAGTGCACCGGTGTTGTCGGGCACAGTGAAAGCGCTGCCGCCGGTAGTAAAGGTGCCCGACGACGGCACGGTGCCTGAGGTAAACCCATTTCCGTCGAAACTGATCTGGTAGCTGCGCGAGGTGACAGAGACGCTGTAAGGGGCGGCCTGCCCGGCGACGATGGTGTTGTTCGAATTCGTGACATAGGCCTGCTCGCCGTTGGGCGTGAAGGCGATTCCGGCTGGCCGATTGAATCCTGTGACGGTAGATATCAACGCGTAGGTGGTGGAGTCCAGGATTGAGACAGAGCCAGTATTTGACATATTGGCCACGTGAATCTGGCTCCCGTCGGGAGTCATTGCGATAGCAGAGGGATTCACGAATCCGGTGAAAGTCGTGATGAGAGCTTCGGGGGTGGAGGTGGCGTTAAGGACCAGAACGCTTCCTTCGGTTGCGTTAGTAACGAAAAGCTTTGTGCCGTCATTGCTCACTGTGGTGGCGGAGTAATACTTGCCAGTGCCCGTGAGGATAAGTCTGAGCCGAGTTACTGGATTCGTCGTCAAGTCCATGACCGCGACTCCGCCAGTTCCCATCGCCACATACGCCCGCGTCCCCGCAGGATTCACGGAAAGACCCTCTTTGCCTGTGAGCGCCGCGGTAGGGATAAAACCCGTCACTGTGTCAGTTGCCGTGGAAATTTCCACCAGCGCATCGGTTGTGCCGTTGTTGGCATCCACATACAACTTTGAACCGTCAGGCGTCACCGCTATGCCCACGGGGTTGTTGTAGCCCGTGAGGCTGATGGTCGCGATGATCGTGTTATCCGAAGTCCTGATCTTTGAGATCGAGGGTGCTGTTGCCGGACTCGTGACGTGGCGGTTGACGACATAAGCGGCAGTGCCATCGGGCAGGACAGCTACGCCTCGTGGCTCGTCGAAACCCGTGATCGTCGACACGATCGCATCGGCCCGAGCTGGAGCAGCCATCACGAGCGCGCCGAGGCAACTAATGATCAACGTGAGCACGCCGGCGCGACGAAGGCGCGAGGACTTCGCTTCTCGACGGAGCACCCCCGAGGAGGAGATCAGTTCCTTTGCGCGATTCACATGGACAGAATCGCAACCGAATTGCGCGACAGCCACTCGCTTTTGCCCTAGCGAGGCCTCAAACGACGGATATCCGTCTTTCACCGACGTTTTTGGGGAACTCGCTGATCGCTCATAATTCCTGACCCATTTAGTTTGCGTGTCACGTACCTCAACGTCATTAATCCAGTGCTCCGTCGCAGATTTAAGGAGAACCGCACATGGCAAGAAGCCCACGGGCCTTTTCGGCAACAGTGATGTCTGTTGCGCTGGTCTCTGCTTGCGTAGTGCTTTCTCCTAGCGCCTTTGCGATTACCGATTCGTACACCAACACGGGTCCGGATAACTTCACGGTGCCCGCGGCGGAGGCTGACGGCTAGGCCCTCCCCTACTTCGTCCTCACCGTAACTTTCACGTAGTACGCCATTCCGGAAGGGGTTTTGAGTCGCATCGTGTAGGCGCCTGCACGAGTTGCCTTGAAGGCCGGCAACGTCACCCAGCCCTTCATCGAGCTGCGCACCTGACCGATCGGCACGTAAAACGAGCGCGCGCGTGTCTGAGTCGATGCGCTCATGGAGACCGTGAGCGGGCTGCTGGCTGGTAGCCCCCTCACTACAAGCGCGACCGCGGAGCCTGATGGAACCTGCGCACTTGGAGCCTTCAGCGAACTCTGCGAGAGCGGAGAACGCACCACGACGCGTCTGGCCATCGTGGCCTCTTCGCCCGCGAGCACGACCACACCGGCCGGACCCGCTACTGCCGCAGCAGTCGGTGCAGCGCTCGTGATGGCAGGGGCGCTCACTGTCGGTGTTGGTGTCGGCGTCGGCGTTGGTGTCGGGCTTGGGGTACTGCCCCCCGAACCTCCACCGGAATCCCCGCCACCGCCGGGCACTGCGGTGTAAGTGAAGCCGCCAGTGCTGGTCGCGGTTTGCCCGTCACTGTTCGTGACCACCACGTTGGCCGCCCCAGCCGACCCCGCCGGAGTAGTCGCCGTGATCGACGTGGACGACACCACCGTTGCACCCGTGGCAGCCACCCCACCCACCGTCACACCAAAAGACCCACCCGAGGTGAAGTTCGTTCCTGTGATCGTGATCGCCGTACCACCCGCAACAGAACCCGTCGACGGCGAAACACCAGAGATCGTCGGAGCAGCGGGAGTGGTTCGCATGGACAGGCCGCCGGTCGTGGCGGCAAACGTAACTTCCCCGCTCGTGAACACCGCGTTCACGAAGTTGTTCCCCAATCCATCCGTGGTGGTGTAGTTAGTGAAGCTCGTGCCGCCGTTCGTGGAGATGGACAGGCCACCGGTAGTCGCGACATAGACGGTGTCTTGGGTGCCGTCGATGGCATAAACCCCAGGCACGTAGTTGCTTCCGAGGCCATCGCTCGTGGTCCTGCTGGCGAAGGTGGCGCCGCCGTCGGTGGAGATCGACAGGCCACCGCCATCTGTGGCGGCATAGATCGTGTCTGGGGTGCCGTCGATGGCAAACACCCCGTTCACGGTGTTGCTCCCCAGACCGAGTGGTGCTGTTCCCGTATTGCTGGTGGTCTTGTTGGTGAAGGTGGCGCCACCATCTGTGGAGATGGACAAGCCACCGTTCGTGGCCGCGTAGATGGTGGAACCGACGACGTACACCCCGTTCACGATGTTGCTCCCCAGACCGAGTGGTGCTGTTCCCGTATTGCTGGTGGTCTTGTTGGTGAAGGTAGCGCCACCATCTGTGGAGATGGACAAGCCACCGAACGTGGCGGCGTAAACGGTGGAACCGACGACGTACACCCCGCGCACGTTGTCGCTCCCAAGTCCGGGGGCTCCGGAATTGGCCGTGGTCTTGTTGACGAAGTTGGCGCCACCATCCGTGGAGATGGACAGGCCACTGGTCGTGGCGGCGTAGATGGTGGAACCGACGACGTACACCCCGCGCACGTTGTCGCTCCCAAGTCCGGGGGCTCCGGAATTGGCCATGGTCTTGTTGACGAAGTCGCCAGGGGCAGCCGAGGCCGTGTTCGCCTGCAGGCCACCGACTGCGAGCAAGACGGCGACGGCGAGCAGCAGAACTTCACATCGCCTCATCGCCCTTCGGAGAACTTCCCGTCGCGCAAGGACGCCCACCGCGCCGGCGATTGTCTTCATCCGGAATCGAGTGAGTTGACGCATGTGACTAACTCCCTGCGGTCTGCGGAGCGCTTGCGCTCGCATGGACGGTTCGGCCTGATCGATGCCGACGTGCAACGTGAATGCCGACGTGAGGCTAAAGAGAAACGGGTGTGCGCGTGCGCGTGCACTACACGTGTATGCGCATGTGGGTACACGTGTATCCCTGATGAAGTGCACGTGCACCCCGGGCGCTATCGCGAGACTCTGCCCATTCAATGCGCTCAGGACGGTGGTCACGGATGTGCCCGCGATCGAGTTACTCGTCACTGTGCAGTCAGGCCGCGTTGTGCAACTGTGCGTCCGAATCCAACCGAGCTGGCGGTTGTCATCCGAGTGAGCCCTTCTTCCCTACGGGCGTCACTGGCTTCTTGCCAGTACTGCTCGCCGGCTTCGATGACGCGCTCGAAGTCTTCTTCGCTGCGACGTTGACCTTTAGGTAGAACGCCTTGCCGTCAGCGGTAGCGAGCTGGATCGTGTAGACGCCTGAGCGGATTGGCTTGAATGCTGGCACCTTTGCCGAACCATTGGCATTGCTTCGCGTGGTACCGAAGGTGACGAAAGCATCCTTGGCACGGGTCGGCGCCTTGACTCCAGCACGCAGACTCGTTTTCACTGGCAGGCCGCTGACCACCGGAGCCACCGGAGTTCCCGGCGGAACTGAGACCACCGGCGCATTCGACACGCTCGTTGACAGCGGGGCGTTAACCACCGGAGTCTGAGCGCTTGCCATCTCCTGCGCAGTCAGTTGAACGAAGCCCGGCGGAGCCTTCAGCGTCGGCGAAGCACTGGCCGACGCAGATGCGGTCGGAGTAGCGGACGGCGCAACTGTCGGCCTTGCCGATGCTGACGACGTAGGCGTCGGTGTTGGTGTCGGTGTTGGTGTCGGGCTTGGGGTACTGCCCCCCGAACCTCCACCGGAGTCCCCGCCACCGCCGGGCACTGCGGTGTAGATGAAGCCGCCAGTGTTGGTCGCGGTTTGCCCGTCACTGTTCGTGACCACCACGTTGGCCGCCCCAGCCGACCCCGCCGGAGTCGTTGCCATGATCTCCGTGGACGACACCACCGTTGCACCCGTGGCAGCCACCCCACCCACCGTCACACCAAAAGACCCACCCGAGGTGAAGTTCGTTCCCGTGATCGTGATCGCCGTACCACCCGCAACAGAACCGGTCGACGGCGAGACCCCGGAAATCGTCGGAGCAGGGGCGGTGTAGGTGAAGCCGCCGGCGCTGGTCGCGGTTTGCCCGTCACTGTTCGTGACCACCACATCCTGCGCCCCGGCCGACCCCGCCGGAGTCGTTGCCGTGATCGATGTGGACGACACCAGCGTCACATCGGTTGCCGCGACTCCCCCCACCGTGACGCTCAGGGGAGGCGCCCCAGACGAGAAATCCGTGCCGGTGATGGTGATGGGTGTTCCGCCCAGGGTGCTCCCAGATGAGGGAGAAATGCCCGAGATGGTCGGGGCAGGTGTCGGACTGCTGATAGTGATGGTCACCAGAGTCGAGGTGTAGGGGCTTGCATTCGAGGGCGCACTGGCGTTGGTGGCGCTCGCGGGATCTGCGTTCGTGGCGACCAGTCGGAAGGTATAGGTCCCTGCCGCCGGCGTTCCTGACAGCACTCCCGTACTGGCCTCAAGGGACAGACCGGGGGGCAGGGAATCGCCTGGCTTCACGGCGAGCAGCGCCCCACTCGCCCCGAACGTCGTGGTGTAGGGCGAGCCAGCGGTACCGCCACTGGGCGTCAGGCCGGTGAACACCGGAGGCGTGTACGTGATGGAAGCAGTGCCGAAAGCGTCCGTGCCAATTGTCCGGACATTCGCGGGGACGGTCACGGAAGTGAGGGAGTTGTGGTCGAACGCGTTTGGGCCAATCGAGGTCACCGAATTGCCGATCGTGACCGATGTAAGACCGTTTTCGTAAAACGCGGCTGGGCCAATCGAGATCACCGAATTGCCGATCGTGACCGATGTAAGGCGGTTTACGGCAAAGGCCCCTGCGCCGATGGTCTGCAAGCCGGAGTTCAGCGTCAGCGTCGTCACACCTGCGAGTCTGAAGGCACCCGGGCCGATGGAGGTGACACCGGATGGAATGGTGACGGCACCAAAGGTCCGATTCATGTTGCCCCAGGCATATTCGCCAATGGTCACCAGAGAGGTCGGCAGATTGGTCGTGTTGATCCCACTCATATACAAGCCGTTGCCGATGCTCGTGATCGAGTCGGGGAGCACGATCGACCTGAGGGCCGTAGTGTTTTCGGCCCAACCGTTCGGAAGGGTGAGCAGGTTGTCGGGCAGCGTCAGCGAAGTGAGGCTCCGCATGTTGTTGAACACGTAGTTTGGCAGCACAGTGATGGGCGACCCCGGCGCAAAGGTGATGCCAACGATGTCCTTTTCTTGAAGCCAGGTGCCGATAGATGTCACTGAGGTGGGAATCGTCAGGGAGGTGATCTGCCCGATCTGCGTCCAGCCAGCGGTCGCCACCTTGGTGACCGGCATTCCGCTGATCGTCGACGGGATCGTCACGGAGGCGCCCGTGCACGTCGCGTCGCAGCCGGTGATCGTGACCGTCGAGCTGTCATCGGTGTAGGTAAAGCCTGAGGAGACACCCGTCGCGGCTAGGGCGGCAGGGGCGGCGATGCCGATGCCTGTGACGCCCAGTACGGCCAAGACCAGCATCGACGCGAGTCCCCCGATGACACCCCGGGACCTGCCCGAGGCAGGTGGGGCGGGGGCGCTGAGGTCGGCATCAATCATGAGGTGCCCTTCTGCTTCGTTCACGGGCGTTGACGTGCACGGTTTCGGTGCCCCGCACTGCCCGACTCCGGCGTCGGCCGCTGGATGAACGGGAGCGTAAGAGAGAACGACAGGGCCTGCGCTGGGGCGCTACGCGTGTATCCGGAAGGGGATACACGTGTATCGCATCCCCCGTGGAACCTCCACGTGAGCAATGATGCGGTCATGTCTCGGCCCACTCGAGTGCTCTACGTGGAGAACGACCCCGTGCTGCGGTCGATGATGTCGTCCTTCATCAGGGCTCTCCCAGGTATCGAGTTGGTGCTCTCCGCGAGCGGGTCGTCCGAAGCCCTCGCCAGCGAGGCTTCGGTCGATGTCGGCTTGCTGGACTGGGCGCTTGGGCCGGATTCGCTCAACGGCGTTCAGTTGGGGCACGCGCTGCGCGAACGGGACGAGAACATCGGCATCGTCATCCTGAGCCAGCACTTTGCCTGGGACTTCCACGGCTCGAAGAGCCGCGTCAGCATGGGCTGGTCGTATGTCGAGAAGCGGGCGGATCTCGACAGTGACTACCTGACCAAGGTGCTCAAGGCGACGGCAGCCGGCCTATCGGTCATCGAACCGTCCATCGATGAAGGGCAGGTGCCGGCCACCATCGCGCGCCTTAGGCAGCTGTCGACCCGTCAGCGACAGATCATGTCGCTCGCAGCAACGGGCATAGACGCCAACGTGATCGCCGAGCGCGTAGGTCTCGCGTCGGTGACGGTGCGCAAGGAGCTCTCGGAGTGCTATCGAGTCCTCGTCCCCGATGCGCCTGCCGGTACGGATCTGCGCACCGCTGCGGTCGTCGCATGGATTGAGGGGCGCCGCATAGGCTCCATAGATGCCTATGACCAGTAGTGCGAGTGCACGATCAACGCTCCAATCCGTGCGCCGCTTCGTGCTCGGACCGTGGCCCCTTCATATCGCGCCGCTGTGGACACTCCTCTCGGTCATGATCTTCTTCACTTCGTGGAGACTCTTCGGCCCGCAGCCGATCATCGCTCAGTCGGATTCACTCGGGGTCAGGATCTCCGAGATTCTCGCCGCGGGAGTTCTCCTGCCCGGTCTTGCTCTTGTCCCGCTGATGCTCTATCGCGGCCTTCGTTACCGACTCACTGATCGACCAGTGCGCTGGCCGGAATACATCGTGGTCCTTGCCGTCGTTTCGGTTTTCAGCGCTGCCCTGCAAGCTGTCATCTTTCGAGATTCCCCGTCATTCGCGGCGGTTCACAACCATGCGGGTCTGTCCGCCCTCGCAATCAGGGCCTTCGGTCCGATTTGGTTCCTCAATGCCGTGCTCGGTTCCTTCTTCAGTCGGATCCAAAAGGAGTCGAACACTGCTCAGGCCGCTCTCGACGTGGTGGTTGCCCAGCGGCGCCTGCTGCTCGAGTCCGAGGAGAGGGTGCGCGGCCAGGTCGCGGCTTTCCTTCATGACAGGGTCCAGACCGATCTTGTTTCCATCGCATTGCGCGTACGCGCCGCCATCGGCCAGACCCCGGACACCATGACGCGCGAGCTCACCTCGATCATCACCGACCTCGAGCGTCTGCGCTCTCACGAGGTGCGCAGAGCGAGTCGTCGTTTGAGTCCCAATCTCGCAAATGTCTCACTGGAGGCAGCGCTGCGGGAACTCTCGGAGTCCTATCGGCCTGCCATGGATGTCACCATCCTTATCAGCGAAGCCGTCACCAACGGCCTTCTCGAGAGCCCTGACGTCACTCGCGCCACCGGCCTCTACCGCATCTGCGAGCAGGGCCTGCTGAACGCGGCGGCCCACGGACTTGCCACCGAATGCTCGATTCAGGTGACGATCACTCCGAACAACGACCTCGTCCTGCACCTCACGGACAACGGCATTGGTTTTCAGGAGAAGTCGATGCAGCCCGGCATGGGCAGTGCAGTGATCTCCGCCTGGAGTGACGCGCTCCACGGGACCTGGTCGCTGGAGTCGGCCACCATCGGCGCCCGCCTCTTCGCTGTCATCCCCGCAAGCTGAGGCCGCCGTGGCCGGTTGGACCCCGTGTGGTGTTCATGGCGTGGACCCCACTCGCACACTTTCGGAGCTTGCATCATTTCGTCTGATTCGGGTGCCGCGTGTGGACATCAACGAGCCACACCACCCCCTCGTCGACGTAGAACCAGATCCGAGCTCCGCCTGGCAACTCATGCTGCCACCGGGGGTACTTATCGCCGCCTCGCTGAATGAACTCAAGGTCGGCCCGCATCGGATGATTCCGCTCCGTTAGCGCCATAGGAGTCCTCGTCAGGAACTCCCGCGCCTCCACCACGGCATTTCGAGTTGTGGCCAGGAGGTCGATCCAGCCCTGTTCAGCATTCCGGGTCGCAAACCGTATCTCGAATTCAGCCTTCTTCAACGGCCGATTCACTCGCTCCGCGCGCTTACTCACTGCGTGCGCGGCTTCTTCACGGTCACCGGCTTCGGCAGCCATTCAAGCTCATCGTCAGCGGTGAATCCGTGCGCGATGGCCTCGGCCGAAGACCGCCACGCCTCAAACACAACCAGCAGGCGCGTGAACTGACCCACCGCCGCACAGGCACGAGTTACCGACACGATCTCTTCCGCGAAACGCTCTCGCGCATCAGCGGACAAAAACTCCACCCAGGGAAATGGCTGACGCAACCGCTCCCCCAGCGCTACGCGCTCGCCTGACAAGGATGCTCCAACCACGCTCGCCACAATTTCCAAGGCGCGACGTTCGCGGGCAACATCGCTCGCCAGTGACAGCACGAAATCCTCCCCGTCACGACGGGTGATATCGACTGGCCCCTCTTCGGCCGCAGCAAACACGGCAGCCGAATTCCGAGACAACTCCGAAGACTGCACGCTGCGATGGATCACGCTGGCACTCATGGTCCCAACTATTCTGAATACATTCCGAATGTCAAGTCGTGTTCGTAGCCGCAACCCACGGGCAGCCTTGGGCCCCCAAGGTGTCGAAGGCAGAACGCCGACCGGGCAGTCATCGAGTTCAAACTGCGCGGCCGGCGAACTATCCAGTAGCGGGGAGACACGGGGAGGCCACGACCATGTCGTTGCGTGGTCACCATGATCCCCTCACGAACAGCCACTTCTGAACCCCCCTTGGACCCCCGGGGGTGTCCAACTCGGGAACCCCCCTCGCACACTTTCAAGATCACTGCAGATCCCCGAATCGGACCACAGGGATGAAGTCGATCAGTGCCCTGGCGTCGAGAGTTCGGTCGTAGTCACGCAGCAGTTGGATGTAGGCGTCTCGATCAAAGTCCCAGTCGTAGGCGAACACGTCACCATCACCTTGTGCGGCGAGGAAGATCAGATCCGCGAGCAGCCTGGTTGTTCGTCCATTTCCATCGACGAACGGGTGAATGCGTACCAGGGCTGCGTGCACTGAGATTCCCAGCTCTTGAGCATTGCGGATCTGTCCTGCGTCCCAGCGAAATCGCAGGTCATCGAGAGCGGAACGCAGAGCAACTGAAATCTGCTCGGGAGCGACGCCGATATTGGTCTCGCGTGATCGCTGGCGGCCACCCCATGTCCACACCGCCTCGTACAGTCGTCGATGTAAATCACGCACGAAATGGTCGGTCAGCATCTCATCGACACCGAGAATTCCTTGCAGAACCTGCTCCATGAGCTCGTCTGCGACTACGGCCTGGACTTGCTGCTCGAGGTCGTAGAGATCGGCCTTGAGAATCGGCTCACCCAGAAGCGCACGCGCCGAACCAGTGAGAGCGGCTTGCTCCTCGTCAGTGAGAAGCGTCTGGCCGTAGTCCGGGTCGAAAGTCATCAGGCCTTAAGGCGAAGAGACGAGACGAACTCCTGGACCTTGGCGGAGCGCACGTGGCCATCAGGGACTTCGCGGCGCTCAAGACGGGCTGAAGCCTTTGTCGAGCGCAGCACGGCACTGCGGCGCATTGCCGCAGTGATGTCGCGCTTGCCCATGGCCTCTCCTCAGTCGAACCGTGACACAACTATTGCATGCCACTTCACTCCTCGCGAAGCGATCACGTTCGAGAACATGCGTGGTACCGCGCGGCACCACGCCGTTGAACGTTCGTGAGGTACTTCCCCAAAACCACATGGACCAGTGAATCGACGAAGGGCCCTTGATTTCTCAAGGACCCTCGGTCGCGCCGTTCAATCTAGTTGAACGTTCAATTTGGTAGCGGGGAGACGCGGGGAGGTCACGACCATTTCGTTGCGTGGTCACCATGTTCCCCTCACAAACAGCCCTTCGTGGACCCCCGTTGGAGCCCCTGGGGTGTCCACGCAGTGGACCCCCCTCGCACACTTTCGCGACGACCAGTTCGACTTGGACCTGCTGATCGGTCACGAACGTCAATTACGCTACCTCGAATAGAGGAGGCTGGCCGGGAATCGTCTTCTCTCTACGCGCATCGCACCTTGCTGCCATGGGCGGTGGGTATTCGATGAATTCCGTCCGGCCGGCGAGCTGGGCAAATACCCTGGCCCTCGTGTTCCCGAACACGAGCACGGCGGAGGGCTCCAAGCGCTCAATCATTGCCGGCAGTCCTCTCTCGAACTCCGCGCGCAGTTCAGGATCTCGGCGGGAGCCGTAGGTAGAGACAGCGACGATGCTGTGAGCCGGAACACCTGATGCGACGTTGTCGTAGTCGTGCTTCGTTCGCCAGCGAAGTGTCGGAACCACGGGGAGACCGCGTTCCTGCCACACGACTCCTGCCATGCGCGACAGGGCGACTGCGCGGGCTCGCTGCCACGGCGCCATCGCATCCCCGATCGTCAGGTCTGGGGTCAGGACCACGCGGTAGGCGGAGAACGTCAGCACGTACTTGGCGGGACTTCCAATGATGGGCAGGAGCGCCGCGTCGTCGCGGAAGAAGTGCAGCCCTGCAGAGCTCGGATCGGTTGCACGACCACGATCATTGAACGCACACAACACTTCGGGCACGCGATTCTCGGATACCCCTCGCAGCCGGGGGATGTGCTGCTCACCGTCGACCGGATGCCCAAGGGGATACCCCTCCGGAGCGCCGTGCAGGAGGAGTGCTGCAGCGCTCGATGTCGGGACGACACGCATTAGCTGCCCAAACCTTCAAGCAGATCATCGAGGCTCATGAGTTCCCTACTGCGAACAAATTCCGTGCCCATCTCGTTCCAGTGGAACCAGAAAGCTCCTGCTGGCGGAATGGTGAGTTGCTCCCATGAATCAGCGAAAGTGACGGCGAGCATCTCTGCGTCAAACGCCGTCTTCGAGATGGCGAGCACGCCACCCGATAGGTCGAAGACGACAGCACTGTCCGTCGTGTATTCCCATTCAGTCTCACCAGTGACGTCCTTGCGCACGCGCTCGCGCACGATGCTGATGTCTTGAATCCGATCCCCAGCATGGAAGAAGAAGCTGTTCTCGTCCGACGTACTCGCGGCACGAAGGTCGCTCGCGACATAGATGTTAGGAATGCCGTCGGCAATGTTCAGCACCGCATATTGGCCGTCGAAGCCTTCCCAGTCGCCTAGCCCATCGACATCGCCCCACAGAGTGACGGTTGCCTTGTCGGTCTCAAGACTGACGTCCTCGCTCATCAGACGAACGTCTAGATTGACGCCAAAGATTCGACGCAAACTCGCACCGCGCAGCCCGTCAAGGCGTCGCAGCGACTCCACGTCCAGCGTGTTTCGGATCTCGATCATGACCTGACTCCTAGTGCTCAAAGTGAATCTTGTACCGATCGCCGCTTGCGGTGTTCACGGTGATCTCAACGGCTGGGCTTCCCGATTTTGACGAGGGCCGGTAGACGACCGACGAGCCGTCGTCGAACCGACTACGCCAACCCTTTCCGCCTGGAAGCGGCTTCTCAACTCCGCCGCTTCCTAGCGTGTCGTAGAACTGCTTGGCGGTCTTGCCCGGGTCAGGCGTACGGACGATCTGCACTCCCGGGCGGCGCCCAGGCTTTCCAAATCGGCCTTGCTGATCGCGCGGGAACTTGGAGGCGAGCCGTTCGATGTTCCGACTGAAGGCCGCCGCTGAGCTCGGCGAGGACGCGTATCCGCCACCCGATCCTGCTCCCACGCCGTCACCTCCATCTCGCTTATACATCACTGCGTCGATTCTAAAACACATGCGTGTCATTTGCAAGGCGTCGTGTCAGTAGTGAAACAATCGCGACGTGTCCAAGGAATCCGTTGACCCGGCCCTGCTGTATTCCGCCCTGAACGCGGCTCGCCAGGAAAGAGGGAACCCCTCCTGGCGTTCCTTAGCGGTGGAGATTGGTGTGAGTCCCTCTTTGCTGTCCCGGATCGCGAATGGCCAGAAGCCTGACGCCGACGGATTCGCCACGTTGGTCACCTGGCTGCGAATCCCCGCCGAGACGTTCTTCCGACACCATGACGACTCTCCAGAGGAGCCAGCCCTTATGGCCCAACTCGCCCCTCTCCTCCGTGCGAGGAAGGACTTGACGGACCAGGACGTCGAATACCTCGAAGACATCATCGCCGTCGCCCTCAAGAGGACGCGGGCTGCGGAGTAGAGATGGAACGGGGGTTCAAGGCCGGCGCAGTGCGGCTCGCGCTGGAGATCAGGAGCGAATTCGGACTGGCACCGACGGATCCTTTCGATCCGTACGCGTACTTCTCAACCTACGGAATTCCTGTCGTGGGAATCAGTGAACTGGAAGCGGGCGTGAGCCGCATGCTGTCCGACCAGAGCCGCGACAAGATCTCTGGCGCCTTGATTCCCCTGGGCAGCGGATTTGTCGTGATCGACAACGACTTCCATTCGATGACCCGCCGTCGGTCGACAGCAGCACACGAATGCGCCCACCACGCGTTGGATCACGTGTTCGCCGCGTCCATTTCGGCAGATCAGCGCGCCTGTGGCCTCGGGAAGGGGCAGGAGGACGAGGCAAACGAGCTGGCCGGTGAACTCCTCATCCCCAGCCAGTCCGCAAAGGCGCACGCCGTATCCAAGTGGTCGGATCACGACGTCGCCGAGGCGTACGGGGTCAGCGTGAAGTTCGCTACATGGCGAATGAACGCCAACGGTGCACGCAAGTACGCCAAGGCCGTGCAGCGACGTCGGTCTGCCTGAGCGAATCTCCGGTCACGCAGTAGAGGCGAGCCACGATCTCAGGCTCGCCACCGTGAGTTCGCATCGTTGCCGACCGGCCACTTGCTTCAATGTCCCGGCGTGCACGAGGTCCATCAGCTCCGTTCGGCTACGCCCGGTGAATCGACTGACCTCTGCCAGCGGCAGGGTGACTCCCTCCACATGTGAGGCGGATTCGATTCCCACCGTCACTCTGCGAGCCTCCTCGACGGAAGCCCTGGAAACTAATCGTGCGCCGCTGCTGTCGGTCTCTGGGTCGAGGATGAGTTCGCGGCGCTTGATCATCAGGCCGACAGTGCTGACGGCTCGATTCAGCTCACGGGCAGCGGTGGAGACTTTGATGGCGCGTGCGTGCAGGCGGCGCACGCGTTCGTTCTCGTTGCGAAGCTGTTGCGCCTCGTCGGGTGGGATGTCGAACTGCCGGCTCGATGGGTGCTGCTCAAGGCGCAGTCCCAGGCGTCGGGCGTCCTGGTAGAGCTCGTGGTAACGGACACCGAGCTCGATCGCGAGCTCGGGAAGCAAGATGCGCTCCGCACGCCGATCTCGACGCGACCACACCTCGCTCAGGAGCACACGGCGTCGTGGCCGGCCATTCTCCATAGTCCTGGTGCAGGCGAGGGTGCCGTCGCGCATCCACCGGCGAGCAGTTGTCGCAGCGATACCCAGCTCTCTCACCACGCGACAGTCGCCGCACAGCGGGTCCTCGTCGGTACCGGATTCCAGGGTCCACCCGGCAGCATCGACCACGTGGCGCACGTCGTCTGCCCGCTGACGGTTGGGATGTGTATGCGCCCAGTGGACGCGCTGTGCCGTGGGGACCAGCAGCGTGCCGATCGCCTCCTCTATCATCGAGTCAATCGCGGCAGCGACGTCGGCCATAGGCGCAAGCTCTGGATGGTCGAGGGTATAGACGCGCCCATAGACATCATCGGCTGCCCGGTGGCCCATGAAACGACGACGGACTGTGTCGGGGATGCCGGCATGCCAGGCGATGTCGGTGGCGATCGACTTGCGCAGCAGGTGCGGAGTGACCCGAAAGCCCAGATCCGTCGAGCTGAGCCCTTCTGCGACCGTTGCACGGGCGAAGGCCTGACGGAATGCCAATTGGCCTCCCTGGTCAGCCGCACGCAGGCCAGGAATCAGACGTGAGTCCACATGCGTGTCCCCGGAATCTGGGTCCGTGTGGAACGCCTCGATCGCCACCCGAAGCAAATGCAGCATGCGCCCGGGAATCACCAGCGCCCGGTGAGCGGCCGCGGTCTTCAATTGCTCGGTATGCCAGACGGTGGCCACCTGGCCGTCCGGCTCGCGCACACGAAACGATCGGCCCCCTTGCCCACGGACCAGCAACAGACCCGTGTCACCGTGATCGATGACGTCGTCGACAAGAACGCCGAAGGCCTCCGAGATGCGCAAGCCCATCACCCTCTGCAGCCACAACGCGATCTGGTGGACCGGGTGCAGGTGCGACGCGATCCGGGCGCACTCCCCCATCGATAGCGGCCGCGGCGCGCACGAAGGCGGCTTGGTGCGAGCGTGCGCGGGATCCGGGGCAGGCGCGGCCAGACCCTCCGTCGGATCGAAACCCGGCGCAACGATGCCGGTCGCCCGCGCGAAACCCAGAACTGCACGCAGCGTCCACAGCGCGTCCGCAATCACCGACTGCGACAGCCCTGCCGGCCGCACCACCGCCTCACTCATTGAGCCGTCCGGCCACGTGTCGACCAGCGGGCGACCGGTTAGGCGCATCAACCACGCGTGGACCATGAAGTACGTGACGTCACCGATCGTGGACGTCTGCGGACCGAACCACGGGATCACGTACCGACTCAGGATCCAAGGCACCTGCGTCGCCCGATCCGGCCCAGCCCGCCGCAGATCGTCGTACCCCGTCGCGACCCACAACTCCCCGACAGACGCGATGTCCTTGGCCGAAGCCTCCGCTATCGACGGCACAAACGCGAGTGAGTCCCGCTCAGGCAACCATGCCTAAAGATTTGTCATTCCGCGACACTCGCAGGAGCAATCCGGTGGCGGCCGTGGAGCCCGGACGGAGCCGAATGCAGAACGCCGACCGGGCAGTCATCAAGTTCGTAACTGCGCGGCCGGCGAACTATCCAGTGGCAGCCCGCTTTCGGTCTGTCAACCCGCTTCAGTTAATTTGGTGAACAACTGTGTGATGGGCTCATGCCACACAGAGCAGCAGGCGCAAGCGCTGCCAATTGGAGTTACATTTCTGAGCTACTCGGTCAACTCATCGGCCGCAGAAAGAAAAGCTTCGATGTCTTCCGCATTCAAATCCTCCCAAGACAATGAATGGGTGCTCGACAACCATACGAGTCGTCCCGAGGGAGTGATGAGAGCATCATCCAATCCCGCAGGCGTGCGCCAAAGTCTTGAACTTTCACTTCTAGCGGTATTACGAATATCAATCGCTTCGGGTACATCCGCTGATGTCTGCTCTGAAACTACTGCGAAAGGCACACTGTCATCTAACCCGCCTTGATCCGAATCGCCATCGGCAACGACACCCTCACCGGCATCACGTTCCATATCATTG
>JAHEIZ010000090.1:0-70763 GCA_024639145.1 Actinomycetes bacterium | reverse complement strand
AGCAATAACCCATCCAAACCCAACATTCGATGAAACATCGGTCGACACCTGACCAGAATCACCGAGCCCCTCACCCAAACCCACATCCATCACCCGCGGAATAGATTCAGGACCAACCTCACCAACAAAGTCAGCCACGGGAGCAATCACATGGGGTACATCCGCTGATGTCTGCTCTGAAACTACTGCGAAAGGCACACTGTCATCTAACCCGCCTTGATCCGAATCGCCATCGGCAACGACACCCTCACCGGCATCACGTTCCATATCATTGCCTATATCTGCCACAGCATCACGCGATGAAGAAGCAGCAATAACCCATCCAAACCCAACATTCGATGAAACATCGGTCGACACCTGACCAGAATCACCGAGCCCCTCACCCAAACCCACATCCATCACCCGCGGAATAGATTCAGGACCAACCTCATCAACAAGGCCAACAGCTGAACTTCCTTCCTCTGTTAGGCGTCTTCGATGAGATATCGAAATACGCCTGGCGCCATTCGCGCGAAAGCATCTACGAGCACCGACCACGACCATCACTGCAATCAGTCCGACCAGTAAAAGTGCGCTGAAAGAAGAACTTTGAAACCCGTGATCTAACGAAACCCCTGCCTCCGGATGGCTAGTTACATCAGAATGCGGGAACGTCGAAAACGTAGGAACCGGAATCGTCTTGGGCGAACTACTTATCGCAAGCGAGGGCGTATCCATCCTCCCGCTTGGTGACGCCGAATTGATCGATGGCTCGGCCTTAGGAGACTTGCGAACGTGACTGCAATGTGACTTTTCTGGTCGCGGCTTCGTTGGCTCCGAGCACCCAGCACACATGTGCACACCGGAGGAGATGGTTTTCAGCACCATACGAAGCCAGTTTCGAATTTAGAGACTACGCCAAAGTACCTAATCTCCGATGTGTTGAGTGCGAAGTCGCTGACCGCAACGAAAAATGACAATGCGACACGGAGTAATGCTTGACAATTTTTCAATGCCCGCGCTGAGTAACTAATGATCATCGGAGATTGTCTGACGAAGCGAATTCGCTCGTCACGCATGATCACGATGTCGACTCAAGTCTGCCGCCCATTGAGCCCCCACCGCCTGAATCGACGCATCGGCACCCGAGACTAACGATCCTGCAGCGTCCAAAGCCTCTGTCATAACGTCTCTTACCCTGGAGATTGTAAGATTAACCTCAAGGAGAGAGTCGCCGAGTTTCTCGGCAAGACCTTTCTCCATTTCCGTTCGCTCGAGGATCTTCTGCCAGGCGATGGAAATTGCCATTTCGTGATCATTTTCTTCCTGGGTGATCCGCGCTTCCGCCTGAGCGATCAATACTGATGCACGAATTCTTGCTGCCTTCTCAATCTTATCCGCCTGGGCGAAGGCATCCTGAAGTGCGAGATGCGCTAATCGACCATGCTCATCAGCTTCACTACGAACTCGTTCCAGGGATTCACGTGACTGCCGTCGCGCGAGTTCCCCGATTAAATCGGCCTTTGAACGAGCCTCACCCAATAGTCTATCGATCTCAACTCTAGTTCGAGCCAAGAACTCCTCTGCGTCCTCGCGTGCTTGTGCTTCAATCCCTTCGACGTGTTCCTCTGCAGTACGCACCACATTGAGGGCTTCTGCTTGGGCTTGGGCCAATTCATCACGCGCGGCTCCTCTAACCTTTGCTGCGAAGCTCTGGGCGGCTGCAATAATTACTTCACCTGCCCGAGCTGAATCGTGAACTTCTGATTCAGAGATAGGCGCTTCAGACCGTGTCTCGAAACTTTGAACTTGCGACTCCAACTCCAAAATTCTTTGCTGCAGCCGTGTCAAGATTTCACCAGGAGAAATTGCTCTTTGTTTTTCGGCTACTTCTTGCTGAAACACATCTTTTCTCCGTGGCTGCAAATTGTCGGAAGCGTCCGAAATTTTCTCGTCAACGACTTCAGCCCCATGTGGACTTTCAATAGTTTCCGTTGCCAATTCAAGGTTTTCACCGGTACGCCCCTGCGACTCTCGCGAGAAGTTTTGGGATCCATACCCAAGCCCTTCCACGCCTCCGCCAATAGCGAAGGCCGAGGCCGCTCTGACAAATGCGAAAGTTTTTCGCCAAGTTTCGGGTGATAACTCAGGAGCAATAATTAGTCGAGTCTCCTCAGCATTCGAGGAATTAATGAATTTGACCACATCGGCGAATTTTTCGTCAATAGCTGCGCCAATGATTGCCTGACGTCGAACGGGATTCCCCGATGTGAATTCGAAGGCTCTATCTTGGATCTGCCCATTACGAACAAAACCAAGAACTTCTAACGCATTCAACTGCTGTAAAGCCTGTGAACGATTTCGAACATAACCTAATCTCAGAATTAAATCTGCGTCTACTTGAGACACTTCTCCGTTCTTCGAAATCCCATCTAACAAGTTGATGAAAGCGCTGAAAGACGGCTGAACGTATCTCGACCGCGATCGGAGTTCCTCGCTTGCACCATGATCCGTCGTCATGTCTCCACATCAATCTTCTTGCGCTGCATCACTGTCTCCCACATTGAATTGGCGTTGTGTCAAGCTTTCTGTGAACATCTTATTTGTCCTGCGTCCTCACCACTTTAAATCGCTTCCTTCTGACGCATTACTTGAATGTTCTTCCTCACGCCCTCGCTTTGTTCCATAAAACTCAGATTTGAGGCGTCGGGAATTTGTTTGCAGCCGCATTCAGATCTTGCGATTGCTTTTCTACGTGTGATTCCTGCGCTGTAACTGCAAATTTTTGTGCTGTCATGCTGTACGTACCATGCGCTATTTGCCTCGTGCGTATGTTCTCCTGAGTTACTTCGGGTCCGGCTATGACCTTCACCGGCTCAATCCAGGCGATCCTCACGGTAGTCAGAGGTTTACCTCCAGGTCCTCGCATAGGTCCGCTCGCTTGTCGTGCTTGTTTTCCCGCCAATGAGGTCACGATGATCTTGGCACCCTTTAGCGCGATTCCAACCTGCCATCGAATTCGAGTTGTTCTTCTCTGAGCGATTTTCGAATTGATTTTCTGATTAGCCTTTGTCACTGCTACTCCAATGATTTTGACATTGATATTCGTAGCACTTACCGGCACTCTCTTCAGCATCCGAAGCAGCTTTTGCTTGCCATCACGACTTAACTTGGCGGAGTTTGGAAGATAGAAAGACCCCGCTCTCATTGTTTTCCTATTGCTTATGGTTGCTGCTGGAATTATCCGAAGCGGCACGCTGATAGACCTAATTTCACCATCGGCTGCGCGGCCATTGAGTTGGAAGAGGTATCTCCCGGTGGGTACGGACTCTGACACGTTTACAAATCCGTTAAAATTGCCGTTGTCATTCGTTGAGATGTTTCCAAGCGCGTACGACCTATCGCTGGATCTCAGCAGCCTCGTCGCCTGGGATTGAATTGCTCCAGCGTCTATCGCAAAAGTCCATATCGGGACTTGGTTGTCATAGCCGGTGCCTTCAAGTGTGATTCGTCCTCCCGTAATGACCTCCAGACTTCCATCTTCACCCACCTTCCCGGGTTGACCGTCTCTTGACTCTGCTCCAATTTTGACATCAAAGTTTGATCCGATGCCGTGCCATCCGTTTCCGGTTTCCAGGCGGATCCAACGAACATTCGATTCCACTTCTCCGTCATGCGTCACAACGAATGAACCCGTTACCGTTTTGGGCACTGCGATCGGATGGCTGGGATCAAGAAATACTCTTGATGGTCGAGTAATTGTGATCCCACTGCCACCGCTTGATTGGGCTTCGGCTCCCTGCGTAAACGAACTTGAGACCACTGTCAATGCACCTGAGGTGAAGGTGAGCGTGTAGTTCGTGCCCACCGTGCCCGCGAACGTCAGCCCCGCGAACGACGCCACACCATTCGACGCCGTCACCGTCGTGGTCCCGCCCAGCGTGCCACCGGACGCCGTCACCGTCACACTCGCCGACGAACCCGTCACCGTGTTACCACCGGAATCGACCACCCGCACCACCGGCTGGGTCGCGAACACCGCACCAGAGGCCCCCGCCACCGGCTGGGTCGTGACCTGCAACGCCGCCGCCACGCCCGCCCCCGACGGCGTGAACGTGCTCGAGACCACTGTCAATGCACCTGAGGTGAAGGTGAGCGTGTAGTTCGTGCCCACCGCGCCCGCGAACGTCAGCCCCGCGAACGACACCACGCCGTTCACTGCACTAACCGTCTTCGTCCCACCCAGCGTGCCACCGGACGCCGTCACCGTCACACTCGCCGTCGAGGACGTGACGGTATTACCGCCTGTGTCCGTGACTCGAACCACCGGCTGAGTCGTGAACAAACTGCCCGACACTCCTGAAAACACCGGCTGAGTCGTGACCCGCAACTCCGCCGCCGCACCCGACCCCGACGGCGTGAACGTGCCCGAGACCGCTTGCGTCAGCCCCGTCGAAGTGAACGTGAGCGTGTAGTTCGCGCCCACCGTGCCCGCGAACGTCAGCCCCGCGAACGACGCCACACCATTCGACGCCGTCACCGTCGTGGTTCCGCCCAGAGTGCCACCGGACGCCGTCACCGTCACACTCGCCGACGAACCCGTCACCGTGTTGCCGTCCGAGTCGACCAATTTGACCACCGGCTGGGTCGCGAACGCACTGCCCGAAACCCCAGAGAACACTGGCTGCGTCATCACATTGATCGCGGTTGCTGGAGCTTGGTAACTAAAAGCGTTGAGCTTGCGGCCTCGGCCGCCGGTGTTATCAGTGACGTCGACGTTCTTGAGTCCGGCGGTGTTGGCGCCCGTGATACACGTGAGCGACGTGGTTGACGTCACCGTCACGGAGGCGCAATCCACGTTACCAATTCTGACGGTTGATGGATTGGTGAAGCGGGCGCCCGTAATAGTGACAGTCGTGCCTCCTGCGGTGCTTCCACTGCTCGGAGAAATCGAAGAAACTGTCGGGACCGGGTCTTCTCCGTAGGTAGCGATCTTCGGCACGGTAATTCCGCCCGCGGCGGTGAAGGTACCGCCGACGAAGACGGTGCCGTCTGAGGTGACTGCAAGGCTGCCGAATTGGCCAACACTTCCACCGGTTACCCCCGCAGTTTGCGGGGAGTAGCCGAGCGCCTGCCACGCACCATTCTCCAACCGGGCCATGTTGTTCGCCGATGAGATACCCGAAACTGCGGTGAGCCCGACGCCGCCGACGTAGACGGCATCCCCGACGACGGCCATGCTCTTCACACCACTGGAGCCATCTGCGGTGAACGAGAAGTTACTCGTGGCAGCTTTGCTCCATGCGGTGCCATTCCACTTCGCAATACCGCCAACGCCGGTCTGGCCGCCGAAGTCCATGAATAGACCACCGACGTAAAGATTCCCTGACCTGTCGACCGCGAGCGCCATGACCGCAGTGGACCCGCAGGTACTACCGCCACCCGTACCGAGTGCCGACCATGAAGATCCGTTCCACTTCGCGACGCAATTCGCCGAAACGCCGCCAGCGCTGGTGAAAGTACCACCAGCGTATAGGTTTCCAGAACCGTCGAGTGCAAGAGTGTAAACGTTGCCCGGAGAGGTGCCCAGTGCGGACCATGAAGACCCGTCCCACTTTGCGACACCGTTCGCCGACACTCCACCGGCCGTGCTGAACTGGCCACCGGCATAGAGGTTGCCAGAACCGTCGAAGGCCAGAGTCATACCAAAGCCGTTTAGCCCTGTCCCAAGCGGGGACCATGTGGAACCATCCCACTTTGCTATTCGGTTTGCCGCGACGCCACCGATCGAGGTAAATGTGCCCGCGGCATAAACATTGCCTGAACTGTCGACAGCGACGGTACTGACGGACCCGCCGACGAGGGAGCCCCCGTCGATGAGGGACGTCCACGTCGAGCCGTCCCACTTCGCGACACCATTGGGGTTCGCGAACGTGACACCGCCGAGAGTCGTGAACGAGCCTCCTACGTAGACGAAGCCTCGCGCCTCATCGGCGGCCACACCCGTGATGCTTGAGGCGGTGCCGCTGCCTCCCATCGTTCGCCATATGGAGTTTGAGAAGTAGGTACCGTCGTATAGCGTTCCGGACTGACCATCAGTGTTAGTGACTTTGACGTCTGCCCAGCCACGCGAGGATGCTCCGACTGTGCACGTCAGCTGCGAGCCATTGGTGACAGTGACAGAAGTGCAGGCTGTTCCTTTCACGGTAACGGTCGCCCCCGGCCAGAAATTGTTTCCCCTGATCGTGTTGACGATTCCCCCGGTGGTCGCCTGCCATGCGGGAAGGGTGCTATAGACCGTGGGGGAATAGGGGGAACCCCAGCGGGCCACTCGGTTCACGGTGCCGCTGTCCGCTGTAGCAAATGCGCCGCCAGCAATCAGGCCACCTGAGGAGTCCAGCGCCAGGGCATTCACTTGACCGCTCATGCCTGCCGCGAGCGCAGACCAAGAGGAACCATCCCATTTGGCGACCCGGTTCACCGTGACGCCACCGGCCGTGGTGAACGTACCGCCTGCGTAGATGCTGCCAGCACCATCTGGCACGATCGAATTCGGAATGTCGCTGGTCCCCGTCCCGAGCGCAGACCACGAGGAACCGTTATACGAAGCGATGCGGCTCGCAGACACTCCACTCACTGCAGTGAACCCGCCACCGGCATACAGGGTCCCGCCTGACCCGACGGCGAGCGACCAGACCTGAGCCGCGCCCGCGTTGCCGATTTCCAACCATGACGAGCCGTTCCACTTAGAGATATACCCATACCCGGGGGTATTGATATACCCAGCCGCATACAAGTTGCCTGACGAGTCGATTGCGAGTGCATTCACCGTCCCGCCCGGACCGGCCCCCAACGCCGACCACGAAGTGCCGTTCCACTTCGCGACATAGTTCGCGGCCGAACCATCAGCCGTGGTGAACGCACCGCCTGCATACACGTTTCCGGAAGAACTGTCGCGGACCAGTGCGCTTACCGTTCCATTCATCCCCGTGCCCAGTGGCGTCAGAGCAGAGCCTGACTGCCCGTCCCATTTGCCGACCCGGTTCACCGTTTGACCGTTTGCCGTGATAAACGAACCGCCGACAAAGACACCACCGTTAGGATCAAGAGCAAGCGCCTTTACATAATCCCCAACGCCACCCTTGGCACCAACCCACTGGGAGCCGTCCCAGCGAAGCAACCTCTGGTTGGCGACCACTCCACGGTTATCTAATTCAGTCGTGAAGTCACCACCGACGTACACCTGCTGGGTATTCGGTACAGTGGCAAGCGCCGTTACCCCATAAGTGGAGGTGGTGATGCCGCCGCCAATACCTCGCCACGCCGACGCCGCCGCCGCCGTCTGCGCCAAACTCAAAATACCCGTCCCGCATGAAAAACCAGGATTCGCTGTATCACACGAGCCGTTCGAGAAATCCTTTGTAAACGACCGCCCTGTCAAATGAGTAAATGCCGACGCAGGAGTGAGCTCCGCATCACGCGATGCGAGAATCGCCGCCGCTGCGGACACATGCGCGGCCGCAATCGACGTACCAAAATCACCCGCCGTTGTCGCCTGATCCGGACCCTGAAGGCCACTATTCGAAGTGCTCACAATCGGGTTCGCGGCGTCACCGCCGGGAGCCGACACGTCAACCGTGGCACCGTAATTCGAGTAGTCGGCCCGTTGCCCGTCACGGTTACTCGCCCCAACGGTAATGACCCCATTGCAATTTCCTGGCGCGAACTTCGCAGCCTCATCACTGGCGTTGCCTGCTGCCGCGACCAGCACACTGCCCCGCGCCAGCGCACCATCAATCGCATCTTGTAGCGAAGTTGGGCATGTGGTTTCCACTGAGAACGACATGTTGATGACCTTGCTCGGTGTTGCATTCACAGGCGCGCCGTCAACTGAACCACCTGATGCCCAGGTGACCGACGCAGCGATATCGGAGAGCAACCCGCCCCGCCACGACAAAGCCCGAACAGGCTGTACCTTCACCCCCGGAGCTACACCAGTCACACCATCAGCGTTAGATTCTGCAGCAATCAAGCCTGCCATCTTCGTGCCGTGCCAACTCGAATTCCTAACCGGAGTCACGCCACGCCAATCACCCGGATCAGCCGGATTCGCATCTCGACCCAACTCGCCATACTGACCCGTATCCACATAGTCTCCGTCGAACGGTGACGGTGGAGCATTCGCTTGCCTGACTGACGCCAACTGCTCCGGATTGGAAACGAAGTCGTAGCCCGGCACCAACTTTGTCTTCAAATCGGGATGCCCAGTGATGCCGGTGTCAATTACCGCTACCGTGATGCCATCTCCGCGCGGACCCGCCCAGGCGTCAGTCATCTTTTCGGCACCATTACCGATACCGATGCCATATTGGTCCCACAGATTCCATTGCTCACTGGCATACAACCCATCCACAGGAACCGAAACCGACTGTGCCAAACCATCACCCGAGGTGAAGAAGAATTGGTCAGGTTCTGCCCACTTAACTTCAGGGGTCGCGGCAAGTTCTTGAGCCAGCACCTCGGCCTTTCCTAGGGACACGGGCTCCGCCAGATTCACGAGCGTCACACCCTCGTCAACACGGCCGCTCACCGTTAGGTCTGTGTCGAGAGCCCCTTCGCCGGGCACATCTGTCTGGCCAGTTACCACATGCGTGCCCTCAGCAAATGCGACTAAAAGTCCGGCCACCTCGCCTTCAGCTCCTGAGGTTGGCGTCGCCGTAACCGGTTCAGAACCCTCTGATCGCCCAGATTGGGTCACGGCGTATACGACGAACGTGTACTCGGTTCCATTGCGGAGGCCCGTAACCAAGATTCGATTGTCGCGAGTGGACTCAGATCTAGTTCGTGAGTCACCTTCGATTGCCACCAGGAAAGTTGCGTTCAAAACAGAGGAAACCCCTGGTTCAGACGAGGATCCTGCGTCTTGGGGCTTCCACGAAAGTTCAACCGAGTTCATGCCGGGCACAGCAGTGACGGCAGACACAGGAAGTGGACATGTCGAGTCAGCACTACCCGACGGGGACGCACTACCCGACGGGGACGCACTACCCGACGGGGACGCACTACCCGACGGGGACGCACTACCCGACGGGGACGCACTACCCGACGGGGACGCACTACCCGACGGGGACGCAGACGAACAGAGTGGTGGCAATTGTGCGATTTCACCTTTTCCGGGAAGCGAAGAGTCAACTGCTTGAACCGGTGATGCCACTGCAATAAGAAATGAACTTGGCAGCGACAAGACAATCACTGCAATAAGACTGCGTAGACCGAGACGGCGAATCATTGCGAAAGCCATTTCCAATGCTAGTGGGATGTGGACCAGACGTTATTCTCAGTCAGGTGTGATCGGTTGCTTACAAAGCAATTGCGCGCTGCGGGATTTACTTTCAGCGGGCATTTTTGTTCCGCAATGTCGAACAAGCAACTCGATGAGCTTGGCGGAATCGCCTTTCGACCTGAAGCCTCATCAAAATAATCACTGAGACAATTCATGTTGATATACCTGGCTTTTTGGGTACGTGACACATCATTCGCGTCATTTGCGAGTGGCAGGAACGCACAGTTCAGCGAACCCGATGCACTGCACCCAAGCTCAGCCAATTCGAAATTTCTATTGGTGCTGGCGTACACACTGACACCGTCCTCTGCCCCCGAACTCCGTCACCACACCACCGTCACCACACCACCGTCACCACACCACCGTCACCACACCACCGTCACCACACCACCGTCACCACACCACCGTCACCACACCACCGTCACCACACCCGCACTAGCACCTTCCGGTGAGGCGTTGCTCGTGAGGACCTGCTCGAAATCGACTGGGCGTAGTTACAAGGTTCAGAACTAGCGCGAATTTGACAATGCGGACTCTCGATGCCTCGCTGCACCACCCGCCAGGGGTGGGAGAAATGGGAGGCCCTACAAATACGGGCCGGGAAAGCAGCGAGCCCGCGACCTCACGGTCAGCGGGCTCGTTGGCGGAACGGAACTACGCGGTCAGGCCGTAGCGGTCGAGCCAGTCCTCGAATGGCTCGTCCTCAATGATGAGTCCGAACTTCATGTTTCGGGCGATGCGACAAAAGCACAGCACCATCCGGACCTCGTCGGAGTCCGCGACGTACTCCGAGGAGTCGCCCTTGATGAGGACACTCCACGCAGGGGACGGGTATCCGGGGGCGTAGTCCTCATACGGGTCCAGGTCGATCCACGCCCAGTTCCCGCCAGGGGGGTATCGGTGAACCGCAATGAGACGTACTTGATGTCCGGATGCCGCTCAGGGTCGGGCACTACTTCCGCCGTCACCTCAGGACGCAGCTCCTGCAGAGGGGTCTGCTGCACGGGTAGGTGACATCTGATCTGTGGTGCCGTGGGGTGCCGCTGGAAGGATGTCTGTCGTGCCGAAGGCCTATCCGAGAGAGTTCCGCGATGATGTCGTGGCGGTTGCCCAGCGCCGTGAGCCTGGGGTGACGATCAAGGAGATCGCCGATGATTTCGGGATCTCCGAGACTTGCTTGCAGAACTGGCTGCGTCAGGCTGACGTGGAGGCCGGGCGTAAGCCCGCCGTGCGTCGTCTGACTCGGCGGAGTTGCGTGAGCTGCGTAAGCGCAACCGGCTGCTGGAGCAGGAGAACGAGGTCCTGCGCCGGGCAGCTGCCTATCTGTCGCAGGCGAACCTGCCGGGAAAAGGCTCTACCCGCTCGTGAGCGAGCTGGCCGCGGACGGGATTCCCGTCGCGGTGACGTGTCGGGTATTGAAGCTTGCTCGCCAGCCGTACTAACGGTGGCTGGCCAACCCCGTCACGGACGCTGAGTTCATCGAGGCGTTTCGGGCGAACGCCCTGTTCGACGCCCACCGTGACGACCCGGAGTTCGGCTACCGGTTCTTGGTCGACGAGGCCCGCGATGCTGGTGAGGTGATGGCCGAGCGGACCGCGTGGCGGATCTGCTCGGGCAACGGGTGGTTCTCTGCGTTCGGCAAGAGGCGCAAGCGAGGTAAGGCCAAGAAGGCTGGTCCGCCGGTGCATGACGACCTCGTGAAGCGGAACTTTGCGGCCGAGGCACCGAATCAGTTGTGGTTGGCTGACATCTCTGAACACGCCACGAGTGAAGGCAAGCTCTACATCTGCGCGGTCAAGGACATGTTCTCCAACCGGATCGTCGGCTACTCAATCGACTCCCGAATGAAATCCCGCATCGCGGTCAACGCCTTGAACAACGCCGTCGCCCGCCGCGGCGATGTCAGTGGCTGTGTGCTGCATACGGACAGGGGCAGTCAGTTTCGAAGCAGGAAACATGTGCGAGCGTTGGTGCGGCATTCGATGGTCGGATCCATGGGCAGGGTCGGCGAGGCCGGCGACAACGCCGCCATGGAGAGCTTCTTCAGCCTGCTGCAGAAGAACGTCCTGAACCGTCAGGTCTGGGCCACCCGCGAGGACTTACGCATCGCGATCGTGACCTGGATCGAGCGGATCTACCACCGTCGCAGGCGGCAGGCATCCCTCGGCCGGTTGACCCCGATCGAGTTCGAAGCCATCATGACCACGCCAGCCAGTCAGGCTGCGTGACCGTAAGTGTCACCTGATCGTGCAGCAGACCCCTGCGCCTCGTCACCGACAAATGACCATGCATCGAACGACTGCCACCCAAGGCTCACCCCCGTGGCAGTCCCCGCATGTTCCTCAACGGCGGCGAGCGCATGTTGCATGGTTCGCCACACCCGTCAAAACGAACCGCGGCAATGAGAGCGGCGGAGTTGACTACGAACCGGCCCGGTGACGAGGCCGGCATGCCATCGATCAGTCGCAACCCCCTGGGCCAGCATCCGGTTTCGAATGATGCCCAAGTGGAATCCACAACCAAGCAATATGGAACACAAGCCCGAAAGGTCAAGTCAGAATGCCTTGGAGCCTTGGGCCTGAGAAACTAGATACAGAGGCGCGCTTGATCCTGTGCTTGGTTCATTCACTGCGGATTACATAAAGGTCTGACGCGCGAGATCACCCGTCTGATCACGCTCGATAGCCGCCAAACTGGATCTACACTCGGCTATTCGACATGATTCTGCACCGATTGCGAGCATCCGAGCTGGAGAAGTTAACCACTTAGTCAACCGAGTCCGTGAAAGGGCCTCGGGCACAAGTGGGATCAGCGGAATTCGTCTGTCATCCAAGATCAACCTGGCTGAGACTGGTTCGAATCAAAACTTCACACGAATGCACAGATTCTTCAGAGCTAGAGTTCATCTCAGCCACGTTAAAACTGCTGCAAAGGGAAGACCGCCATGATTGAACGACCAACGCACGGACCGCGGGCGCCGCGATTTCCTACGCAGTTCATTCCTAAAAGATTTTAGAACTAGGTCTCTAGCAGCAACCGCATCTCACCCAAATTCATGTCCCAACTACCCAGGACGGGGACCTCCTCAATGCAAAACCCTACCGAAAGTGTAGAAGCGACGCCGCGAATTACGATCCAACAATGACATCTTTAGTAGAGGGGCAAGAGATCTGGGTGGGTCGACACCGAAGATGCATTTCCGCGAGTCCGGGCATCCGGCCAGCGTCAAGCGTTGAGACGGGAGACAAGTTGGGTCGCTGCCTGCTTTTCACCGAGTCTCACATCTGGCAGCGCAAACAGTAAATGGAAAGCCTGCGAAAACGCGTCCTCATCATCTTCCGAAATTATTGAGCACGACATTGTTTCTGGTGGGGTACGACCTTGCCCTTGACGAAGCGAGCACGCCGAAGATGTTCACTTTCGGGAAGGACACGTGCGGAGAACGCCATGCGCTCAGGAATATTCTCCGGAACCTGAAGTTCCTCGATTGACGCAAGAAGGTCAACTCCCCCGCTCACCAGGATCCCGGCCAGCAACACTTCGACAATGCCGCAAAAATCTGAAGACAACTCGTCTTCTAACGGGAAAATTTTGGTGACTTTTAGGTCAATTCTAGAAATTCGATTCTTTCGTGAGGATTCACGTGACATACCAACATGTCAGTACGCAGGCCTTCAATGTAGAAGTTGACAACGAACAAGACGAGACAACTTACTCTTAGATGTTATCGTCAGCCTCGGAAGGTACTCAAGAATCCCCAAACAGAATTAGGTTGAGGGTGAGGCGAAGCAAAGAAATAGGCGTAAAAGCAGCAGATTCGCCCTCAATCTAGCGAAATCCATACCCGTGTATCCGAGGCTCCGGACTGCTCCGCCGTCAACGCCAGCATCCCCTCCCATACGAACTCAGGACTCATAGAGTCAACTTCGTCGGTATCGGAAAGCAGATCGGTAACAAAACTGTTCGCCAGGAGCCAACCCACCCCAAATACAGTGGCCGCATGCAATTTGCGTGCTGGGTCTGATTCGTCAGAAATTTGTTCACCAATTGCGTTCAGACTCAATTCCGAATTAGGCATCAGAATCTTGAATGGACTAGCCAACCCCGATCCCCTTGGCGACTTCAGGTGTTCCACAATAAGAAAACGCATCCGGTTTGAATGGCTCAATGCCCAGCTTAGGTGAGCCATCAACCGAGTTTCAGGTTCGACATATTCCGATGTCTGCAGGTTCATCTCCAAACTCCACTTCTCCGCCACAGCGTTGACCAAGTCCTCACGATCTCGGAAATACCTAAATATCAAACTTTGCTGTAGCCCAGCTTCATCCGCGATGTCACGTGTGCTGAAAAAAGCATGATCGCTCGAGTCCAACAACTCACTCAATTTTTCCAGAACCATGTTTCTTTCATCCGCATAGCGCGCTGCTCGATTACGCACTGCGTCACCCCCCTATTCTTTTCGCTATTCTCGCCTGTGGTTACCCCACATAATTGTCCCACCGAGTACCAAATGCTAGGTCATCCATTGACTGGAAAAGTGGAACCTCTGTACACGTTCACACATAATTTAGTCTCCGGGCCAAAAACTCCTGTTAACAAATGGGAACCAAGTTAAGTATTCGGACTAACTCTCAGGACTATCCCATCGAATGATCAGCCCGTGGCTCCGCAACTTGAACGGTTTTCAAGCTGGCCTTCGCACTGGCCCAGCCAGGAGTGCGGGCGCGTTGGCGAGTCATAACACTTGATGTAGGCAATGGCAACATGCCGGACACGTACCGGCTCTTTGCTCCCGCTAGTCTTCCAGCGTGCAATTCAAAAACGCGCCAGATTGCAATGACCCGAGAAGATCATTTTTGGTCCGAAATCTCAAAAGCTAGACTTTGTTCACATATTGAAGCCCTGCTTGACGGAGTCAGCAGAAGAATTTTGCCCACGCTTTTCGTTTTCGCTGATAACCCATATTCCTCCACTTAAGGAATCATTTGGTGAGTCAATAACGACTGTCTTCACGTTAATTCGTAAGACTGATCACGTAAAAGTCCCTCACCGCCGGTCTTTACCTTCAATCACTTCCCGAGCGTGGACTTTCGAAAGGAACTTGCCAAGATCTAGATCATTTCACTCACGAGAGTGTTAGGAGCTACCGATATTCACCCGATAAATGTTCTAAAACTCGGCAGAATGTTGGCGAGAGCATGGCAGGCGGAAACTGATTCACCTTGGGTCGTTTGCCACGCCATTCGTGAAGTTTGTCAAAGTTGGCCTCACGGCAACCACCCTTATAACTTGGAAGCTCCGCATCTCCATCTTGACCGGCAAACCGATGGTGTCCGGATAAGGCTAAACTCAGTGAGTTGCACGCAACGAGTTCAGCGCTTCTTCCCAAAATTGCTGTGAGTGGAAGGACAGTCCGACAACGCCGCTGTGCAAGTGTGAATTCTCCAACCACGCCCTCCGTCGAATGGTTGACAATCTGCATTTCCGATCATCCCCCTGAGAGGCCCGATTGAGGTAGAGGTCCACTCCAAACCAACTTCGGACCAACTCACTCTTCGCCATGGGCGCAGCACCACAGGGGTCTGCCGTCAACCAATTTGCGTCTGGATTGCCTATGAATGCCCGAGTAGTGGTATCGCCCTCCTGATTGGTTCATTCAAAGAGAGCAAGGCAGCGCTCCGTGGCTCTCAACCATGCGACACGAGTCGTTCGCAAGGTGCGTATAGTTTGATTCTGGGCATTCACTCAAACTCCACATGTCGCATCGCGAGATAACATGATCTAGTCAAAGTGTTGTTGTGAAACGACTGTTCAAAATCACGTTTTGACTTGGGTCTCCTAAACTTGGTGAACACTCGGCCGAGACTGGTCAAGATAAAATCAGAGATTATTGAATTCCATTCGCACGTGGGCACCAAACCCTTATTGACACCTCACTATAGTTGCGGCTTTTTCTGTGAAGAACTCGCAGGTTTCGGTGACCATACTTTCGGCGTGCCACTTTCGGAATGCGATGGCCTTGAACTAGAGATACCTAAAGTCCGCACCGTGCAAATCGCGAGACTTTCGCGATTTCTTCAGAAATCACTCAATCTGCGGCACTTCTCGAGAAGCGCTCAGGATTCCCAATTCCAATCCAATAAGTGAGGTGCCACTGAGCGGTAAGTAGATCGATTATCAAACTAGCCCGATGGAGTGGAACGAGTTGCCCAGTCTTGTGTAAACGCGAACATCAACGATCAGCATGCCCCTACTCATCCATCAATTGGAGTGACACGTGATTCCACCCACTCAATTGCAACTCCATCGCTTTTCCAGGGAGTTCCACGTACTGAGGGCAGCGGCCTAAAGCAACATTTGACTTTGCGCAACTATGTTCAGCTGCCATCCCTCGGTTCGCATTGGGCTCTTTCGGTCAATATTGTTCCACATGGTTCTTAACCGTGGCCTGACGAATCGGCATTCGTCCAGAGCGTGCTCTAAATGAACAAATCCATTGTGGTGAAACATCGCGAAGACCCAGCCGATTATCGCGCTTGAAAGTTGAAAGAATGTTCAGAAAGAACGCCCAAAACGCCAACGACTTAGTGCCTATATTCGACGGGCCCATCAACACAATTCCCGCGCAAGACCCTCCTCACGAGGCTCTCAAGATCACGGGGTTCGCAATAACAATTGTCTCAAAGCCTCTCGTGAGAGAAAGCCGATAGGCGTGGCGTCCCAGTTCACAGGCTGTGAACGAAATTCGGCCGGAAGCCCTTACCCGTGCTTGGCACACAACTTGACCACGCACACTCAACGCCGCGACATAGCCCTCAGTTCGAAAAGGAACCTGAAGTTCAAGAATTCGGAGGACGCTGCGCTCAAGTCTAATTCCAGTCTTACCGACGAAGGCGTACTTTCCTGCTGGCTTCTTAGCTAATGGTGATGAGGAAGAAGTCTGGGGAACGTTCGTTACTTTGTTTGGCTGAGGAGGCTTCACCGGTGCAGTCACATTCTCCTGATACGTATAGCCGGCGGGCGCGAATGCGCGACCGCGCTCAGGTGTTAGGACAACGGCGATATCAACAGGACCTGGTTCTCCTACTCTGGGCGTCTCGATTTTCACATGCGCGTCATTAACAACTTCAAAAGCAACTGGCTTTCCTCCAATTTCAACCCTGGTCGCGCCCGTGAAGCCGTATCCAATTATTGACACTTCAGTTCCGCCCGAGACTGGTCCCATCGCGGGCCTGACCTCTGAGATGGTTTGTAACGAAGTTCCATCACCCCCCGCTATCGCTCCTGAATCCTTTGATCCTCCACCCGAAGAACCAGCCCCGCCGTCGGAGTTGGGCGGCAATTCTGGTGCCGCTACCTCGAAGTTTTGTACATAGAGGAGTCTGTTCTCGGTCTTGATTGGCCCTCTGATCAAATTGCGCGTAGCAGCGGACGTGAGCACATTTGCAACTTGAGAGGGAGTCGCCTTGGGATTGACCCCGAGATATAGTGCCGCCGCACCGGCCACTAAAGGCGAAGCCATGGATGTTCCAGACATGATTGCCTCGGCGAAATCGGACGAAAACGTCGCACTGGATATCTTCACTCCTGGAGCGAAAATATCAATGCAGGATCCAAAATTTGAAAAGTTGGCCATCAGATCATCGCTTGAAGTTGCTCCGACGGAAATGGCCGTGGTCTCACTTGCCGGACTGAAAGCGCACGCATCTGCTGCCGAGTTTCCGCCCGCGACAACCACTGTGATTCCGTCAGCAACTGCATTGGCAACCGACTCATTGAGTGCACGGCTAAAATCGCCGCCAAGGCTCATATTCAAGACAGCAGGTCCCGAATCGTGATCTTCAATAGCCCAGTTGATGCCAGCGATCACAGACGAGACGTAGCCGCTTCCTGAGCAATCTAGTACTCGGATACTCTTAAGCTTGGCTTCCTTCGCCACTCCGAAATTTGTTCCAGCAATGATGGCCGCAACGTGTGTGCCGTGGCCATTGCAGTCGGAGTAGTCCTGATTATCGGCCACGAGATTCACGCCGCCGAGAATTCTTCCAGTGAGCTCTGAGTGCGTCAAACGAATTCCGGTATCCAGCACGTACGCAATAACTCCAGCGCCATTACCGGAAGGCGTGAACCTTGTGTCAAGAGGCAAACTTCTCTGATCGATGCGATCAAGTCCCCAAGTTGCGCAGGCTTGAGTTCCATTCGGCGCCGGATCCGAACAGGCTGGTAAGGGGGTGGGCGTCGGAGTCGCAATTGGAATTGGAGTTGGTGTCGCTCCGGAGCGAATTTCGTAGATAAACCTACCTGCCACCGGCGAGCCACTCGGCGTAAGGTTCCCGAGTTGGCGCGAAGTACTTCCGCCATTTACGAAAGGGGAGGGAAACTTTCCGCTCCCGGATTCGACAAATCGGATTCCTGAACTTGGATCGGCGTATCCGATAGACATCGATCTTGGTAAAGAAGTGTCAATTGAGTCGTAATTCATGATGACGTCAAAATCACCAGAGCCTCGATCTAGCAGGACGAGTTGGGCTGTGATTTTCGATTCTGTTTGAGGGAAGACCCCCATTTGATTCCAAACAACACAGAATCCACGAGGATGCTCCGAGCTCGCTTCGAGTTGGCCAAAACTTACCGTTCCATTCTTTCGTGAATCTAAGTCAGTTCCGACGACGAAAATTGAAGGACGCGATATGGAACCAATATCGAAGCTAAAATCTGTGAATCCTCCTTTCCCATCATTAAATGCGATGCTGCCGTTGCTGTTAATTAGGATCTGCGCATATTGTGTCTTAAACCAGTCGACCGCGAAGCCGAGGTCGACTGGGCCTGATCCGACGTCGTCACCTGAAGACAAGCTCATTTTAGCGCATCCTGGATCGGCGAGCATCGGGCTCGTCTCGATGTGCACCCTTTCATCGCGTTCGACGTACTTGACGCCACGACTTTCTCCGAGAAGAGCAGCTTCTGCAGCAGTCAAAATCACAGAGAATACAGAAGGTGAAGTGCCAAGCGGTTTAGCGTCAAAACCACCCAACTGGGAAATCGTTCTTGTCACATCTTCTTTCGAGATCCCCTCGATCCCGACCAAATAGCGCTCAGCGCCAACATCTATGGATCGAAATTGATCATGGACTCGGCGTGTAGATCCATTTTGACCAGCCCGCAACAGCAAATTCGATCCTGAATATGTGTTGTTCGAGAGGCTCTCGGGCAAATTAGAAGACTGCGCTTCGACTGCGATCACCGGGGCGCCGAAGCCGATACCGAGTAACCCTACTAAAACGGCCGCTGCAGTTACAGCTCGCATCGTGATGTGTCGGCAATTCCACTTGGACTGCATCTTTGACTGCACCATATTGATCTTTGCCTGCATATTCAAATCATTCCCGCATGCGCTGACCGGCCGGTTGGCTCTTGATGAGATCTGCCGCCTTATCAGAAGCACATCGCCTATTCCAATATTTTCCTAGCTCAATACACCTCTGCCTATCGAGAGTGACTGGATTGGGGTGCAGTAACTCTGTGGGAGATTTCCTCGGAATCTGCAGTAGCCATACCTCGATTGAGAAGATCGACTTCGACAACTTCTTGGTCTTAGCATTCTGAAAATCCGCGACAAAGTCGATGTTTTGCCGAAATCTCATTTGGGCAAATCGTCCATTGTCAAAAGACCGACATAATTTCTGCCCACTCTGAACCCTGAGCATTATTTCTGGCGTGTGCTAGCGCCAGATGCAGACGTAGATCGATAACTGCAACATCCAATACCCCAGTGTCCACCGAAGCATGGTTGAGCACGAATATTGCTTGTTCACCCTGAGGCAGCCGTGCCAATTCCAAGGCCATAATCACTGGCAAACTGATCCATTCATGATCCACCCCTCGCAGCACGTGAACACGCAGTCCATTCAGTGCAATGGAGACACGATCTTCATACTGAGGGATAAGCGGTTCTTCTGACACCTTCAAATACTTGCGCAATGGTTTGTGATCGTCCGCTTACAAGAATAGTCACTTTTCCAACTCCGGCCCATGAAGCCGCAATTTGCGGCTTGGGCTCTTCGCTCCAAGCTTGGACGGCTCGAGGTCGGCAATCGTATCCGTGCATGACGAGAAGAACCGGACTTTCAACGGGTGATGTCGTCGACGTAACTCGTGGACGCGCTTCTCATGCGGCTGCGACTACCCGAACTGCTGCCAGATTGCTGGCGCCGCGAACTCGGATGACCTGCGCAATTTGATGGAGTCGATTTCGACAGGGGCGGAGCATGACTGCGCAGTCACACCAATCTCAAGTCGATTACATGGCGCGCATCACCGCACAGGTGGAGGCGGTTGCGGAGCACTTCCCCGCCACATAGGCACCGTCTCAGAACTTGAAGGCGTGACGCGAGCACGCATTCACCGAGATTGCCTTGCTGCACTCTAAATTCAAACCCTCCCCGGTATGCACCACGAAGGTGATCACTAGCTTGGCGGACGGACGACTATGTGATGTCGTCAATAACCAACCCGCGGTGGCCCCAAGGTGACGGAGGGCGCACCAACGCGTGCCTGGGCAGGCCCTGCCGGCGTCTAGCCTCGCGCAGTTGGGCGGTACGGCGATCGACCGCGGTCTGCCGCTTTCGTTGTGGACGGACCTCATGCGGCAGCTCGACCGAGCCACCCGACTTTACGGCAATGCCGTACAGAGAGAGACTCCTTGACATGCATCTGACTCGGCGCGAGCCGAACCACCCGGCCGTCTCGCCACCTTGTGGCCAGTAATCTTGGCAGGTTCGAAGCGCTGCACTTCCCTGGCCACACTATGACTGCGCGCCCTACTTAGCTTGGAACTACTTCCGACATGGGAGTAGACAGCTTCTGCAACTGAATCAGCTGGCAATGCCTGCGGCTTTGGGCAGGCACCGGTAGTCCTGCAGAGTCGGACTCGTCCGATCTCACATTGGGACAACGTGCGCCTATGGAATTCCAATTGCGCAATGCGGTGACCCGCTGCGTAACGCGGCTAGTCATCGGACGGAGGCGTTCTTAGAGTCAGCGCACTGCTGGCAACTGTTGCCCGCAGCATGGGATGGGAGTGCTGATGGGCCGCAAGATCACCATCGTCGGCGCCGGCCAAGCCGGGCTGCAGTTGGGCATAGGGCTACTGGGCCGTGGATACGACGTAAGGATCGTCTCCAACCGGAGCCGGGAGTCACTGCGTGTCGGGAAAGTCATGTCGAGCCAATGCATGTTCGATTTGGCACGTTCCTTTGAGCGCGACGAGAAACTTAACCTCTGGGACGACACGTGCCCGCCGGTTCAGGGCATCGCGTTCGCGGTACCCGACGGCGAGGGTGGCAGGGCCATCGAGTTCAGTGCTCGACTTGATGCACCGGCACAGGCAGTTGACCAGCGAGTGAAGATGCCGCGCTGGATGGACGAGTTTGAGCGACGCGGGGGGACGCTCGAATTTCATGATGCGTCGGTCTCGGATCTTGGACAGTATGCGAAGGATGCCGAGCTGGTCATTATCGCCGCTGGCAAGGGCGAGGTTGCGGGCATGTTCGAACGCGATGCGGAGCGGTCGGTGTATGACGCTCCGCAGCGCGCTCTCGCGTTGACATACGTCACGGGAATGACGCCGCGTCCCGAGCACTCGGCGGTGTGCTTCAACTTGATTCCCGCAGTGGGCGAATACTTCGTCTTTCCAGCACTTACGACGGCAGGACCGTGCGAGATTATGGTGTTCGAGGGAATCCCCGGCGGTCCGATGGACTGTTGGGACGATGTGACCACTCCCGCCGAGCACCTGGCCAAATCGAAGTGGATCCTGGAGACCTACCTTCCATGGGAAGCCTCGCGCTGCGCGAATGTCGAGCTCACCGATGACAACGGAGTGCTCGCGGGACGCTTTGCGCCCACGATCCGCAAGCCGATTGCGGTTCTTCCCGATGGTGCCCTCGTCCTCGGACTGGCTGATGTCGTGGTTCTCAATGATCCGATCACCGGTCAGGGCTCGAACAATGCGAGCAAGTGTGCGCAAATCTACCTGGATGCGATCATCGAGCACGGCAGTCGCCCGTACGATCGCGAGTTCATGGAGGCGACTTTCGAGAAGTACTGGGATATTGCCCAGTGGGTCGCCACCTGGACCAATGCGCTGCTGGCTCCGCCGCCCCCGTTCGTGCTGAACGCCCTCGGAGCGGCGACGCAGATCCCACAAGTGGCCCACCGATTCGTCAATGGATTCAATGACCCGAGGGACTACTTCGATTGGTTCATGGATCCGGCGAAGTCCGAGCAGTACATCGCCAGCTTCGCCTAAGCCAATCGCACCATCTCCTGTTAGAGCGATATCAATCGAGGTACGTGAACGCATGCGAAAAATCGCCGTTGTCGGAGCGGGGCAGTCCGGGGGCCAGTTGGCCCTCGGACTTCTCCGGCATGGATACGAAATGACGCTGGTTTCGGACCGGACTCCAGACGACATCCGTTCAGGTCCGGTGATGAGTAGTCAGTGCATGTTCGACAGTGCACTGCAAACCGAGCGCGCACTGGGCCTGAATCTGTGGGAAGCACAGGCGCCGAGGATCGAGGGCATTGCGTATCGAGTCCTGGGCTCGGATGGCGCCGACCTAATTTCGTGGTCGGGCGCACTCGATGAATATGCGCAGTCGGTAGATCAGCGAGTGAAGTGCTCGACTTGGATCGAAGAATTCATCGCCGGCGGTGGCACCTTCGTGCACGACAGAGCTACCGTCGGGCTTCTCGAATCCCTGACCCGGCAGCATGAGCTGGTCATCGTTTCCACCGGCAAGGGTGAGCTCGGGACTTTGTTCGCGCGGGATGCTGCGAAGTCTCCCTTCGACCGTCCGATGCGTGCGCTCGCCCTAACCTATGTCACTGGCATGACCCCTGACCCTTCAGGTGCTCCGGTGCGGTTCAACGTGCTTCCCGGAGTGGGCGAGTACTTCGTCTTTCCGGCCCTGACCCTGACCGGACCGTGCGACATCATGGTGTTCGAGGGCGTGCCCGGCGGTCCCATGGACTGCTGGGAGCAGGCCGCGACCCCCGCGGAGCACTTGTCCACCTCACTGCACATCCTTCGCGAGCATTTTCCGCACGAATTCGTGCGGTGTGCTGATGTGCAGCTGACCGATGACGGTGGTGTGCTGCGCGCACGATTCTCACCCACGGTTCGAAAGCCGATCGGAGTGCTTCCCTCTGGTGCCCGGGTGCTGGGGATGGGCGACGCGATCATCCTCAATGATCCGATCACCGGTCAGGGCTCCAATAACGCAGCAAAGTTCGCCGACTTCTATCTCAAATCCATTCTCGATCAAGGTGAGCGCGACTTCGATGTCCACTGGATGCAGGCAACCTTCGATCGCTACTGGCGAGGCTGGAGCCAGTGGGCTGTGGGATGGACGAATTCCCTCCTGTCCACGCCGCCGGAGTCCGCGGGATCCCTGATGGCTGCAGCGGGCCAGGTTCCGAGCCTGGCTCGGGCGCTGGCCAATGGCTTCGACGACCCGCGCTCGTATTACCCATGGTGGTTCGATTCGCGGGAGGCAGAGTCATTCATCCATGCCATGCGTCGCGAGGATGCGAGCGTCTTCGATGCGCGTGATCTCCGGTCCGCTTTCAGTCAGTACGCTACGGGTGTAACTGTGATTACCGCCACGGGCGTGGGCGGTGCACGGATCGGCATGACAGCGAATTCCTTCACTTCAGTATCCCTGGATCCGCCACTAGTACTGTGGTGCCCGGGCAAGACCTCGCCGAGTACCGACCTGTTCAAGGCCGCTGCGTATTTCTCAATCAATGTCCTGGCGCGTGATCAGCATGACCTCTCGCGTCAGTTCGCCACGCCTGCGCCGGACAAGTTCGCTGGAGTGGATATTGAGCCCGGACGGCACGAAGTCCCCTTGATTGTCGGTGCCCTGGCACGCTTCGAATGTCGGACAGTCAGCACTTACGAGGCAGGTGACCACCTGATCATCATCGGTGAGGTGGAAGCATATGACAGTGCCGGTGGCGAGCCCCTGGTCTTCCATTCGGGCAGGTATCACGTGGCCACGTTGCATCCGGACGTCTGATCCTGCCTTCCGCGCCAGTTCAGCGCCGATGTGTCCGCGAGGGAAGCTCTCCGAAGCGCTTGCGGTACATCTGGGCAAAGCGGCCCAAATGATTGAACCCCCATCTGTAGGCGATTTCCGCCACCGAACGATTCTCCGACTCGGTGCTTAGAAGTTCCTCGTGCACTCGTTGCAGCCGTACGTCGCGCAGATACTCCGTGGGACTCATTCCCATGTACTGCTGAAAGCCCACCTGCAGCGAGCGAATGCTAACTCCAGCTGCGCGCGCTAGTTCGGTCATCGTCGGAGTGCGCTCGGGATTGGCATCAAAGAGTGCGACCGCATCACGAATCACCCGCGGCGCTACCGGGCGGTAGTTCCGAGCCAGCGGCTCGGAGTAGTTGTGCTGATGTGTCATCAGCAAACCAGTGAGGATAACATCCTCGAGCTGATCGCGCACCACAGTCTGCAGGATCAGACCACCCGCTTCGCCGTCACTCACGGCGAGATCCAACAGCCGACGCCAACTGATCGCCTCCGGGGTCGTCAGATCCATTCCGAGGTTGAATCTCAGCGGAGCGATGAGTTCGTGTCCGAGGAGTTCGCGCAGTCGGGCCTCCGCGGTCGTGCGCGACACATAGACCAACAGGTGCGGGGAATCGTCATGCCAGACCATCGACAGGTCATCGGTGGGCGATGGCACGCTCGCCAGATGCGGAGTCGAAGTCACCGTTGCCTTGCCGCAGGTAACCTCGGACCCGCCCGAGAGCGGCATCTGCACGAGGAAAAACGAGTTCAGCGCTCCCGGCCTGATTGCCACCTCGGCGCCGTAGTCGAGATAGTTAATAGATAGTGTCCCCAGGCTAATACGGTTGTGCACCGTGTTGACGGTTCCCGAGCCGGACGTGGTCTCCAGGCGATGCGGGCAGAAGACCCTGGCGACCTGATCACGAGCCTCTTCGAGGCTCGTCGTGCGGAAGAGGTTGTGATCGCGCAGTACCTCACCTGGTGAATCAGTTACCTCGGTCATCTCACCTCCTGCGGACAGATGTCTCATGGTCAGGGCGTCCGCGAGGCCTGTCAAGGGATTTCATCTGTGGTCACTGCAGCGGGGGGACATTGCCTGCGTTTTCCGGATAACTCAGCGGCATTCCCGTGCCTATGCTCATCGATCCAGGAAGGCCGTCAGGGTCTCCGAGATTCCACGAGAACGGGTGGGTCATGCTGCTGGACAATAAGGTCGCCATAGTCACGGGCGGAGCAACGCTCTTCGGTCGGTCGGTCGTCTCGGCCCTCGTGGGTGAGGGCGCCCGGGTCATGGTGGCCGACATCGATAATGCCGGTGGTGCCGAGGCGGTAGCCGGGCACGAGGCGTTGGCAACTTTTCGCCAGGTGGACATCACTGACGATGCGCAAATTGCCGACATCGTCACGGCGACGACGTCCGCCTTCGGGGGTGTCGACATCCTGGTTAACCTTGCCTGCTCCTATGCCGATGACGGTGCCGATAGTACGAGAGACCAGTGGCTCTCGACGTTGAACATCAACCTCGTCTCCATGGCCCTGCTGGGAAAGGTGGTCCGTCCAGTCATGCGCACGCGCGGTGGCGGTGCGATTGTCAATCTCTCGTCAATATCGTCGAAGGTGGCGCAGACAGGGCGATGGACGTATCCGGTGAGCAAGGCCGCGATCGTGCAGCTGACGCGCAGCATGGCGATGGACTACGCCGAGGACGGGATTCGTGTGAACTCCGTGTCGCCGGGCTGGACCTGGTCGGCAATCATGGATTCACTCACAAGTGGCGATCGGGTGAAGACTGATCGAGTTGCGGCACCTTTCCATCTCACGAAGCGCGTTGGCGATCCCGCAGAGGTAGCCAGGGTAATTGCCTTTCTCGCCAGCGATCAAGCTTCCGTGGTGACCGGCGCGGACTGGGCCGCAGATGGTGGGTATTCCGCGATGGGACCGGAGCAGGCAGCAGCTGCGATTCCGTTGCTCACGGAATAGCCGGTGATCCTCGCGCTCGAGCGGCAAACCGATTGCCGCTGGTGCCTTCGATTGTTCCGGTCTTATACGAGATACTTCACAACTCGATCCGGTGTCCCAATTGGAGGGGAGGAGTTCCCAGAACTTCTCAGCGCGCGAACAACACTCCCATTACTCAATAGTCTGCCCCACGCACGCCGACATTGCTCTGCACACATCCTTGGCCTATCAGTAGTTGTAAGGGACTGATTACGAGGGAATCTTGATCTCAATCTACATGTGGCATAGTCACTCCATGGACGCCACCCGACGCACGTCTTGCCGAAGGGGGGCTAAATAGCAATCCTTGGAATTGCGGTGGATGCCATCGAGGCTAGTTGCTTCATTCAAGTGGATGCCCGAGCGACCCGATCAGTGAAGGTCGGCTCGGACTCGACGGACGTTAGTCGGCCGAGGCCGCGAGGGCGTCATCGACGATTATCGTTTTCCTCGATTCATTGAATCGATCGCTTGTTACAACTCTTCGCGGTTCGCAACTTATGCGAGTTCAAGACGTTGCATGGAAACAGCCACGGAAGCGCTTCATGGCCGCGTTGTTCCCGGCGGACGCGACGCCAACCATCGAACCCGGCAGCCTGCCGCTCTTCACGACTGCCTCGGAGTTTTCGGGCAGGAAACTGGGTCCCAGGGTCCGAATAGACGATGTGGAGGCCGTCGGGCTGGCTTCGGGCGATCGCGGCCGGAGGTTGGTTCACGGCAAGCTCCGCGGTCATCCGATCCGAGATCGCTTAGCCGGAGATCCGGTAGGCCGATGAGTCTTTGATCGCGCAGCAGTAGACCTCCCCCTCCTAAGTCGTCAGGTACTGGGAAATATCCGTGCCCCACTTGTGGTTCTGTTCCGCCGCCCAAAAGGTCGGGCTGATCCTGGTCGTCGTGCATGGCTGCCCGGGTCTATTGGCCAAGCTTCAATTCCACACGGTGGCAGCCCAAAGATTCACCGGCGTACGCAGTCGCCACGCAGGTCGATGTCCGACATCGCTGACGGCCCAAACTAGCTCGTCAGTAAGTAACTGGCCGCCGTACTCCATAGCGTCACCGGGTGCATCGGCGTAAGAGTTGATCACGTAGGCGTCCTCGCTGTCCTGCATCAAGAATGGGTCCCTTCACGAGGCTTGGTATTCTTGGAACGAGCAGGTGAGCACCTCGCGGGCTAAGCGCATCGGGCCTCCCTCTGTGACCAGGTCTCGGACCAACTGGTGCAAAATTTTGGCGTCGTCGAAGACGCGAAGTGCGGCGCGGAGCAGGATCTCGTTCGCCAACTCCAGCCGGCGCCACCGACGGAGCAACTGCACGCACTCGGCCCGCTCCGACATTGCCTAATCGTTCCGGATCTCGACCTCGAGGCCGGTTTGCTCAATCCAGCGGCGCACGCTCTCCCCTACAGCACTGAAGTCGGCCGCGACTTTGGCAATGCGCAGTTCACCGCGACGAGTGATCACAACCAGTTCGCTCTTGAACTTGTGCGCGTACATCTTTGGCTTGGCAAACCTCCCGGCGCCAGACCTAGCCCACAACAACCGGCGTCAAATCGAACGACAGAAGTCATTACTCTTCTACGATTCGGATGAGGTCGATTTCGCATTCGACTGGATGCACCAACACCTAAGGTGCTGGAGGCATGTAGGATGAGACAACGTCGCGCTTGTCGTTGATAAACCGCTCTCGGTACGACCAGTGAGCGGCCAAAGATAATCTACTAACGATGAGATAATTCAGGCTTGCTCCGGTAAAGATTCCAAAAACGGGAACGAATTGCCCGAGCTTCGCCTTCGTCATCCGGACGCCGAAGGCACGAGCGAAACGCTGTGCGATTTGCGGTAATGCATGCCGATTGAGGGTGGCCCACGTCGATTTCCTCGCCAGGCCCTGAGTGACCTTCGAGAGTTCAACGAACGCCGCGTACTTCCCTGACTATGTGACTGCGGTTCCGAGGTTCATGACACTCATTGCAAAAAAGGCCTCGCCCGGCTCCGTCAGGTCATATCCGTAATACATCGCGGTATGCGCCACGACTCGGGAACAGATACCCAACAATGCGGCGGCATCTCCCGCAACCACGGCCTCCACGGTGCCCGTCCCAGGCGCCGCTCCTCCGCCTTCCCCTGCGACCGTTCCAAACGCTGCGAGGAGTTCACCACCGCTGATCATCGCCCCCGCGGCGGCACCCTCAAGTGCCCCTCCAGCGGCGTAGATGTCGGTGAAGTACCTCGAAAGGATGCGTTTCTCTACGTCCTTTAGATCGAGGGAGTGAATCTCCTTTAGATCGCCAATGTCGTGGCCACGTTTCGCGTATGCCTTAACAACGCGATCTTCACTCATAGTCAACTGGGCCGAGCGTGTGGTGAACTCACCGAATCCCGCAGCCGCCTTTACATAGCCCGCGCGGGCTGCTGCAGCGGACTTAACGAAACCGGGAACGCGGCTGAGCTGCTCGACCGACTTATCGCTCACGCTTGCAATCCTGCTGCGAGCACCCTCAGGCACGAGCTTCTTGCTCGGCTCTCGCATCAGTTTGCGCTTACGCTCTTCCAACTTTTTCAGCGCATGTTCTTCGTACGGTGACAGATTCATTACTCCCCCTGGTGGTCGATTATGCGTGGGTCGATTCAGGTGATCGGCAATACAGGCTGAAAGGCAGGCGTTTCCTCTTGGGCCAATGCATTGCGCCAGGCGAGCAACTCCACCCACAACAGGTGATTCGGATCGTGATTGGCCACAACGATCTGGGCGGCAGGCGGTTCAACGCCGGTAGGCCAGTCAGCTGGTGGAAGTGCGGCTATCCCGAGCTGAGGAGACTCGGTAGCCAGCCTCATGAATGCGCCGCGTTCCTGGACGTTAATCCGAAAGGACAGGGCGGGAACAGGCCCGACACTGCCAGAACCGGTCGTCGACGCCAACGTGAAATCGACAATCGGACCCTCACGGTGTGGCCTCAAGTTCCCGCTTCCCGGGAGAGGCATCCACACCCGGTAATAGGCCTCAAGCTCCGGCGCCCCATCACCCGAACCAAGCCAGGACATCATCAGTTCCGCAGCTTCTGCGCGTTCAGAGATGTCCAAGAAGACCACCGGGAAGACAACTTCTTCGTCCCCCCGGCCTTCGACGCCCTCGTTCGTGACCACGACTGTCCACGCAACCGGAACATCGTGGGCGAGTACCTCAAACTCCGGTGCGCTCACGTGCGTGATCCCCCAGTGGATTCAATCCCTGCACATACATGCTCTGGGCATATTCTCTCAACGCTGAGAGGGCCCGTGTTGCCCAGTCCCCCGTGGCGATAGGACCCTCCCAGCGCTCGAATGCTCTCGTGCTGGTCTGACATTGCGCGGAACGGAGCCCCCTAAAGCCGTTGAACCAGGTATGGACTCCCAGCGTCGCCGAGCGCATGGGCGGGGTCGATGAAGCGGATGCTCATCGCAGGAGCGCTAGGCGCTTCAATCCTGCTCGTGCCTGCTGGATGCGCCATGTCCGTCGCGCTTGCTGGAGGAGCGATCGCGGCCGCGACTGTGGACGCATCGTGCCTTTCGGAGGAATCGTCCGACCGTTCGCAGTGTGCGCCCCAATGGGCGTCTGGCATGACTGCGGGACCGACAGTAGCGATTGACCCGGGGAGCATTCCCGCACCAGATCCAGCCTCAGCGGTTGCCGTGACCGAAGCGATTGCGGCAGTCGGCCGCCACGGCCGGTACATCGCTGAAGGCAACGGACCAGTGGACTTCGACTGCTCCGGTTTGACGTCGTTCGCCTGGAGGGCAGCAGGCGTGAGTCTCGTCGACTACTCCTTCACTCAGTGGAATCAAACGCGCAGGATCCCTCGAGAAGCGATTGCGCCCGGGGATTTGATTTTCTGGTTCGGAGGCGATGTGCACCACGTGGCGATCGTCGTGTCGGTGAACGGTGCACACGTTCAGATTGCTGAAGCTGCGAATCCGGACGCAGGAATTCGCGTACGCGATTTCGGTGACTCGTGGGATCAGCAGTACGTCTCTGGGTACGGACGCGTCACTAGATAGACGCGCAAATGCGAGGTACGGCAACAGCTCGCACCGTTGATCACAGTAGAGAGGAAGTGCCTCTACTTTTTGATTTCCAGGAGCCAGTCATGCCAACCATTGCCGCCGTAACCGCAGCTTTGACCATGCCATATGAAAACTTCATGAATGAGCTCGCGAAAAGCGTGCAGGTCTATGGAACTGCGATCGCCACGATCGTGCTCATCGTGTGTGCGTTCGGATACATGGGCTCAAAAGGCATGAGCCCGCAGAATGCTTCCCGTTGGATGGGCGGAATGTTCGCGGCGCTGTTTGCCGCGATTGTGTGCGTCGGCGCACCGGCGATCGTGGGCATCGTCCAGGGATGGGCTGTGACCGCTGCATAGCGGGCACGCACTCACGGGGACGACACGACGATGAATCTCTTTTTCGACAGCGTGTTTCATGGCTTGTTTAGTGCCGTCGATCCGCTCGGCATGATTCTGCGCACGCTCATGGCATTGCTGTCCGATGCGCTGGCGCAGCTCATCACTGGCATGTACGCGCAACTGTTCCAGATGACGACAGTTGATTTCAGCACCGAAGCGGTCGGGAGCATCTGGCGCATCACCACTGGACTATCAGTAGGACTGGCCACGATCCTGCTCATCATCGCGGCCTTTCGATCAATGCTGGCGCAATCAAACAAATACCTCCTGCAAGCGTTCCCCGGAGTAATACTGGCCATCCTCGGCCCACAAGCCGCCGCACTGCTACTGCCGATGCTCGCGGCCGGTTTCACCTCTTTGGCCGAGGGCATCGTCACCGTATCTACGCCCGACCTGGCCGAGTCGATGCGACTACTCGCCGGTGTTGGGTCGAACCCGATCTACGAGGGCCTTGGACTAATGGCTCCGCTGATTGCGGCGCTGCTGCTTTTTGGCATGGGCACCGTGTTCTTCGTGCTGCTGTTTTGCATGGCGGGAGCCGTAGTGTTGTTCGTCCTGTCTCCTTTCGCGTTCGCTGGCTTCGTCATGGGACCCACGCGTGTGTGGTTCACGAAATGGGCGACCGGCATGTTTGCCCTGTTGTTCGCCAAAGTGCCGATCGCAATCTTGTTGGCCCTGTCCGTCTCCCTGTTTGCGAACTCGAGCTACGCAGGCACCGCGCAAGCGTTCGTCAATGCCGGAGCCGGCCTGATCCTCGGAATGGGTGCACTGCTGTCACCGCTACTCGCCTATGGACTGTTCTCTTTCATGGGAACCGTGGCAACCCGCCCCGCAGGGGTTCCCTCGAGTCCTGGCCGCGCGGCAAGTTCTGGTTACTACGGAATGCAGATGGGCAAAGCAGGGGTCAACGGCATGCGGACCGCTGCTGGCAAGTTCCGCTCCCCCACACCAACAGGCGACGCCACCACAGGCGCGACGTCCGCCCCGCATGAGCCTTCCGCCGCTCAACGCTCGCAAGGAGCAACAGTCTCAAGCCCAACGAGCGGCGGCGGGGCAGGTTTACCCGTCGGTGGACCAATGCCTGCACCTTCACTACCTGCCGGGGCCGCTGGCTCTGCTGGAACTTCCGGCGCCGCCGGGGCCAGTGCAGGCGCAAGCGCGGGTACGAGCGCTGCAACGGTCGGGACCGCGGCGGCTGCTGGTGCGGCGACCGCCGGGGTCGGTGCCGTTGTCGTACTAGGCGCCGCAGCTGCCGCGAAGGCAGGTAAGCAAGCCGCCGGCAAAGTCACGAGTGCAGCGGAAGGCCTCACCGAAACAGGTGGCGCGAGCACCGGTGACGGTTCAACGTTCGGCTCCACCGACGATCACCGCATCGACTAACACCTTCGACCCCTCCACCCCCTTTTCGCTTTCGCCTCTTTGGAGTTTCCATGCCTACATCTGTCATCGAGGATCGCGATGTAACAGTCGCGTTCCCCCGTCGCCCCCGCCCAGGAATCGTCATGGGGCTTCGCGGCGGCCAGATCGCACTCACCGCTCTCGCCCTTTTCATCCTGGTCCTCGCGCTGTTCACCGGCGCGTTTCCTGGGCCGCTTCGGGGAGTAGCTATCGGCATGGTCATCGCCTGCATTTTGCTCGCGTTTTCCACCGTGGAAGCAAAACCGGGATACCAATGGCTCGCCGGACGCGCCTCGCACCTTGCGCGTCAACGGCGCGGCCACACCACGTTCGCCCGCCCACTTCACGTGGGTTCTTTAGGGCAGCATCCGGCAATTTCGCACGGCATAGGTCTAGTCCCCGGCCGTTCACAGGCTGTGCAATTGCATGAATTCGGCGGCGTCGGCTACTTGTTTCATCCCCATCAAGGCACCATCACCGCAGTCGTGGAAGTCACCAGCCCCGAGTTCTTACTCCGCGATCCTGTTGATCGCAATGCTCGCGTCGCCGGATGGGGACGAGTTCTAGCCGCGGCCACTCGCACCGGCGCGATCACGCAACTGCACCTATTGGAACGCAGCATTCCCGATGACGGCACCGAACTCGCCGAATACACACACACGCACCTGTCGACCGAACCAGAACAACTCACGCTCACCGATGCCTATCGCGACCTCATCGGGGAACTTCGCGGTGGCGCAGACAGGCACGAGACCTACCTGGCAATTACCGTAGATCGAGCCGCTGCAGCATCACGAGTCAAAGCCGCCGGAGGCCAACTCGAGGGCCTGATCCAAGCGTGGCGTCAGGAGTACGCGCTTGTGAGCCGAATGCTCCCTGCGGCCGGGCTCACAGCTGTCGGCGAGCTGTCCGCCCGACAGTTAGCCCAAGTCGTGCGCACCGCTTACGACCCCACAGCCGCCCTCGCCGTAGCCCGCGACTGGGGCGTCGAGCCCACTGTCGCCGGCCCCACTGCGGGCCGAGAGGAATGGGACTATTTGCAGGCAGACGGGGCGTTTCACGCGGTGCTGTGGGTAGCGGAATGGCCCAGAGCCCATGTAGCCGCCGACGTGCTGTGGCCGGTGATTTTTCCGTCAGGCGTGCATCGCACCCTGTCGCTGTTCTACAAACCATTTACCCGCGCGGAATCCGAAAGCGCGATCCGCGCTAAGCATTCAGAAATCGTGCAGTCTTCATGGCTGAAGGACAAGCTCGGACGGATCGAAACTCTCGCTGATTCAAAAGAACTCGACGATGTACTCACGCGCGAATCCGAACTCCTCGCCGGGCATGCTGAAGTCGGGCTCGTCGGAATGATCACCGTGACCGCACGCAGCCTCGATTCACTTGAGGCCGATGTCACTTCGATTCATGCCGCCGCCACCCAGGCCAGCTTGGATGTGCGCCGGATCTACGGGCAACAGTTGCAGGCATTCACCGCGGCAGCACTTCCACTAGGCATCGAGGTGATCGCATGAGCAGCACGTCGCCACTGCGCCGGATGAAGTCTCAAGATTCCCCCACCGCATGGACCGCTCCAGGTGCACCTGCAGCAGGATTCGCTCGGCAAGGACGCGACCGGTCGCGGTTCGCTCTGCCCGGGTTGCGGCTGTCGACCGCGACCGCGTCGGTTGCCTACCCGTTCTTGGCCCAGGCACCCTTGACTCACAAAGGCACGTTTTTGGGAACGAACCTTGGCACGGGTGCACCATTTACGTTCTCACCGTTCGAGTTGTACCGCGACGGGTTGATCACCAACCCGAACATCCTTGTCGCAGGCGAAATTGGTTCCGGCAAAACAAACACCACCTGCGCCTTAACGTTGCGCTCTATCCCCTTGGGATACAAGGTCGCGGCCGTTGACGCCAAAAGCGACTGGGCCCGCTTCGCACGTGCTTATGGCGGCTCCGCCATCAGCATCGGCCCTGGCCGCGGAAACAGACTCAACCCACTAGATGTATCCGACGCTCTCCTGACAGCGCGCGTCGATGCCGAAGGTAACCGCATCGACCCGCAGATCCTCGCCAAGGCCAGCCAACTGCGCCTACTCGAAGGTCTCATCGAAATTCGATTGGAGCGATCACTGCGGGTGGAGGAGAAAACTGCTGTCGCTCTTGCGCTCGAGCAAGCTCTCCATGCTGCTGGCGGCAAGCCGATTCTGTCCGATGTTGCGCGGGCCCTACGCGACCCCGACGCTGACCTGGCCCACGACATTGCCCGCACACCCGCGGAAATGCTCGACGCCGGAGATGCGGCACGCTGGGCCTTCGACGGACTGCTGTCAACCGTGGCGAAAGATCTCTTCGACGGGCCTTCGACCACCCGATTCGATTCGACCGCGCCAATTGTCGCCATTGATCTTTCGGACCTGTACAACGATCACTCCAACTTATCGATCGCGTTCACCTGCGCCAGCGCCTGGATGGAAGCCGCACTCGCCACACCCGGCAATGGGCAACGATTCGCCGTCTACGACGAAGCGTGGCGCGTGCTTGCGCATGCGCATGGCGCAATCGACCGGCTGCAGCAACAGTTCCGGCTCGCTCGCGCGTGGGGCCTGTCTAACGTTCTCGTCCTTCACAATCTGCGCGACACCCTCAATGTCGGTGATGCGGGATCAGCCGAACGCAACAAAGCCGAATCACTCCTTGCCCTCGCCGGTACCAAAGTCATCGGCTACCAGCCGGCGAAAGAACTTCCGGGGACGGCTGCCGCACTCGACCTCACCCACGCCGAAGTTGATGTGATCGCCAATGCGTCCCGTGGGGAATTTCTCGTCAAACTTCAAACCACCGCAGGGGTGCGTTCCTACCGCCTTCGCGTAGACCTCCACCCCTACGAGTTGCAGTGGTGGGACACCACGCAAGGCATGCAGCTACAGCATCACCTGGCAGGTGCGGCATGAGCGCTACCGCGAGCGCAGGCTCATCGTTCACCATAGAGAAGGCCGTAGTTTTCGCTGTTGGCGCGATCGCTGTGGCCTTCGGCCTGATCCACTTCACCGGCTTGGCGCTCGCCCGCCTGGCCGGTGCACCAACACCTGCGTTCACCCCAGGTAAGGCAATCGCCGTGGTACGTATGGAGCCGTATGCCTCCGGTGTCTCCCCGCTCGCGCATCTGATCGTCATGGTCCTAGTGCTCCTCGCAGTGTTGGAAGTTGCGCGACGGATCCTGCGGTGGCGCGCAGGTCAACGAGCTTCCCTCGACCGGCGCGCGAAAGACTTCGCCGCCCTGCCTGGCTGGGCAACCGCCGCGAGCGTGCGCACCAGTGCATCCACGAAACAACTCACCGCGCAGGCATCCACATTGCGCCCAAGCTCACTCGCTCCCGCGCCGAAAGATCTCGGCTACCTCCTTGGCGACAGCAATGGCCAACCCGTGTGGGCATCCGTCGAACGCAGCATCCTTGTCGTCGGACCACCTGGATCCGGCAAAGGTCTTCACATCGCCATCAACGCGATCCTCGACGCACCAGGACCAGTCATCACGACGTCCACCAAGCCCGACAACCTCAAGGCCACGCTCACCGCCCGGTCACAACTTGGCCCCGTCGGAGTGTTCGACCCCCAAGGAATGCTCGGAGCGACATTCGCCCACCAGCTCGCCTGGGACCCTATCGCCGGTTGCGAGGACCCGATGCGTGCGGCAACTCGCGCCGACGCCTTAGCGTCCAACACTGGGATCGGCGACAGCAGCGAGAACCGCATCTGGCGCGGCCACGCGAAAACGATCATCGAAACAACCCTGCACGCCGCCGCAATCGGTGGCGCAAACATCGAAACCGTCTACAGGTGGCTGCAATCTGAACACGCACTCGAAGTTCCACTCGACATCTTGCAATCCGACCCGCGCGCGTGCCCGACCTGGGATGAACGCCTTCGCGGCATCATCAAGAACCCGGACCCTCGCTTCGTCGGCTCCGTGATGAGTGTCGTCTCGTCCGCCATCGCGCCCCTGGCATTGCCAACCGTGCGCGCATCACTGACCCCTTCAGCGGACAGACCGACCATCACCGCTGAACGGCTCCTTGCCGACCACGGCACTTTGTATGCCATCGCTACCGACCGCGGCGCAGCCGCAGCATCCGGACTCGTCTCCGCACTCATTGAAGACATCGCTTACGTCGCCCGCGTGATCGCCGCCCGCTCCCCCGGCGGGCGCATGGACCCGCCCGTGTTGTTCCTTCTTGATGAATGCGCCAACGTCGCACCCATCCCTTCCCTACCAGCGCTACTGGCGGACGGACGCGGACAAAACCTCACCGTCATCCCCATCTTTCAAGCACTCGCCCAGGTGCGCTCACGCTATGGGGATGAAGACGCATCCACGGTGTTTTCTGCTTCCCAAATCAAACTCATCCTCGGCGGTACCGATGACGCCGATGACCTACGCGACCTCTCAGCACTCATCGGCGAACGCGACGATTGGTTCACCACCAGCAGCAGGTCAGCTCACGCCCTCGCGATCGACTCCAGCGCCACCACCAGCAGCTCACTACGCAAGGTGCCGATCCTTCCCCCCGACGCGATCCGCTCAATCCCCTTCGGATCCGCGGTCATGCTCTTGTCTCAAGCCGACCCGTTTGCGTTGCGTATGCGTCGATGGACCGACCGTCCAGATGGAGCAGTCATCGCTCGTCAGCAAGGCGACCTCGAACGTGAACTACTCGCCGCCGCATGGAACACCCCTTGAACTGCCCTAGCGGAAAGCGCCCGCACGACACCCGAGCCGACGCGCGAGCATTCTCCCGCCGCTACCCCTCCACCCACCGACGTGCCTACCTGTGTCCGCACTGCGATGCCTGGCACCTGGGACGACTCACGTTCACCCAGCGCACCGGAAAGCAGGCAGCATGAGCATGCACTCCGCGCTGGAAGCTAAAGCCGCCACGCCCATGAACACCAGTCGCTCCGCGCTGGCACTACGTAAGGACAACTGGCACCTCGACCAACACCGACCAGGCGAAGGTGACGCCACCAATCCTGGCGGCCCGGTCAACTGGCATGAGATGGAAGAAGACGAATACGAGGAAACCTGGGGAGCACTCTGCGACTTTCTTCACTGGGCGCTGGCGCATTGGAATTTCACCACCGACCAGATCCCCACAAACTGCTGGTGGCTGCACCACGACATCATCGAAGAACTCACAGCGTGGTGGGGAATTTGGCAAGCATGGGTCCGAAACCCCGCTGCACCCATTCACGTCCAGGTGGAATTCCAGACTCAAACAGCCCAACTCAAAGTCAGACTCGAACAGTCCTACCGAGGCCGATGCCGCCACGAGCATCAGCCGCAATCTCCATTCACCCTGACACTGCCACGCGTGTGACATTCATCGGAAAATGACGATGAGATCTGCCCCATACAGGAACTGCACCGCTGAGGGTCAGGAACCCGCCTTGTGCGGTTTCCGACGCGCCTTCAGGTACCGGCGAGCGCCTCGTGAGAGCAGGAAGACTCCAGCGGCGGCAGCCCCCGTCGCTACAACGGGCGCCGCTGCCACCAACGTGGCACCCGCGACCATTCCGCCCCCAACTGTGGCACCGATTGCTGCTAAGCCGCTCGAGATGCCCGCCGCACTAAGGCCAGCCGTGGTTCCAAAGACGCTAATAGCTGCAACCCCACCAAAGGTGGCTGCACTCGCGCCCGCAACCGAAGCAACTCGACCATCACGACGTGCTGCGCGCTCAACAGCAGGCAACGATTCATCGTCACGCAGTGCGATCTGTGCGACCCCAACAGTCAGGAGTGTCGGCACGGCCCCAATTACTGCTGGCCCCAGTGCCGCACCCCCGCCGACAAGACCGCCGGCTGACGCAAGCCCCGACATGACGCCGGCCGCGCTAAGTCCTTCGACCGCGCCAGCCGCCGCTACAACGCCTCCCGCGCTTGCAACCGTTGTTGCAGCGACCGCCCCCTGAGCGGTTAGCGAACCAACGCCACGGACTTGTCTACTGACAGGTTTCCCCGTACAGCACCAGGTTGCGAAGTGTTCACAGTTGTTGATGATTAGGTTGTAGCCCGTCGCTCCAAGTTGCGATTCTGCCCGGTCAACGGTGACTTGCGGGTCGTCTCGTTTGCCGTAATCGCGGATACGAAGTTCTCCCGTACCCAGAAACTCCTCGAGGCTCGAACGCACGATGCCCGCGTTCGCTTTCGACTGCCCCGGTTCGCCCGAGAAATGTATTACCGTCCCATCCCCCACATCAATTCCATGATGCGTGTAAAGCAGCGGACGCAGCACGTAGATGTGGTCACCGCGCGCCATATCTTTCCCCCTTAGTATCGCCCGATTATCCCATCACTCACCTAGATAGCCATACCAAGCTCAGATTCAACAGGGACCATCAGCGGAAGCGGCTTGCGTAGCGCCTCGTGGGCCGTGGGTTGCTCGACGAATCCGCGCTGGGCAATGCGTTCGGCGGCCATGGCGATGACGGCATCCCTGCGCGCTTCAGGCCCTGCTGCCATAAGGGCAGCTGCCGTGTCGCCATCCGCGATGTCTGCGATGTTCACCACGGCAAGGACATCATCGCGGTGACGGGTGAACGCCACGTAGGCGCTGGACATGTCCCGGTCGGGTCCGATGTCGATCACTAACGAGTCCAGAGTTTGACCTTGAAGTTTGTGAGTCGTCATCGCGTATCCGTGTCGTGAATTGCGCATGACCTGAAGAGCGGTCAAGCGACTTGTGTATGGCTGGCCTGCTTCACGGAAGGAGATGGCGATTCCCGTGTCGTGGATCGCGGTCACGATCGCGCGTGTCCCATTGGTCAACGACGTGTCATTGCTTCGGGAGATGTTCTTGGTGATGACGATTTGATCGCCAACGCTGATGGCTCGAGTTCGCCCGCGGTCACGGAACGTCACTTCATCGTCGGTGATCCAGCCTCGCTTTCTCGCCTCAAGGCGGGCAAGGTGGTTGAGGATGTCCACTTGGTCATTGCGGTCGGATTCCAATCCCGTGGCGTGCAGACGGTCAAGTGGCTCGGCCGCGGCCGCGGCTCGCTCCGCCCAGGCGTTGACCAGCACTCGCTCGGCTTCGGTCTGGCTGGCCACGATGACCAGCTGGCCGGCGTCGGCAAGCTTGATGAGAGCCTGTTCGGGATCGCCGTCGCGCAGGAAAGCGGCGCATTCGCGGCCGACGTCGGTGCGCTGGCGCATATTCTCAGTGAGCTCTGCCCCGGGCCTGGATTGATGAAAATGGCGGAAAAGTCCGGACGGTCCTACGGGTTGTAGTTGCCTGTGGTCACCGATTAACGTCACTGTCACGTCATTGTCGGTCGCCCATTCCAGCACGGTTGCCATGTCGGTTGCAGGAATCATCGACGCCTCATCGATGACGAGATGGTCCATCGTCGGTAGCGCGAACCGGCTTCGAATTCGGTCGGCTTGAGCGCGGTCGCGTAGTCGCCGAGAGGACGCGAGTTGATCAGCCTCTACACGTATGGGATTCATTGGGTCGCGGGCGAAATCAATGCGCATCACGAGCCAGGTAACCGTGCCGGCCTGGACTCGAGCGGTGTCGCGCAATGCCTGGGCAGCGATGGCGGCCACGCACACCCCGTAGACGCGCTTGCCATTTCCGGCGAGCGCTTGGCGGGCGGCGTCGATGGCGGTCGTCTTGCCTGAGCCGGCTGCGCCGACAGCGGTCGAAACTCGGTCAGTTCCGGAGGTCATCTGGCGGTAAAGAGCCATTTGACCGTCGGTGAATGCCTTCCCTTCCATGGCCCATCCGCTTCCTTCCATCCATGCGGCCAACCCCTGTGTTGTTTGCTCTGGGGTGAGGGCGTGGTGGTTCGCATTGATGCCCGACAAGTAGGCCTCGCAGGCTCGTCGCTCGGCGTCGGCGATGCGGTTGGAGGCATGTTTGCGGACCCCCACTCGGCCGCGAGCGGTCTCCCCCGCGGACGTGAATTCTCGGTCGACGACGGTGCGCACCATGTCTCGGACCTGCTGTTCGGTCCATTCGTGCGGCGCGAAAGCGCGCACGGCAGCCTCGATGCGGGCGGTGATTTCTACTCCCTTGTTCTCGCACACCACTTCTTCTACGGTGCGGGCCCAGATGTCGTCATCCCAGGCCTGGGGTTGGATCGCGGGGTTCATCGGCGCGCTAGAAAAGGCCCCTCGCAGGTCCACTCCACTTGCGTTTGCGCGGTCGATCATGCGGTCACGGACTTGTTCCCACGACAGAGTTTGTTCACCTTTGGCGCGGGTTACCTTGCGTTTGGCTCTGGAGTCCAACACTTGTAGCCGTGACCGGTCCACTCCTACAGTTTCACCTTCCAGCGCCTCCAGGGTTTCCGCACGTACGAGCGCTTGGGCTTGGGAGTAGAAATCCATGACGTCGGCATCCGCGCCAGCAACTTCCCATTGGCGTCCTTGAAGGTCGAATTCCCAGCCCGTCACTAACCCGCGAGTCGTCGAAAGCTGACGCAAATGACGTTCGAACTGTGCCTGAAACCACCATGAATGATTTACCAGATCAGCGCCCCCGGTTGCCATGGTGCGCTCCACACCATCGACACACACGACCCGATTAGGGATCATGACGTGACCATGCAGGTGTGGGTCAAGCTCGCGGCTGTAAGACTCAATCGACACAGTCGCCGCATACCCTTGACCCCTGATGGGCAGCGCCTTTTGACCATCACCCTCGTGCCCCGTACGCCCATGAGCAACCCGAATCATGAGCTCATCGGCAGCCTGCCGCGAGGCGTCACGTACACACGCCAACCACTGCGCCCGCGTCCGCGGATCTGCAACAAAAGCCGCAACACTGAATGACTTCGGACAAGTCAACGTCATCTCATAACCAGCGTTACCGACCACTCTCATGACCTCAGATTGCTGTCGAATGATGGCCCAAATCCAGGAACCAAGGTCGAGATCGCTCATGGATGAATCGATCACCGCGCCATCAAATTCTTGTCGCTCACCTGCTTCATGGAGCGAGCGATGATGAGCTCCCAGGCGTCGCATCACTTCGTCGCGATCGAACCTCACGACCGGCTGCTGGGCAACGAACCCGTCACCTATTCGTGCATAAAACAATTTCCATTCGTGTTCATTCGAGCGCAGCAAAGACTCGGCTGTGCGAAAGGCCACCGTGCCACCGCGGCGACTTCCCGCCTTCACGAGGGACCGAATTTGCGCCGAGCGAGCGATACCCGACCAGTGCTCAGACAAATCAATCCCAGCCGCATCAGCGGCTTGTTCAAAGACCGTCAAATAGGCCCCGGCGTCGATGCGAGCGGTGCGATCTCGCTGCATCTGAACACGAACCTTTTCGCCCGTTTCCGGATCAATTCCATACATCGCATCGCGCACGAGTCGACCGTCTGCAGCACCCACTCGCTCGCCGGGACGATAGCCAAGGTGAGCTGCCGTGACCCCCTCGCCGAGGAACCAAACTTGCCTGGAATCGACAGAATCTTCACCCAAACGGTAATCAATTTGCGCCTCCTGGGCGGCCACCGATGCGGATTTATCTGGGGTAATTCCACCCAACCGATAGCCCACTTGTGCCCCCAAATCTGCACCGTTGGCAAGCACTTGGCAGTGACCACTACGAGCCATGGTCAGATCCCCCAACCGGCACTCGAAGCCGCGGCGCGCATTGTGATGCCAGCCCGGGAGGTGTTCGTGCGGTTGTGCGGTGGCTTTGCTGGATTGGCGTATTTCGCTGGTTCTGCGTCTTTGGTGAGGTGCATGGCTTTGACGTGATTCATGTCGTCGTCCCTTGTCGTCATCGTGCTGAATGGATGGGACTGGAATTCGTTCCCTGCCTCGTCAACGGCGTTCCCGACTCGGTATCTCGCATTCACTCCAGACCCGCGCACCGAAATGCGAGGTACCGAGCCTGCGCATGGCGTTGAACAAGGTGACGGCATTACCGGCCCCACCTGAACCGGAGGAACCACATGAGCACTGACTTCTTGACCTCGATGGCCGCGGCCACCAAGGACCTAACCGTCGCCCAAGCCAGGCGCGCCTCCATGCTCGCGAAGGCGCGTACCCGGCTGTCAGCGGCACAATCGAGATTCGACTGCGACGTCGACGAGGCTCGACTGGTCGAAGCGGAGGCCTGGAAGCGACTCATGGCCGTTCCTGGAATAACTGCCGCCACCGCAGCGCAGCTGGGAGGGACGACTGCGATCAAGGTCAGTCGTTGGATTCGACTTGGAAACGGCGACTGAGAATGCAACTCACACCGCGGACACTGGCCATGGCACTCGGGGCCTGCATGGCCGGCGGTCTCGTGATCGGAATTGCCGGAATGGTTTCGCCGAGCCTGGCCGCTACCGGTGCGTCATCCCATGCTGAGGTTTCAGCCTCAGATCACCCTTCGGACGATCTCGGTGACACTCAAGTGTCATATCCGACCACCAGCACTTCACCCGAACCGTCGCTATACGCGACCCCCGCCATTTCCGAGTTTCCAGCTGCAACTAGGCCAGTTGAAACAGTTCCTACAAGCGTTGCACCGAGTAGCCCTCCATCTGCATCCCCCGAACCGTCGATATCCCGGCCCGCCAAAGTTGAAACTCCTCGACCTGCTCGATCCACCGAGTCGCCTCCCGCCAGAACCATCCCTAATCGACCGGACCTTGGCACACCATTCGTTAACACAACTGCGCCACCTGAGCCGCGGAGGCAAAGAGCGGCGACCGAAACACTCGGCAACTGGACGGCTCCTCACCTCGCAGTGGGCCTCGTGGACATCAGTCCACCGAAGCTTTCGTCCAAGGCCAAGGTCAATGTGACAGTGATGTGTTCGCCCAGCACGTCGTGCATCGCCTCGGACAACACCCTCACAATCAACAAGGAGGCCCAGCACGTCACGGTGACATGGAATGCCCATGGTGGAGACCAATGGCGCGCCTGGTCGGCCTCAGCGTCCTACGCGCGGCCCGCAGGAGGGTAACTGTCCGACCCTGCACCTACGCTGCCCGGAACGATGGAAGGAGGCTGCATGATCGCGTTTATCGTCTTGGCCTTATTTGCAGTTGTGGTCGGCCTGATCGCTGGCCTGGTCGCGATGCTGGTGGCGATCATTAAAGGAGTCGTCGGAGTTGCGCGAAGGGTGACTAAGAATGAGTCGACCGCAGCGACTGCAACGGATGAATCCACTGAACGAAAGTTTCAGCAAATGGTCGCCCGCGAGTGGCTCAGCGATTGACCAGAGTTCGAACAACTTAATCTGGAGGGTAGATGCCGTCCCGAGCTGCTTGCTCTGCTTCGCAATCAGTTACCCATAACGGTTTCTTCTAACGCGAGGTACGTGATGTTAAAGTTGCTCGACGATCACTCGCTCGTCAAGCACAGCGCACGCGCCCACATCATCAGTTCCTCGCTCAGCCAGAGTTTGAATGGCGAGATTCATCGGTAGCGCGACGGAGAACTTGAGCCCATCCAGAGCCTGCTCATCGAAGTTTGCCTGAATGTTGCCTTCCATAATGGCAGCGCGAATTCCACGCATGTCTGCCACGTCGGTGACCGGCATGATCACGCTTTCGGCATTTGCGCTTGCCTCGAACCCGGCCTCACTTAGAGCCGTGGCCAAGGTTGCATTTATCCGGGTACCGCCAAACGTCCACCACGTTTGATTTTCCCCTGATCGCTGCAGAATCAGGCCAACGGAGGCGACCTGGTCGGCTCGTTCATCCCTGATACGCATTAGTGCACCCGAGGCTCGCCTACTCATCTCGGCCGGAGGATCCTCGCCCAGAAGGACATCCCTCACCGCACGGGTGAGCTCGTATGAAGTCTCTGGTGCGCCTCCAGCCCAGCGAGTGCGTCCAGCTCCAGCGTGTTCAACGACCTGAATCGTTCGTCGCCTCCAGTCGATGGACGTCACTTTCCACGTTTTGCCCGCGAGAACCAGTACCCGCGCTTCATCTGGAGCCAGGTGCGTTGCAATGCTCAGGGGCGAAACTGAACCGACTTCTTCGCGTCCCAGGAGAACCGTCATCTCTGGATCGGTGGTGAAGGCCGAAAGTAGTTCCATGAAGTGTCGTCGTCCGAAGTGGCGTTCGGCCTGCGGTCCGATAAAGGCCATGCCCGAGTCGGTGTCGAGGAATCCGTGCTCGACTAAATGGTCGAATATGGCTTGCCCGTCCTCCATGACCTTGAGGTCGCCCCACCACTCCCGCCATGTGCGAGTACCCACCTGACCTTCCTGGAGCGCAAGTGCCAAAAGTTGTTGGGCGGCAATATGGCGAGGATGCGGAGGTGGGACGATTGGCTCGACGAAACCACGCCCCCAAAGTGTCACGAGTGCGGCGGCCCGAAGCAGCGTGTCCTCTCGAGTGGCTAGGAAGAGCATGTTCCGCCTAGACCCTGGTCTGCGACCTGTTCGCCCGAGTCTTTGCAGGAGCGACGCAACGGATCGCGGTGCCTCAAGTTGGATGACTCGGTCCAGGTCACCGACATCGATGCCGAGTTCAAGAGTCGACGTCGCGACCACAACACAGTCTCGGGCATCGGCGAAGGCCTGTTCACTTCGCCGCCGTTCTCCAGCTGACAGTGACGAGTGACTGACAAACGTTGTGGTGCCGCGCTCACGCAACGCCGTCGCCATGTCCTCTGCCTGCGCTCGCGAGTCGGTGAAGACGAGCCTCTTCTCACCTCGGTGCAAAGCAGTGACAACTGTGGCAGCGTTATCAACACTGCCGACGTAGTCGATTGTGAGCTCAGGAACTCCTGGAGCGGCCGCATCGGGAGAGATGACTCGCGCATGTCCAGTGTCGTCGGCACCTTGTAGCCACTTGAGTAACTCATCGGGGTTGCCCACAGTCGCTGTCAGCCCGATACGTTGCAGACGTGCGCCAGAGAGCCGCTGTAATCGTTCAAGGACAGCCAGCAGGTGCCATCCACGATCGTCACCAGCGAAGGCATGTAATTCATCGACGACGACAGCACGCAGGTGTGCGAATTGGGTGTGATGGTCGACTCCTGCAGAGACAAGCATGGCTTCGAGCGACTCTGGTGTGGTCAGCAAAATATCCGGTGGATTGCGAAGAATGCTCGCGCGCTCACCGGCAGACGTGTCCCCATGCCACAAGCCCACCCGACGCCCCACCCATGACGCATAGCCCTCCAGCCGAGGGTGCAGGTTGTTGAGTAGCGCGCGCAAGGGTGTGATGTAGATGACCGATAAACCCCGCCACTGTCCCTCTGCCATCTCGGACAGAATCGGGAAGATCGCGGCTTCCGTCTTTCCTCCTGCGGTTGGCGCGAGGAGAAGGCAGTCGTCGCCCCTTCGGATTGGTTCAATCGCTGCGCGTTGGAGGGGACGCAAGTCCGGCCACCCCAAGGTGTTCACCACATGGTGAAGTACGCCTGGATGAAGCGAGTCCACGGTCATGAAGTGTGTGCGAGATCGCTCAGAGAGCGCACCGCGATCCACGTCATTTCAGCGCAGGTCAACTTTTCTCCTTAGACGTCAGACAAATCGATGTCATCAATGCCTGAGGCAGCCTGCCGCTCGACTTCGCCGAGTTCCCTCGCCTCGACGGTCAAGGCGTAGTCGCGTCGAGGATTGAAATCAGGATGTTGGTCAACGCGGTCGAGCACATCAGCGACAAGTTTCTTGAGGTATAGGCGCGGAGCCACCCCCACTTGTCCGCCGAGTTTCCCGGCAACAGCGCGGGCTAAGTCATCGATGTAGTCGTCGTCTACGACTTCTGCTATCCGAGGGGATGCCCCAACTGCGTACAAGTCTCGAACCCGGCGCCCCAGCTCACCGAGGGACTCCTGGGTAAACCCCGGGAGCCGAATCTGTACCGCACGCGCATTGTCGAAGCGAGCGTCCGTAGTGAAGTCGACTGACAGTCGCTGGGCGAGCGGTGCAAGTCGTTGCACACCTTGGGTGCCTTCGAAAAACGCGGGTGTGCCGGTGATGAGCAGGTACAAGCCCGGAAAGCGACCGGAGTGCACTTCATCGACGAGTTGGCGCAGGGCGTTGAGTGCCTTGTCTCGAACATCGCCCCTGACTCGTTGAAGTGTTTCGACTTCGTCGAGGACGAGGACAAGTCCTGCGTATCCGGAATCGCGGAGAACAGCGATGAGTCCCTGTAAGAATCCGAATGCACCGAAGTGATCGAGTTCCCCTCGCACGCCCGCAGCCCTTCGGACGGAGGCTGCAACATGTGGTTGGCCGCCGAGCCAGGAGAGCAGGCCATCCGATAGGACAGTCTCACCTGAAATAGTGGCCGCACGGTAGCCGCGCAGAGCTGCGGCGAATGCGGGAGCAGTTTGGCTTACACTTTGGAGTCGTCGCTCCAGGAGTTCGTCCACTGCAGTAACCAAGGCTGCCTCATCGTTCTGGTCAACTGTCCCGCTGGCGAGGACGTCCTGCTCAAGTGCGAAGAACCAGCCATCAATGACCTCACGAAAGGCAGATGGTGGAAACTCTGCAGTTGCAAGGTTTTCCGTGACGCGTCGATAGACAGTCTCAAGTTTGTGAAGCGGGGTCTCTGTTTCGCTGATTTGGACTTCCGCCGAAGCGAAGCCGGCCTTGCGGGCGCGTTCCACGAGCCAGCGCGAGAAGAATGTCTTGCCAGAGCCGTACTCACCACGAACGGCCTTGAACATTGAGCCGCCGGAGGCGACCATCGCGAGTTCCTCATCGATGGCAGTCTCGAACCGTCCCAGTCCCACGGCAAGGACATCGAGGCCGGCCTGCGGTACGGTCCCGCCGCGCAATGCGTTCACGACTTCTTGGCGGCGCCGCGCGCTGATCTCGAAACTCATGCCTCGGCGCCTTCCAGAAACTGTTGGCGCAGCAGTGCCTCGTTGAGGATCACGGTCACTTCGTCGACGTCGACACAGAGAACGTCATACCCTTCAACGTTGAGTTGTCGCCGCAGTGCCGCGAAGGTGCCCGCCAGGCTAATGGCCGCAATATTGGCGGCGGACGCGAGAGTGTCCCGGTGGGCTCGCCCAGACTGTGTCAGGAGTACCGACAGCACAGACCGAACCAGTTCGTCGCCAACGGCTCGGGCGCCATAGCGTTTGCGCTGGGCAAGGTAAATAGGCGAGGCGAGGAGTTGGTCGATCAGATCAATGTCGACCGACTGCGTGGCGGGTGAGGCAGCGGTCAGGGCGATGTCCAGTGACTCCTGGCCGGAGATCTCGGGCCTACCCCCGGCTCGTGGCTGAGCGCTTGAACCGGTCGGGGCCGCGGCTGAGAGTACGGATGTTGCGAGTTGGTCGTTCCACCAGGCCGGCGCCTGAGGTGATGCGGGAATCCAACCTGCAGCACGTAGGTCTTCGGGAGTGCGACTGAGGACGATGATCGGGATAACGGCCTCAGCGGCTGACGCACCGCCGTGGTAACCGGCCTGCTTGGTTGCATAACGCAAGGTTTCGTCTACTGCGGCGATGATCGAGCCCGCTGGAGCAAGCACTCGTGGTCCGTTGAGTGAAATTTCGCGTTGTGGATCGAATTCTCCTGTGTCAGCGTTGCGCCAACGCGCCTCGGCGCCTGCAATGGGCTTGGGCTGGCCTCCTCGTTCAACGACGTGGCCATGATCACTTATGAGGACGACGGCGCGGCCCGCGCGACCGGCTTCATCGAGCAGCGGCTGAAGATGGCGGATGCCGGAGACAGTCCAGGCAGTACCTCCCGGGTCGGCCTTGGATAGTGCGTCATCCACGGTGTTGAGGACCACAGCAGTTATCCGAGCGTCCGACTGGATGGTTGTGAGAATTTGGTTGGGAAGTGCCTGGCCAGCAGGCGCAACGAGATCTCCTTTATGGAAGATCTGGCCGCCGGTGAGTGCTGCGAATCCTGCATTCTCTTCACTTTGCCCACCTTGGCTCAATGCTCCGGTGAAAAGTGAAGTGCGTGAGTAGCGGGTCAGCGTTGGAAGCACAGCGAGTGTGGACGTTCGGGCTCCATCCATCTCAGGAACCGCCTCGTACCATCCGCTGCGCAGTGCCTCTTCCGCAAGTTCAGCCGCGACTCCACAGCTCATTCCATCGACGACGATGAGGAGTAGTCGGGCCGCGCTCGTGGCCAACGGCAAGATCGTGCGAGCGAGGATGGATTCAACCGGTACGAGAGAGTCTGGGAGGACTCCCCGCGAAGTCGAATCTGCGAGCAGGTCTGCGAATTGTCGGTCATGAAGATCGCGTCTGCTGCGCACGCTGTCGAAAAGTACAGACCACACTGCCGCGATCTCGGGAACTGTAGAACCGACCCAGACATCTGCTGCTGCCCAATCAACGAACGCGGATTCGCGTGCTTGTCGTTGAACCGCGACGTCGAGGGTTGTAGGTGGCGCAGGTTCGGGGGTTGCTAACCAGCGGCTGAGTCGCACCGCCATTCGTGCGACGCCCGTTGCTGGGTCACTGGCCGCTTGATCGTGTCGTAGAAGTTCTGTGAATGCTTGCTCAACGTCAGCTAGGCCATGAGCCTGGTTGGTTAAGAATTCTCCAATAGCTCGTGCCAAGGACTCAAGACGTGCCGCATAGCCTGGCGGAAGCACGGTAGAGGTGGCTGCTCCGACTGAGTAGCGCAGATCATCGAAGAGTGCACATGCTCGAGCGAGTAGCCCCGGATATGAAGGGTCACGCCGTGCGGCCATGCGCTGCGCAGCGCCTCGTGAAGCATCAGCCAAGGCGCGCGCGACCGTCCCGTCTAGGTCTCGGACTCCGGTCCACTGCTCCAAGCGAGTACGAGCGGCGATGACTTCGGAGGTCGGCGTCGGGTCGCCCCACAACACGTCTGCGACAAGACCAATAGTGAGAGCGTCAATGGAGTGAGCCTGCGCCGTGCTGCGCAGCGCTAGCCCGGCCACTGGACCGATGGCCTCAAGGGCCCAGTCGATCACACCATCACGGACGTTCGCGGGTTGGTTACGGAACACCATTGTGGCGGGATGATCAAGGGTCCAGGCGAGTATCGCGGAGGGATCTAAGTCCGACGTATCGATTCCGAGAAGTGCTGCAGTGAGATTTGAGAGCGCGTGGTCGCGCGTGAGGACGCCCGTGGGCGGCACGGGCCACCCCTGTGATGGTGCGTTGACGATCAGTGCTTCAGCCGCCCAGGTCATACGAGACAGGAGAGAGTCTGTCTCCCTGGCCCCGAAGGCACCTTTGACTGCCTCCCACACGGTGGGCGTGACGACTCGTTGGTCGAAGCAGCGAGACAAGATACCTAGCCCGAGATCGGAGTCACTGCGGTCGGTGAGGATGAGCAGATATTCACCGGCCTGGCGTCGGTGCATGGCATCGCGAACGGCAAGTGCAGACACGCAAGCTTGGACGGTGACTGGCGTTTGCTGCCCGCCCTCACCTGGGACATCGATCGAACGTGGCCCGTCCCACGTCGGTTGGGCGCGAAGGACGAGAATTGACGATGCAGTCATAGAACCTGCTTTGTCGACCAATGACTTCGCGTATTGGTGAACAAGTGCTTGTCCCACGATTGGGACTCCATCTGTCGTGATGCTCACTCGAGCCACCACTGCACGTGCAAGCGCCGATCTGGGTGAGATCGCAGGGCGGCACTCGCTTCACGCATCGCTGCGCTAAAGACGTCGTCGATACCCTCCAGGCTCACATCGTCGACATGCTGCGCCGGCAAGCTCCCTAGATTCTGCAATGTGGGTTCCGTCGATGATGACGGGTTGACCGGAGTTGGTGTCGGCGCGGGCGTTGGCTCGAGAGTTGGTCCGGGGGTTGGGGTAGCGGTGGGCGCAGCCTGGGCGAGGATTCCGCTCGAAGTGTTTACCGCTGCTTGCAGGGCGGGTGCCAGGGCATGGTGCAGCTCCTCCGCTGCAGCCGCTTTCGAGAGATCTGCCAGCATCGCATCGACGGCAGCACGGCGCGGATCACTGTCGTGAATACCGCGCGCAGAATCCACGACATTCCACATCAGCCCTCGAACGGAAGCGGCAACATTGCCAGCGGACGACATCGATTTAGCCAACGACTGTGGCTCAGCGGGAATCGGGAGCTCTGCAAGGATGTGAACAAGCACGACGTCGCTTCGCTCATGCGCAAGCCTGGTCAGAACGTCTTTTGCCAGCATCGCTGTACTCATTCTTGGCGACGACTCATCAATGCCCAAGCGGTCGGCGTGGGACTTCAATATCAAAGCGAGATCCGTGCCGGCTTCCTGCAAAGCCGAGGCACGTGCTCGTACGCCCACAGCAAGTTGAGCGAGGGTAGCTGCCGATCGCAGGTGAGAGACAGTAACCCCAAAGAGCGCTGCCGCACGCGGCACCGCTTCGTTCCAAGCATCCACTTCCGGAAGCGCAGGCTCGCGAAGAACCAGGTCATCGGTGACTTGTTCCACGCCACTGACGGTGACTGTCGCACCAGCCTTGGCCCACTGCTTGTCGTCCAGGAGAGCCCAGGAAATCAACACGAGGTTTTCTACCTCGCGGGTCATCCCGAACGGTGCAAGCCACTGTCGCGCTCGACTTACCGGAACCTCTGTCAGCCCATCCTGTGACACCCACGCGGTGAAGCGATTGCGCCAAGGGAAACTGTTGGTGCTGAACACGTAATGGTTTTCCAGCATCTCACCGACCTGCAGCGGGTTCGCTACGCGACGCAGCGGGCCACGTTTTGATGACTCAACCGGATCGACCCGACCCCCGTCACTCATGGCCCGAGCGACATGCTCGACGACGGTATTCAACTCTGCCCGTTTGACCTCCGAGTCTCCTGGTTCAAAGCGCGGGTGATCAGGGAACTGTGCCGACAACATTTGGTCAGCAAGACTGCTCAACGCATCACGCAAGGAGGCACCCACAGGTGCCATGAGCGCGAGCCCGGGTTCAAGCGTCGCAAACGGTTTGATCGTGCCGTAGGTGGTGTCCAAATCCCGGCTCTCGGGACGTGCGACTCCATAGGCCTGCTTGATGACGGCATTGAGTGAATCCCGCAAGGAATTGCGCCTATTAGTGAGGGCCGATTTCGCTAGCTGCCGGTGGTCGCTCGGTAGATGAGTGGCATGTAGCTCAAAATTATCTCCCGCCCCAGCAAGGAGGTAATCCAGAAGAACGAGAGTGCCAAGGTCCTCCCGGCGCGAGGAGGACAAAAACATCGGAATCCACGCGACAGTGCGACTGGTGACACCCGCGGCGCTCAGTTGTTCAATGCGTGCCAAGTCATCGTGGGGCCCATGGCCATCAATATCGAACGGATAGTCGACGATGACCTTCCAGTTCGAACCCGTTGCCCGCAAAAGATCGTCCGGAAGTGCAGCAGCGTCGCGCACATTGCCAAACACCAAATCAACAGTGCGCTTGCTCCCCCGCCAGATAATGCTGTGCGGATTCTCAGCGAGGAGTGTGTCGCCGGCCACGGCACCCAATTGCTCAAACACCATGCGTCGCAGCAGGCTGCGCCTGTTCGCATCGGTGTCCTCCGTGCGCACCTGGTTGAGGACAGAGTCGTAGTCGACACCCGTGATCGAAACCGAAATGAGCGGATCCGGCCCATCACCGATTTGAATTTCGCCCACCTGCTCAGCCCAGGCCTTGACCTGGCCAAGGACAGCAATCGCCTCGGTGCCCGGAATGATCGCCGGCACGGTGCCATAGTTCAAATACGCGAGGCGCGAGGCCGTGAGGTTACGCAGAGCCGGACTCTGCGGCGCAAGGGCCGCGATCAGCAAAGTCTTGGCCAGGCGATCATCAGTGAAGAAGGCTTCAACTGACGCCGGTGCACCGACAGCAATGGCACCTGGCCGCGATCCCTCCAGATCTGCTTCCGAGAGCTGGTTCGACTGCAGCAACATGGGGCGTAACTTTCCCCGGTACAACTCACGCGCGACGGCGAAGTGCTGACTCATCTCCTGCGTGAGCGGCTGGTCACCGCCCTCCACCATGACGTCATAAAGATCACCCACGGGTATGACCTGATCAACACTCAGAATGTCGCGACCACTGGCCAACAACAGGGCCATCACCTTCAGCGCCGTTCGCTCCCGCTGAAGCATCCCGGACAACGTCACAAGCGTGTCGACCAGTGCCGGGGAGAAAGGGTAGATCTTGGCGAAGGCAGACTCATCGGCTCCGTGCTCATCACGAAGCAAGTCATCCCAGGCACGGGTGTTGGACTTCACTGCAGCAAGACCGGCCGCAAGCGCTTGGGCCCCCTCTACCGACGATGGCTGTAGGAGACGCTTGTGGGCAATCTCCGGCAAGTCCGACGCCTCAAGCCTGATGGTGTCGAATCGGTCCTCCCACCAGGTAAAAGTCTGACCCACAGCCACCTTCTCCGCACCAGGCACGGAGTCACCAAGGAAATCCTTTAGGTCACGCTGACGTGCCACAAACGACACAATCGGCACCGCTCGCGAGCCCGCACCGGTCTCCACCAACTTCGCGACCTTGGAACCCTCAGTACTCACAAAATCAGTGTCGGACAGTCGCGCACCCAGCCACAGAACTAATTCGTCCAAGAACAGCACGACCGCGCGGTAGCCCAACGACTTCGCATGATGCGTGATCAACTTCAATCCATCTTCGATACCGACCCATTGGCCGGCCTTCTCGTATGAGCTGAAGTACGCAGCAACCAGGGCCGTCGCTAGACGCCCACGTGCCTCATCATCAAAAGAGGCAACGACAGCTGCATCGAACGATGATGCATTCCAGCCGCCACCGAAATCACCCCAACCCGAAGCGGAGCCACCATTCAGGCCGGCAAAAAACGCCTCATCGCCCAGACGTTCGCGCATCCCTTGCGCATCAACGAACAACGCGTCAGTGTTATGCAGCACCGGAAGTGCAGCATCCGGATGCTTCGCCGCCACTTGCCGCAGGTAGCCAGAGAAAAGCGCAGCTTCCAACGACTCAGCGCCAATGAGGTGGAAGTCCAGTGCAAGTACCGGACTTGCGAGAGCGGAATCGTGACGTGCGACCACGTGCTGCAGGCCAGGTAACGCTCGAGCACCAGGATCACCCGACAGCAGCAAATGGAGAACTGCCATGAAGTGCGACTTGCCCGAACCGAATGACCCATGAACGAATGAGCCGCGATCACCGCCGCTGGTCAAGGCAGAGGCGAGCGAGTCCAGGGCAGCGCCGAACGAGACAGCCAGTTTGTCTGTGAGGACGTAATCAGCCACCGTTGTCGATGCATGCTCGACACCAGAATCAAGCTTGAGAACGAAATCAGATGCACTGACGTACTCCGGCAACTCAATCGCATCACGCAACAGCATGATCATGGCCTCCAAGCCTGGGCATCAGAGCGGGTCTTGCCAAGAGCCGACAATTGACTATCAATGAACTGCGTCACGAAAGCGGAAGGCGACGCACCCCTGAAGGTAGCGTCAGGCTCGGCGAACCACTGGTGAAGCCACGGCTCCAACTCCACGAGGCCGCCCACCATCGCCAGATGCTTGTCAGCATCTAGACCATCACCCATTGATCGCTCCGCAATCAAGCGCGCCAAAGCCCTGCCCTGTTCTAGGTGATCCCAACCGGCCCAGCCGACCACCAGCGTCGGATCGCCCGGCCGTTGCGCACCGGGATACGAGATGAAACGCTCCTTCGGCACATCGAGCTTGCCACGCGCCTGCCAATACGACACCTTCCGGAAATCACCCGGCGCATACTTCGGCGGCACCGGAATCGACACAGTCTCCCCCGCGTCCTCGCGCCGCTGCAGATCCCACACCGACTCCCACTCCGCCCGCTTACGCAACCCGGAATCCTTATAACGGTAAGCCGACAAAAAAGGCACCGACTCATCAGCCAACAACCGACCCAGCTCAGCAGTCAGGTCCACCTCGACAGCGCCACGCAACAGACAAACCGCCTCCACCAACTCCGCATCACCACGCACCCGGTCAGCCAACTGCGCCACCGACAACACGCTCGGGCCGGACGCATCCGACCACAGCGACGACTCCTCCAGACGATCAAGAATGAAGTCACCCAACGCCTCGGCCTGCATCTGCTCCCACGACGCAGAAGCCCAACGCCGCTTGTACTCCGGACGCTCCAGCAGACCAATGAACGGATCCGACGCGATCAGATCAAGGCGCCGCTGCACCAACGCCCGATAGTCCTCCGGCCACTGGCCCGGAAGCTCAGTGATCGCCGTCGAACCATGCCGCTCAAACCATGCAGTCGACTCCGACCCGTCCGCCACCCTGCGCGCCAAGGCAATCTCGAACGCCCGCTGCCCCAGCGCAATCTGCTCCATGCCGCCGCCTGAGTAGGTCATGTCCTCATCGATCAGGCCGTACGACCGATACACCCCCCAGTCGAGCTCCTCCTGCTCGAACACCAACTGCGCCCGCCCGGCCTGGTACGCCTCCTGTGCCTGCCCCAGTCGACCGACCAGGTCACCGCCAGCCTCGCCCAGCACCGCCGCCGGCAGCGACAGCGCCGTCCGCTGCGCCAGCACATCCAGACGGCGCGCACGCTCCCGCGGCAGCGATTGCGGCAGCGGGAACTCCTGCAACTTCGTGCCGGTGAACTCGTAGAACTCCTCCCAATCCTCGCCACGCATACCTTCGTTGACCCCACCGTTACCCTTGCCGTGGCTGACCTGCTTGAGCCAGAAGCACGCCGTCGACGAGTTCAACACCCCCAACAAATCCAGGTACTCATCCTCAGTTGCCCCCACCGGCAACTTGATCACCGGCGCCGACCTGTTAAACACCTTCCCGCCACGGTCCAGCACGAAATGGTTGTGCGTCGCCACAAACGCGAACGTCAAAAGCATTGGCGAATCGAGCCGCGCGAAGTAAGGCTCACGGAACTCGAACCACGCCAAACCGGGAATGCCACTCATTGGGTTCCCGAATCGCTTCCTCGCTTTGAGGTTGGTCCTTAAAGACCACAGGTGCGAAGTCGCAGCAGCAGGCATCCGAGCATGCCACTTTCCGACGGATCCTTCGTAGGGCCAAAGCGTAAGCAACTCTTCTGCGCTTCCGAAGTCCCGGAGGTCCTCACCGCGAATATAAGAACGACTCTGAGAATCGAGACGCCAAGCCACATGATGGGGAAAAGCGAATGCTTCGTCTTCTCCCGTAATTGCTCCAAACCCACACACTTCCCAAACATCTGCGAGTGGGACAAGTGATGCTGCTTCCATGGTTACTTTTAGATCCCCAGTTCCTCCGCCGCTTAATGACCACGGATGCGTCGAAAGGACACCGCGCGGTATATCGGTGATGGTGAGGTACTGCCCGTTGGTGTCGGGGTGATCGACGGCTGCCATCAATTCGGACCAGACCAAGCCGTGCGCGGGGTCCTCCGGCGCGCCTGGCTCACCGCGTACGCCGAGTGCTGCTCGCACGGTGTCGCCGACGGGTCGGCGGTGTCGCCCAATGAGGATTACAGTCGGAGTGCCGTGGCCTGGGATGTAGGCGCCGGAGGTGTCGAGAACGTAGGTGAGGTCGACGGGGTTCTCCAACTGCAATGAGCCTGTTCCCGACAGTAGCTCCTCGATGACTTTGCTGCCGAACTCGCGCTTCATGAACGAGTTGCTGGTGATCTGACCGACGTAGCCTGCAGCCTTCTCAGAACCACCTTTCACTGCGAGGTCGAAGAACAACTCCATGAACGGCACGCTCAGGGCGTACTGCCTGTGGCAGGTTCGATAGTCCTGCCGGTAGCGCTCGTTGAGCGCTTTGTCCTTGACCGTGATGTAGGGCGGGTTGCCCACCACGACGTGGTACCGGCCTCTGTCAAGAATGCTGGGGTGCTCAGCAACGTCTTCGTTCATGTAGGCGAAGTCTTCGTCCATCGCCAGTAGGTCGGTCTGGACTCCGTGCTTGATGAGTGAATCACCTACCGCGAGGTGGTACTCAAATGCCGGGGCATCCGTGAGCTTCGTGATGCCGGCTGCTTTGAGCGCGACCACGGTGAGCCGAAAGCGCGCGATAGCCACCGCGAAAGGGTTGAGATCGACTCCATGAATCGAGTCGAGTGCTTTTTGCACTCGCTGGCGAGCATCCATGGCCGGGGCCTGTGTCTGCCACCTGTTCAACAGGCGGTCAAAGGCACCCAGCAGAAAGTGGCCTGAACCGCAGGTCGGGTCGATCAACTTGAGTCCGTCGATCCCGAACTCGTCGATGGCTGGTGTCAAGGTGCGGTCGAGGATGAACTCCTCGACGAATACTGGAGTCTGCAGGAGCGCGTACTTCTTCTTGGCGTAGTCGCTGAGGTCTTGGTACAGGTCCCCGAGGAATCGGGTATCCAGGGTGTGGTCAGTGAGGTCGTGGACAAGGTTGCCTTCGACATCCTGGGTGCGCCAGAAATTCAGGAGTCCGGCCGAAGCATCGGCGCTGATGGGCGCTCGCCATACAAGATTGTGGCGTCGATCGAGCAGATCGCGACCGGCTGGCAGGTCGGCCAACGCGCCAAAGCCGGCCTGCAGCCAGTCGCGAGAATTGCGCGTGGGGTCGGCTGCATAGAAGGCCGTCTCGTTGTCGGCTGCTTGTGAGTATCGGGCTCCTGCGCCGGTGATCCATGGGCCGTCGATGAGGCTGTTGTCTTCACAGAAACGGATGAAGACCGTGGCTAGAACCCAGGCAACCGCGGCGAGGTCTACTTCACCATCTCGCCATTCACTCCATGTGAGTCCGGTGCGCCCGCGTTCGCGGGCGTGCTCGTACTCGGCCTTGAGGTCTGATGCCCATGCGTCTTCGGCGCGGTCACTTCGCTCCCGCAGGTCCGTCGCGACCTTCTTTACCTGTGTTTGAAGCTCTTTGACGAGGGAGGTTCCAGCGCTTGCACGGGTCATGAGGCAGTCTCCTGAATGGCCGCTCGGTCAAGGAAATCGGTTCCAATGGTCAGGTAGCCGTCAGCGCCGAGAGGTACGGCCACGTGGTCGTCCAGCGATGGTGGCCCACCCGAATCGCGGTGCGGTACCAGAAGCCAACGCGCAGCCGGGCGCTTCGATGCCAGGTCAGCAAGGTCAGCGAGCCGCGATTGTTGCCGATATCGGCCAAGTGGTGCTGCATCGACTAGGAGCAGCGGCTCCTGGCTTGCGAACACCTCTGGAAGTGCAGCATCCAGTGCGGCGCTCACGAAGTTGTTGAGCTGCTCTCTGTCGAGGCTGCTCGGATCTTTGGCGTCAACATTGAGCAGGAAAGTCCAGTCGACGTTTGTCCGCTCCGCCAGGGCGAGGCCAGAGTCGAGCAAGATGTCCGTCAGGTTGACGACCCTGAGACCGAACTCTGCTGCGAGCACATTCGCCGCTTGATCTTGGCGACGGGGGTCCACTGCGAGAGTGAGAAAACCTCGTGAAGTGAGTGAACTTCGCAAGCGTGCATCGACTTCGTCGTAGGTGGACCCGATGATGCGGGAGCCGAGAATGGTCATGCCATGTTGAGTCGGCAGCAAACTGCCTGTTGTCGAAGGGTCCGATCCATAACTCGTGCCATTCCAGGCAAGCAACGGATCAACCGACGTCACGAGTCGGTCAAGTGCTGGCCTGCTCGGAATTGGCGCGGCTTCGGGGAATCGACCCAGTACTCGATCTCGTACTTGTTCAGGTGTCAGCATCAAGCGGTTGACCGAAACTCCCGCCAAAGTAAGCCGCACCGCCTCCTCTGCGTCCATGTCGCGCGGGTACACCTCACCTCGGCTGCCTACGGCAGCCGTCTGAGATGCAGCAGCTGAAATGCGAAGTAGTCGCTCGTCCGACAGCGCCGCGGCACGCTCCGGTGGCTGGATTCCGCGAAGAACATCGAGTGCTGTCGCACGAACGGGGATCGGTCGTTGGCCGGCTAGGTGATCGGCTGCGATGGATAACTGTTTGACCCAGTCCAGGGTTGCGTCTGCCGCGGTTGCGTCAGGATCCTCTGGCTCAAGAGCCACGATTACCCGGTGGCCGATCCGACGTGCGGCGAACTTGGAGTCGCCCCCTCCCTCGAGGTCTGACTCGATCACTGCTCGAACGACTCCTACTGCCTGAGCGGTGCGCAGCGGTTCGACGGACGTTGACCCCTGCGTTGCAAGTAGGACTCGGGCAACCTCGCCCACTTCAGCGATTCCCCCGAGGCCGGCAATGATGGATTGAACGTCGGCTGCGAGACCCACGTCGGTTGTCGCGCGCAGCCACGACTTTCGGAGCTTCTCCATTATCTGGCTAGCGCGCCCCCGCGTAACGCCCAATTGCTCACCGAGTTGAGTAATGGTGGGCCATAAGTCTCCACTTGCCAGCGGCTGCAATCCCAGGGCGATCACCGCCAGCCCGATCTCGCTGGCGTTGCGGTTGGTCGACTGTGGCTTGAGGAATTCTGCTAGTGCGTCGACACCACTTCTCATCACTGCCGGAGAGTCGGCCTCGAGTTCAAGTTCGACCGTGGGCTTAGAGTTCAGGAGCCGGCGCCAATCGCGGATACGGTGCTGAATTTCGCGCCGCGTCTTCTCCCCCAATCCTGAAATATTGTTTATACGGAAAGGGGAAACGGCGAGGAGTTCGCCAACTGTCGTCACTTCGAGGCGGGAGAGCGCGGACAGCGCGCGAGCGCTGAGCCCAGCATCAGCAAGCGGGGTCGTCGCTTCAACTACTACTTCACGCACCGTGCCTTCGTCTTCGTCAGGAATCTGAGTGCGCGCGTCAGCCGCGGCGAACACAGAAGCCCAGCTCTGCGCGAGTTCCGACAGATCTCCGTGACGTTGACCTGCGTCGCGCGCCAGTGCCTTTCGAAACAATGAGGTCATCGACGTTGCGACACTCGGTTCGAACATGTCGGCTGTGATCGTCACTTCATCGGTAATGGTGGCGGGATCTGCATCGCCGCTTCCCCACACAGGCCGCGTCCCCGTAGCCATTTCGAAGAGTGTGACCGCGATGGCGAAACGCTCCGCGGCACGGTCATAGCGCGGACGCCGACCACCACCAAGGAACGGGTCGAGGTACGGCGGAGTGCCGGCACGAACGTGTTCCAACGGTTCAGTGGAAAGTGAGAAATCGAATAGGACCAGCCGCGGGCGTCGATCTCCCGGTGCAGGACGCACGCCCAGGTTGTCTGGCTTGATGTCGCGATGAAGGATGCCACGAGAGTCCAAGTGGGCGCAGGCCTCCAAAAGATCAGTGCCGTAGCGCTCGAGTTGGTCGAGGGTCAGTCGACCTTCCTGCCTGATTCGAGTGCCCAGGGTGGGTCGACCTGCGTCTTCTAATTTCAAAGTCAGGTGCCCACCGATACGAAACGGCTCGCTAAGAACTTTGACGATTCGTGGGTGGTCGATTGCAGCGAGCGTCTCGTACTCTTTTTGCAGCCGAGCTTCCTTGGTTGCGTCATGCGCGAGTTTCAGGACACTTTCATTCTCAAGGTCAGTGACCAATAGCGCTAGCCCAGTAGAGCCAGATCCAAGTCGTTCAACGACGATGAATCGACCATCGAGAATAGAGTCAACTTGCGCCTCGAGCGGATCGTCCACACTCTCCGGTACTGAGTCCTGATGTAGTGCACGTTCAGCTGCGTCCAGATCTGCAAGGAACGCGGGCACATCCGGAGTCCTGTCCATTCGCGCATCAGGATGAGTAGCACGGCGCACAAGTTCGCGTAATCCGGCAGGAATGGCATCGAGCGATACTGCCGGATCAAGGCCCTGGCTGCCTCGGATCCGCTGCTCTAACTCGGCGATACTTCCTGCGGGCGCAACGCCGGTGATGACCAGGTAACTCACTGCTCCCAGGCCGTACACATCGAGCGCAACACCATCGGGGTCTTCGGCCGTGTGGAGTTCGGGTGCAAGGTAGACCCACGTCGACGCATCGACATTCTCGGCGACATGTTTCGTGCCACGCAGCACCGTCGGTGCCGGTGTCGCCGTGCCACGATCGAACCCAGGTTCTTCGCGACCTGTCTGCCAATCACGAACGGATACGCGTAAGGAACCGGACTTCGCTTCCGTCACGTACACCTGAAGCGGCGTCAATGCCCGATGCGTCACCCCGCGCATGTGGGCGTAGCGCAGGATTTCCGCAATTTGCCGGATGACTTCAAGACGACGGTCTGGGGTAAGGGAGGCCGCGTTGTCCGCTAGCCATTCATCCAGTCGCACGGCTGCAGGTTCGTGCGCAAAGACAAGAGCCGGGCCCGCCTGTGGATCGTCAAAAAAATCCTCAGGTGCGGTGACACCAGGATGGCGAAGGCCACTGGTCAGGAAAAATTCACGCTGGGCAGAGCGGATCACCTGCTGTCGTCGCTCGGGAGAGGCACCACGGGGCACGTCATAGAGCCGAATCCGTTTGAGCTGGCCTTGAAGATGCGGATTCTCAGCAACAACGTCAGACCAGGTAGCGCCTTGTCGCAACGGCTCGAGCCGATCGACGGAATACTGCCCAACTTTGCGCATGCGAGGCGGGGCGGTGAATCCCGCTAAGTCGATGACTGCCTTGAGCTCTTTGGCCCTTCGGGCGTCAACCGCGTTGCGGCTATCCGTGGGCACCTTGGCCAAAAAATCGCTGAATAGCGGAAGACCTCTGACGTTGTAGCCGTCCAGCGCGTAAGTATCAGTCGATGCAATTTCGTCTAAATCAACTACCGAATCGCGGTCGTGCAGCACTGTAATTGCCTTCACGAAGGGGATTTGGATGTCCCTTCGCCCCGGCTGGACGTAGCGAAGGAGTTCACGAAGCCACTTTGCTTTCATGTCCGTTGTGAACAAGGGGTTACTTCGCGGTTCATCGTTCACACGCCACGTTTGCTGATTGCCACTGATCCGGCCGTGCCAGCCCTTGAGCTCCACCAATGTCAACCCTGAGCGGGTCAGCAACAACAAGTCAGTTTCCGCGAGACGACCATTGACTGAAATAAAGGCGATGTTGGACCAGCCCCATGCGAGGGCTCCATCAGCGAGCATTGCCTTGATTGCACGTAGCGCTTCTGCTTCTGCCGGGGTGGCTGGCTGGCCTACATCTATCCACTGAGGAGAGTCTTCGCGCACCAGACCTCCCCCATTTCACACACCCAAGAAGCACGCCGCGAGAGACGCCTCACGCGCGAACTGATTACGCCCTCCGAGAGTAGTGGCAGGGACCGACATGATCAGGCCCGAGGTGCGAATTCGAGGAAATGCGAGGTACCGAGACGGTCACGCCGTTGATAAGTCAGAGGCCGCGATTGGCGTGGTCCTGACCGGAAGGCGTGAACATGTCCGATCCCCGCACTTCTTTACTCGCCGCTGTGCCCCAGCGGCTGACTCTGTCCAGTCCTGATGCCTTTTTGGCAGCAGTTCCTCACTTGCTGGGTTTTCCGCCCCGTGAATCTGTCGTGTTGGTAGGCCTAGCTGATGACGGGTCCGGTCGGGAGTCGATCCGGATTACTCAGCGTTTTGACACGCCTTCAGAGGCATTAACCGACAGCGATCTCGCTGAAGTTGCAGAAGCGGCGGTGGCGCCTATGCGAGCGAGCGGATCGACGACGGTGATCGTGGCTGTCTTTGGTGACCAGAACCCCGCCCATGCGGGGCTACTGCCGTCCACACGCCTAGTGGATGGGTTGGTCGATCAGCTCGACGAGTCGGGCATGTGGGTTAAGGACGTCCTATACACCGACGGCGCATCGCGCTGGTCGTACGGGTGCGAGACCGCATCGTGCTGCCCGATCGAGGGAACGCCGATCTCTGATGAGTTGCGCACCATGATCGCGGCGGAGTTCGCGGTGACCGGAGCAGCAATGGCGCCGTCACGGCAGGTACTTGTCGATGAGGTGGCATCTGATCCTGCTCGAGTAGGTGAGGTTGCTGTCCACCTTGGTGCGACGCAGGTGGGCGACGCAGACGTGGAGGCCTGGCGTGATGCTGCCATTGAGCAGATCGCTGGACTGCGCTCGAATCCTTCCCCGCCCCCACAAACTCTCGCGCATGTCTTGGCGGGGTTGTCTGACATTCGTGTGCGGGACACCGCGTTGTGGGAATTGACGCACGATGGAACAGGTCGCGCTGAGGTGATCTCGGCACTCACGATGGCAGTGCGCAGCGCACCGCAAGGGCATGTGGCGCCCGCTGCTACCGCGTTGGCAATCCAGCATTGGACGCACGGTGATGGTGCTCGAGCCAACGCCTGCCTGGATCGTGCCGTAGGCGATGACCCTGAATATTCCTTGGCACAGATGGTTGGTACGGCCATCGGCCGGGGTCTACCGCCATCGTCGTGGACTGGCGTGATGCACCAGCTAGACCGGCAGGTATGTCGCCATGGCGGCCCGGTTCCCGCGCCATCAGGACGCACAGTCCAAGAACCCTCGATCGCCTCACCTGCACCCAGCCTTGCCAGCTGACATCGCCCCTCTGCACCTGCGGGTGCCCTCGGCCTCATGCACCAGAACCTTTCCGACAGTTGTCGGATCTCACCTTGCTTTCTGATTGGAGTCGTCATGGGTGATTTCACCCTCGTTCCTGTTGTTGCCCGTACTTGTCCGCTGCAGGAGCTTGTGCGCGTTGTATCTCGTCGCAGCACTTCGCTCAATCAAGCGTGGGCGTGGGCCGACATCATCCGCCTGCTCACCGAGGACTTCCCCCTCGTTAATTCTCCCCGAGCGTTCCCCGAGTACCTGTGGTTGCACGACGAAATGACGTGGGTCTGCGAAGACCTCGTGGAAGCCGGGGCCTGGCCGGTCGAATGTCCCCTCGAGGTCGACCTCACCTGCGGTGACAATGTCGAATGGATCCCAGCACTCCTTCGACAACTCGAAGCCGTGACCATCATTGGTCGAGAAGGTCGAACAACGCTGGTCGAAGTCAAGACGCGTGCGCACGCCTGCCTGAGCGCGCTGCAGGTTTCGACGTCCGGCCCTGCCCCACTCGAAGGTGGCCCCACTGCGCAAGCTGTCGCACCGGGCGTGTTGTTGGTCGCCGCGTGAGTACAACAGAGAAGTCTGCGGGAGCGAGGCAGGCGAAGTCGCCAGAAGAGCGGCAGGCAAGCTTGGATGCAACTCTTGCCCAGCTGCAAGCTGGGGTGGAAGCGTTGCGCAGTTCGGATGGGTGGCAGGCATGGCTCGAGTTCGCCGCGCGTCTGCCCACGTACTCGGCGAACAATCAACTCCTCATCCTCACCCAGCGTCCCGATGCTCGCGCTGTCGCCGGGTACACCGCTTGGAAGGCGGTGGGCCGGCAAGTGCGACGGGGAGAATTCGGCATCAAAATCTTGGCCCCCACCACCCGGCGAGTAAGTGATCACGACGGCGCGGAACACGAGAGCACCGCGCCTGAGCCAGATGATGTGCGCGAGCAAAGCAGGCGGGTGTTGACTGGATTTCGTGTCGCGTCCGTCTTCGACGTGTCACAAACTGATGGCGATCCATTGCCAGAGCCTGAACGACCCACGTTGCTCGAAGGGCAAGCGCCGGACGGATTATGGGCCGCACTTGCTCGACAAGTATCTGCTGCAGGGTTCCATCTCGATCGGTCGCCGAATGCGGCATCGATCGGCGGCGCCAACGGCGTCACCGATTTTCGGCAACGATCAGTACTCGTGCGGCAGGACGTGTCCGATGCACAAGCTGTGAAAACTTTGGCGCACGAGCTAGGTCACGTGCTGCTGCACGATCCCACAGTGGACGAGTCGTGGTCGATGCCGTGTCGTGAAGTGAAAGAGGTAGAAGCGGAGTCTGTGGCCTTCTTGGTGTCGGCCTATGCCGGACTCGACACGTCGGATTACACATTCGCCTACGTCGCCGGTTGGGCACGCTCTCAGCCTTCGGATGCACTTACTAAGACTGCAGCAAGAGTCTTGTCCACAGCCAAAGCCATCACTTACGCAATTGATCCGAGTATGCACAGTGAGCTGGCCGTGGGGCTGGAACGAGGTCAGGCAGTGCCTGCCGTCACGTCAGTTCGGCGTTCGACTCCCGCACTAATTTCCGCCGATTCGCTGACGATGTAGTGCAGCCTGTTTACGACCACGAGATCGAAGAAGGGCGTTGCGTGGTTGAAGGGGCGGTCGCGTCGAGGCCATGGTGACGTGCAAGCTGCAGTTCAGGTTCAAGCTCAGTTGCGTATCCCTCGATTCCCTGGTCTCGGGCAATCGACTCCAGGACCTTTCCGGTGGTGAAATGCATGGCGTTGCGTGCATGGAATACCGCAATTGCGGCACCTGCCGTCTCGGTGAAGTCGACCCCTGTGAGATCGGCGCCAGCAAATTCCGCATCCGCGACGTTGGCGTTCGAGAAGTTCGTGCGAAACATTTGGCTTCCCAGGAAGGACGCCGAACGAGCATCCACGCCCGAGAGGTTCACATCCGTGAGCCGGGCCCCGATGAAGCTCGCTTGGGTCAGGTTCGCTCCAGACAGGTTCGCCCGTGAAAGATCTGCCCGATCCAAGGTGGCAAGCCCGAGGTTCGCTCCAGACAGGTTCGCTCCCGACAAGTCCGCTCCGCAAAGGACCGCGCCGTCGAGATCTGCGCCCGCAAAGTTCGCCCCTTGGAGGTTCGCGCCGGTGAAATCTGCGCCATCGAGTCGGGCCCCCCGAAAGTCAGCCCCAACAAGCTCGGCTCGGACGAACCGAGCATCAGTGAGATCCCCACTAGCGAAATTATTCGCGTGCGTGTCCGGCGCGGGATCGAAACCGTCAGTCATGCCCAAGCCTCCAAGGTCGATGCGGAAATACTCCACGGACGCTTCTCGATTCACGAGGGCGCCTCTACTTAGGTCAACGGCATGAGTCGTCCTCGTACCTCGCAATCGATCCGAACTGAGTAGCCGGAATCAGTGACTATCACTCTTCTCACCAATCGAGCTCACCTGATGATTGTTTGACAATCAGGAGCACACGAATCAACTTTGGTCCGCGACTTGGTCGCCTTGTCCGTAAGGGTCGATCGCGATCATGCGCCAAATCGTGTCTGCAAGTGCTTTTGCACGTGCGCTTTTGTTCGGAAAAGTTACGAGACCTAGTGACTCCTCCACGAGGACACCGTTGATCAGCGCAGCCACCTGCCACACCTCGACATCTTGACGCACCCAGCCTTCTGCCCTTCCTTCGGAAAGGCGCTGCTCGATTGAGCGTTGACGTGGTGCGAGTACATGGTCAATGACAGCCTGTATGAGTCGAGGTTCGTCAGTGGCATGTGTGATTGCTGTAGCCAGCAGTTTCGGCAGCCGCCCAGGGTGGTCGGATGCGACCTTCGCAGCTGACTCCAATCGCGATCGCGGACTCCCTGTTGTTCCCCACCCAGAGTCCAATGCTGGCATTTGCTTGACCGCGGCAACGGCGAGGTCACCGAGGGTCGGGTAATGCCGATAGATGGTGCGTCGGTTGATTCCACTTGAGGCAGCCAGCGCGTCAATCGTCATGGAGCCGAACCCGCGCTCACACAAGAAATCCAATGCATAGGCCGCGATGGAGGAATGCAACTGCGTCCACGCTGCACCACCAGCATGGACGCCCTTGACGGGCACGTTTTTGGGACGAGGCACAAACTCATCTTACTTCCCCACTAGGTACATACCTGTCACAGATTTAGGTAAACAGTGACACATTTGCGGTTTGTAAATAAACATATTTCTACGTTTTATATGCGTGTCAGTGCGGCATACCTGTCTCTAGTTGATGTAGGGCCGAGCGGCCCTCAGGACGGGGAAGAAGAAATGAGTAGACACAGTAAGCGCGCATGGATGGCCGCGGTCACGATCAGTGCAGCAGTAACCACCGGCATCGCGGTGGCGCCCATGGCTAGCGCCAGTCCGGTCGCCAATTCACTGATCGCCCAAGACTCGACGCCAGCGCCACTGGCACCGAGCACCCTGGTGGTGGGTGTCGATGCGGATATGCCGTCAGGGCTCACTGTCCGCGGCGCTGCAGGTAAGCCCGTGTCGGTGCAGGCGGTCGGTGAAAAGGCACGCACGGCGATTGCACCTAGGTCTGGTGCGGCGGTCGTGTTCACCAAGCTAACGGCCGGGAAGGTGTACACGGTCTCGATCGCGGGGAAGCGAATCGGCACCGCCACACCCGTGGCCACCCCGAGCCCTGCTTGGGGCCTGACGGTGTCCACGACTGAGCAGGCAGGCTCTGTCGCACTGGTTTGGAAACACCAACTCACCAAGGCCCAAGGCAAGATCTCGTATCAAGTCACTGCCACTCCCAGGGGATTAGATGGAAGGTCGCTGCCGTCGACTAAGGCCGTGACTGCGACATCGCCGGCAATGAGCTGGACGCTCGAAGGCCTCGATCCCACGGCGCTGTACACGTTCACGGTCACTCCGGCGAACAGTGCAGCTACAGGCAAGTCATCCACCGCAGTAATGAGCCGAACTCTCGGTGAGATTTTCGGGACCGACAAGGTCGCATCTGACCCGGTACCCGCACCTGCGCCCACGCCAGCTCCAGCACCCTCGGCTCCTGCACCTGCTGCCGCCTCCGTGCCTGCGGCACCGGCCACGCGCACGATCTACGTGTGCCCGGACGGCTACACCGAAGCTGCCGGCCTGTGCACCAAGACTTTGTCGTACACGTACACGAAGGCCGCATACACGTATCACCAAGAGGCGTACCAGGTAAGCGTCCAAGATCCGGCGACCGTGTACGCAGCAGACAAGGCGATGAGCACGGGGACCTTGTGCCCGTGGGGCGGTAGTCCTAATGCTGGCGGTGATCTGTGCTCCATCCCAGGTGGCACTCACTCGGAAACCCGCTACAACACGGTTAAGGACGCAGCCCCCAACGGCTACACCGATGACGGCACGCAGTGGGTAAAGAAGGACACCACCCCGGCCGGCTACACCGACACCGGCACGCAGTGGATCTCCACAGTCGCCAAGGTCGCCCAGATCGTCCCGGCCTGATCTCACGAAAACGAATGGAGATCAGACATGAAAGACGACGAACTGATGCGCATCGCTACAGATCCCGACCTACACAGCCCCGAAGCAGCCCAAGCTCTACTGCAACTAGCGCGTGCTGCTGCCAGACGTGACGAGGACATCGCCGGCGACGTGCTACTGCAACTCACCGAGAAGCTTCGCCCCGGCGGGGCACTTCGTGACCGGCTTGGCACCCACGCCAATCCCCCCGCTCTCTTGTCTCGGGCCGCAGCAAATGCGGCCCGAGACGCCAGAGACATGGCGGGCAGATTCAAGCGGGAAATCCCACTGACCGACGACGGGGATCTGACCGCCCTTGAGCACAAGGTGTCAGTGTTCAGCCCTACCTACGGACTGTTGGACCTACTCGAGGACCTCGGCTGGTCCCTCCAGCACATGGAGATGCTGGCGTTACCTCGCCGCCGACCAGGTAGATCCGTGCACCCAGGAATTGAAGAAGGACTCGAGCGCCTCGCCGCGTGCTTCGGTGTCACGCAACGGTGCCCCGGATGTCCCACACAGTTCGACCTGCTGCGGGTCGACCTCCGCGGCCCGACATCGTGGCCGCACCTCGTGCCGGTGTTGCATGAATGGGGGTGGGGAGAAGACGTCATTAACTACATCACCACCTCGCCCAGCAATATCGCCCACTGGCGCAACCTAGAAATTCGACCACCCGCCCGCCAAGAGCGCCGCATGGTCGAAATAGTTCGCAAGATGCGCGTAGCGCCCTGGCTCCTCCAAGACCCAGACGTCATCCGGGACTCGATCCGCTCAACCCGCAGCCAAGCCCCACGAGCGGCACTGACACCTCCAGACCGTTGGGGGGTATGCCTGCTGGCGTCGTAAATGCGAGGTACCAAAGGGGTGGCGCCGTTGACAAGACAGAAGTCCTTGTCACGACGCCACCCTGGAGGAAACCGTGAGAACTATCAGCCCCCGCGACATCGTCGCCGCCCTCGCACACTGCGACCAGAACGAACTCGCCCAAGCGATCACGTCCAGCCATGACCTTCAATTCGAAAAACTCGCCAACGCCCTACTCGCCGCCGCAGAGAATCGGGCCACCTATCCGCAAGCAGAGCTCATAGCCGAAGGCGACGCACTTCTCTACGACGTGTTGCGCTGGCCTATCGAAGACGCGACTCCCGCCGGTATCACCATCGACCCCATCTCCTACGCACGCCAACACCAAGTGAGCATTGATGAAGCCGAGCGAGTCCTGCAATTCGTCTCCAGCACCGAGGCCCAGGCCTGCGACCAGCTCCTCAACTCGGGCGCTGCACCGAACTTCACCCTCGAGCAGGCACAGGTCTACGACTGCATCGTCAGCCTGCGCATGCAAAACCGGGTACCCACACGGCAGCTCGTCCGCGATCATGCACATCGAGTTGCCCTATCCGCCATGCGAACCGAAGAGGGAACCGATCCGCTTGTCTACTCGAACGATCCGTCGCTCGCACCTCGGGTAGTAAGCCCTTCCCCGAAAGTGCACGCGCTGCTCTGGATGGACCGCATGGATGCGGATCCGCCTTCTGCTGCGTTGCTCGAGCAGCGCATTGAATTCGTGTTGTCCGGCAAGAGGGCCATGGGTGAAGCCGCTCGCGAACATGCCGAGCTCACGCGCACCCGTGCGGGCATTGCCAGCACACTTTCCATCGAGCCGCTGCGTGCCAACTCTTTGCGCCTTGCGGGATAGGAGTTGTAGAGGAGCGGTGAGTGCCGGACCTCCCACACAAGTTCACCTCCCTCGGCGCTTTGGTCGACGACGGGTCATCAACTCAGGCTGAGCGATCGCCCGTTGCACGCTCTTCCTACTGACATAGCGCGTCCCGTCTGGACCGCAATTTGGAAGTTCGTCAAGTGTGCCCATCCGCGCGCGGGAATCGATGGTGCGTGACTGCACCCCCAACTTGGTCGCAGCTTCGGCAAAGGACATCCCGACTTTCTGAAGTCCAGTCTCCAGAGCTATGAGTCGCTCGATCTCAGTCACGGTTTCGGGCGGAAGAAAGAGCAGACGTTCTCCCCCAGGCTCGACAGACAAATCAAATCGACGAATCCAGTTATACAGGCGGTGGTAACTGACGCCCGTTCTCTCCTCAAGATCGGCCAGGGAAACCCGCTGATCATCGAGCTCAGCGAAGGCGAGTGCGGCACTGCGACGGATCTTGTGTCCGCGATGTGTTCCGCCTCGAGCATTTCCCGGGGAAGCGTGAATGCGCCCCTCCCTCGTCCATCGCCGGATGGTGGTGGGCGCCTGGCCAAGAAGCTCAGCGACTTCGTCAATGGTCAGCCATGGATCCCCAAGGGCATCCGCCTCCATCAACAGCCACCCGTGCTGCCTCAACCGCGTCTCAATGTCGTCGGCTCGGACTTGCAGCAGAGGTTGAGAGCCCGTGGTGCATTTGCGAACCGTCGGGACCATCAGGCCGTTCGGTAGGGCGCGCATGATCAGGTTTTCCATGGCCTGGCAGACCTGGACAATCTTCTCGTTGAACGGTTGGTCGGCGACGTAATGAAGGGCATGCACGTCAGTTCCAGGTGCATGTCCGGCAAAACGGCGCAGGGCCGTGGGATCCAGCCCAGGCACCCATTCCAAGTCCGTGACTGCTGACGCTCGCAAATCCTTTGGATTGGGAAGCCGTAATTCCTGACGGTCAAAGCCGTTTATCGTCACAGTCGACACTCCCGCCGCTTTCGCCGCACTCTTGAGTGCAAGTCGAAAGGTCTCCTGACCTCCTGCGTCTCCGACAACCATGGCCGGGACCAGCCGCGCCGTCTGGTCGACCCGTCCCGACAGGGGATCCGTGTGAAACACATCGATCACATGGTCGTAGAGCCGCATGAGCGGATCCGGCACGAGTTGCATCCGTTCGCTGTAGGCATGCTTCATGCCCTCCTTGAAGTTGGTGCGCACAACCTCATCGCCGTCGAACTCATGGAACTTCCGGCCACCTTGGGCGTGCAGCCACAGGAGCCCTCGGCCGGAACCGTCTCCGAGCGGCATGAGATCCCCCACCCGCATTCCGTAGGCCTCGCCAAGGCGAAGAGTGAGGATGCGACAGGTCCATAAGGTCACTTGATGCACGGCGTGCATGTGCTCGGCGATCTGTGCCACTTCGGTGAGGCTCAGGCTCGCCGCTTTGGGCGAAGCCTTGCGTCGGGAACGTGGTGTGCGCACGTCGGCGACGTCGAATGGCACCTCCCAGCCAGCGGTGGCCATGCCCAGTTTGATTACTGCGTCAAGGCATCGACGAACGTCGGACAAGGTGTCCTGACTTAGGCCTTCGGCCGTGCGGGGCCCACGCCGTTGTGGCACATGGACATCGGATGGACGACCCAAGTCACCGAGGTAGGTGCGGTATTCCTCCCTCGTCATTGGCCGGCCTTTGTCGAATATCGGCTGCAGGAAGGGCGCTACGCGCCTGTTGAGCATCGCGCGGACGGTGTTCGCCCTGTCCGCTCCCCCGCTGCGCCCGTCGATGTAGACCTCGTGAAACCACGCGTCGGTTACCTGTTCGACGGTGAGTCGCACTCGAGGCTGAGGGGCGACGACTGTTTGCGACTTCGGGCGTGCAGTTCGCGAAGGATCGCTCTTGCCCAAGACGACGTCCCGGGAAGGCAAGGGAAGACCTTCGGCGAGATTGGATGCTGCCAGTGCGCACCAGGCGGTGGCTTGGGCCTTGGTGTCGAACAGTTCGTAGTGGCGTGCCGGGTTTCCTGGCGCGACGCGAATGGATGCCTGGAACCGGCCTCCAGGTCGGGACACGACCGATCCGGTCAACGCGCGGCCCATCAGGCTGCCCTGCTTCCGGTCACGATCTGGCGCAGGAAGGCAATTTCGTCCTTTGCCGCAGCCAGTGCCTCCCGCAGTCCGCGAATTTCTGCAGTTGCCTCGGCGAATTGCGCCTGTCCTGGTGCCCCGACAATTCGGGGAGCCGCATCGCTTCCTGCGGGCATCGCGGGCAGGGCGAGCGCGTTCGCAGGCAGGAGGCCGGCATCGGCGAGATCTCGCACAGGGATGACCCAGGCGCGGTCCAGACCCACCTGACGGGCGTGGGGGAAGGCGCCGGACTTCAGGCGCCGCTTGATCGTGGTCAGGCTGACGTTGCAGGCTTCGGCTGCCTCGTGGCGTCCGAGCTCTGCGGTGATGTCGACGGCGATCATGGTCATGACGCTGGCCTCCTTCGCGCGCGCGGTGAGAGTGCGCGCTACTAGATCAACGGCGTTGGGTGCTCGGTACCTCGCATTGAGCGAGCAGTGGGGGTAGCGGGTGTGTGTGTTCATGAGTTCTCCTGGTGTGTGGACGGACGGGTACGGATGCCGGTCCGCGCCAGGAGGCGCTCGGGTGCGAGATAGGGGGGCCAGGTGGTTCACCGTGGCCGGGGCTGGTCCCCTCGGGGGTCCAGCAAGGGGGGCCAGGTGAGTCTTCAGCCTCGTGGCCAGGGGGTTCTTCGAGGGTGATCCGGGGGTCCGCAGTGGCCCCTGTTGGCGCCTACTTATCGCCCACTTTCCGCCTACTTTCCCCTGTCGGGGGGTGCAGAAAATCTGGTGAAAATAGGACAGACCCCCCATAAAATGGGGGGTCTGAACCCTTGGAAAGTAGCGGGGACAGTGCCGTGTTTCACGACTTAGTTAACCCCTGTCCCGGGACATCGTTAACCCTTGCCGGATGTCGAAGAATCGGGTCATCGTCGAGGCAGTGCTGGCAGGTCAGTCCCACGGGGCGGT
>JAHEIZ010000044.1 GCA_024639145.1 Actinomycetes bacterium | reverse complement strand
GGCGAGTTCCTGGCGGAGATCCTTGGCGCCACTGCTCCGAAGAAGGCTCCTGCCAGGCGCCGCAAGGCCTGAGCATGGCTGATCCGTCCACGTATCGACCGGCACCGGGGCAGATTCCCACAGATCCGGGCGTGTACCGATTCCGCGATGCGCGCGGTCAGGTCATCTACGTCGGCAAGGCCCGCAACCTGCGCGCACGACTGAGCAGCTACTTCGCTGACCTCGCCGGCTTGCATCCGCGCACCGCAGCGATGGTGACCACGGCTGAGTCGGTCGATTGGGTGGTCGTGGCCACTGAGGTCGAGGCACTTACGCTCGAGTACGCCTGGATCAAGGAATTCGATCCTCGATTCAATGTTCGTTTCAGGGACGACAAGTCATACCCGATGCTGATGGTGACCTCGTCGGACGAATACCCGCGCGTGGCGGTGGTGCGAGGTGCGAAGCGCAAGGGCTGGACCTACTACGGCCCATTCGCCCACGCCTGGGCGATCCGTGACACCGTGGATGAGTTGCTCAAGGTGTTCCCGATCCGTAGCTGCCGAGATGGTGTGTTTCGACGCGCTTCCCAGGTCGGTCGACCTTGCCTTCTCGGCTACATCGACAAGTGCAGTGCACCCTGTGTCGGCCGAGTGTCCGAGTCCGAGTACCGCAGGATTGTCGAGGACTTTTGCAGCTTCATGTCGGGTCAGACTGACAGGTTCATTCGCGAGGTCGGGCTCGAGATGCAATCTGCTGCCGCGAACCAGGCATACGAGGAGGCAGCACGACTCCGAGATCGCCTGGCTGCCCTCACTCGTGCGACGGAGCGCAACGCTGTCGTCTTCGGTGACGGCACCGACGCAGACCTGATCGCCATCGTCGAAGATCCCCTCGAACTCGGTGTGCAGGTCTTCAACGTGCGAGCCGGTCGTATTCGTGGCGAACGCGGGTTTGTGCTCGAGAAGGCAGAGGACCTCGACACAGCGGGGTACATGAGCCGAGTTCTTCAGTATCTGTACGCCGACGATCCGGAGGCGCTGATCCCGCGTGAGGTCCTCCTCTCGGACTCGACCGAGGATGCAACAACCTGGCAGGAATGGCTGAGCAATCGTCGCGGATCCTCCGTGGATCTACGCGTCCCGCAGCGCGGCGACAAGCGCGCATTGATGGAGACGGCTCAGGTGAATGCGGGTAACACCCTCGCCTCACACAAGAGCCGTCGTTCCGGTGATCTCACCAGCAGGAGCATCGCGCTGACCGAGATCCAGGAGGCCGTCGGACTGACCGAGGCGCCACTTCGTATTGAGTGCATCGATATCTCCACACTTCAGGGCTCAGACACAGTGGCGTCGCTGGTCGTATTCGAAGATGGCCTTCCGCGAAAGAAGGATTATCGAACGTTCATCATCAAGAACGTCCATGCCGATGACACCGCAGCCGTTGGAGAAGTCGTGTCACGTCGGTTTGCCCAGGTCCAGGCGGAGCCCGACGATGGCGAGGAGCGCAGAAGGTTCGCCTACCCGCCTTCGCTTCTCGTGATCGATGGTGGTCAGCCGCAAGTTCGTGCTGCCCAGGATGCACTGATGGCCGCGGGGATATCCGATGTTCCGGTGATCGGCCTGGCCAAGCGACTTGAGGAGGTGTGGCTGCCGGGGGAGGCTGACCCGGTCATCCTTCCTCGGACCAGCGAGGGCCTGTACCTGTTGCAGCGAATTCGCGATGAGTCACACCGCGTGGCCATCGGCTTCCATCGAAAGCGTCGTGGGAAGCGCACCATTGCAAGCGCGCTTGACGGCATTGCCGGACTGGGGGAGTCGCGGCGCAAGGCCCTTCTCCGGCATTTCGGCACGGTGCGTGCGATCAAGGGTGCTTCAACGGCACAATTGCAGGAGGTTAAGGGAGTCGGCCCGGCTCTGGCCGAAGTGATCCATCACCATCTGCATGTCGACGACGAGGGGCGGCGCGATGACTCATGAGGACGGCACCGACTTCCAGGTCGCACTAGTCACGGGCATGTCCGGCGCAGGTCGCTCTACGGCTGCTCGTGCGATGGAAGATCTCGGCTGGTTCGTGATTGATAACCTTCCGCCGACCCTTCTGTCTCAGGCCATCGAGCTCGCGCGCAAGAGTCCGGACATCACCAAGGTCGCAGTTGTCGTGGACGTGCGTGGGGGTTCCTTTTTCCGGCAGCTGAGCGAGGCACTCGATGCCCTGCCCAGGGAACAGCTCTCCGTCAGAACCCTCTTCCTCGAGGCTTCCGACGAATCGCTGGTGCGGCGCTTCGAATCCTCCAGGCGCCCGCATCCCCTGCAGGGCGATCAGCGGATCATGGACGGCCTTCAGCGTGAGCGCGAGCTACTTGGAGATATCCGCGCGAATGCCGATGTCGTGATCGACACCACGAGTATCAACGTCCATGACCTGCGCCGAAAGGTCGAGGCCGCATTCGCGGAGCAGGAGCCACTCGCACTTCATGCGACAGTCCTCTCGTTCGGATTCAAGTACGGGATACCGGTGGATGCCGATCTGATCGCCGATGTGCGCTTCCTGCCCAACCCGTTCTGGGATCCCCGGTTGCGGGATCAGACGGGTCTCGATCCGGCTGTTTCGTCAGCGGTGCTTGGCCAGTCGGCAGCCACTGATTTCCTCGAGGCGTACACGCGGGTCATCACCATGGTCAGTGAGGGATATGTGGTCGAGGGAAAGCGCTATGTCACGATCGGCATGGGATGCACCGGTGGGAAGCATCGCTCCGTGGCAATGTCCGAGGCCTTGGCTGCGCGGCTGCGCGAGGCGGGAATCCAGACGCTGGTGATGCACCGCGACCTGGGGCGCGAATGAGCCGTCGCACCTCAATTGCGCGGCAGGCAACCGGCCCGAATGTGGTCGCGCTCGGTGGCGGGCATGGCCTGGCGGCCACGTTGCGCGCGCTTCGCCGGGTGACGGATCAAATCACTGCCGTCGTAGGCGTGGCCGATGACGGTGGCTCGAGCGGTCGCCTTCGTGAACAGTTCGGGATCCTTCCTCCCGGCGACCTGCGAATGGCTCTCGCGGCTCTTTGCGGTGACGACACCTGGGGTCGAACCTGGAGCGACGTGATCCAGCATCGCTTCGAAGGCGAGGGGGATCTTGGTGGCCACTCGGTAGGAAACATGCTCATTACGGCTCTGTGGGAGGAGACCCACGACATCGTGATCGGTCTCGACTGGTTGGGGGCCTTGCTGGAAGCCCAAGGCCGGGTCCTGCCGTGCAGCACTGTTCCCCTCGAGATCGTGGCTGATGTCAGCGGCCTTGATTCCGCCAATCCTGAGCACATTGCGATCGTGCGCGGGCAGGTGGCCGTCGCCACGACCGAGGGCACGGTGCAGCGCATCGGACTCGAACCTGTGAACCCACCGGCATGTGCGGAGGCTGTCGCAGCCATTGTTGCGGCCGATGTGGTCATCCTCGGACCAGGCTCGTGGTTCACCTCCGTGCTGCCGCACTTGCTCATTCCGGAGTTGGCGGACGCCATCGTGACCAGCCCCGCGCGCAAGATCCTGGTAATGAATCTTGATCCGCACCGAGACCAGGAGACAGCCGGCGTGCCCGTAGGGGCCCAGCTGGAGATGCTGGCGAGCCTGGAGCCGCGCCTCAGCCTGGATGCCGTGATTGTCGACCCTCGGCATATCGGGGACGCGCAGGGGCTTCAGGAGGCCTGCGGGGACGCTTATCTGCACCTGGCAGGGGTGGGTCATGCACATCCGAGCCGAGCCGGCACACATGATCCGGATCGCCTTGCGGTGGCTTTCGGCTCGGTATTCGAATCCATGCGCTAATTCGGGGCGTGCGCGACACGCCCGACCGCGTGTCATGGCAGGATGCGCTCATGGCCATGACCTCAGCAGTGAAAGACGAACTCAGTCGCGTCGAGATCACCAAGGCCTGCTGCCGCAAGGCTGAGGTCTCCACGATCCTCCGCTTCGCCAGTGGCCTGCACATCATCTCGGGGCACATCGTCATCGAGGCAGACCTCGATGCAGGGGCCACGGCACGTCGGCTGCGCAAGGATCTCTTCGATATCTACGGTCATGACAGTGACGTGACCATGGTCCAGCCCAGCGGTATCCGCAAGGGCACTCGTTATCTGGTTCGAGTGGTCGAGGGCGGTGAGGCACTCGCTCGTCAGACGGGCATCGTCGATGCGAGCGGACGGCCTGTTCGCGGACTCCCTCCGGCCATCGTCGCCGGTGGGCTCTGCGACTGCGAGGCAGCGTGGCGCGGCGCATTCCTGGCCCACGGTTCCCTCACGGAGCCAGGTCGATCGTCGTCCCTGGAGGTGACCTGCCCCGGGCCTGAAGCAGCACTGGCCCTCGTCGGTGCGGCCCGGCGCATGGGTATTGCAGCGAAATCCCGTGAGGTCAGGGGAGTCGACCGAGTCGTGATCCGAGATGGTGATGCCATCAGCGCCATGCTCACCCGCCTGGGTGCTCATGAGTCCGTCATGGCCTGGGAGGAACGCCGCATGCGCCGCGAGGTGCGTGCGACGGCCAATCGACTGGCCAATTTCGACGACGCCAATCTGCGGCGGTCCGCTCGGGCGGCTGTTGCAGCCGGAGCCCGAGTTCAGCGCGCCCTCGAGATCTTGGGGGATGAGGTTCCCGACCACCTGGTGGTGGCCGGCCGACTGCGCCTGGAACACCAGCAGGCCAGTCTCGAGGAACTAGGTGCGCTGGCAGACCCACCCATGACAAAGGACGCCATCGCGGGCCGAATTCGCCGGCTCCTGGCCCTGGCCGACAAGCGGGCCCAGGATCTAGGGATTCCCGACACGGAGTCCGTTCTCGGTGCCGACATGCTCGAGGTAGACGAGATCTAGGAGACCGGCGGCGCGGGGAGCGACTACCGCTGGGTGATCCGCGACACAGGTTCGCTACGATTGAGCCGATCCTGCCGGGCCTATCCGCTCACGAGGTGGATAGCTGATGCAAACGTTTGCTTGCCCGGTAATGACTGGATCCCCGGAGCCGATCCACATCGGCGATGCATGAGGAGTCATAGGTGACGATCAAGGTCGGCATTAACGGTTTTGGACGTATCGGTCGCAATTTCTTCCGCGCCCTGCTGGCAAGTGGTGCCAATGTCGAGATCGTGGGTATCAACGATCTCACTGACACCAAGACCCTGGCGCACCTGCTCAAGTACGACAGCATCCTCGGCCGTCTCGACCGCGAGGTCGTCGCCGGCGAGGGTCAGATCACCGTGGGCGGGAAGGTTATCCCGATCTTCGCCGAGCGCGATCCCGGAGCGTTGCCGTGGGGCAAGGTCGGCGCCGAGATCGTGATCGAGTCCACCGGCTTCTTCACTGACGCCGAGTCGGCGGGTAAGCACCTGACCGCGGGCGCCAAGAAGGTGATCATCTCGGCTCCTGCCAAGGGTGAGGACATCACGATCGTGATGGGCGTCAATGATGATCAGTACAACCCCGCAACCGACAACATCATCT
>JAHEIZ010000042.1:1196-5517 GCA_024639145.1 Actinomycetes bacterium | reverse complement strand
TCCATCGCCACGGGAGCACGCTGATCTGCGTCGCGGTAGCCGTCGCCGGCACCTTCGCATTCTCGGCGTGCGGATCGAGCGAACCGATCACTCGATCCGCAGCCTCTGCGGAGGCGACGGCCGCGAGCATTCTGCCCGACGGCGAGCCCTGGGTGGTGTCGCTCGGTGACTCGTTCATCTCCGGCGAAGCCGGTCGCTGGGCGGGCAACGAGACATTCACTACTGCAGATGTCGATGCCCTGGGTGCTGACGCCTATAACGACGCCGGTGGCAAGGAATCCATCAGTCGCTGTCACCGATCCACGTCGGCCGCGATCCACATCGGCACGGCGCAGTCGATGAACCTGGCTTGCAGCGGTGCGATCACCTCGACTCAGGTCGATGACGCTGGGAATTTCAAGCCCGGCATCGACTTCTACGACAAAGCTGGACGCAAGGGTCAAGCCCGCATGCTCGAGGAGTTCGCCAAGGAGAACCGCGTCGCGATGGTCGCCTTGTCGATCGGTGGCAACGACTTCAACTTTTCGCCGATCATCGTCGAGTGCATCAAGTCTTTCCTCAAGCCGTCGATCTTCGGTTCATACTGCAACAACGATCCGAAGGTGCTCGAGTACGTAAGCGCAAGCGCGGCTGACCGAGTTCAGGAAGACACGACGAAGGCGATCCTCAACATCGCGAGTGCGATGGAGAATGCGGGCTACCAGGACTCCGACTGGACTCTCGCCCTCCAGCAGTACCCAAACCCGCTCCCGGGCTCCGGAAGTCTCCGCTACACCGAGTCCGGCTATGACCGGCAGTACGTCGGCGGGTGCGGCTTCCGCGACGACGATGCCGACTGGGCCGGCACCACGCTCCTGCCGCTCGTCAACTCCACGTTCGAGGCGGCGGCACACGATGCGAAGGCTGATCGCCCGACGCTGCAGATCGTACGGATGGACGCGAGCAACGCATTCGCCCAGCGTGCCCTCTGCGAGAAGTCGGTCGATCGCGTCGGGTCGAAGAAGGGAGTCGACTCCTGGCAGGCGCCTGACGCCGTCGACCGCAGCGAGTGGGTGATGGAAATCAACATGCTTAACCCGAACGACACCTACCAACAGGAGTCACTCCACCCCAACTACTGGGGCCAACTCGCGCTTCGCAACTGCTGGCGCCAGGTGTGGAACAACGGTGATGTCAAGGGCGGCCGCTGTGAACGCGGTACTGGTCAGAACGCCGAAGGCGAACCCAATATGGCGCTCGTGGGCGATCCCGGGAACTACCGGATCGGCTAGCCGTGGCGTCGAACTTGTTCAAGACGCCGGCAATGACCAAGACGAACCGCCCTGTCAGCTCCTAGCTGGTGACGGTTGTGCGTCCTCGTCGCGAGCTTCGCCTGTGCCCGGTATCGCTGAGCCAATGTCGGAGCCGGTCGGCTTGGGCGTGACCGACTCGGCTACCGCACTCGGACTCGCGTTCCCGCTCTGACTCGACTTAGGTGTCGACGCCAGGCGCACGGGTTCCACGGCGATCTCGTTCTTCACACGGTTCTTGTATTCGCAGTCGAACGAGTCACCGATCGGAGCCATAAAGGTGAAGGTGCAGGGATCGACGGCCATGGTGAGCACAGCGGCCGTTGACATCCATGGCACGGTCGCTGACTCGAAGAACATCTGCGAATCGGCCGCCTCGCTGACATGAATCGGGCGTAGCGCGAATCCCCGCTTCGACCCGTCGACAACGGGAATGGCAACTCCCTCAATCGGGTAGTCCGGCTTCGAGGGCATGCTCTTCCCTTCCGGCACCGAGAAGCTGAACGGAGCCTTGCTCGTCGACTCCATGATCGGGTGTATGACGGGAGGAAGTGCCCGGTCGATTGGCTGGGTGCGCGTGGATCCGTACCGCTCGAACAACGTGGCGTCCGAGACACCTCTCGCGGCAAGAAGCTTGAAGGCATCCTTGACCTCCTGCAAGGTCAGCACCCGCCAGTACTCCTGGGGATAGTCGTCCTGGCCGACCGCCTCGGCGTTGGTTGGACTCACGGGTATGAGCGCGTTCGGAGTCCAGAACGGCAAGGAATCTTGCGGGATGGGGCCGCTGAGGAACCACTGCTGCATCTCGGTCGAGGCGCAAGTTTCGAGCGTGATGCGCGGAAGCGGGATGAGCGAAATGTACTGATGCGACGGGATGCTGTCGTAGAGCGGACCGATCTTGTCGTAGGCGAACCGCCATCCTTGGACATTCTTGCCCTTCGTCCACTCATACGGGGCGTCCAGATCGTAACGAGGAGTTCTCGATGACCCGGGGGAGTCGCCGCGAGAGCGCAATGACATGCACAGTCCCCCGTGACCTTTCGGACTAATGCGTGTGGTCTTTTCGTCGAAGGCCCATCCTGTGTTCTCGTCCGCAACCGTGCCGGCCCGTGCAAAGGTGACGATCTCCCCTGCGGCGAGTGTCTTCGGATGAACCGCGACAATCGGACCGGCCTCGTCGCTCAGACTCGGGATGGGGGTCTTCGCGATGGTCGCCGACAACGACCCCGTCGCCTCGTCGTAGTTCCATGCCAAGCCGGCTCTGGAGAGAGTCAGCTCCCGACGGGGGGCATTTCGAAATTTCGACACCCACAGCCAGTCATCGAGACCGGGCGTGAGCGAAGAACCCGCATCCGCATTCACGAGGGCACCCGATTGCTTCCCCGTATCGACGACGGGACCGAAGTTGCGCACGAGAAGTGCCTCATTAGCGTCGGCGCCGAGGCCGGAGAGCATTCCACTTTGAGTCGGCACCGAGCGGGGCAAGGACGCCGTGATCGCAGCAGCACCAGGAACGTCCTCGATGCCGTTGATCCACAGCGCGCCAATCTCTCGACGCAGTTCGTCCTGTTCTTTGGGATTGCTCTCGTAGTCGTCGGGGTAGGAGATCACCGAATACGCGGTGAGCACGACCGCGAGCTGTGCTCCCTCGAGGAGCCGAAGGGTGCCGATGTCGGCCATGAGATTGATGGCGCTTGCGGGGAGGTAGACCGGGAGGCTTCCCTTGGCGTCACCTTGATCCTGCCGCGTCTGGGCAGTGATGAGTCGCCACGCAGCGCCGAGGATGCCGGCCTGCGTGAGTCCCTGTCCTGACCCGGCCATGGACGTCAGATATTGGTACATCGCCGTCTCGGCGGTGGCCGGCATGAGTGCCGCAGCCTCGGCCATGAAGTTCCTGTAGGCACGCCTGCGCAGGGTCTCCGTGATGGCCGGATCACTCATCTGGGTTAGTGCCCGATAAGCCGTCGCGATGTGGGTCCCATACTTCCGGGTGTACTCCTGCTCCACCTGGGCGTAGTTCGACTCCGCGAGGTCCAGACGAGTTGCCGCGATGCCCGACGCGATATCAGCCTTGATGGCATCCAACTGGGCGCTGATTTCCTTGAGCGCCGTGATGGTCGCCGTAGATTTTGAGTCGCCGAAGCATCCGGCGGGCTCGAAGCACTTAAGCAGGCCCAGAACGAAGTCATACTGGCCGACGACGAAGTTGTAACCACCGGCGAGATTGTCGGGGAGCTTCGTCGGCAGCGCCGGGATATTTGCCGGAATTCCGGCAGCTTCACGCGTCGGCACCGGAGGTGACGTAGTCGTCTGAGTGCAGCCTGCCGTCACGACCGCGATGGCGGCGAATGCTGCCGCCACTCGGGTGAACCGGCGCGCTGCCCTGCCTGCAGGACACGCATGCCAGGTGCGATCTTGTGCCTTACCGCGCATTGGATGTGCCTCTCGAAGACGGTTCTGTTGATTCAGGTGTGTCATCTAGTTGCTCGTCGCCGGCAGGGTCAGTTGGCGATGGGGACGTGGTCTCCTCAGCGACTGTCGGGCTTGCTGTTGCTGCCGGCGAAGCAGAGCCGGAGCTGCCTGATTCGCTCAGGTGAAAGTCGACGCGCACCGGAGAGTCGCGAGTGAGTCGGACTTTCGGCGAGGCGAGATCGCGTGCGACCTGCTGCTTGTAACTGCACTGGAACCCGGAAGCCAGCGGTGCGATGAAGGTGAAGGCGCACGGCTCCACGTCGATCCCGAGCACGGCACTTGTGGAGACCCACGGTGCTTCCTGCACTGTGAGGACCTCTCGGCCGTTCGCCAGGGATCCTTGCTGCAGTGGTTGGACGAAGAAGCCGGACGTCGTGTCATCGGTGACGGGAAACACTGCCGCTGTCCAGGAGTAGTCCCTCACGGAGGTCACGCGGGAGTCATCTGCCTTCTTCGCGTCGGGTACAGCCACGTAGCGGACGGACCCTTCCTCGAGGATCCAGGCGATGGGGTGCAACGCGGGGGGCAGTGCCCGATCAACCGGAGATGTCGTCGCTGCT
>JAHEIZ010000042.1:0-1186 GCA_024639145.1 Actinomycetes bacterium | reverse complement strand
CTCCGTACAGCGTGAAAAGCGATTCGGCGTTCATGCCCTGGTCCGAGATCGCCGCGAAGATGTCGCGAGCATCCGTGGATGCCAATGTGCGCCACAGCGAGAACGGATACGTGTCATCCTGCACTGCAGACGCATTCGTCGGGCTCAGCGGAAGGAGCTCGGCAGTTGACCAGAATGGCAGGCCATCCATGGGGACCGGGCCGGAGAAGAACCATTGTTGTGCGCTATCAGGTGCGCAATTGCGAAGCACGATCCGGGGGAGGGCTGCCGTGGCCCCTGGCGAGTACTTCTTCCATGTCTCGTCGAACTGCGGCCCGATCTTGCCGTAGCCGCGCTGCCATTTCGCGTCGTACGGCGTCTGTGTGCGACCACTTAAGGCCATGCACAGTCCCGGGCTGCCCTGGGGGCTCAGGCGACCCTTCGCTTTATCCAGGGTCCATCCCGTGCGTTCAGCCGGAACCGACCCGGCGCGAGCGAACTGAACGACTTCACCCGCAGCGACCTTCGATGGATGAACCGCAACGAGCGAGCCCAGCTCGCCTCGAAGATCCGGGTACTTCGTGTCTGTCAAGGTTGTCGTCAACGTCCCGGTGGCCGAGTCGAAACTCCAGTCCGCATCGGCCCTAGAGAGCGTGAGTTCGCGTCGGGCGTCGTTGCGATCCTTCGTGTAGAGGAGCCACGGATCCAGACCGGGATAGAGCGCATATCCCGCATCCGCACTGGTGATCGGACCCGTGCGCTCCGTCGTCTCCACGACCGGCCCGAAATTGCGAAGGAGAAGCCCAGAGGTGCCATCCGGCCCCAAAGCTGTGAAGACTCCGCTCTGCGTCGGCACCTTTCGCGGGATTGCGGCCGCGATCGCCGAAGCACCGGGAACGCCGTCGATCCCGTTGTGCCACAGAGACGACAGCTCTTCGGTGTAGACGTCCCGATCCTCGGCAGTGCGGAAGTCGTCTGGGGAGATCGCGGCCGAGTAGGCAGCGACAATCAGGACGAACTGCGAGCCTTCGACGATCCGCTGAGTCCCGATATCGCTCATGAGGTTGATGGCGCTCGCCGGAAGGTAGAACGGCACATTTCCCTTTGCCTCACCCTGGGCCTGTCGTACCTGTGCCGTAATCAGCTTCCAGGTCGCGCCTAGTAAGCCGGCCTGGGTGAGCGTCTGACCCGACCCTGCGACCGTCGT
>JAHEIZ010000041.1 GCA_024639145.1 Actinomycetes bacterium | reverse complement strand
CCCTCGCGCGGATCCATGTAGATGAAGTAGCCGTTGCCACCGCGAGGGCAGTCCTCGTGGTTGCCGCGCACGACGACCAGCGGTGCCGCGGCGAGCAGCGGCGCCATCGGCAAGAAGGTGTCGGCATTCCAGCCGAGCGCGGAGTCATTGAATGGGACAGCACCTGGAGTTGGAGAGCCGCCGCACATGGCGGTCTGTGTCGGCGGACAGATGCCCTCGCGGTAGAAGAAGTCGCCGAGGAAGACGGTGAGATCCGGCTTCTGGGAAGCGATAGTTGCGCTCATGCTGGCCAGCGGCCAGGCGGACGGGTCATTGCAGGCCTGGATCACCGTTCCCTTGATCCGGCAACCGGTATCGCCGAGCACGGCCATATTCGTGATCTGTGCCGGCATCGCGTGGGGGATGACGGATGACAGCACGCGCGCGCTGATTGACTTCGCGGGAATGGGTGCACTGCACGAGAGCAACGCGTCAAAAAGATGCGCAGTGGTCGCTGCCGGCACCCGCTGGCGCATTGGCGTCGCGTGCGTTGTGCCATCCGTGCTCACGGTGGTCAGGGCGGGACAGCGAGTGCCCCCGGCGATGACCGCGCGTGCCACGAGGCCGGAAGAAGTGGCGCCGCTCGGTGCTGCGAGGCTGAAGGCCGCAACGACGGAGCCGGCCTGGGGAATCTTCACGCTGTTCTGAGTGGGCGCAGAGCGCGGTGTCTCCGATGCCGAAGACGAGGTCGCGAGAACGATGGGAAATGCCATTGTGCAGCCGAGAAGCACGCTCAGGAATGTGCGGGAGCGCGAAGGGCGGGAAGTCATGGCGTCACACTAGTGAGCCCGGGAGCGCTTTCGCCCACTCCGTCGAAGGGCGGAGGGCGATACCGTTCTCTGGTGACGATGGATCGAGCAGTAGCCCGGCCAGGCGGCCTTCCTGCTGATGTGGTGGGCGTGCCGAGTCCGCTGGTCTTCGGCGTAATCAACACGACCCCTGACTCCTTCTCCGATGGCGGACGCTTTCCGGATTCCTCGATGGCCGTCGCCGAGGGGATTCGCCTTCATTCACAAGGGGCTCATCTCATCGACGTCGGCGGAGAGTCCACGCGTCCTGGTGCCACGCGCATCTCGGGAGACGAGGAATGCGGTCGCGTGATCCCCGTCATCAATGGCCTGGTCGCTGCCGGAATCCCGGTGAGCATCGACACGATGCGGGCCTCGACTGCATGCGCTGCGGTCGAGCACGGTGCCTGCATCGTCAATGACGTGAGCGGTGGTCTCGCTGATCCCGCCATGCTGCCTGCCGTCGCTGAACTCGGGGTGCCGATCATTCTCATGCACTGGCGTGCGCATTCCCATGAGATGCAGAACTGGGCTTCCTACGACGATGTGGTCGCGGAAGTCAGCACTGAACTCAGTGCGCGAGTCGATGCCGCGCTAGCCGCAGGCATTGCCCGCGATCGCATCATCCTCGACCCGGGCCTGGGCTTCGCCAAGGAGGCCGGCCACAACTGGGCCTTGCTCCACGCGTTGCCAAGAATCATCGGTCTTGGTTTCCCGGTTCTCGTCGGCGCATCTCGCAAGCGATTTCTCGGAGCTCTTCTCGCTGATGATGCTGGTGCTCCGCGCGAGGCACTCGAGCGCGATGGCGCAAGTGCCGTGATCAGCGCATTGGCCGCCGAGCATGGCGCGTGGGCGGTGCGGGTGCATGATGTTCCGAGCACGCATGATGCGCTTCTCGTGCAGCGTGCCTGGGCGAAGGGTTCGGCGCAATGAGCGATCGCATCACGATCATGGGCATCACCGGTCACGGCTATCACGGCGTGCTTGCGTCGGAGAAGGCCGAAGGCCAGTCCTTCAGTATTGATGTCGTGCTCGAGACCGAGATTGGTCCCGCGGCAGCCTCTGACGACCTCAACCTCACTATCGACTACAGCGTGATCGCGGAGCTCGTGCATGCGCACATCACCGGTGAGGGATGCGACCTCATCGAGACCCTCGTCGAGCGTATTGCCTCCGCGGTGCTGGCAGCCTGCCCGGCCACTGCCGTCGAGGTGACCGTGCACAAGCCGAATGCACCCATCGCCGTGCCCTTCTCCGACGTCACCATCTCGATCCGCCGGGAGCGCTGATGACCCGAGCGGTCATCGCCCTGGGGGCAAACCTGGGCGACGCCCGTGCGGCCCTGGCCGGGGCTGTCGAGGCTCTTCGGGTGACAGCGGGGATCGACGTCCTGTCCGAATCCTCGGTCTACGTCAGCGCACCAGTCGGCGGAGTCGAGCAGCCTGACTACCTCAACTCCGTGGTGACTATCGAAACCTCCCTGAGCCCTCGTGAGCTGCTCGATGCCCTCCACGCCATCGAGAACGCCTGGCACCGCACCCGCGAGGTGAGGTGGGGTCCGCGCACCTTGGACCTCGACCTGATCGATTACCTCGGGGTGACCTCCGTGGATCCGGAATTGACCCTCCCGCACCCTCGGGCCCATGAGCGGGCCTTCGTGCTCGTGCCCTGGCTGGAGGTCGATCCTGGGGCGGAATTGACCGGATTCGGCTCCGTGGCAGCCCTCGTCCCCGCCTTGGGTGACCAAGCCATAACGATCGCCTGAATCCGCTGACATTTCGGGCGTCGCTGCCTAGGCTGACCCCCGTTACTTGAGCCAGGCTTGAGTAACGTCCACTCACCGCTAGAAGGAGTCTCGATGGGCCAGTTGGATGGCAAGGTAGCCGTCATCACCGCAAGCACCCGCAGCATCGGCCGCGGAATCGCCGAGGCGTACCACGCCGAGGGCGCCAAGGTCGTCGTCAGCGGCCGTAACCCCGAGAAGGGCGCAAAGGCCATCGAGGAGATGGGTGGCGGCGATCGCCTGCACTTCATCGCAGCCGATGCATCGAAGCAGGCTGACATCGAGGCTCTGGTCGACGGCACCGTCGAGAAGTTCGGCCGCGTGGACATCATCGTCCCGAACGCGGGCGGCGTGAACAACACCGCACCCGTCGCGATGATGAGCGACGAGGAGTGGCAGTACGAGCTCGACTTCAACATCAACCAGACCTTCTGGATGACCCGTCGTGCGCTCAAGTACATGATCCCGCAGCAGTTCGGTCGCATCATCGGCATGTCGTCGATGTACGGCAAGATCTCGACGATGGCAGTGCCCGGCTACATCACCAACAAGCACGCCATCATCGGCCTCATGAAGGCCGTGGCCAAGGAGGTCGGCACCCAGGGCATCACCGCCAACGCGATCTGCCCCGGCTTCGTTCCCACCGACATGTTCTACGAGACCGGCCCCGCGACCGTCGAGGCCATGGGCCTGCCGGATCTCGATGCCCTGGCTCAGATCATGTACTCGGTGACCTGCATCCAGCGTCCGAACACGGTCGAGGAAGTTGCCGCTGCATGCGTGCTGCTCGCCTCGGATCTCGGCGCCGGCATCAGCGGCACCACCATCAACGTCGACGGTGGCGCATCGCCTTACTAAGCCTCACCACGAAAGCGGTCACCCTGCGCGGGTGGCCGCTTTCGTGCGTGTCGGCCTGATTTCCCGTGGATTTCCCCGCGTGCAAGGTGCCCCACTTACTAGAGTGAGTGTCAAGTAATCCCGAACCCTCGAAAGGGCACCCATGTCCACACTCGGCAATCTCGATAGCTCCTTCACCGACACCACCACCATCGTCACGGGCGGCGCTGGTGGCATGGGTCGTGCCATCACCCTGGCCTTCAGTGCGGCGGGTTCCAACGTCGTTGTCGCCGACATGAACGATTCGAGTGGTGCGGAGGTCGTCGAGATGGTCAAGGCCGAGGGAGGCAACGCCGTCTACGTCCGCACGAACGTCGCTATCGCCGAAGATGTCCAGAACATGGTCAAGACCGCAGTCGACACCTTTGGCGGCCTGAACTACGCGGTCAACGCGGCTGCCATCGAGTTCGAGGTCGACTACCTGGCCGATCTCGCCGATGAGGACTTCGACCGCATGATCGCGGTGAACCTGCGCTCGGTCTTCCTGTGCATGAAGCACGAGATCAACGCGATGCTGCCTGAGGGCGGCGCCATCGTGAACATTGCCTCGACCAACTCCTACCGTCCGCAGCCGCACCAGTCGGCCTACACCGCGAGCAAGTTCGGCGTGCTTGGCATCACGAAGTCGGCCGCGGTGGATTACGCGCCCAAGGGAATCCGCATCAACGCGATCTGCCCCGGCGCCATCGACACCCCGATGCTGCGCGGCGCCATCGAGAAGCGCGGTCGTGACCCGCAGGAGGTTGCCAACCGTCTCTCGCTCAACGGACGCTTCGGCACTCCCGATGAGATCGCCGCTGCGGCACTGTGGCTCTGCTCGGATGCCTCCGGCTTCACTATCGGTCACGCCCTGGCCGTCGACGGCGGCTACCTCGCCCGATGAGTCACGACGTCGAATTCAGCGTGCGTGGCGGCATCGGCCGCATCACGCTCAATCGGCCGAAGGCGCGCAATGCCCTCACCACGGGCATGGTGCTTGCTATCAAGGCGCAGCTCGACTCCTGGGAAGCGGATCCTGAGGTGCGAGCAGCTGTCGTGATCGGCGCCGGGGATCACGGGCTGTGCGCGGGCGGCGATGTTCGGGATATGCAGGCGAGTGCTATTCGCGGAGATGATGGCGCAGCTGAGTTCTTTCGCGCCGAGTACCGGATGAATGCGCGCATTGGTCAGTTCACGAAGCCCTACATCTCGATCATGGACGGCCTCGCGATGGGTGGAGGCATCGGCGTCTCGGCTCATGGCAGCGTGCGTATCGTCACCGAGCGTTCCCTTCTGGCCATGCCTGAAGTCACCATCGGCATCTGCACCGATGTGGGCGCCACCTGGCTGCTGGCGCGAGCCCAGGGCGAGGTCGGTACCTACCTGGCCCTGACCGGCAGTACCTTCGGCCCGGGTGATGCCCTCTACTGCGGTATCGCCGACTACTTCATGCCCGTGGCCGACCTGGCGAACTTCCTCCACGGGCTGGAGGTCAACTCCGATGCTGATTCGGGCATCGAGACCGCGAGTATTGAGTCGCTCCTGGCCGAATTCTCCCAGGACCCGCCAGTATCGCCGCTCGAGAGCGCACGTGGATGGATCGACGAGTGCTTCTCATTCGACACCGTCGCCGAGATCCTGGCGGCTCTCGATGCGCATTCGCTGGCTGAGGCCCACGAGACAGCGGCGCTTATTCGCAGCAAGTCACCGTCAGCAGTGGCGGTGACTCTTGAGGCTTTGCGTCGGGCGCGAGTGAGCGATTCGCTGGAAGAGGTGCTCGAGACTGACTTTGCTGTCTCGTGCTTCCTGATGTACCAGCACGATGCAATCGAGGGCATTCGCGCTCTCATCGTCGACAAGGACAGGAATCCGCAGTGGCTGCCGGCGACCACCGCAGGCGTGACGCGTTCGTTCATCGAGGCCGCATTCGAGCCGTCGAAGTACGGAAACCTCGGGCTTCTCGCCTAGTGCGCGAATGCGAATGGCCCGGCTCATCGAGCCGGGCCATTGCTTCGTTCGGGGGTGGCTACTTCTTCGAATAGTCGTAGAAACCGCGACCTGACTTGCGGCCCAGCAGGCCAGCCTCGACGTG
>JAHEIZ010000015.1 GCA_024639145.1 Actinomycetes bacterium | reverse complement strand
CCACCCAGGGCTCACCCGAGCCCGAAGACACAAAGGTTGCTCCGTGGCAAACATCAAGTCGCAGAAGAAGCGCATTCTCACCAACGAGAAGGCACGCCTTCGCAATAAGTCGGTCAAGAGCTCGCTCAAGACCGCCGTGCGCAAGTTCCACGAGGCCGCCGCAGCCGGCAGCAGCGATGCCAAGGCACTCGCCGCCGATGCCAACAAGGCACTCGACAAGGCCGTCAGCAAGGGCGTCATCCACGCCAACCAGGCAGCGAACCGCAAGTCTTCGATCTCGAAGCAGGCTTCGTCTCTCTAGCTCTTACTTCGAAAGGCCCCTCTTCGGAGGGGCCTTTCGCTTTGTCGTAGAGCAACCCGGCCTTGGTGCCACGTGCACTTCAGCAAGCACATCGACGAGGGCTGGCTACTGCGCCGAACGATCAACCTTCGCTCGTAATTTCTTCTCTGCCTGGCGCAGCGTGGCGATTCGCTGCTCAATGGTGCGGAGCTTTTCCTCCAGCAGCACCTGCTGACGACTAGCCGTGAGAGCTCCTGCATCGCGCTCCCTCAGCCCGCTACCGATCTCCTGAAGGGTGAAGCCAAGCGACTTGCACTGCTCAATGAAGCTGAACCGCTCCACTTGGTCCTCGCCGTACACCGCGTAACTGCGCCGCCCGGCTGCTCGCTCCCCGGACATGAGCAACCCAAGTCGGGTGTAAAAGCGCACCGTGTCCTTAGATGAGCCGACTCGCTCGGCGAACTCGCCGATGAGCATCCCCTCGGCATCCTCGCCTTGACTATGGACCATGGTCCACACCTTACAGTGAATGAAACATTCATCTCATTGGAGGAAACATGTCACGCACTGTCTTCATCACTGGCGCCTCGACAGGTATCGGACGCGCAACTGCCCAGCTTTTTCAAGCTGAAGGCTGGAATGTCGTTGCCACGATGCGTTCTCCTCAGGATGGGTCGGATCTCAGCGCATTGGATCGCGTCTTGGTCACTCGTCTCGACGTCACGGACTCGGCCTCCATTCGTACTGCGGTCAGCGAGGCGCTTGAGGCTTTTGGAACGATCGACGTTCTTGTCAACAATGCCGGTTTTGGCGCATACGGAGCACTCGAAGTCACAGATATGGATGTCGTGAGACGCCAATTCGACACGAATGTCATCGGCCTCCTTGATGTCACCAAGCATGTGCTTCCGACATTGCGCGATAGTGCCGCGGGCGTAATCGTAAACGTCTCATCGGTGGGTGGTCGTATGGCTTTCCCACTCGGCTCGCTCTATCACGGAAGCAAGTTCGCGGTCGAAGGATTGAGCGAGGCACTCACCCACGAGCTCTCTCCCTTCGGAATCTCAGTGAAGATCATCGAGCCTGGGCTGGTGGCCACTGACTTCGCAGGGCGATCCTTCGTACTAAGTACCGATCCTGCTGGCGGCCCATACCAAGACACCGTCACATCGGTTCTCACGGCATTTGCCGCCGTTCAGGAGCAAGGCGGCGCCTCGGCCGCAGATGTTGCCTCGACGATTTACGAAGCCGCTACCGACGGAAGGGCCCAATTGCGATACGTCGTAGGTGATGATGCCATCGCCACATTGAACGCCCGTGCGAACATGGATGATGTTTCCTTCGTCGACATGATCCGCCGAAACTTTGGAATTGGGATCACGGCCCAGCCTTAACGAACTTGGCCCCTGCGATGAGACTCTGTCGCAACGTCACGTTGACGTCAGAGTGTCAGCGGCAAGGGTGCCTTGAGACCCCGTTCAGGGTGGATACCCCGAGAGAGGCATCCACCCTGTATTGGGCTCGCCTCACTACTTCGTGCTTGATCGGGCTACTGCTCGGACTTTCGAGCCGAGGTGAGCATCACCAGACGCTCGAGCTCGAGCAACTTCTGCTCGGGGTCGAGACTGCTGCCCTGGGCGATACCGCCCTTGGCTGCGCCATCGGCATCGGCCAGTGCGACTGCCGCTGCCGCAAGCCGGCGCTGGTCACCGCTCCAGCCCGCCCACTGCCGGCGCAGGGTCTTGACCTTCCACGGCGGAACTCCGGCCTCTTTGGCGATGTCGAACTCGGAGGCGCCCGGCGGCATACCCGCCACGCGCACCACCTGGCGCAGGCCCATGGCCATCGCCGAGACCGTGGGAACCGCAACGGAATCGGAGTTCAGCATCGCCTGGCGCAGCATGCGTAAGGCATCGACCGAACGGCGATCCCAGACGGCATCGGCGATCGCGAAGCCACTGACCTCGGCGACGCCTTCGAAGTAGGCCGCGACATCGTCGCGGGTGATCGGCTCGTTCACGACGTCACTCGACAGCTGCGAAGCAGCCGCGGAGAGCATGCGAATGTCATTGCCGAGTGCCTCATACAGAGCATCCATGCCATCGCGCGTGATCGTGCGCTTCTGCGAGGCGAACTCCCGCGAGAGGAACTCCAGGGTCTCCTTGCCCTTCTTCGGGGCGACGCAGTCGACCTGCTCGGCGCCGGCCTTCTTGAGCGCATCAAGCAGGTTCTTGCCCTTCACTCCGCCGGGGTGAGTGACGATCAGCCAGACGTGGTCGGGAAAGTCGGTGACGACCTCGCGCAGTGCGGCATCGACCTCATCACTGCACGAGTCGATACCGGTAACGATGACGACCGAGGTATCACCGAACAGCGTGGGGGCGCAGGCTTCGCGAATGGCGAGACCGCCATTGGAATCACCGGCGGCGATGTCGAATCGCTGTGCTTGTGGGTCATCCTTGGTTGCCGCCTTGGCGACAGCGCGCACCGTGCGCTCGATGAAGAGCGGCTCGTTGCCGATCGCGAGGGTGACGCGAGCGGGCTGCGCAGATGCCTTGGCCATGAGGGCTCCATCCTTCCATGGCGTGGCCTGAGGGTCAGCCGTCCCTGGACACCAGGCCCGGGCGCTCCCCGCCCACCACGGCGAGGTCTCCCCCAAGGTCAGTCCGTGCCACCAGGGCACCGATGTCCGTCCACGCCTTGACAGTCTCGGGCGCCGGGTGGCCATACATATTCCCCTCGCCCACGCTGATCAGGGCCACTCGCGCCCTGCTCCAGGTCGGCAGGCGTGGGTCCTGGTAACGGGAGCCGTGATGCGGCACCTTCATGACGTCGATACGCACAGTGGGCTCGGCATTGATGATTGCCGCTTGAGCCTCTGGCTCGACATCACCCGTGAGCAGCATGCTCACTCCGTCGACAACCAGGTACAGGACGACACTTGCGTTGTTCGGCACCGATCCTGATTCGAGGCGTCGGCGTGGCCACAACACCCGCCAACTAATTGCCCCGACCCCGCCCAATTCATCCACGCGTGGCACTGCAGCCTCAATGCCCGCTGCCGCAAGCGTGCGATGCACGAAGGCCGCCTGCTCAGGTGGTTCCTCGATCGAGGTCACCAGCACCTGCCGCACACTTCGACCGCGAAGAATGCCGGGCAGACCATTGACGTGGTCAGCATGGAAATGAGTGAGCAGCAAAGTGTCGATCCGCGAGATAGCCAAATCTGAGAGGCATGAGTCGATGAGCGCCGGGTCAGGCCCGGCATCCACGACCACCACGTCACCTAGTGAGTCGTGCACGACGAGGGCATCTCCTTGCCCCACATCGCACATGACGAGTTTCCAGTTCGCCGGCGGCCAGCCGCGCTTACCCGGCGGTGCGACGATAAGCACCGCGATCAGCACGCAGCACAGGCCGATCACCGGCCAGACGATCTCCACTGGCGTGCCCTGCGGCCAACGCCTGCGCACAGCGCGCCGTACCCACCAGCCGATGAGCGCCAGCGCAGCCAGGAGCCCCACACCGAGCGCTCCCGGTGGCCAGTTCAGGTGTGCGATCGGCACGCTGCTGAGCGTTGTTGCCACGCTCGCGATCCACCAGGCGAACGGGGCAGCAAGGTGGGTGAGCACCACCGCAACAGGCATGGCCACCGGCGCGAGAAGCGCAGCGATCAAGCCGAGAATCGTGATCGGCGCCACGGCAGGCATCGCCAGCAGGTTTGCGGGGATCGACATCACGCCAAGGCCTGCGCCCATCGCCACCAGAATCGGCAGCGTGGCGACCTGCGCCGATGCGGCAATCGCTACGGCCTCTCGAAGTGCCGGTGGCCATCGACGAGTCCAGCGTGCACTCTGGAGAAGGCGTTGCATTCGAGGAGACACGATGATCAGCCCCGCGGTGGCCGCGACTGAAAGTGCGAATCCCCAGGAGACTGCCAGACCGGGTTCGAGCCCGATGAGGATGAGAACTGAGGCGCAAAGCACGGCAGGGCCTGCGCGCCTGCCACCGGTGAGCATCCCGAGGATCACGAGCGCGCACATCACCGCCGCACGAATCACGCTCGGCTGCGGCCGCACCAAGACAACGAAGAACACCAGTGCGACCAACGCGATCATCACGCGGTATCGACGACGAATCCGAAATCGCGAAGTCACGAGCAGCACAGCCGCAATGACGATGGCCACGTTGCCGCCCGATACAGCAGTGAGGTGGGTGAGGCCCGATGTGCGCATTGCATCCTCGAGTTCCGGCGGCTGCTGGGAGACATCACCGACAGAAAGCCCGGTGATCAGCGATGCCACGTCAGGGTTCAGGCCCAGCGTTGACTCGCGCAGATCGGATCGCATGACGTTCGCGAGGGCATTGACCGGGCCAGGAGACTCGGTAACCGTGAGTTCTCCGACCTGATTCGCATAGGCCGCGAGATCGCGATTCCATGGGGCGGGGGCAAGCCGCACGCGAAGGCTCACCGCAGCGCCGACCGATGGTGCGACCTGGCCCTCCGACAGACGCACTTCGATGGGAACGCTCAGCCCGACCTCGGAACCATGGTCACTGATGCGCGACACGCGCATGGCGATCGTCACCGAGCGTGACGGCATCCACACCGGCGCATTCGTACTCGTGCGATGAACGGGATCACCTGTCACGACCGCGTGAACGTCAACAACGGCATGCGCCGACACCCACCGCTCCAGTGGGTCACTATGTCGAGACTGGACATGCGCGGCGGCCAGCAGCACCCCGAAGGCGCAAGCAAGTGCCGTGGCGCGCAAGGTTCCGAAGCCTCGCATCACGAATGCTGCAGCGACCAGCGATACTGCGAGAGTCAGGCTCGGGATGACGAGCGTCTGCCACGTCGAACAGGTGAACAGGGCCAGTGCTGCGGCCACCCAGGCAGCAGCAGCCGGTGCCAGAAGCCGAGCGTCCACTAAGGAATGACAAGCGGGCGAATCTGCTCCATGAGCGAATCACCCACCCCCGACACCTGGTTAAGGTCATCGACGGCACGGAACGGACCATGCTCGGTGCGCCATGTCACGATTCGCTGCGCGAGCACAGGACCAACACCGGGAAGTTGCTCGAGCTCAGGCGCTGATGCGGAGCCCAGGCTGAGTTTTCCGGTTGCACCTGATGCAGCCTGATTCGGACCGAGCACGATCTGCTCGCCGTCGACGAGGACTCGTGCGAGGTTGACGCTGTCGAGAAAGCGCGGGGACTTCACTCCCCCGGCCTTGTCGATGGCGTCTGCCACCCGCGCACCAGAAGGCAGTCGTACGAGGCCGGGATGGCGGACGGCGCCCGCAACATGCACCACCACCTCGCCACCGGCTGTCGGTGCAGCTGAACCGCTCATGGAGGAACCGGGTAGTGAAGTGACATCACGCGGCTGGCCTTGCCACCACAGCCAGCCGGCCACGAGAGTCACCCCGACGAGCAATAGGACGAAGGCACGCCAGGATCTGCGACCCCACGGCCCGCTGCGCAGTGGCTCGATCGGCTCGATCGTCGACGCGATCTCACGCGGCACGGATGGAGTCGGTGCCCAGCCTGCTGCGAGTCGGCGCAGGCGCTCATCGACGTCAGTGCGGATGGCCTGCGTTGGGGGTCGTCGGAGGTTCACTCGATCACGCTAGGAACTCGCGCGACGCAATGGCCTCATCGAACGAGGGCTGTGGACACTATGACGCAGTGTGGATATCTAGATGCGCGAGGCGATGGCGGCACGGATATTGCGCTGATGTCGCCACAGCACGAGCCCGGCCAGCACGATAGAGAAGATCACGTCGGAGGGATCGAACCAACCCGCAATTCCGCCGATGATGCCACTCACCGCCAGAGCGACTGCCGCCATGACGGCGCCTAGGCCCACGCGATGGAACACCTTGACGCCGATGAAGAAGACGATGAGCACGGGGATCGCCAGCCAAGGCTGCACGCCCAGAATCGCGCCCAGGGTCGTGGCCACTCCCTTGCCTCCCCGACCATGAAGCCATGGTGAGGTGACATGCCCGAGCACCGCCGCCAGGCCGGCAATCTCACCGGCAATCTCACCGCCGAGAATCCCGAAGATCAACGCCGGCAGGAAGCCCTTGAGAATGTCGAGGGCACCGACAAGCACCGCCCAGCGCGGGCCGAGGGCTCGGCCGATGTTTGTTGCGCCCGGGTTGCCGGAGCCCACCTGCCGAATGTCGACTCCGAAGACACGGGCAATCCAGGCCGCGGGATTCACCGAGCCCAGCAGGTAGCCGGCGGGCGCTGCCATCAGCCACCACATCAGGGGCGTCATCGCGCTTGCACCTTCGGTACGACCACGACGGCCACCATCCCCGGACCCACGTGAGCGCCGACGACCCCGCCCACCGGGCATTCGATAACCGTGCAGGCGGGGAGCGAGCCACGTAGTTGAAGCGCGAGCGCACTTGCTCGCTCGGGAGCACCGAGGTGCTGCACGGCAATGTCGCACGTATGCCCATCGGCCGCGGCCACGGCGAGCTCGGCAAGACGCGCCAACGCCTTGCCCGCCGTGCGAAGTCGCTCGAACGCCTCGACCCGACCGTGCTCGACATGCAGCAAGGGCTTGACCTGCAGGGCTTGACCCATCGCCGCCTTCGCCGAGCTGACTCGACCCCCGCGACGCAGGTACTCGAGCGTGTCGACGTAGAAGTACACGGAGGCATCCCGCGCCGACACCTCGATCAGCCGGGCTACCTCGGCCGCACTGGCGCCGGCACGCGCAGCCTCGGCACCTCGAATCACGGCGAAGCCCAGGCCCATCGCGATGGTGCCGCTGTCGATCACAGTCACCTCGATCGAGGCGTCACGGGCAGCGAGCAGCGCCGACTCATATGTCGCCGACATTGCGGACGAGAGCGTGGCCACTACGACCTCGGTCGCACCGCCGGCCTGCGCAGCACGAAATGCCTGAAGGAATCGCTCCGGCGACGGCCGCGATGTGGTGACCGGCTGGAGCGAGGTCAAGGCATCGGCGACCTGCTGAGCCTGGTCATCATCAGTCTCATCCAGCGGCCGCCCGGCGACGATGACCTGGACAGGCACGACAGCGATGCCGAGATCTGCCGCCCACCCGCGCGGCAGGTAGGAGGTGGAGTCGGTGATGACAGCGACCCTCGTGCTCACGATGCGAGCCTACGGGCATCCTTCAGCGCAGCACCCACCTCGCGCGCTGCAGATGCCGGAATCACTTCGTCTATACGAATCTCCTCGCAGCCCACCCAGCGAGCGGCCTCGATCAACGCAAGCGCGATGCCCGCTGCCGCCGTCGCGACCGGGCCTTCCTCGAGAGTCACCCTGGAGGCCACCAATACGGCGCCCTCGCGCTTCGGATCGACTCGGGCAACGAGCTCACCGCGATGGAGAACCGGCATCGCGAAGTAGCCGTGCACCCGCTTGGGCGCAGGCGTGTAGGCCTCGAGTCGGTGATGCATGCCGAAAAGCCGCTGCGTGCGCGGCCGGTGCCAGATGATCGAGTCGAAGGGCGAGAGCACAGTCGTACGTGAACGCGCACGCGAGCCTTGATCCAGCCACTCGAGTGCATCGGCTGTCGCCCAGGCAGGCTCGACCCACCCCCGAACGTGAACAGACACGAGCCCGAGATCAGCTGCATTGCGGCGCACGTCTGCCTTGGAAAGTCGATGCACATCGGCGATGTCATCCGCGGTACCCACGCCCATCACATCGGCACCCGCGAGAATGAGCTCACGTAGGCACTCCGCGTCTGAGGGCCCGATGACGCCCTCATCGTCATTCCACCCTCGTTGCGCACGCAGCCGTGTCGGGATGACGCGCTCAGCGAGGTCGTACACGCGTCGCCATCCCACGCGCGAAGTGCACACCACGACGCCGGTGTCGAGCAAGTGCTCCATCGCGATCTTCGAGTCGGACCAGTCCCACCAATAGCCCGAGGCTTTCGCTCCGCCGATGTCCTTGGTGGTGAGCGGCCCTTCACTTCGCAGGCGCGCCAGAACGGTGTCGAGGGACTTCTTGCTCACGTCGTGCCAGCGAATGCCACGTCTGGCGTAGTGACGTCGACGGAAGGCGAAGAGCGGCCACGACTCGACCGGAAGGATGCAGGCAGCATGCGACCAGTACTCGAAACTCGAGTCACCGTTCCAGTAGGCCGCCTCGATCGAGGTTCGATCGATTGCCCCGAAACGCGCATAGGCGACCAGTTCATGGGTGCGCGCCAGCACCGAGATCGTGTCGAGCTGGACAGCACCAAGGGAGCGCACCATGTCGTGCACGCGCTGCTCTTGCACGTCGGGCTTTCCCGGACGCGGCGCGCTGCCAAGAAGACCTTGTCGCCACAATGCGATGCGTCTCGCCTGATCGGCCGTGATCGAGACGCTCACGAGCTACTCCGGGACGATATTGACGAGCTTGGGCGCACGCACGATGACGGTCTTGATGCCGCGACCCTCGAGTGCCGACACCACGCCCGGAAGTGCGAGAGCCTGCTCGCGGAGATCGGCCTCGCTGATGTCAGGCGATACGTCGAGACGATCGCGCACCTTGCCCTGGATCTGCACGACACACGTGACGGAATCCTCGACGAGCAAGGCGGGGTCGACCACCGGCCAGCCGGCCAGTGCCACGCAGGGCTGGTGACCCAGGCGTGCCCACATGTCCTCGGCCGTGTACGGCGCGACGAGGGACAAGATGATGGCCACGGCCTCGACAGCCTCGCGCACTGCAGGATCGGCCGGGCCTGCGCCCGAGTCGATCACCTTGCGCGTGGCGTTGACGAGTTCCATCGCCTTGGCGACAGCCACGTTGAAACGGAAGCTCTCGATGGCCGTCTCGGCATCGTGCAGCGCCTTGTGGGTGAGCTTACGCAGGGCGAGATCGCCTGTCGACGGGTCAACGCCGGGCTCGCTGGTGACATCACCGGACAGGCGCCAGGCACGAGCGAGGAACTTCTTCGAGCCCGAGGGCGAGACATCAGCCCAGTCGACGTCATCCTCCGGCGGACCGGCGAAGACCATCGTTAGGCGAATCGCGTCGACTCCGTGCACGGCAAGCTCATCGGACAGGCGCACGATATTGCCGCGCGACTTGCTCATCGCAGAGCCATCCATCACCACCATGCCCTGATTGAGCAGGCGAGTGAAGGGCTCGGTGAATTCGAGCAGGCCCATGTCATGCAGCACCTTCGTGAAGAAGCGGCTGTAGAGCAGGTGCAGGATCGCGTGCGTGACACCGCCGACGTACTGATCGACGGGCAGCCACTCGGCCGCAAGCTTCGGGCTGAATGCCTGGGTGTCGTCAGTCGGATCGACGTAGCGCAGGTAATACCAGGACGAGTCGACGAAGGTATCCATCGTGTCGGTATCGCGCATCGCAGGAGCGCCGCACTTCGGGCACGGTACCGACGCCCACTCGGTTGCGGCGCCCAGCGGTGATGATCCCTTCGGTTTGAGATCGAGACCCTCGGCCGACGGCAGCACGATCGGCAGCTGCTCCTCGGGAACGGGAACCTCGCCGCAGGTGTCGCAGTGGATGATCGGGATCGGCGTGCCCCAGTACCGCTGGCGCGAGATGAGCCAGTCACGCAGGCGGTAATTGGTGGCCGGCTTGCCAGTTCCTCGCTCGAGCAGGATGCCGAGGATCGCATCGATGGCCTCGCTCTTGCCCATTCCATCAAGCGGACCGGAATTGACGTGCGGGCCGTCGTCCGCCGTTGCTACGCCTGTCTCGGCGGGATCCTCGCCGGCATCGACGACCACGCGCACGGGCAGGCCGAAGGCGCGTGCGAAATCGAGATCGCGCTGATCATGCGCGGGCACGGCCATGATCGCGCCGGTGCCGTAGTCGGCGAGCACGTAGTCGGATGCCCAGACAGGGATCTGCTCGCCGTTGACCGGATTGGTCGCGTAGCGCTGCAGGAAGACACCGCTCTTGGCCCGCGAGGAATCGAGTCGATCCATCTCGGACACCTGCTTGACCTGCTCGAGGTACTCGGCGAACTCGGCCTCGGCCTCGGTGCCGGCGGCGAGCTCCGCAGCGAGCTCGGAGTCGGCAGCGACCACGAAGAAGGTCGCGCCGTACAGGGTGTCGGGTCGAGTCGTGTACACGGTGACGGGCTCATCGCGACCGCTGATCTCGAACTTCACCTCGGCGCCGACTGACTTGCCGATCCAGTTCTTCTGCATCAGCAGAACCTTGTCGGGCCACCCGCCCTCGAGCTGCTGCATGTCATCGAGGAGGCGATCGGCGTAGTCGGTGATACGCAGGTACCACTGGTTCAGCTTCTTCTTGGTGACGGTGGAGTCGCAGCGCTCGCACAGACCCCCGACCACCTGCTCATTCGCGAGAACGGTCTGGCAGGTCGGGCACCAGTTGACGGCGCTGTCCTTGCGGTAGGCCAGTCCACGATCGAACATCTGCAGGAAGAACCATTGATTCCACTTGTAGTACTCGGGGTCGCAGGTATTGAACACGCGATCCCAGTCGAATGAGCAGGCATATCGGCGCATCGAGGCCTTCTGCTGCGCAATGTTCTCGTACGTCCAATCGACTGGGTCGGCGCCGCGCTTGATCGCGGCATTCTCGGCAGGCAGGCCGAAGGCATCCCAGCCGATGGGATGCATGACGTTGAAGCCCTTCTGCACCCAGTAGCGCGCGACCACATCGCCGAGGGCGTAGGCCTCGGCATGACCCATATGGAGGTCACCAGAGGGGTACGGGAACATGTCGAGGACGTACTTCTTGGGCCGCGGGTCATCGGCGCGACCTGAGCGGAAGGGGGCGAGGTTGTCCCACACCGGGAGCCAGCGCTCCTGGATCTCGCTGAAGTCGTATCCGCCGGCCTCGGCCTGGACGCTGTCGGAATTCGTGTGCTCGCTCATGAGGAGCCCATCCTACGAGGTCACCAGATGGCGGGTCGGTGTGCCGGACAGGCAACCTGGGACCAGGATCAGACCATGACATCCACGGCCAGGAGCGTGCTCGGGAGCACGACCAAGGTCCAGCGAGAGAACCTCCATTGGCGTCGTCCGCTCATCGCAGGAATCGTCACGGGGCTCCTCGCCGCCTGGTGCATCGCCTCCGGCCACACCTCCTTCGCCGTGCCCCTCGCCGTGGGCGCCTGGTTCACCGCGCTCATCGACACTCAGCAGCCCTTTGGCATCCATCTGCGCACGATGTCGTGGACGGCACTCTGGCTCGCCCTTGGCGCCACTCTCGGTGGCTTCGCCTCGACGACCGGCTACTGGCAACTGCTCCTCGTGGCGGTAATCGCGCTCGCCTGCGGGTTCGCCGGATCCCTCGGCGGGCTCGGGCTCGGCAACGGAAGCCTCGTCCTCGTCATGTACGCCATCTTCGCCGGCGCACCGGTGACCGATAGGCACGCGATTCAGACCGGTCTGCTGGTGCTGATCGGCAGTGTCGCCACGATCGTCACGTCGCTGGTGATCTACGCGCTCTGGGCCAGGGGCCAGATGAGTGCACGACCGGGGTTATCGGCATCCGCTCGGAGTCGACTACGAGCGCACCTGCATCTGCGTGACGAGTACTTCGTGCATGGCGTCCGGCTCGCCCTGATCATGGTGGTCGCCACGGCGGTTGCGCACTTCCTTCACTGGCCCCATGAGTACTGGATCCCGATGACCGTCGCCTGGGTGGCAAGACCTGGTGGCGCGCTCACCCTGGAGCGCACCTGGCATCGAGTTCTTGGCACGCTTGCCGGCATCGTCTTCATCACTACCTTGATGATCACGTCCGGCCACTCGCCCTACGAGCTGGCGGTGCTCGCCGCCGCGGGCGCGACACTCACCTTGATCTTCGTTCGCGCTCACTATGCGATCGCGGTCGCCGGCATCACGATTGCGGTCATGGCACTCTTCGCAATCGAGGGGCAGTCTTTCGAGATGAACGCCCTCTTCCGTATCTGGGCAACCCTGGTCGCTGGGGCTCTACTCACCCTGGGCGCGCTCGTCTGGCCTGCAGCGGGGAAATCGGTGAAGTAGGCGCCGCCGTTCTTTTTGCCTAGCGAGACCATGCGCGGCACTCTCATTCCTTAGCAGTTTCGCGCAAGGATTCGCTCCGTGACATCCTTCGGCACCCAGCACCTGCGCTCCTCCATCAAGATAAATACCTCACTGGTGCAGTGGTGGCGTCCACTGATCAGCGCAGTGATCACATTCGGGCTCACGGTTGCCTGCATCGGCTTCGGGCACCCTGAGTACGCGGTTCCAGTGGCCATCGGATCCTGGTTCGCCGGCATCACTGACTCCGGTGACCCGATTGGAGTTTACTGGCGGGCGATGGCGTGGACCACGGCGTTCGTCACCTTTGCCGCGACACTCGGCTCCTTGGTCTCGAATTCACCGCTCGCGCAATTGATCGTCGTTGCCCTCATGGCGCTGGCATGCGGGTTCGTGGGCTGCCTTGGCCCTACGCCGATGACCAACGGCATTGTCACGCTTGTCGTCTACTCCGTCTTTGCCGGACAGCCGGCCGCACATCGTTCCGCGTTCACGACCGGACTTCTCATCCTGCTCGGCGGAATCACGTGCATCCTGATCACCGTGGGGCTCTATGCCCTTGCCCGAAGTCCAGGATTCTCAGCGCGACCGGTCACCGGCATGCCTGTTCTCGGTTCGCTGCGATCCCACCTGCACGTGACGGACTCGTTCGTGCGTCATTCAGTGCGATTGGCCGTGGTGATGATCTTCGCGACAGGCCTGGCAGCGTGGCTTGACTGGCCGCACCACTATTGGATCCCGATGACAGTGGCGTGGATAGCTCGGCCGGCTCGTGATGCAACAGTGGAGAAGGTCGTGCATCGAATGCTGGGTACCCTCGTGGGAATCCTTCTGGCTGTGCTGCTTATCAACGACACAGGAATGAACCTCTACGTGCTCGCTGTCATCAGCGCGGTTGGCATCGCCATCAGCCTGATCTTCCTGCGCGCCAACTACCCCATTGCCGTAGTCGGACTTACCCTCGCCGTGATCGCGCTCTTCGCCATCGACGGCGAGCCCGTCGATGAGACGGCTCCCTATCGCGTTGCCGCAACGCTTCTCGCTGGCATGATCGCCCTCCTCGGGACATTCATCTGGCCGTCGGCTCGGTCGATCGCCGAACAGAAATCGCCACAATGAGCGGGCCGAGGGACGGCACGCCTCGAGTCATCACCGCAGCGCTCGAGCCGCTCTCCAAGGTCGAGCGCGTTCATCTTCGATGGCACCGAGCCATTCCCGTGGCACTGCTCACCGGAGCGCTCGCGACCACCTGCCTGCTGACCGGGCATGAGAGTCTCGCCTTGCCGATGGCGCTTGGCTCCTGCTTCGCCGGACTTACCGATCTCGGACTCGGAATCGGTCGTCACTGGCGCTCGATGAGCGAAACAGCTCTCAGTCTCGCTGTCGGAGCAACCATTGGCGGCCTCGTCTCCGGCTGGGGTGACGTCGCGCTCATCTCCGCTGCGCTCATGGCTTTCGCCTGCGGCTATGTCGGACGCCGCGGGCCGATCGCTGCAACCAACGGCATCCTCGCTCTCGTTCTCTATGCCATCTTCGCCGGATCCCCGGTCGATGATCTCACCGCGATCACGACCGGCGTCAGCGTGCTGATCGGCGGGTTTGCCTCCATGCTCGTAGTCGTCCTGTTGAGTCCGATCAAGGCCATCGGCAGGCGCCATGCCGCTGCGCCACGCACATCGCGCCATGCCACCGGAGCGCGATTGTCCTGGCAGAACCCCTACCTCCAGCACGGAATCCGACTCGCCCTCGTCTTCGTCGTCGCCACTGCCCTCGGCATGCACCTCGGATGGCCGCACGAGTACTGGATCCCGATGACCGTCGCCTGGATCAGTCGCCCCACTCGGACAGGGAGTGCCGTGAAAGCGGTCGAGCGCACTCTCGGAACGCTGATCGGCGTGGCGATCTGCGTGACCCTCCTCGGCTACATCGGCCTGCCCGATGGGGTCGCACTGGTCATGCTCGTCATCGGAAGCTGGGTGTTCATCACCTTCCTTCGAGCCAATTACTTCATCGCTGTCGTTGGAGTGACGGTTCTCGTGATCTCGCTGCTCACCCTCGAGGGAATGGATACGCGGAGTACCGGCCATTGGCTGGCCCTCTCGACGATCGTGGCCGGGGCCTTGGTGACGTTCGCCGCCCTCGCCTGGCCGGGCCCATCCCCGGATTCGCCGGATGCCGTAGCGACCTCGCGCGCGCGATAAGAATGCGCGCTTTCGCGAGTCTGCGGCACACTGGGCACACGCCCACCACCGAAAGGCCACCATGCGCGTCAGAACAATTGCCAGTATCACCGTCGTCGGAGCGCTCGCCCTAGCAGGCATCGCGCTCGCACCCGTCTCCCAGGCGTCCTCGCACGAGCTCATCATCGGCGTCGAAGCGCCGCTGACCGGGACTCAGGCCAACAACGGCCAGGACATGCTGCGTGGCGTGAAGCTCGCCGTCGCGCAGGCCAATGCCAAGGGTGGAGTCCTCGGCCACAAGGTGCGCATCGTCGAACTCGATGACCAGGCTGATCCCACTAGGGCCGCAGACATGGTCACCAAGGCCAAGCAGGCCGGCGTGGTCGCAGTCGTCGGGCCGTACAACTCCTCGGTGGGCATCGTGAACCTGCCGCTGTACCTGAAGGCCGGAATCGTGCCGGTGCACATGACCTCCACCAACGACACCAACGGCATGGGTGTCACCGTGCAGCCGAAGAACAACCAGATCTCCCCGATCGAGGATGCCTACGCGAACTCCATCGGTGCGAAGAACGTCGCGATGCTGGTCGACCCCTCCACGTACACGCAGGGCATGGCCGACCGCCTCGCCGCAGCACTCCGGGCCGAGGGAGCCACCGTCACCTCCATCCCGGTCTCGGAAGGCAAGAACGACTACAGCGCCGAGGTCGCCCAGGCATTCCAGGGAGTGCCTGACCTCATCTACGTCAGCACCTACTACCCCGAGGGCGCGAAGATCGCCCAGCGCCTCGTGCTCTCGAAGCTGCCGACCAAGTGCCTGATGGGATTGGCCAATGTCGATGCCGCGTTTGTGACCGAGGCCGGACAGATCGCGTCCGAGCGCTGCGTGTTCAGTGGCGTTCCCGAAGCTGCTCAGTTGCCGGGGGCCAAGGCCGCCGCCTACACGAAGGCCTACACGAAGGCCTTCGCGAAGAGCCCGGGTGTCTGGGGCACCTTCACCTACGACTCGGCGAACCTCCTGTTCGCGAAGATGGCCAAGGTCGGGAGCACCGATTTCACACCCGTACTGAAGGCTCTTAAGCACACGAAGAACTACAAGGGCGCAACCGGCACCACGACCATTCGCCCCTCGACCGGCAATCGCGTGAAGGTGCCGGTCTACATCATGAAGGTCGACAGCAAGGGTGCCTTCACCGTCGTCAACTAGCCGGCAGCAGCCTGGCCGCGTGGGAGCGGACGAGTTCACGCATCGAACTCGTCCGCTCTCGCATATCCGGTGCCGATGCCGACTTCGAGAGCTTTTCCCCCGCCTCATTGGTGAGGAGAGCGTGATGCACGAAATTCGCCCGTGCGAGATTCTCGGCCCCCAGATGCGGGGCCAGCCAGGTGTGGAGAGCACTCGACTCGAGTAGGTCCTGACCGCGCACGATGTCAGTGACGCCCAGGTCACGATCCTCGATCACGGTCGCCAGGTGATAGGCCGGCAGGCCATCGCGCCGCCACAGGACCACGTCGCCATGGGCCTCGGCGAGATCGATGGTGCTGTCATTCATTCGCACTACCGTGCCACGAGGGATCCGAAGTCGTAGCGCGGTACTCCCGGCGACCAGCTCATGCCCGGCAGTTCGGCAGTCTCCCGCGCAGAGGAGGCCACTCGTCGCGGCGAGATCAGCGCGGGAGCACTTGCAGGCGAAGATCTCAAGGCCGCTGGCATCAAGTAGCTCGAGCTGGGATCGGTAATAGTCGGTGCGCGCAGCCATCGTGAAGCCTCGCTCGAATTCAGATCGATCACGCGGCCCGCGCGTCCAGGGGATCTCCAGCCACTCCAGGGTGGCGAAGATGTCGTCGACATACTCAGGTCGCGATCGCGAGGAATCCATGTCATCGATACGTAGAACGGTCTGCGCGTCCCACCTGGCGGCAAGCAGCGAGATCAGCGCGAAATTGACCGCATTGCCCAGGTGCAAGAAGCCACTGGGGGTGGGCGCGATCCGCGTGATGCGGGTTGCGGGGGAAGCGGGCGCGATCTGCGTGACGCGCGATGCGCTCATGGCCGACTAGTGGTCAGCGTGGGCGTGTGCGCCGTGAGCAGCGTGATCGTCGGAATCCTTGCGAATGCCGAAGATGTAGATCGAGATGAGTGCCCACAGCAACATGAAGGGCAGGAAGCGCCAGGCCGGGGTATCGGGGTTCATTGCCGCAAAGAGCAACTCGAGGATGACCGAAAACACGATGGCGGCAATAACGCCTGCAACCGGATGGTTCTTCTCCTGATGATCACTCACGTGGAGCTGAGGGGACTCGAACCCCTGACCCCCTGCATGCCATGCAGGTGCGCTACCAGCTGCGCCACAGCCCCGTATTGGGAAGCCAAAGCATACCCAGACCGTCTTGCGGGGTGAAATCGACCCCTGCCCGACTTAGGTCGTCACGGATTTACCCGCTGCGCCCTATCGGTCATCACCTAACGCCGGCTCGGGCAGCGTGCCGGCGTTGTACTCCTGCAGCCGCCAGGGGGTGCCTTGCCCGCTGATGTTCTCCTGGAGAACTGACCACGAGCAGTTGGTCAGCACTCCGAGGGCACCCCAAGTCTCATGCGGCAGCCCGAGCAGTCGACCGATCACCGTGCGCGCTGCACCGCCGTGGGTCGCCACCACCATGGTCTGCCCTGCCCCGAGAGTCATCAGCGAATCACGAACCGCAGCCTCCATACGGTCGGCCACCTCGATCCGGGTCTCGCCATGGCCGCCCGGCCTCACATCTGAGAACGCCGACCATGCAGCGAGCTCGGCTCCGAAACGACTCTCGAGCACGTCACGTGTCAGGCCCTCCCAATCACCGGCGAATGTCTCGCGCAGGCGCTCATCGGTCGCGACTTCGACTCCGACCAGTCGCGCAAGCGCAGATGCCGTCTGATGGGCACGCGTGAGGTCACTCGAGATCACGACAGAAGGCTGAAGGCTGGCGAGCATGGCCGCAGCTCGTTCGGCCTGGGCAAGGCCCACGTCATCGAGCGGAATGTCGGTCTGGCCCTGGAAGCGCATCTGCGCATTCCATTCAGTGCGTCCGTGCCTCCAGAAGACGAGGCGCCTGGGTGCTGGCATCACTGAACTGAGTCAGGCTCGCGCACTGCGGGGGCTGTTGACCTCGGCAGGCAGGGCGATGAGCGGGCAGTCCTTCCACAGACGCTCGATGGCGTAATGGATGCGCTCCTCCGCGAGCTGAACATGGATCACGATGTCGCCGTAGTCGAGAAGCACCCAGTGATTCTCCTGCTCACCCTCGCGGCGCAGGGTCTTGGCGCCGAGCTTGAGCAGCGCCTCCTCGATCGCATCGACGACACCGGCGACCTGACGGTCATTGGCAGCGGAGCACATCAGGAATACGTCGGTGATGACGACATGCTCGCTGACATCGATCGCGATGATGTCCTCGGCGAGCTTCTCGGAGGCTGCCAGCGCAGCAGCGATCGCGAGTTGTACCGATTCGGGGCTTGCCGTCACGTGTCACCTTTTCGTTGATTCCGAGCCTGCAGCCTCTCACATCTAGGGCGTCAGGCCCTCATCTGCTCCCAGCCGCAGGATGACGTCGACAGGCGGGACATTGCTCGCTCGAACCGCCCATCCGGGAATCCCCAGACTGTCGGCAATGGAGTACCCGAGATCCCTCGAACGCGGGATACCGGCACTGATCAGGATGCGACTGACCTTGAGCGGCAGCGTCGCCACGCCGCCGTCGATCACTGCCACGCCCGAGTCGGTGAGTTGGCGACGCACCTTCAGCAGGTAACCGGCACTGGCGCCGGCCGACTCCAGCACGAGGCGAGGAAGCGGAGTCTGGCCGGTGGAGAGAAGATCCTGAGGGAACATCCGCGCGATCAGTCGCGAGGAGGCGACCTGATCGGCCACCACGGCTTCGGTGACACCCGAGGCGACGACCGTGACGGGCAGATCGGCCTTGACCATATTGCCGCTCAGTGCATCTGCCCGCACCTGCTCGAGCAAGGGCACGAGTTCGTCATTCGTCGCCGTACTCCGGGCCAACGAACCCAAGCTGGCAAGCAGCTGTCGCATCGACTCATCGGTCTCCGGCAGGCCACGAAGCGCCTGGGTGACCACAGCACGCGCGCGCTCTTGACGCACCTCTTCACCCTCACCGGGCTTGAGTTGCGTCGCGTAGTCGGCCGCGGAAACGCCATCGAGGGTCAAGGTCCCTAGCCCTACGTCGACCGTGATCCCGTGGACTGATTCGACAAGACCGGCCAGAGCCAGGCGGTCGAGTGCCAGCGTCGCATCGACGCGCACCAGCAGAAGCGTCGAGACTCCGTTCTTCGCGGCCAGCGTGTCCGCACTTCCCGGGGTCGACTGCAATGCCATCACCGATGGAGTGGGGATCAGGAGTCCGGGCGGAAGGGTCAGGCTCGAGCCCGAGTGCTCGGCCGGCTCACCGCCGAGCAGCATGTTGACCACTGCCTGCCCGGCAGAGTCCTTGAGCTGGAGCAGCACTGTGCCCGGCCGCTCCGGAAGAAGTGTCGCGGTCGGCGAGGGCTTGGGCACAGGCAGCGGCTCGACATCGCCTGAACGGGTCAGAAGAACTCCGATCGCGGCCGAGGCCACGATGACCAGCGCGATGACCAGGGCCACGGCTCCCCTGCGACGGCCGCGCGATTGACTCATGCCGACGGGCCCCGATACAGCCCGTGCTCGCTGATGTACGAGGCAACCGACTCGGGCACCAGGCCCTCGATCGACTGACCAAGTGCCACACGATCTCGTATGTCGGAGGAGGAGATGTCGACATCCTCGATCTCCACCACGATCACCTCGTCGATCCCGGTGACATTCGGCAGCACGAACTCATGCCCGGGACGGTTGACACCCACGAAATGCGCCCGTCGCAGGAGATCTTCCGGCGACTTCCATGCGGCCAGCCCGGAAAGAGCGTCAGCACCGGCGATGAAGAACCACTCCACGGTGTCATCTGGGTAGGTGATCTCGAATTGAGTGTCGAGGTCCTCGAGGGTATCGATCGTGTAGGTATTGCCGCCGCGCACGAGATCGACGTCAGTGAGCACGAAGTTGGGAGTCTCGTACATGGCGAGGACGAGCATGGCCAGTCGATCCTCTGCCGGCGCCAGGTGCTCAGCGGTCTTGTGCCAGGGCAGGGCCGCGGGCGAGAAGATCACCGTCTCTAGGTCGAGAAGCTCGGCAACCTCCGTGGCAACGACGAGATGGCCGTAATGCACAGGGTCGAAGGTACCGCCCATGATGCCCACGCGGTGAGCGGTCATGTTCCACCTCGAGATTCGGGCCGACGCGGCGTAGGCGTCGGCGCAGGAGCAGGGCCTAGCGCTCGACCTTCAGCATCACGGTGATGACCAGCAGCACGACCAGGACGCCGAAGCCGAAGAGCCCGAAGGCCCACGAGGGTACGGAGGGGTTATCGATCGGTGCTTCTTCCGCGAGGCGGACAGCAGCGTTGATCATCGACATGGCGTTCCTTTCGGGGTCTCCTGGGAGGACTCTAGTCGGTGGCCTCAGCCGCGGACGTGCCCATCGCCCGTGACCACGAAAGTGGTCGTGGTGAGCTCAGCGAGGCCCATCGGCCCGCGCGCGTGCAGCTTCTGGGTGGAGATCCCGATCTCCGCACCGAAGCCGAACTCCCCGCCGTCGGTGAATCGGGTCGAGGCATTGATCATCACGGCCGCACTATCGACACCGGCGACGAAGCGCTGGGCTGCCGACTGGCTGTCGGTGACGATGGCCTCGGTGTGACCGCTCGACCAGCGACGAATGTGCGCGATGGCGTCGTCTATCGAGTCGACAATGCCTGCCGCAATATCGAGGGAGTAGTACTCGGCAGCCCAGTCGTCATCGGTGACGGTCTCGACGGCGATGCCGGTGCCTGCGGCATGCAGCGCGAAGCGATCATCGGCGTGAAGGGTCACACCGGCGTCCTTGAGCGCGGCGAGTGCCCGCGGGAGAAATGCCTCGGCGATCTCACGATGAACCAGGACGGTCTCGGCTGCGTTACAGACGCTGACCCGCTGAGCCTTGGAATTGAGCAGGATGGCAATTGCTTTGTCGATGTCGGCATCCTTGTCGACGTAGACGTGGCAGTTACCCACGCCCGTCTCAATGACCGGCACCGTGGAGTTCTCGACGACATTGGCGATCAAGGCTGCGCCACCGCGCGGGATGAGCACGTCGACGAGTCCTCGGGCGGTCATCAGGTGCGTGACGGAGTCGTGAGTCTCCCCCGGCACGAGCTGGATTGCGTCGGCAGGCAGCCCCGCGACGACAAGAGCGTCACGCATGACATCGACGAGGATCGCATTGCTCGCGGAAGCGGATGACGAACCGCGCAGGAGTGCGGCATTGCCGCTTTTGAGGCACAGGCCTGCAGCATCGACAGTGACGTTGGGTCGAGCCTCGTAGATCATGCCGACAACCCCCATGGGCACGCGAATCTGGCGGATCTGCAGCCCATTGGGAAGCGTGTAGCCACGAATAACCTCGCCCACTGGATCCGGCAGAGCGGCGACATCGCGCAACGCCTGGGCGATGTCAGCGATTCGCGGGGCAGTGAGGGTGAGTCGATCGATGATCGCGGCAGAGGTTCCGTTGCCCTGAGCTCGCTCGACATCGATGGAGTTCTTCGCGACGATCTCAGGAGTGCGGGTCACCAGCGCATCGGCTAGTGCCCGGAGAGCGGCATCCTTCTCATTACGAGTGAGCTGGCGAAGAGCGGAAGCGGCTACGCGGCCGCGACGCGCCACCTCGTGCACGGCGTCGCGCTCGTTCAGGGTGCTCTCAGAGGTCATGGCCTAAGGCTAGACGACTAGAACGGGACCACTCGCCCCGCGGCCATCAGCCCCGGGCGTTCGGCCACCCACTGCCCACGGCGGTGGAAGGTCTCGCGATCAACGACCTCCACGCCTACGACCTGCCACTCAGGCAGCCCTGCGGAGTCGAGGTGCTCGGCCCACAGGTGTAGGGCCAGGCTCACGGCCGTCTCGGCGTCATCCGCCTGCTCCCAGTAACGCACCTCGGCGCGATTGACGGCGAAGCGGCCGGCCAGGAGAAAGGGGTGCTGATCGCTCAGACGCTCGAGGGCGGACTTGATGTATTCGGCGGAGACCTGGTCACCGGCGACTGTCAGGGTGACGTGCCACATGAGTGGCTCAGGCGGATCAGGCAGGGGCAGCACGTGAATGCTCACGACTCCCCCTTTCCCTGTCAGGAGAGGATGACGAGGTCGTCGCGGTGGACGATCTCCCTCTCGTACTGCGGCCCTAGCTCACGTGCCAGATCTCGGGTGGAGCGCCCGAGCAGGTCGGGCAGTTCATCCGAGTCGAAGTTCACCAGACCGCGGGCGATCACGTGGCCCTTTTCGTCAATGAGATCGACTGGATCCCCGGAGGAGAAATCACCTCGGACCCCGATCACGCCTGCCGGCAGGAGGGAGGTACCTCGATTCAGCACGGCATCGGCCGCACCCTGATCGAGTACGAGCTGCCCCGCCGGGGTCGTGGCATGTGCGAGCCAGAGAAGTCGGGTCGAGACGCGCTCAGCCGTGGGATGGAACACGGTGCCGACCGAGGCATCAGCAAGGGCGGCATCGGAATTCGCGGCAGAGGTCAGCAGCACGCAGATGCCTGCGCCGGTGGCTATGCGCGCGGCTTCGACCTTGGTCGCCATGCCTCCACTGCCCACGCCTGCGCTTCCGGCCCCCCCGAGAGCGATGCCGGCAAGGTCGTCCGACGTGCGTACTTCCGAGATGAGCTGCGCACCCGCCTGGCTCGGCGGACCGTCGTAGAGTCCGTCGACATCGGAGAGCAGCACGAGCGCATCGGCCTGCACGACATGTGCGACGAGCGCAGCAAGACGGTCGTTGTCGCCCAGACGAATCTCGTCGGTGGCAACGGTGTCGTTCTCGTTGACGATCGGCACGGCGCCTAGCTCGAGCAGTCGAATGAAGGTCTGCTGCGCGTTCTTGTAATGCGCGCGACGAGTGACATCCTCGGCGGTCAGCAGGATCTGGCCGACGGTGAGTCCGTGACGGGCAAATGCCTGCGTGTACGCAGCGATGAGCAATCCCTGGCCAACGCTGGCTGAGGCCTGCTGCGTAGCGAGATCCTTCGGCCTCGAGGCGAGCCCGAGGGCAGGGAAACCGGTCGCGATGGCGCCGCTGGAGACCAGCACGATCTGATGACCCCGGGCGATGCGTGCCGCGAGCTGATCGACGAGTGCGCCGATTCGCGCGTCATCGAGGCCCCCATCGGGCTGAGTGAGCGACGAGGAACCGATCTTGACGACGACACGCGATGCCGAGGCAATCGTGTTCCGAATGTCAGTCACGGTCAGTCTCCGTCAATCCGAGCGTCGAGTCGTACGTCAGTGCCACGCGGGCTGACTTCACCAGCACCGTCGCCGGCAATGATGGTCGGCTGCCAGTCGAACACGACGGCATTGTCATCGTCACCGATCATCACCGTACTGCCCGCCTTGGCTCCTGCCTTCCACAAGGCATCCTCGACACCCAGGCGCGCCAGGCGATCGGCAAGGTAGCCCACGGCCTCGTCATTGCTGAAGTCGGTCTGGCGAACCCAGCGCTCAGGGCGCTCGCCGCGAATGCGGTAGCCATCCTCCTCAGCGATGATCCGGAAGCCGGAGTCGTTGACCGCCTTCGGCGTGATGATCACGCGAGGAGCCTCGAGGGCGATGGCCTCCTTGCGGGCCTTCAGCACGAGCTCGGCCATCGCAAAGGAAAGCGGCCGCAGGCCTTCATGGGTCGCGGCCGAGATCTCGAAGACCGGGTAGCCGCGCTCTTCCAGGATCGGACGCACGAGATCGGCGAGGACACGAGCATCGGGAACGTCGATCTTGTTCAGCGCAACGAGGCGCGGACGATCTTGAAGGCCGCCGTACTCCGCGAGTTCGGCCTCGATCACATCGAGATCATCGATCGGATCGCGGCCAGGCTCCATGGTCGAGCAGTCGAGAACGTGCACGAGTACCGAGCAACGCTCCACGTGGCGCAGGAATTCCAGGCCGAGACCCTTGCCCTGGCTCGCACCGGGGATAAGCCCGGGAACGTCGGCAACGGTGTATACGACCTCGCCGGCAGTGACCACACCGAGATTGGGCACGAGGGTCGTGAACGGGTAATCCGCGATCTTCGGGCGCGCAGCCGACATCGCGGCGATGAGACTCGACTTGCCGGCGCTCGGAAAGCCCACGAGCGCGACATCAGCAACAGTCTTGAGCTCGAGCATGACATCGCGGTGCTCACCGGGTTCGCCGAGCAGGGCAAAGCCGGGCGCCTTGTGCTTGGGCGACGACAGCGCCGCATTGCCGAGGCCGCCTCGACCGCCGCGAGCGATGACGAAACGCGTGCCGGAGCCCACGAGATCGGCGAGGACCTCGCCGTTCATCGTCGTGACGACCGTGCCCGAGGGCACGGGAATGACGACGTCGTCAGCCACGGCGCCACTGCGGTGATTGCCCGCACCGGGCTTACCGTTGCCCGCCTTCATGTGCGGGTGATGATGCAGATCGAGCAAGGTGGTGGTGTTCGGATCAACCTCGAGCACCACATCGCCCCCGCGGCCGCCATTACCGCCGTCGGGGCCGCCGAGCGGCTTGAACTTCTCGCGGAGCACCGACGCGCAGCCATGCCCGCCATCGCCGGCGTGCGCGTGCACGACGACGTTGTCGACGAAGCTGGTCACTGGTTACTCCCTTGTGCGAGCACTTCTCAGAATTTACGGGGAAAAGCAGCGAGGCGGGCCCCACGGGCCCGCCTCGCTGTCATGACTGTGTCGCGGTAATTCAGCCCGCGAGGATGTTGACGACGCGACGACCGCGTGCAACGCCGAACTCGACGACGCCGGCCGACAGGGCGAACAGGGTGTCGTCCTTGCCGCGGCCCACGTTGTTGCCCGGGTGGAAGTGAGTGCCGCGCTGGCGCACGATGATCTCGCCGGCGTTGACGGTCTGACCACCGAAGCGCTTCACGCCGAGGCGCTGCGCGTTGGAGTCGCGACCGTTTCTGGTGCTGGACGCACCCTTCTTATGTGCCATTACTTCACTTCCCGGGGGTGATGGTGGTGATCTTGACCTTGGTCAGCTCAGAGCGGTAACCCTGGCGACGGCGGTAGCCGGTCTTGTTCTTGTACTTGAGGATGTCGATCTTCGGGCCGCGGTGGTGATCGACGATCTCCGCGGTCACGGCCGACTTCGCCAGCACTGCCGCATCGGAGGTGACGTTGGCACCATCGACGAGGAGAAGAACCGGCAGGGACACCGTGTTGCCCGGCTCACCCGACACACGGTCGAGGACCACAACATCGCCCACGGCAACCTTCTCTTGACGGCCGCCTGCGCGCACGATCGCGTACACCACGATTTCCTGCCTTTTCCTTGAAGAATCTGAACGCGGCGCCCAAGTAAGACGCGCACGAGACGGCGTTCCCGGGGGAAGCCAGGCCCTAAGACTACGGAAGGGCCCGCCCTAGGGTCAAACTGACCCCTCTTCCGAGGGTGAATCGGACATCTCGGGAGTCTCGGGCAGGTCAGCCTCGGCTACCTGATCGGGATTCTCGTCGTGCACGACCTCGGCTGAGATCCCCTGGTCGAGATCCGACTCCTCCCCCGCGGGGGCCTCGTCGTGAGCCTCGTCGATCACCAGGGCACGAGCTGCCACGTCAGCCGGATCCACCGCATTCGCGGGGCGACGGCTCTTCGGGGACTCATGGTGGTCGTGCTCATTGCCCGCCAGCGACACCTTGATGCCACGGCCGGCGCAGGTCTCGCAGGTGGTCGAGAAGGACTCGATCAGCCCGGAGCCGATGCGCTTACGGGTCATCTGCACGAGACCGAGCGAGGTGACCTCGGCGACCTGGTGCTTGGTGCGATCGCGGCCCAGGCATTCGACCAGGCGACGCAGCACCAGATCGCGATTGCTCTCGAGAACCATGTCGATGAAGTCGACCACGATGATGCCACCGATATCGCGCAGGCGAAGCTGGCGGACGATCTCCTCAGCGGCCTCGAGGTTATTTCGAGTCACCGTCTGCTCGAGGTTTCCGCCTTGCCCGGTGAACTTGCCGGTGTTGACGTCGACCACGGTCATCGCCTCGGTGCGATCGATGACCAGCGAGCCGCCGGAGGGTAGGTAGACCTTGCGGTCGAGTGCCTTCATCAGCTGTTCGTCGACGCGGTAGTGCGAGAAGAGATCCTCCGTACCGACCCAACGCTCCAGACGCGGGGACAGATCAGGCGCGACCGCGGTCACGTAGTCGTTGATGGCGTCGTAGCCGGCCTCGCCGGAGATCACGAGCTGGTTGACGTCTTCGTTGAAGATGTCGCGCACTACCTTGATGGCGAGATCAGGCTCGCTGTACAGCAGGGTGGGCGGGTTCGAGCTCTTGACCTTCGCGCTGATGTCATCCCACTGGGCCTTCAGGCGCAGGATGTCCTGCTCGAGGGCATCCTCGGGAGCGCCCTCGGAGGCAGTACGCACGATGACTCCGGCGTCTTCGGGCATGACGCGCTTGAGAATGCTCTTGAGGCGGCTGCGCTCGCTATCGGGCAGCTTGCGACTGATGCCGGTCATCGAGCCGTCGGGCACGTAGACCAGGAAGCGACCGGGCAGCGACACCTGACTGGTCAGGCGCGCACCCTTCTGCCCCACGGGATCCTTCGTCACCTGCACGAGAACCGGGTCACCGGACTTGAGAGCGAATTCAATGCGCTTGGGCTGGCCGTCGAGACCGGCGGCATCCCAGTTCACCTCACCGGCGTACAGCACTGCGTTGCGGCCGCGACCAATGTCGACGAATGCTGCTTCCATGCTGGGCAGCACGTTCTGCACGCGACCGAGGTAGACGTTGCCCACCATCGAGCTGTTGCTGCCACGAGTGACGTAGTGCTCGACGAGCACGCCATCCTCGAGCACGGCGATCTGCGTGCGATCGCCTTCCTGGCGAACGGCCATGACGCGGTTAACTGCCTCGCGGCGCGCGAGGAACTCGGCCTCGGTCAGGATCGGTGCACGGCGACGGCCTGCCTCGCGACCCTCGCGGCGGCGCTGCTTCTTGGCCTCAAGGCGCGTGGATCCGCGCACGTTGCTGACTTCGTCGTCATTGCTGTTGTTGCCGCGGCCCTTGCCGCGCGGCTCACGAACCTTGACGACAGTGTTCGGCGGGTCATCGGGCGAGGGCTCGAGATCGCCATCGGCGCCACGACGACGACGACGGCGGCGGCGCTTGCCGCCCTCGGAATCATCATCGGAGTCGGAGTCAGATGACTCGCCATCGACGCTGTCATCGTCATTACCGTTCTCGTTGCCCTCAGCATCGTCACTGCGACGACGACGACCGCGCCCTCCACGGCGACGACGACGGCGCTTGGCCTGCTCGTCGGTCTCGCCGGCGACGGCATCGTCGTCGGAGGAGCCCTCGGCGGACTCAGTGCTCTCACTGCCCGAGTCGGCGAGGTCGTCAGTGGCAGCGTCGGCCTTCTTGGCGCCGCGGCCACGGCCGCGTCGAGCAGCGGGCTTGTCCTTGGTCTCGGCGTCGGCCTCGGGGGCGACGAAAACCGGTGCGGCGAACAGCGGTGCAGCCACGGCGGACTCGCCTGCCGTCGCGGTAGCCGATGGCTCCGCCTTGGCTGCGGACTTCTTGGTGGTCTTCTTGGCTGCCTTCTTCACGGGCTTCTCGGCCGCCTCAGGCGCCTCGATGGCCTCGGGCTTGGCCGCGACCTTCTTGGCGGTCTTCTTGGCCGCCTTCTTCACGGGCTTCTCCGTCGCCGGGGCCACGACGGGCTCCGGGGTGGCTCCCTCGACGGGCGGGCCGGCCGGGCGGCTGGCTGCACGGCGGCGGGTGCGCTTGACGGTTGCTGCGTTGTCTTCGGTGTTCTCGACCATCTGGCCGTACTCCTAAAAGGCTGCGCCGAAACGCGGCCGACTCACGTGGACCTCGAGGGCCCAACAAGCTTCATGGACTCCCGGCCGCGGAGCGAAGTGCGCTAGGACACCGCCGGGCGATGAACCTCGAGTCGGCCTGTCAGGAAGTACTGACGAGGGCTGCGCGGTCAGGGGCGAAGGGATCGCCGATTTCCGAGCTTCCGGGGATCAGCGGCCCCTGTGCCAGCCGGGTTACCCGTGGGGGAACCGGCGGCACGAGGTCAGCTGCGATCCTCAGTGCGGCTAGAAGGTCATCGGGTCGTACAGACGGTGTGACATGTCTGGTGACCACCTCGAGTATGGCACAGGAATCCCCTGCGACCGACCCCTGACTGCCCGAAACGCCCGATTCGTCGCTGACCGTGAGGGAGATGACTGCCTCGCGCGTGTCGAACTTCCGGATGCCGTTCTTCATCAACCGCTCGACGATGACCTCACTGTGGGCGAGGAAGGTGTCGGCTGCGACCTGGGCCGTGGCCGGATCGACACCAGGCAGCTCGAATCGCCAGCGGGAGGCCTCGAGACGGTTGACGAAGTCGGGAGTAGCCGCGGTGACGACATCGACGACATCGAGCCCAGGCGGCAGGGCATCATCGAGCGCCGCACGCATGCGCTCGGGATCGCACCGCTGGGTGACGCCGATCTCGACGTACTCGGCCTCGCTGGCCACGCCCGTGGGCGCGGAGTTGGCATACGAGATCTTCGGGTGGGGTGAGAAGCCGGCGCTGTAGGCCATGGGTACCTCGGCACGGCGGAGCGCGCGCTCGAGTGCGCGCTGGAAATCGCGATGGCTGGAGAAGCGCAGGCGCCCGCGCTTTGCGTAATGCACGCGCAGCTTCTGCACGGCCAGGGCGACATCGCGCTCCGGTGGCCTACGACTCATGCGTCGACCTCGGCAAGGACCGCGGTCGTGCGCACGGTCGGCATCGGCAGTGTGACCACACCGGTGGGACCGACCTGGATTTCGGTTTCCATCTGATCGCACACGCCGCAGTCGAAGCAGGGAGTCCAGCGGCAGTCCTCGACGCCCACCTCGGACAAGGCGTCCTGCCAGTCCTCCCACAGCCAGTCGGCATCGAGACCGGAGTCGAGGTGACCCCAGGGAAGAACCTCGGACTGCTGACGCTCGCGCGTGGTGAACCAGTCGACGTCAACAGGCTCGTCAGCAAGCGCGACGGACGCAGCATTCATCCAGCGGTCGAAGGAGAAGTGCTCGCTCCATCCATCGAAGCGCGCACCATCTCGCCAGGCCTGCAGGATCACTCGACCCACGCGACGATCTCCCCGCGAGAGGAGTCCTTCGACAATGCCCGGCTTGCCATCGTGATAGCGCAGGCCGATTGACTTGCCATACTCGCGATCCGCACGAATCGCATCGCGCAACTTGTGCAGGCGCGCGTCGGTGGCCTCGTGATTCAGTTGCGAAGCCCACTGGAAGGGGGTGTGCGGCTTCGGAACGAAACCGCCGATCGACACCGTGCAGCGGATATCGCGACGACCGGAAGCCGCACGACCGGCCTTGATGACCTCGCGCGCGAGTTCTGCCACCTGCATGACGTCGTCGTCGGTCTCGGTCGGCAGGCCCACCATGAAGTACAGCTTGACCTGGCGCCAGCCTGCTCCGTAGGCAGCGCTGACCGTGCGAATGAGGTCTTCCTCGGTCACCTGCTTGTTGATGACCTTGCGCATGCGCTCGCTGCCGCCTTCGGGGGCGAACGTGAGCCCACTTCGACGGCCGTTGCGCGAGAGCTCATTGGCCAGGTCAATATTGAAGGCATCGACACGCGTGCTCGGAAGCGACAGCGCGGTCTCGGTGCCCTGGTAGCGATCGGCAAGGCCCTTGGCGATCTCTGCGATCTCCGTGTGGTCGGCGCTGGAGAGCGAGAGCAGGCCCACCTCCTCGTATCCGGTCTTGCACAGGCCGTTCTCGACCATCTCGGCGATACCGGTGATGCTGCGCTCGCGCACCGGGCGAGTGATCATTCCCGCCTGGCAGAAGCGACAGCCTCGCGTGCATCCGCGGAAGATCTCGACGCTCATGCGCTCATGCACGGTCTCGGCCAGCGGTACCAGCGGTGCCTTCGGGTAGGGCCAGGAATCGAGATCCATCAGGGTGAACTTGCGTACCCGCCACGGGATATCGGCCTCATTCGGGACGATGCGCTTGATGCGGCCGTCCTCGAGGTACTCGACGTCGTAGAAGCGTGGCACGTAGATGACTCCGGTCAGCGCGAGACGACGCAGCAGGCCGACGCGACCATCGGGGCGGCCCTCGTTCTTCCAGTCGCGCACGATGTCGGTGATGAGGAGCACGGCCTCCTCGCCGTCACCCATCACCGCGGCGTCGACGAACTCCGCGATTGTCTCGGGATTGAAGGCCGCATGACCGCCGGCGACGATGATCGGGTGAGTGTCGTCGCGCTCGGCAGCGAGCACGGGAACGCCGGCGAGATCGATCGCCGTGAGCATGTTCGTGTAGCCCAGCTCTGTCGAGAACGACATACCGACGACGTCGAAGTCACCGAGTGCGCGGTGGGAGTCGACGGTGAACTGCGGCACCTGGTGCTCGCGCATCAGCTTCTCGAGATCGGGCCAGACGGCGTAGGTGCGCTCGGCGAGCGCGTCGGCACGCTCATTGATCACTTCGTAGAGGATCTGCACGCCCTGATTGGGGGCTCCGACCTCATAGGCATCGGGGTACATGAGGGCCCAGCGCACGTCGACGGAATCCCACGGCTTCTGCACGGCATTGAGCTCACCGCCGACGTACTGAATGGGCTTGGAGACGAAGGGCAGGAGTGCTTCCAGGCGATCGAAGATCGACGCGCCGGGCACATGAGCATGGGGAGTTGTCACGGAGAAAGGCTATCCGCCCCGTGCGAATCGCACGAATGGAGCACGTAGGTGGGCACCCCCCTACGGCGAATTGCGCACCGCATGGAGTCTCACGTTCTGCAAGAGGCCAATGCCTATCCAGACGGCCATCATCGACGTGCCTCCGGAGGAGATCAACGGTAGAGGAATTCCGGTGATGGGCATGATGCCGAGGGTCATGCCGATGTTCTCGAACAGCTGGAAGGCGAACCAGGCGATCACGCCCGTGCACACCAGACGGCCGTAGAGGTCGTCTGCGCGATAGGCGATCACGATGGCTCGCCACAAGATCACACCAAGAAGCAGGATCAGGAGCATCGAGCCGATAAAGCCGAGCTCCTCGCCGACGACGGTGAAGATGAAGTCACTCTCGTTGACCGGCACGAACCGCCCCTGGGTCTGCGGACCGTTGAAGAGGCCATACCCGGTGAGCCCTCCCCCGCCGATCGCGATGCGGGCCTGCGCCGCGTTGTACGACGACCCGCCTGAGTCAGCGGCCGGATTGATGAATGACGTCAGTCGCGCCACCTGGTACTGCTTGAGAAGTCCGAGCTGGATAGCGAGCAGGATGCCGAGCACCGCTCCACCGATGAGCGTCACCACCCAGCGCGTGCGGGCCCCTGACACGGCGATGATCGAGATGACGACCGCTCCCATCACGAGCACGGTGCCGGTGTCGTTCTGCAGCAGCACGATCAGGATCGGCACGATCGCAAGCCCCAGCGAGAGTAGGACATCCTTGTCTCGAGGCTCGCTCTCGATATCGCGCTTCTCCGAGAGAATCGCGGCCATCATCAAGATGACGGCGATCTTCGCGAACTCCGAGGGCTGCAAGGTGAAACCGCCCGGCAACGACACCCATGCCTGCGCACCGGCAATTCGCGTGCCCAAGCCAGGAACGAACGGCAGCAGGAGGAAGAAGCATGAGGCGCCGTAGATCACCGGCGTATAGGCACGCAGCCATCGGTAGTCGAGGCGCGAGGCGACGAATCCGAGCACGAGTGCGATGAGCACGTTGATGACGTGCTTCTTCAGGTACGAGTAAGGGTCTGTCGGCGAGGCCATGTCGGCCTTGCTCGCTGACCACACCAGGAGGCAGCCGAAGATGGTGAGGCTGAACGCCGCCATCAGCATGATCCAGTCGAGATCACGCCAGTATGTGCGGCCGCGATCGAAGCGTGGCGCCGTCGGACGACTCCGGAGATCAGTCAGGTGCCAGGTACTCATCCGCTGCTCCCCGCTGAATCGACCCCGGACTTGCGGCCCTTGGGGGCGACCGGAGTGCCGTCAGGGCGAATCGTCGGGAGGTCCTTCATCGGCGCATCACCGATGAGCACACTCTTCGACGGGTTCACGGTTGTGCCGTTCACGCCGAACAGGGCCTCGTAGATCTTGCGCACACTGGGGCCCGAGGTCTTCGAGCCGGTGCCGCCCTGCGTGACCATCATGACCACGGCGTACTTCGGCTTGTTCGCGGGTGCGTAGGAGGCGAACCACGAAGTCGAGACTTTCGAGCCGGTCACCTGCGCGGAGCCGGTCTTCGAGGCGACCGGGATCTTGCCGAGTGGGAAGCCGAGGAACGGTGTCTCACCGGAGCCACTCGTCGTGACGCCCGGAAGTGCCTTGTGCAGGAAGTCGATGGTTGCGCGGGGAACTTTCACCTTGGCCTTGACCTGCGGCTCGAACTCCTTCACGACCTTGCCGTCGGCGCCGACGATCGCCTTCGCAATTGTCGGCTTGTAGACGGTGCCACCATTGGCCACGGCGGCGTAGACCATCGCCATTTGCAACGGCGTCACGGCTGTATCTCCCTGTCCGATGGCGGCATTGAGCGCATCGCCCTCGCGCCAGCGGAAGCCGTCTGCGCAGTTCTCCTTGTCGAGTGCCGTGTAGTAGTCGGCGAGCTTCGGATTCGTCTTGCGCGTCTCGGGGTAACCCGCGACTGCATTCGCGCACCACTGCTCGCGCAGGTCTTCCCAGTTCGCGAGCTTGAACAGTCGGCTGGAAACGCGGCCCGAGGATTCATTGGGGAGGTCAATGCCGGTCTTCGAACCGAGCCCGAACTGCTTCGCCGTCTCCGCGATGGGGTCCGGTGAGTCCTTGGTGGCATCAGTGCCGCCAGCTTTCTCCCACATGCGATCGGCGATGCCATAGAACACGGTGTTGCACGAGACCTCGAGTGCTCGCGAGAGCGGGATGCTGCCATAGGCATGCGACTCGAAGTTGCGGAAGGTCTGCGTGCCGATCTTCACCTGGTTCGGGCACGGATACTTCGAGTAGAGGGAGAAGCCTTCCTTGCCCGCTGCCGCCGTGCTGATCACCTTGTAGGTGGAGCCGGGCGCGAACAGGCCCTGGATCGCATTCGAGGACAGCGAGTTGCTCTTCATCAAGTCCTTGAACTGCGCCTTGGTCACGCCGCCAACCCAGATCGACGGGTCATAGGTCGGATAGCTCGCCATCGCGAGGATGCGACCAGTGTCGACCTCGACCACGACTGCTGCTCCTGAGTCACCGGGGTATCCCTGTGCCTGGGCGCGCTGGATCGCCGCCACGAGCTGCTTCTCGACTACCGACTGCAGTTTCGCATCGATGCTGGTGACGATGTAGTCGCCGGCCTTCGCCGCCTTCTCATCAAGCGTGCCGGTCACGCGACCGCCGGTGTCGACGGCCAGGGTCGTCACCGCAGGCTGACCGCGCAGATAGGAGTCGTATTCCGACTCAAGCCCGGAGCGACCGACGACATCGGTTCGGCGAAGCCGATCGAAGTTCTGAGCATCCCCCTGTGCTGTCAGCTGCTCCTCGGTCACCGGACCGAGGTAGCCGAGGATGTGCGCCGCATTGACTCCGAAGGGCTCGGGATAGGTGCGCACGGCCTGCAACTGCGCCGTGATGCCCGGGAACTCCGTGCGCTTTTCCATGATGCCCAGGGCGGTGTCGGTCGAGACATCGCTGGCGACCGGTACGGGCTGATAGGTCGAACCGTTCCAGCACACGGGCGGCGGCTTCGCCCCCTCAGTGCCGCACGGCTTGAGGCGGTCAGTGATGTCGGTTGCGGGCACCTGAAGCACCTTCGCCAGGCGAGCAACGACATCGGCGCCGTCGTTGGGCTGGCGGCCGAGCACGGCACGATCGACGGTCACGACAAGTGAGGTGCGATTGGACACCAGAGGTCGACCGGCCTGGTCGAGGATGAGACCACGCACGGCCGGATTCACGATCTCGCGAACGGTGTTGTTCTCGGCGGCAGAGCGATATTCAGCGCCGGAGACGACTTGCAGGTAGAAGAGCCGGGCCATCAAGGTACCCAGGAGCGAGGCCACCAGCACGCCAAGGACGAGCAGGCGCAGGTTCGAACGCGCGTTCATCTGCCTCCTGCCCCTGTCGCCGGCCGGGGCCGGACTGCTTTGCTGAGGGTCGAGCCCCACCCGGGGCTGACCATTCCTGCTACGACGGTACGACGGACTTCGGGTTTCAGCCGAATTCGGGGGCGGAATTCACGTTCGAATCAGGTCAGTTCCCCCGTGAAATCAAACGACGGCGACCTCAGGAGTGAGGGATCGCACGATTCGCCCGATTCCCGGCACCACGAGAGGAGCCAGGATCAGTCCGTAGAGGGCCGAGGTCAGGGCAAGGCCCGGGATGTTCTCCCACACGACGCGGTCGCCGCTGAGCACGGCGAGGACGAGGGCATTGAGGAGCACGACCCCGCCGGTACTGAGGCCCACCATGCCCATGATCACCGGAACCGAGCGATCTCGAGGATCGACGACGGCGCCGGTCACCAGGCCCACGATCGTGAAGATGATCGCCTCGAGGCCGAGGATTCCGTCGAAGGGCGGCGCAAGCCCTAGGAGGATGCCGGCCGAGAAGCCCGCGATCGCACCGGGCAGCGGGCCGTAGGCGAGTGCCAGGGCAACGATGGTCACGACGACGAGATCAGGTGTCGCACCCGGGAGCCCGAGTCGGCTGAGCAAAGTGAGTTCGAGGATCACGGCGATGAAGATCGCCGAGGCGATGATCATGGCCTGGCGTGCCTTGATGTTCATCCGAGCGCCGCCCTGGCGGCTGCGACCGTGATCATGGCGACGGAGCGACCTCAGTGGCAGGGATCTCGCTCGGAACGCTCAGTTGCGCGCCCGACTCCGCAGGGCTGGGCGACGGACTCGGCAGCGCCGTGGTCACCGGCGCATCAGGCACGGCCGGAAGCACGGAATCACGCGGATCAGTGCGCGGCGGGCGAACGACGACGCCCACGATGCTCAATGTCGAGATATCAGCGAACGGGCGCACGGTCGCGACACGGCTGAGCTGCCCGGCGGTACCCGCGACATTCAGAACCTCGCCGATCGGGACGCCGGGCACGTACGGCCGGCCGTCCTTCGAGCCGAAGGTGACGAGTGCGGCACCTTTGTCGAGCGTGGCCAACGGATCGAGTAATTGGTACTGCAGTGCATCTTGCTTGCCGGTGCCTGACAAGATGCCGATCTCCTGCGAGCCGGCGACACGAGCGCCAACAGAAACTGACGGATCGACGATCAGCACGACTGTCGACGTGCGCTTCTCGACATTGCTGACCCGACCGACGAGACCTTGGTAATTGAGCACGGTCATGTCGATCTGTACACCATCGTCACTTCCGGCATCGATGGTGACTGTCCAGGTGAAATCCTGCGCGGGACCGACTGCGATGACCTCAGCCGGCACTACGCGGTATCGACCAAGGCCGGCGACCTTGAGCATGCCGTCGAGCGCAGATGCACGAGCACGATCGTCAGCGGCACGCTTGACCTCCGACTGGAGTTCGGCGTTGGACTTCTCGAGCTCGTCGAGACGCGCCTTCTGATCGCGCGTGTTGGTCCAGAAATCGGCAAAGCCCGTGATCGGGGAGAAGACCGTGGCTGCACCACGCTCGATGCCGCCGAGAATCGATGACGCAACATTGCGCGCGGAGGTGAACGGACCCTGCCCGCCTCGAAGATCAAGGATGACGAAGGTGAGGGCAACGCCGAGCAGCACCGCAACGACGACGCGCAGGCGACGCGGGAACATGCGTTAGCGTCTCGGCTCGGAGACCAACACCTGCTGCAGGGCCTCGAATTCCTCGACGCACTTGCCCGAACCGAGGGCTACGCAGTCGAGCGGACGATCAGCGATGAGGATCGGCATGCCGGTCTCATGGCGAAGGCGCTCGTCGAGGCCGCGCAGCAGTGCGCCGCCGCCGGTGAGCACGATGCCGCGGTCCATGATGTCGCCGGAGAGCTCGGGCGGGGTGCGGTCGAGGGTGGCCTTGACGGCAGCGACGATGGCATTGACAGGCTCGTCGATGGCGCGTCGGATCTCCTCGGCGGTGATGACGACGGTGCGCGGCAGGCCGGTAATGAGGTCGCGGCCGCGGATCTCGGCGTTGTTCTCCTCAGGTAGCGGGAAGGCGGAGCCGATGGCCATCTTGATCTCTTCGGCGGTGCGCTCGCCCAGCATGAGCGAGTACTCCTTCTTCACGTACTGGATGATCGCGTTGTCGAGCTCATCGCCGCCGACGCGCACCGAGAGGCTCGTGACAATGCCGCCGAGCGAGATGACGGCGACCTCGGAGGTGCCGCCACCGATGTCGACGACCATGTTGCCCGTGGGCTCATGCACCGGCAGGTTTGCACCGATCGCGGCAGCCATCGGCTCTTCGATGATGAACACCTTGCGTGCGCCTGCGGCATAGCCGGCATCCTTGACCGCGCGCTGTTCGACACCGGTGATGCCGGACGGAACGCAGACGATCAGGCGAGGCTTGGCCAGATGACGGCGCGAGTGCACCTTCTGGATGAAGTAGCGCAGCATGCGCTCGGTCGTGTCGAAGTCGGCGATGACGCCGTCCTTCAGCGGGCGGATGGCGACGATGTTGCCCGGCGTGCGGCCGATCATTCGCTTGGCCTCGGAGCCCACCGCGAGAATTCCGCCGGTGTTGTTGTTGATCGCGACGACCGACGGCTCGTTCAGCACGATGCCACGACCACGCACATACACGAGCGTGTTGGCAGTGCCGAGGTCGACGGCCATGTCGCGGCCGACGAAGGATGACGAACCAGCCATAGGGGAAGTGGCCTTCCGGTCGAGGTGCACGTGCGGGTGGCTCATCTTACGCGAGCCCAGACTTAAGTCCGATTTATGCTGATTTGACCTGATCTTCAGTCATATCGATGCGCTGAGCACGCTCTACCTCAAGCTGGCGCAGGTGCGCTTCGAGGCGGGTAGCCGTGGCCTCGTCGGCCGGCAGTGCATAGGCGGCGGTGACAACTCCCCCGAGATCAGCGCGGTAGTCATGACCCTTGCTCTGGAAATCACCCGGCTTCACGTTGGTGGCGAACAGGGTGTCGACGAGAACTGTCGCCCACGTAATGCCTGGCTTCCAGGTCATCTCCTCGGGCACATTGCGTCCGCGGGTGCCGTCGACCGAGAGCCAGAAGGGGCGGTCGGCCAGCAGGTTGGGTCGATTGCGCACGACGGGGTCGCCGTCATGCTCGAGAAACCACACGCGCGGGTACGGAGTGCGCATCACGCTGGCAATGAGCTCGGGACGATCGACCGTGACCGACTCTGCCGCGCAGAGCGCATGGAACTCGTCGGACTTCTGGCCACCTGGCGTACCGACCCACAGCGCCGCATCGACGAAGTAATGGTCGAGGTCGAGCGGGCCGGCGGAGACTGCGGCTTCCTGCACGCGTGCTCCGAGGCTTTCGCCGTAGAGCAGGATGCGCGGGCGCTTCGCACGACCGACGAGCTCCTCGCGAATCGCATCGAGCAGCAGGCGCTGGGTCTGCGCCCCGAGGCCGACCTTGCCAAGAGACAGGAATGAGGGAAGAAGGCCGTATCCGATAGCAACCGATGCGCAATCACCCAGGGTGAGCATCTCGGTGACATCAATAGGTGTCGTGTTCGCAAAGCCCGTGCCCGCAGGGGCCTGGATGATCAGGTTCGCGCGATCAAAAGCACCGGTGCGACGCAGTTCGGCCATCGCCAGGCCCACGCGCTGCTCGACCGTGTCGGCCGCATCGAGACCGACGAAGACGCGCACCGGCTCGGCGATCGGCTTCTTGCCGGTTACGGCCTCGATGTCTTCGGGCGTGCTGATGCAGCCCACGAAACGAGCACCCTCGCGGCCGAGCTCAGCCATGGTGACTAGCGAGGCCGGTGAACCTGAAGTGAGCGGGTTGCCCGACGAGGCGGCGAAGTAAGGATCGAGGTCACGGCTTTGCTGCACAAGGCCGCCGAGAACCTTCTCCTTGGCGATGGTGCCGCCAATTGCCGCTGCTGTCGCGAGTCCCGCTCCGATAACAACCGGTGCCACCGTGGACACAGGTCCCTTGCCGCGTCCGCGGGCCGCCTGCACGAATGAGGCGAAGGTGCCGACCTTGATGCCTACCGATGCACCGGCAATACCGCCGGTGACAAAGGGGAAGGCCGTGCGGATCTTGGACGGCCATTCGACCAGGCTCGGCCCGCGTGAAGCGGCGCCGACAGCTGCGCCGGCAGCAACACCGGCGATGACTCCGAGCGCGGCCGGCTTCATGGCTACGCCAGACCCGGGAAGAACAGCGCGATCTCGCGTGCTGACGACTCGGGTGAGTCGGAGCCGTGGGTCACGTTGAACTGGGTCTCGGTGGCGAGATCGCCGCGGATGGTGCCCGGGGCTGCGTTCGCGGGATTGGTGGCACCCATCATCGAGCGCCAGGACAAGATCGCGTCGGGGCCTTCGATGACCGCGGCCACGAGCGGCCCACCGGTGATGAAGTCGACGAGCGAGCGGAAGAACGGCTTCTCGGCATGCTCGGCGTAGTGCGCCTCGGCGATCGATGCCGGCAGGGTGCGCAGTTCGAGGGCGACGACCTTGTAGCCCTTGCGCTCGATACGGCCGAGCACTTCACCGACGAGGCCACGGGCCACGCCATCGGGCTTGATCAGGACGAGGGTGCGCTCAGACATGCTTCTCCCGGGGGTACCGCGCCGGCCGTGTGCCAGGGCGAATGGGTCAAGAGTACCGAGCCCGCACCAGTGCTCTGTCCCGCCCGAGGGCAGCTAGCTCTCCTGCGCCTCGGCGTACGCCTTTCGAAGCGCATCAACCCTGCTGCCGTTGCGCACCGCGAAGTACCACAGCACCGCGAAGATCCCACCGACGATGAACATCATCGGCACGAGAAAGCCCAGGGCCACGACGATCACCTGGAGGATGGACCCCCACCAAGCGCCCCACGGGCGGGTGACGACGCCGATTGAGGCAATCAGCACGATCATGGCAATCAGGCCAAGCCACACGGCCGTTGCCTGGCTCTGGAATGAGCCATTCGTACTGGCGACGAGGAAGCACAGGAAGACAACAATCGACTCAATGCCGAGTACCGAGCTGCACAGGACTCTCATCGAGCGTCTCCCAGGATTCGCTTCGCGTCACCGACAAGCACGACAGAGCCAGTGATCAGCACGCCGACGCCGCCGTACATCGACTCTTCCTCGGCGACGGTGATCGCTGTATCGATCGCAGCACTCAACGAGACTTCACAGCGCACGCGTTCCTCGCCGAAGATTTCGATTGCAAGATCAGCAAGATCCTCAGCACCGAGTGCACGCGGTGATCGCGGCGAGGTTATGACCACCTGATCCAGAACGGGCTCGAGGGCGGTCAGGATGCCGGTCGCGTCCTTCTCCTCAAGCATGCCAATCACGCCGATCAGGCGAGAGAACTCGAAGGAGTCATCGACAGCTCCGGCAAGCGCCTTGGCGCCGTGCGGGTTATGCGCCGCATCGACGATGATCGTCGGATTGCGACGCAAAACCTCGAGTCGACCAGGTGACGTGCCGGTGCCGAATCCCTCGCGCACGATCTCGGCGTCGAGTTCGCTGTTTCCGATGAACGCCTCAGTTGCTGCGAGCGCAACAGCAGCGTTGTGAGCCTGGTGCTCGCCGAAGAGTGGAAGAAAGACGTCGTCATACCTACCGTGCAGGCCTTGCAAGGCAAGCAGTTGCCCGCCAACAGCGACACCGCGCTCAATCACTCCAAATTCGACACCCTGGCGGGCGATGATCGCCTCGACCTCGGCGCAGCGCTCGATCAGGATCTCGGCGGCCTCGACATCCTGCGCGGCGAGAATCGCGACGGAACCCTCGGTGATGATTCCCGCCTTCTCGCTGGCGATCTCGATGATCGAGTCACCGAGATACTCGTGATGATCGAGCCCGATCGGGGTGACGACATTGACTAAGCCGTCGGCAACGTTCGTGGCATCCCAGGTGCCGCCCATGCCGACCTCAATGATCGCGACATCAACGGGTGCATCCGCGAAAGCTGCGAAGGCCATTGCGGTCATGACCTCGAAGAACGAGAGCGGGATGCCACCGTCAGCCACCGACTTCTTGTCAACCAACTCGACGTAAGGAGCGATGTCCTCCCAGGTGCGCGTGAAGCGCTCAATGGAGATCGGCTCGCCGTCGAAGATGATGCGCTCACGGGGGTCGATCAGGTGAGGAGAGGTATAGAGGCCGGTCCGCAGGCCCATCGCGCGCAGCAGGGACTCGATCATTCGGGCAGTGGAGGTCTTGCCATTCGTGCCGGTCACGTGAATGACGGGGTATGCGCGCTGCGGGTCGCCGAGCAGCTCAACTACCGAGGCGATGCGAACCAGACTGGGCTCGATCCGGCTCTCGGGCCAGCGGCCCATCAGGTCGGTGATCAGGCTCTCATAGGACTGGCTCATGCGTTGAGTCTAAAGGTGCGCATCCATCCCGCCTTCCCGCTAGATTCTTGACATGGCATCCAGTAACGACGTTGACGTCATCGTTCTCGGCAGCGGCGCCGGTGGTCTGACCGCTGCCCTCGCGGCGGCCCAGAGCGGCGCACGTGTCGCCCTGTACGAGAAGGCCGACCTCCTCGGCGGCTCCACCGCGATCTCCGGTGGTGTGCCGTGGATGCCCCTCAATCACCATCAGGACGAACTCGGCATCGAGGACTCTCGCGACGAGGCACTCACCTATCTCAAGGCACTCTCCCTTGATCGCATGGATCCGGCCATGGCCGAGGCCTTCATCGATGGTTCGCGCGACACCGTGAAGTGGCTCGAGGACTCCACCGATCTCGAGTTCTCGATCATCCCGATGTACCCCGACTACCACCCTGAGCATCCCGGCGGAAAGCCGCACGGCGGTCGCTCGCTCGACCCGGGTCTCTTCAGCTACGACAAGCTCGGTGAATGGAAGACGAAGGTCGCAAAGAGTCGCCGCAGCGCTCACCTCAAGATCACGGATACGACACTCGGCGGCGGCACCGGTTTCCTCGACCCCGAGACACAGAAGCATCGCGAGGAGAACGACCTGCGCGGTTGCGGCGCCGGTCTTGTCGGTCCGATCATCAAGGCGCTCCTCGATCTCGGCGTGAACCTCAACGTCAATGCGCAGGCGACGGACCTTCTCATCGAAGACGGACGTGTCTCCGGCGTTCGTGTGAGTGTTGATGGGGTCGAGCAGACTGTTCGCGCACGAAAGGGTGTCGTGCTCGCCACCGGTGGCTTCGAATGGAACCCCGACCTCGTGCGCTCGTTCCTGCGTGGCCCGATGACCTCTCCGGCCGGCGTTCCGACCAACACCGGCGATGGCCTGCTGATGGCAATGCGGGCTGGCGCAAGCCTCGGCAACATGGCGCAGGCGTGGTGGGTGCCAACTGTCGAGATCCCAGGCGATGTCGCTTTCGGCCAGCAGCGCGCCAATCTCGTCAACCGTGAGCGCACCCTGCCCGGCTCAATATTCGTCAACGGCAAGGGCAAGCGCTTCACCAACGAGGCCAGCAACTACAACGCGCTCGGTGGTGCCTTCCATCAACTCGATTCCACTGACTTCTCCTACGTCAACCTGCCGTGCTGGCTCATCTTCGACGGCCGCAACGCCCGCACCTACGGCTCCTTCGGCACTCCCCCGGGTCAACCGATCGCCGACTGGATCACGCGCGCGCCATCCGCTCGTGCACTCGCCGAGAAGATCGATGTCGACCCCGACGAGCTCGAGCACACCATCGATCGGTGGAACGGTTTTGTCGCGCGCGGGGACGACAAGGACTTCGGCCGCGGGAAGAGTGCTTACGACCGCTGGAGCGGAGACGGAAACTATCGCTTCACCGTCGAATCCACCCTCGGCCCAATCGACGAGGCGCCGTTCTACGCCGTGCGCGTGCACTCCGGCACTCTCGGCACCAGCGGAGGCCCGCGCACCGACACGCGCGGTCGAGTGCTCGACACCACCGGTGCAGTGATCCCCGGGCTCTACGCAGCAGGCAACGTTGCTGCAGCCCCGACAGCCATGGCGTATGGCGGGGCAGGCGGAACGCTCGGGCCGATCATGGTGTTCGGACGCTACGCAGGGACTGCAGCAGCTACCGACTAGAGGCTCTCGATCACTAGGCCTGAGAAAAGCCGCGAGGCCAGGGGTCCGAAATCCATCGGCGCGCACCTAGCCTCACTTCCCGATCCCCCAGTAGGGGTGGGCCATCCCAGGATAGACCAACTTCGTGCCCTAGGTGCCGAGTGAAGTCTCACCGCGCGGGCGATCAGCAGCGCCAGTTCGGAAGTTCGACATGTCGCCAGCCATCGGCGCACCCTCGATGGTCGTAGTGCCCTCGTGAACGCAAGTTCGGTGGATGATGCGCCAGTCGCCGTCACGGCATTCGTAACGATCGAGATAACGACCCAGCCACACTGACCACGGGCCGCCGTCTTTAGCCAGCAGGTAGGTGACGTTGTAGATCTCGCCGCGCGCATGGGTGGCATCGTCGAACTCGATGCTGTGGTTGTAGTTGCAGTGCATCGAAGCAGCCCAGCGGTCGTGGGTGCCCACGACGCGGTCAGCGAACTCGTGACCGTTGCCCACGAAGCGGCCGTGGTCATCAGTTGCCTCGGGCCAGTAGGCGCTCTTCATCTGCTCGGCGTCGAGACGGTCAACACCGCGCGAGTAGCGCAGCACGCACTCGCGAATGGCCTCGCGGTCAGCCAGCTGCTGCGGATCAATGCGCATGAGCCGCCGCCGATTGCCCGGCCACGCGACCCATGGTCACGCAGTTGCCGTAGGAGTTGCCGCTGCCGACGTAGCGCGGGCCAATAACTCCACCGCACACCTCGCCTGCTGCGTAGAGGCCTGAGATCACGCGGCCATTCTCGTCGAGAACTTGAGCATCTCGATCGATGCGGACGCCGAAGGCGGTGAAGCAGCAGGTGGCCGGGCGCACCTCGACTGCGTAGAACGGACCGTCGGAGATCGGCTCGAGGAATTTCGGATCCTTGACGTAATCGCGATCCTCGCCCGCCGAAGCGAACTCGTTGATGCGCTCGACGGTTGCCTCCAGCGCACCGACTGGCACGTGAATGCTCTCGGCCAGTTCGGCGAGGGTGTCGCGCTTGTGAACCTTGCCTTCCTTGAGCATCAGGTCGATCACATCGAGATTCCAGTGCGGGCTCTGACGCTTGGTCGAACCTGGGATCTGCTGCTTGTAGCGGGCGACACCGAGTTCGGTGGCCTCGACGAGCGAACGGTGATCGAAGATCGCGAAGGCTGAATCGCCCTGGGCTTTCAGCAGGCCGTCCATGATCCCGTAGGGCGCGGTCTCATTGCAGAAGCGGTGCCCGTGACGATTGATGAGCGTGAGCCAACCCGGGATATAGGCCTCATACATCTTGTCGAAGTCCGTATGAAGAAGACGCAGACCGCGATCGAATCCGGTCAGCTGCGCATTGACGCCGCGGGTGAAGTCGATGGCATCGCCACGCGCGCCATCGGCGCCGATGTAATACGACCAGCCGGTATCGAACACACTTGGGAAGTACTCGCTGCGCTTCTGCTCGCTGGCACCGAAGCCACCCGAGGCAACGATCACGGAACCTGCCGTGATGGTGTCATCGCCGACGGCAATGCCGGTGACTTCGCCATCCTCGACCAGCAGTCGGTCGACCCGCTGGCCGAGGGCAATTTCAATGCCACGATCTCGGCAGTGCCGCGTCAGTACGTCAATGACTGCCTGGCCGCGTCCGATCGGGCAGTGCACGCGTGGCTTGGTCTCATCGCCGCCGAACACCAGTTGGTCGTAGAACTCCACGCCGAGATCACCGAGCCACTCGACCGCCGCACCGGCGCGCTGAGTGAGTCGCTCGACCACACCCGCCTCGACCTGCCACATGTTCAAGGTCATGTAGTCATGGAAGAGCGCTTCCCAGTCATCCTCGATGCCCTGAGCGCGCTGGTATCGCGTGCCTGCGCCCATCATCAAGCCCCCGGACAGTCGCGAGGAGCCGCCCACGATGCCTTCGGCCTCCGCGACGAGGATGCGCTCAGCACCGGCCTCGTGTGCAGCGAGTGCAGCCGAGAGACCGGCAGCACCGGAACCGATCACGATGACATCCATGTCACGCGTTGCCGAGTCGAGCATCAGTGATGAACCTCCGAGAGCGGGATGGATGTCGGCGCGAAGATTCCGGCGTTTGCCGTGATGCCTCCGTCGCACATGAATACCGCACCGGTAACGAAGCTGGAGGCCGGCGATCCGAGGAAGTAGATGACTTCGGCCTGCTCTTCAGGTCGGCCGAGACGCTGCAGCGGAATGTTGCGACGCAGCTCATCGAGATGTTCCGGCGTTACGCGCCCGCCCTGCAGGATCGGGGTCATGGTGGGGCCCGGGCCCATGGCGTTCACGCGCACGCCCGCATGGCCCCAGTCGAGTGCGGCAGCGCGGCAGATGTTGATCACGGCGGCCTTGGAGGCGTTGTACGCGAAGCGTTGCGGATCGCCTCTCAGCCCGGATGTCGAAGCGGTGGCGACAATCGATCCGCCACCGCGTGCGGCCATGGCGGGTGCAGCGTGGCGGATTCCGGCGACCACGCCACGCACGTTCACGGCCATGATCTGGTCGAAGGTCTCCATGACATCGTCGGCCTCCCACTCGGAACGGCGCGCGATGCCTGCGTTGAGCACCACGGTGTCGAGACGGCCGAAGGTATCGAGGGCGGCAGCCACCATTCGCTCGCTCGTGGGCTCCTCACTCACGTCACCGACGACGGTGGCGATCCCGCGGGCGGAAGCCCAGTGAAGTGCTTCGTCGCTCAGATCAACGCCGATGACGTCGTACCCGCGATCGGCGAACATCATGGCGGCGGCTTGGCCGATGCCGGTGCCTGCACCGGTGACGATGGCTACTGGCTTGCTCACGTGCGCTCCCTGCTCGAGAACCCTAACCCGACCCTTACTGGATCGAGTCTCAAGTTACTCCCTGAAGGCTAGCGAACTTCGAACATCTCGTACACGACTTGGTCGCCCACACTTCGGCCTTGGCCCACAGCCTGGATGCCATTGAGCCAGGCGTAGCGCTCATCGGAGGTCTCGAAGGTTGGAGCGACGGTGTAGGTGCCACGCTCGCGATCGCAGCGACCCATGTAGGTGACGTAAATAAGTGCTCCGTCATCGGTCTCTACCAACTGGCGCACGTCGAGCAGCATGATGTGTCCGGCGGTCGGGATTGCCCAGTCTCCGCCGGCTCCGATCATCGAGCCCTTGATGCGCTCCCCCTCCCAGCGCCCATCCGCGATCGAGCCAATCACGCGGCGACTGAACGGGGTCTCGCCGAGACGGCGAATGTCACCGCGGGTGACGGTGACGGTGGCCAGGGGAACCAACTCGAATGGAGGCATGCCCCATTCTCCCGTGCGAGACGGTCAGGCCGTCACGAAATCGATGATCTCCTCGACGCGACCGAGCAGGGACGGCTCCAGATCGGCATAGGTCTTGACCTTGGCGAGGATCGCACGCCAGGCGGCCGAGGTGTCATCGACCCAGCCGAGATTCGCGCACACCCCTTCCTTCCAGGGAGTGCCCTTAGGGATGGTCGGCCAGGAATCAATCCCGAGCACTGACGGCCGAACTGCCTGCCAGACATCGACATACGGGTGACCGAGAACGACGACATCCTCGGAGTACTCGGCGAGCACCGAGTCTGCGATGCGGGTCTCCTTGGAACCGGGCACCAGGTGATCGAGGAGAATTCCGATACGGCGATCGAAGCTCGGCTCGAAGTCACGCACAGCCCGCAACAGGTCATCGGCGCCGCCGAGCTCCTCGACCACGACACCCTCCACGCGCAGGTCGGCGCCCCAGATCTTCTCGATCAGCTCGGCGTCCTGCTTACCCTCAACCCAGATGCGCGAGGCACGGGCCACTCGGGCGCGAGTATTGACGACGGCGACGGAGCCGGAGGCGGTCAGACGCGCGGCGGCAGGCGCCAGCGGATTGGGGCGCACCAGCGTGATGCGCTCGCCTTCAAGAAGAAAGGGATCGGTCAGCAGGAACATCTTGCGACGACCGTGCCGATCCTCGAGGTTTACTCCCCAGCCGCCCGGGCCCTTCTGCAGGCCGACGATCGCTCCGCACCAGCCCGTATGCGGGCACTCCAGCACCATGCCGATGTCGGCGGGCACCTGTACCGGTGGCCGGCGGGCCTGGGTATGGCTCACCGCGAGCACGTCGGAGCCGTAGCGATCGATCACATCCGAAACTTAGGCCCCACGAGTCACAGAACGAGGGAGGCGCGACTACCGCGACGATGAATCGGCGCGTTCGCGGATCGGGTCGGTGACACCGTCCCAGCCCTCGTGGGCCGAGCGCACGGTCTCGAAGAAGTCCGCCACCCGATCACTGCGTCCGTAGAGCTCAGTAAAGCCGCCGATCGTCGCGCAGGTGTCGATGTAGATCGCCGGCTGGCTGGTGAGCATCGACCCGGCGATCTCGAAACCCGCATCGGTGAAGCGGGAAACCTGGGCAGCGAGCTCATCAGGTGGCACGAGTGCGCATACATGGTGAAAGCCACCCTCACCCGGCGCGTACATGTCGCGGTAAATCGACTCCCCCGGATCGTCCTGCGCAATGAGCTGGATCTGGGCAGGGCCTGCCTGGCCGAAGGCGTAGTGCACGCGCGTCTCGCTCGGCATGCCGCGATAGGTCAACTCATTGCCGAGGTAGTTGCGCAGCACGTAGAACGGGCCGGCGCCCATCACCTCAACCCACTGGCGAATGCCCTCGTCAAGATCGGGTACGACGTAGGCATACTGCAGGATCGGATGCTGCAGCAGCGGGCCGGTCACAGCGAGCTCGACTTACTGCGCGTGCGAATCGGGTCAGTGATGCCATCCCAGTTCTCATGCGCCTCGCGGATAGTGCGGAAGAGCTCGTCGATGTCGTCATTGAAGCCGTGCAGCTCGACGAAGCAGTCCAGCTTGTCCCTGCAGTCGAAGTAGGCCACGGGCACATACGACATCAGGCCGCTCGCCACCGGATACCCAGCAGCCTCGAAGCGAGCGATCTCCGCAGGCATGTCGGCGGCAGGCACGAGCACACCCACGTGATGAAATCCGCCCTCACCATCGCCATACATATCGCGATAGATCGACGTGCCCGGCTCATCATGCGCAATGAGCTGGATCTGAGCAGGGCCGGCCTGGCCGAAGGCGTAATGAACCCGCGTAGTGCTGGGCTCACCGCGATAGGTGAGTTCGCGCCCAAGGTGACTCTTGCTGACGAAGAACGGCCCGGCACCCATCACCTCGACCCAGTGACGAATGCCCTCCTCGAGATCAGGTACGACATAGGCGTACTGCACGATCGGGTAGCGGATCAGCGGCTCGTTCATGATTTCCTCGCTAGTCGTCGAGCAGTGAGGCGAGAGCGTACGCCTGCTTGGTGGCGAACAGGAGCCTTCTGGGAGCGAATGCGTCACCCAGGAGGTGCACGCGCGGGTGCTTGCCCTTGAGCTCCTCGAAGAGCGATGCCTCGGGCACCCCGCCGCAAGCGAGAACGACTGAGTCGACATCTGCGATGACCTCGGATCGGCCGGAATACGCATGGCGTACGTGCACGCCGTCATCCTTGATGGCAGTCACGATCTCGGTGTACCGCAGCTTCACGCCGGCATTGTCGAGACGGGCGAGGATGCCACCGATGACGTAGCGGGTGAGCAGAGGCGCGGGGCCATTGGTCGCGTACACCACGGTGACCTCATGCCCGGCTGTCGCGAGGAAGTCCGCAACGGCGAGTGGGGGCATGTGATCATCCTGCGCAACCACGAGCACGCGCTTGCCCGGCGAAACCGTGCCGTCGAGTACCTCGCGAATGTCGTGCACATTCGCGCGTTCGATTCCCTCGATGTCGGGGTATCTGGCATTCGCACCCGTGGCGATGACGACGACATCCGCATTCGCCTCCATCACTTCGTGCGCCGTGGCGGCCTGCCCTTCACAGACGCTCACTCCCACTCGGTCGAGGCGCCGTTCCTGCCACGCGAGGTAATCGGCGTAACCCTCATACGTGGGTGCATTCGTTGCCGTGCGCAGTTGGCCACCGAGGTGGTCCGACTTCTCCCAGATCTCGACTCGATGACCACGTTCGGCAGCCAGCGCGGCAACCTCCATGCCCGCGGGGCCCCCGCCAATGACCAGTACGTTGCGGGAAGAACGAGCGGGCACCGGCCATGCCTGCCTGCCCTCGGTACCTACGTGCGGGTTCACCGAGCAACTGAGGTTGAGCTTCTCGGCGAGCGATGCACTGATGCAGTCACCGCAGCCGGTGCACGGACGAATGTCGTCGGTACGCCCATCCGATGCCTTGCGCACCCAGTCAGCGTCAGCGATCACTGCGCGGGCAAGGCCGACGACCGCCGCATTGCCCTTCGAGATGATCGCTTCGGCGAGCTCGGGTGTCGTCACTCGGCCTGAATACGCGACGGGAAGGGAAAGGGAGCGAGCGAACTCGCCCGACATATCGGCCCACTCGGCTGGCGCGTAGTGATGCGGCTGGATGTAACTCGGATTGCCCCAATTGCTTCCCACGACCAAGCTGACAAAGTCAATCAGGCCCGACGCCTCGAGGTACTGCGCGATCTCGATGCCGCCGGCGAAGTCGTAACCGCCGGGCATCTCCTCGAACATATTCAGGCGCACGCCGATCGTGAAGTTGTCACCTGTGAGATCGCGCGAGGCGCGCAGGATCTCCATGACAATACGCATGCGGTTCTCGAAGCTGCCGCCGTACTCATCATCGCGTCGATTCGTGAGCGGTGACATGAACCATTCGAGAATGTCGTCGTGATTGAGGTGGAACTCGATGCCGTCAGCGCCAGCGGCCTGTGCTTCGCCAGCACTCCAGGAGAACTCGTGGACGTACCAGGCGACCTCCTCGCGGGTAAGGGCGTGCGGCACCGCATTGAGCATCGGCGTGCTCAGGACAGATGAAGGCGCATTCGGGAGCCCGCCCTGGCTGACGAGTTGAATGGTCAGCTTCGAGCCGGCGCCATGGATCACCTCGGTCAATTGGCCGATGCGGTCACGGAAGTGGGGCAGGCGGATGTAGCCCTTGGTGCGGGCACCCACGCCAACTGGGTCGAAGCCCGGCACGTACAAGTTGTCGATATGGCCCGTGACGGTGTCGAACCAGGCCACCCCCGCCTCAGCCCGGGCGCGGATATACGCGATGTGCTGGTCGGCCTGCTCCTGAGTTCCCCACAGAGGGCCCATGAGGGCCGTATGCGGCGGCACCATTACCCGGTTTCTGAGCTCCATCGAGCCGATACGCACAGGAGAGAACAGATTCGGGTACTCAGTCACGTGTTCCTCACGAATCGGTCGAGACAACAGCCCAACTTGTCTAGACGAATTCTAGGGGAGTTCGACGACTATCTGGGGAAAACGAGATGACCTCTATGAAAAGGGACCCCCTGCCCTAGCGGCAGGGGACAACTTCTGCTTACCCTGACAGCACGGCTGCGACAGGAGGCGCGATGAGTGCTGCTCGGCTGATGCCGCGCGCTCTCATTGCCATGGCCGCATCCCTGACCGTTCTCACCGCATGCTCGAGTGCCTCACCCGGCCCCACGGTCGATGCCGGCAACTGCACCGGAGCCTCCCCAGCCGAACTGACCGCCGGCGGAAGCGGCGAATTGTGCGCCGACAACGGATTCCAGCCTGGTCTCGACGGATTCTCGTTCGCCAACTGGGGCGGCACCCCCACCGAGGATGCCATCGACTCAGGCACCTTGATCGCGATGTTCGGCCGCGAGCCGGTCTGCTCCGCCGAATCCAGCAATGCGTGCACGATGCGCCCGGCCGCGAAGGCATGGATGGACCAAATGAACGAGGCTCTCGCCAACGGCCGATGTGAAGGCATGGCAGTGCTCAGCGAGCGACTCTTCGACGGCCTTGCCCGCGCCGCCGAACTCGATCCCCGTGCTCAGCGCACGATCGATCTCGCTCGCACTCAGCCCACGGTGGCCCGAACCCTCGGCTACTGGTGGCTGACTCAGTTCCCTGCCGAGGTGGCAACTCCCACCTCGACCTCGCGCAGCCTGCCGCCCTCGCAGATCATCAGCGCGGTCATCGACGGGCTCGAGAAGCGAACGGGCAACACCCTGGGCCTGTACAGCGAGTTCGGCGGCCATGCCGTCACTCCCATCGCCGTGGTGAAGGAAGGCGCGAACTACACGATCTCGGTGTACGACAGCAACGACCCGGGCATCATCAAGCACGTGATCGTCGATCCTGCGACCGAATCGTGGGTTTACGACGCGAAGTCGAATTCCACGGGGGTCGTGACCGAGCGCTGGCGCGGAAACGGTGCGGGCTCGATGGATCTCACCCCGATGGCATTGCGCACCGGTGCCTTCACCGCACCGTTTGGCGACGGGCCGAATGCCGACACCTACGTGACGGTGACCTCACCCAAGGACGGCACGAATGTCGGTGCGGTCATCACCCGTGGCAGCACGACCTTCGATACGCGCTCGCTCGGCGCAGCACTCCCCGCGGGAGTCACGGTTCACCAGATCACCGGCGCAGGTGGCGGCGTCGAGGTGATCTTCCCGGGTGATGCCGGAGCCCTGCAGGTACGCGCGGTGAGCACCCGCGCTTCAGCGATGGCCACGGTGAGCATTGACTCCCCCGGCCGCCCGATGGTCACCGCACGCGGACGCACCGGCTCGACCCCGACCAAGGCGCTCACCCTCACGCGCGCCGCCGACGGCGCCGTGGCCGTCGAGTCGGGCACTCACACACCGGTCCACACCACGATCTCCTCCGAGTCCGAGACCGTGCGCGTCACTGCCCCCGCCAGCACCGATGTTCATGTCAGCCCCGACTCCTCGCCGGAGACCTCGCTCGTCAGTCCGTCCGGCACCACCATCGCGAGCTACGACACCACGACTCCGAGTTCGTCGGCCGTCAGCACCACGACCCTGTCTCTCAATGCGCAGGGCGATGGCTTCACCGTGGCCCGCAGCCTCGCGGTGTCCGAGGTACCGGCCGCCGCGCCGGTGATCGCGGTGCCCAGTGCGCCCAGCCCCACGGCGTCGGCCTCCGCGACTCGCGAGCGCAAGGAGAGACCGGAGTCCGAGCGCGGCAAGCGCTTGCCGCGACCGTCGAAGCCTGCGCCGAGTGCCGCCGAGGAGTCGACCTCATCACCCTCGGCTTCGCCCACTGCCAGCCCCACGCGCACGCGAGGCCCCGAGAAGCAGCACGAGTCAAGCTCAACGACAGGCGGCGCGCATACCGACGACACCGACGTGCGCTCGCCGTCAGCGACACCCAGCATGAGTGCCTCGGCATCGTCATCCGCGAGCTTCTCGAGCTCAGCCAGCGCGTCAGCATCGGCAAGCCCCAGCACATCGACCTCGCCGACTGCCTCGGCGACACCGTCCGCGTCACGAATCGCGACGCCAACACCGTCTGCCTCACGAAGCACGACGCCGACGCCGACTCCGACTCCCTCATCGACGAAGCAGAATGACGACAAGATCAGCAAGAACGACGAGAACGACGACTAGAGCAGGGTGACTGCTCCGGTCGATCCGTCGACCTCGACCATGGCGCCATCGGGAATGCGCTTGGTCACGCCTTCCAGACCGGCCACGCACGGAATGCCCAACTCACGACTCACGATCATCGCGTGACTGCTCAGCGCACCCACACCGACAACGACCGCACTGGCCACCACAAACAGCGGAGTCCACGACGGGTCAGTCTGCGGGGCGATGAGCACGTCACCGGGCTCGAAGTCGGCGATCTGCCCGGGATCGAGAATGATCCGCGCGCGACCGCGGGCAACACCCGATGACGCAGGCGTACCGGTGAGCACGTCGCCCGACTTCGCGACATCGAAGGTGACATCGGTCTTGCGCGGCAACTCCGAGAGCTTCTTCATCGGCTTGCCCGCTTCAAGGAACAGCGGGATCTCGACATCGAACAGCGCGCGCCACTCGTTCTCGCGCTCGGCCAGCTTCTCGGTCATGCGAGAAGGCCCGTAGACCAGCATCTCGAGCTCTTCATTGAGTGCCATGAAGATCTGCGAGGCATCGGAGAGATGACCCTGAGCAGCAAGGCGGCCACCGAACTCGAGCATCGCGGCGCGAGCCTCGTTGATGACCTTGATGCAGTTCGACTTCGCGAGCTCACGCCAGCCGGCGAATCGGCGCGCGCTGTCGACACCCATGCGCAGGGTGGCCAGTGCCTCATCAGCACCCGCGAGCGATGCGGTCACCTGCGCGTAGGCACGTTCGGAGCGCTCCGAGCTCTCGGCACGACGTGCGGCCGGCGATGCGGAGTCGTCGAGCTGGCGCATGCGATCGAGCAGCGAGAGCGCGAGCTCGGGCTTGGTCTCCCAAGAGTCGGCACCCATGTCCCACTCGGACGGGCCGCGGTAGCCGAACTCACGAATGAACGCAGCGAAATGCTGAGCGAAGTCGGGGTGATGCGCACGCAGGCGCTCGTTGAGGCCCTCGATGCCTTCGTCGAAAGCCTTGGTCAGCGGTGCACTGGCGCGAACCAGGCGCGACATGTCCCACAGGGCGTATGACGGCATCGCCGAGACGACGTCGCCGGCCGGGCCGGTGATGTCGACGACGTTCACCGGGTTGTCGGGGCCGAGGATGCTCATGACTACTGCGGGGCCGATTGCTGCCTGCGAGCCGGCAACAACCTCACCACGCCACATCAGGCGTGAGTAGGGCATCATCGAGCGCGCGTATGCCACGAGTGCTGCGTTGGTCAGCGTCGAGAAGTCAGGGCGGCTGGCACGCAGCCCGTCGGCGATGCGGGTCTCCTCATCGAGCTCAGGGAAGGTCGAGGTCGTGAGAGTCCAGGTCGTGCGATCGGCGATCTTCTGGCTGAGCTCGGGATTGATGTCGGTGGGCAGATCCTTATGCTTCGGCGCATCGGGGTGACTGCCGAAGAATGCTGCGTCGATGCCCTCCCAGCCGATGCCGCTGCGGATGCCCACGAGGCGCGCCATCGTGACGTTCACGTAGAGGTAGCCGTAGCAGAAGGCACCGAACGGCCATGCCTCGTTCTCGATCGCCTCGACCGCGGTGGCCGAGCCCAGCTCGGCGTAGGCCAGCGAGCCGCCGGGGAACATCTCCGGGTTCCAGAACATGCTGGCACCCAGTGGGGTGATCGGGTCAGGGAGCACATCGTTGGCGTTGAACCGGGTGTACACCGGGAACTGAGTGGCCAGGCCGGTGTCGATGCACCACTTCTCGTCAGACATTCCGTGCTCCATTACTCGTAGGTGAGCCGCAGTCTAAGCATGAGGCACCAAGCCCGCAGGGAAAGGGACAAGGGGCCCGGTCGCCTCAGCGACCGAGCCCCTCATTCCCCCGTGATCTGGGTGCGCGCCCTACTTGATCCACTCGTCGAGCACGCTATGGAAGTGGCGGATCTTGGTTTCCTGGTACTCCGCGAAGGTGACCTCCTGGAGTGAGTCGGATTCCAGGCCCCGCTGGACCATCGGCATGTTGTAACCGTCCTGGTTGAAGACTCGAGTCAGCAGCCCGAGCTCGGGAGCATCCGTCCAGTCATCATCGACGCCCAGCATGTGCATCTTTGCCCCATGCGGCCGATCATCGCCCTCGTAGGGACTCAAGATCATGCACTCCATGATGCACATCGACGGATCATTGCCATACGGACGGAACCGGTAGAGCGTGCGGTTGTACGAACCCCACGGATGCAGGTTCGGAAACAGCGTGTAGACCATGCTGTCGAGCATCTCGGCGTCAGAGAGCTCTTGGGCCGCCTCGCCGAGCTCGTTCTGCAGGTGGTTGCGGCGATTGTTCGCGATGTGCTCGCGAGCGGTGATCTCATCCGGGATCGCATTGACCGGCTCGTCCAGATTGCGATCAGTCAGAGCATCGAACATCTCCTGCTCAGTGGGCTGCCAGTTCAGGTGCGGGCTCGGCACTGCATTCGGCGTAATCGCACGCGAGAAGTTACCGAAGGTGTCGTACGTCGCCACAATGTCGCCGATGCCCGGCAGGAGCTGCGAGTGGGTGGCCACGACATGCCACGACTCCATGAAGGCCTCCTGCGCGACCTTCCAGTTGCAGCGCAGCACCTTCGCCACGTGCACCTGCTTAAAGCGCTTCTCCAGCGGCCACTTCTCGAACTGCTTAGGCATGTCGCCGAGGAAGTCGAGCAAGGGCTCGCAGTCGGGGTCAAGGTTGATGAAGACGAAGCCTCCCCAGGTATCGACCTTGACGCCCTTGAGCGACCAGTCATCACCCACCTGCGGGAAGTCCCACTTGCAGGGCATGTTGCGCAGGGTGCCGTCGATATTCCAACTGATGCCGTGGAACTGGCACTGGAAGTTGTCGACTTTTCCGTCGACCTCCTTGAGGGTGCGACCGCGGTGCAGGCAGACATTGCGATGCGCCTTGATGCTGCCGTCTGCCTGACGGATCACGATGACAGAGATGCCGGCAATGTCATAGATGACGTATTCGCCCTTGGTGGGGATGTCTTCTTCGCGGCAGGCCATCTGCCAGACCTTCTTCCACACCTTCTCGACTTCAAGATCGTGGAACTCGCGCGAGGTGTACCGGGAAGCGGGTACCGTCATCGACACCTCGGGGAACGGACTCTTGATGCGGTAGACCTCAGGAACGGTGCGCGAATCGCGATCGAGAACATCCATGTACATCTGGTACTGGTCGTCCGCGGAGAGCGGGCTCGTCAGGTGCGGCAGTGTCGCGGTCATGCGCTCTTCTCCTTCTGCTCGGCCGGGAAGTCCTTCGGATTGCCCGGCGTTCCCGCCGGAAGTTGCGGGCCGGCAAGCCAGCCGCACAGGTGAATGTCGACCGAGTAGAGATCGCCCTCGATCCAGTGACCCTCGGAGGTGAAGACACCGTGGCGATCACCCTGCGTGACATCAACCAGGCCATCAGGCCTGACGTCATAGATCGCCCCACTCAAGGGGTGCTTACGAGTGCGCATCCGTCCTCCGCTCCTTAGATCCTGTAGCGAATCTAAAGTAAGTAAACGAGGGATACCGAGGGACTTAGGTCCCCTCGACTCGGCTGAATGTCACGAGAAAAGACGAGTGGCCGGCACCCCGTCGGGTACCGGCCACTCGCGACTGTGGGTTACAGCGAACCGCCCGCGAACCAGCGCTCCATGCGCTCCTTGTTGTTCAGCGTGACGGGCTCGAGCAGGAAGCCCGAGGGAGAGCGCACGTAGGTGAAGGATCCGTAGCCGTCCTCCGGAGCCTTCTGCGCGGCGATGAGCTCCCAGCCCTGGTTGATCAGTGAGTCAGTGAGTGCCGGCACATCGCACCACACGCCCGCGTGATGCAGGTGTCCCGCTCCCCCGTGATCCCACACGGTTCCGGCAACACCCTGAATCAGCTCGACGCGCTGCGGGCCCTCAGTGGAGTACGCGAAGGTGAGCGGGCAGGTGAAGGCGCCGCGCTCAGGAGTCCAGCAGGGCTGGTCGTCACGCGAGATGACCTGGGTCCACTTCAGGTTCAGCGACGGGCCGAGGTCGGCCATCGCCGCATGGATATCGGGCACGAGGTAGCCCACATGGAACATCTCGGCGCTGTAGTCGAACATGGTGTCTCCCAGTGTTGTCGGTGTGATGAGAATCTAGATCGTGCGCACATCGCGCACATGTGCAATGCCCGCGGCCACGGCCGATGCGAGTCCGGAGCCCGAGTCCTCATAAGCGATGCAGTGGGCAGCATCGACACCGAGCCGCTCCATCGCCAGCAGGTAAACGTCGGGGGCCGGCTTGCCGTTTTCGACATCGCTATTCGTGACGACGAGGTCGAAGAGCTCATCGAGGCCTGTTGCCTCCAACGTGCGCTCCACTGCGTCGCGAGGGCCTCCTGAGACGACCGCGATGGGAATGCGGCCATGGAACTGCCGAGCGATGTCGACGATGTGCTCGAAGGCCTCAAGTTCATGCGCGCGCTCGAAGAACATGTCGAGCCCTTCGCGTTCGACGACAAGGAGCTCATCAGGGGTCAGATCAGGGAGCGCAGCAAGGAGAAAGGGTTCCATCGTGTGACCGCGCCAGGTTTCGAACCACTCTTCGGTCAACGTGAATCCACGAGCCCCGAACACCACTGTCCAGCAGCTCTTGTAGAGGGCCAGGGTGTCTACCAGGGTCCCGTCGCAGTCGAACAGAAGTGCCTGGGTACCTTCCGGGGGCTGAAGTGCGTCGGGGATACGACCGAATCCGAGTACCGGCTGGCCGAGATCGGTATCCACGCGCTGAGCTACTTCCTGTCGAGGCAGGTGGGCTCGAAAGCGGCCTCGACCTGTATAGACAACTTAGTGGTCGGACCCCTCGCCCACGGGATGCCACAGAAATTTCCGCGAAAAGGCTCAATCCAACCTTCCACGCGGGATAACGTTATCCCACCACAGATGAGGAGACTTCCATGACCCCGGTGAGAATCAACCGACTGTTCAACTCCCGCTCGCACCGCGCCCTCGATGTCGCGATCGACCACGGCTTCTTCGGAGAGCCCTCATTCCTGGGCGGGATCGCGGACATGCGCCAGGCCGTCGACACCATCGTCGCCGCGGGCCCTGATGCCATCCAGCTCACCCCCGGCCAGGCACGACTCCTCCAGGAGATTCCCGGCAAGGACAAGCCTGCGCTGGTCATGCGTACCGATGTCGCCAATGTCTACGGCAATCCGCTCGATGAGCACATCTTCAGCCACCACTTCCCCGATGCCATCGAGCAGGCCGTACGACTCGATGCCGTCGCCGTGTGCGTCAACCTGCTGCAACTGCCGGGGCGTCCGGAGATTCGCGAGGCGTGCATCCTGTCGATCATGGAACTTCGCAAGGAAGCCACCCGTTACGGCATGCCGCTCATGGTGGAGCCCCTGGTGATGCAGGACAACGTGAAGGCCGGCGGCGGTTACATGGTCGACGGCGATACCGGCAAGATCCGCGCGCTCGTGCGCCAGGCTCGCGAGCTCGGCGCCGACCTGATCAAGGCCGACCCCACCGACAACATCGAGGAGTACCACCAAGTCATCGAGGTTGCGGGAGACACTCCGCTGCTGGTGCGCGGTGGCGGCAAGGTCGACGATCGCACCCTGCTCGAGCGCACCGTTGCTGTCCTGGCGCAGGGCGCGAGCGGAATCGTCTACGGCCGTAACATCATCCAGCACGACAATCCGGCAGGTATCACTGCTGCTCTGATGGCCGTGCTTCACGACAACGCGAGCGTCGATGAGGCCCTCGTTCTCGCGACTGGTAGTAAGGCGTGAGTGCGCGCCAGGTGAACGTCGCGATCGTCGGTGGCGGCCTGATGGGCCGCGAGATCGCGGCGGCGATCCAGCGCTGGCCCGCCCTGATCGATCATCCCGTGAGACCGCGCCTCACCGCAGTGTGCGATATCAATCCCGCTGCCCTCGAATGGTTCCGTGACATCGACACCGTCACCGGTCTTGTCACCGATTACCGCGGGCTGCTGGCAGATGACTCGATTGACGTCGTCTATGTGGCCGTTCGCCACGACCTTCATGAGCAGCTCTATGTCGATGTGATCAACTCCGGCAAGAGCCTGCTCGCCGAGAAGCCCTTCGGGATCGACGGCAGTGCAGCGGACGCCATTCTCGCGGCATCGGCCGAGCACCCCGAGAGTTTCGTGCGCTGCTCCAGTGAGATGCCCTTCTACCCCGGCGCCCAGTGGGCCATCGATTACGTGAAGTCCGGTGCCCTGGGCACGATCATCGAGGCACGGTGCGGCTTCCTGCACTCGAGTGACATCGATCCCGCCAAGCCGATCAACTGGAAGCGCCAGGTCGAGTACTGCGGTGAGGCCGGCGTGATGAATGACCTCGGTATGCATACCTGGCACGTGCCTTTGCGCCTTGGCTGGGCACCGACGTCGGTCAGTGCGGTGCTGCAGAACATCGTTCCCGAACGCCCCGGCCCCGACGGCACGTCTGTTCCCTGCGACACCTGGGATAACGCCGTTCTGCAGTGCTGGAGTCGCGAAGGTGACCACGTGTTTCCTCTGACCACCGAGACCAAGCGCATTGCTCCTGGTGAGAAGAACACCTGGTTCTTCGAGGCCATCGGAGTCGAGGGCGGCGTGCGTTTCAGCACGAAGTCACCGAAGGAGGTCGAGGTCTTCTCGCGCATCAGCGTGCCGGGTATCGGCACCGAGCAAGCCTGGCAGCGGCTGGATGCCGGGAGCCAATCGGTATGGCCCACGGTGACCGGCGGAATCTTCGAGACCGGATTCTCCGATGCCATCCTGCAGATGTGGGCTGCTTTCCTTGCCGAGCGCGAGGGAGTACTGGGAGATCGCTTCGGCTGCGTCACGCCCGACGAGGCTGCGCTGACCCATCGGATCTTCGACGCCGCCCTGCGCTCGCAGGCCACCGGCGCGTCGGTCACCCCCTGAGATCTCGGCATGCACAGCATCTCCATTGCCGGTCTCGTCTGCGTCGATCTTCGCCCGCACATCGACGAGTCCGCTCAGTTCGCCCCCGGACGACTCATCGAGATCGGCCCATTGTCGATGCAGCTCGGCGGCATGGTGGGCAACACGGGCGAGAATCTCCTCGACCTGGGTGTCCCTCTCAGGTTGGAGTGCGGAGTCGGCGATGACGAGCTCGGGCACTACGTGCGCGACTCGCTACAGGCTCGCGGTGCAGATATCTCAGGTATTCGATCTCTCAGCCAGGTGGGCACGTCGTACAGCCTGATCCTCGAGCCGCACGGTGTCGATCGCACGATCTGGCACAGCATCGGCGCGAATGCGAGATTCGATGGAGGCGAGATCGCTCTCGACGGGGTCGATCTCCTGCATGTCGGCTACCCAGCATTGCTCCCTGCACTCGTCGCGGATGATGCAGCCCCGCTGGATGCCCTGCTGACTCGCGCGCGAGGGGCCGGCGTGACCACTTCCGTGGATCTGTCCTACGTCGACACCGCCTCTGCGGCAGCGAGCCTCGATTGGCATGCAATCCTCCCGCTCATCGCAGGGCAGACCGATGTGATCTCACCCAGCCTTGATGACCTCACGTCGGCCCTACGCATCGACGAACCCTTCAGTACTGCGCTGATCGATCGCATGCTCACTCAGCTCCTCGAGTGGGGGGTGGCCATCGCCGCGATCTCCGCAGGCGCCCAAGGACTGTTCGTGCGCACGGCAGACTCCCGGCGATTCCGTCGTGCCGGTCGCGCTCTTCTCGAGAGAGCCGACGAGTGGGCCGACCAGGATTTTCACCTGGCACCGCTGTGGCGCGACATCCCCGTCACGACCAATGGCGCGGGCGATGCCTTGAGCGCCGGACTCCTGTGCGGCATCGCGGCAGGATTCGCACCTGAGGCGACGGCGCTTCTCGCTGCCGCGTGCTCGGGGGCACTCGTATCCGGGAGAAGGACGACAGTTGAGGTGATCAGCGAACTAAGCCCCGAACTCGCCGATCCCCTCACTTTCCTGACCGAAGGCCGCTGATGGGCTCAAGCCCGACCATGAACGATGTCGCTCGCGAGGCGGGGGTCGCTCTGCGCACGGTCTCCCGATACGTCAATGGTGCGACGAACATCGACAGCGAGCTCGCCGAGCGCATTCGTCTCGCAATCGAATCACTGGGCTATCGACGAAACCTGGCCGCTGCCAGTATTCGTCCGGGCTGGGACAGCAAGATGCTCGGACTCATCATCGGCGATCTCTCGAACCCTTATTACTCCGCGTTGACCCGGGCAGTCGAGCGCGAGGCTTCCGATCGGGGCTACCTGCTCATCACTGCGAGTTCCGAGGAGGACGGCCTTCGGCACGACAAGCTGGTAGATCGCCTTGTCGAGCAACGTGTCGACGGACTCATCATCGTTCCGCCGCATCGCCCGACGCGAAGTTGGGACGAGATCGCCGGTGCTCTCCCGCCGATCGTGTTCCTCGACCGTCCTGTATCGGCGATGGCGGCCGATGCAGTTCTCTCGGACGATCTCGGCGGCGCTCGCGCCGCAGTGACCACGCTGATCGACGAAGGGGCGCGTTCGGTGGCATTCGTCGGCGATGCGCTGTCGATCTATACCCTCGAACAGCGCATGCACGGATACGATCTCGCGCTCAGTGAGCGCGGAATCGAGATACGACCCGAACTCGTATTCACTGAGGCGCATACGGAAGAGCAAGCACGTGTTGCGGTGTCGCGAATGCTCGCAGACACCGATGCCGATGCCGTGTTCGGCGCGAATAATCGAGCGACCATCGGAGCTCTTTGGGCCTTCCGTGATGCCGGACGCCGACTGCCACTCATCGGCTTCGACGACTTCGATCTCGCAGGGCTCATGCAACCCGAGGTGTCGGTGGTCAGCCAGGACGTCGAGCAGATGGGAACATTGGCCGCTTCCTTGCTCATCGAACGCCTGAACGGTGTCGGCGCGGAGCACCACGATCACGTTCTTCCGACCACGCTGATCCTGCGCGGCTCAGAGCGCCGGCTCGACTGAGTCCAATCGGCGCAGATCCGATCTAAGCGCTCACGAGTTCAGCAATTGCATCGATCACAGCAGCGAGAACCGCCGCCTTGGTCTCCGGCGTCGATTGGTCGCCGCAGGCCCGTCGGTATACGGCACTGTCGTCGATCTCGATGTCTCCGTGACCAGAGCCCGGGATCACCACGTATTCACCCGGTCGATTCACGGCGAGGAAGCTCTGGAGCCTGCCCTGGCGATTGCACGGGCTGGGCGGAGCCAGCACGCCGCGTATCCTCACCGACTCGAGCGAGGGCCAGGCCTTCTCCAGGAGGTGATTGGGACTGTCGTTGCCGTCCACGTAGACAAGCCCGCGCAGATCAACGCCTGCCTCGACCATGCGCATCGCGATCCAGGAGCCCGCTGCCGTGCCAGCTGAGTGACCCACGATCACCACCTGCTGCCCGGCGCAAACGCGTATGAGTTCTACGGCAAGCCGATCGAGGTGACGACGGGAGTTCATGCGCACCGAGAACCAGCGCGAGGCGACCTTCGGACGAAGGCACGACCAGCCCTGCTGCTCGCAGGCGTGGGCGAGGGCAGCCAGGTGCTGCGGGCCGCGGGTGAAGCCGTGCAGCGCGATCACCGTCACCATAAAGACGAGGCAAGTAGTTCAGGGACGAGAACCTCGACTAGCAGTCGAAGATCGTCGTCGTCATCTCCCGGAAAACGGATGGAGAGCACGGCGCCCTCGACGTCACCACTGACGCTGGCCAAGGTCGTGCCGCGCTCCTTGACCCACCTGAGGAGTTCTGGTTCCCAGCGTGAGCCTGCGAACAGCAGCAAGCGGTAATCAGTGGTCTTGGTGAGGTAGACGTCGACATGACTCCAGTCCCCTGTCTCGCAACCGATCGCAGCGAGTCGTGGTCCCTCACGCAGCATGAGGGCGCCCTGCTGGGCGGAACTGAGCCGACGTGCAGGCGCAACGAGATGGGTGCCGGCCGGGCCGATCATGGCTTCACGCAAGGCCGGTAGCCACGTGTCAGCAGTGTCGATCAGGTGAGCACTCGCCCGGGATGTGCGCTGGACCAAGTCACTCGGCATTGGCTCGCCGAAGAGGTGGGCCTCGAGAGCGAGAAGCAGGATCAGCGTGTGCTGGAAGGAACGGCAGGCGACGCCTCCTGCCTCGAGGCCGGCTGACATGTCGATGACCTGGGCCGCCTGGGCGCAAATCTTCGAATCCGCGACGTTGGTCATAGCGATTACCTGGGCGGGCGACGCGTAGCGGTTCAGTGCATCCAGGGTCTCGGTCGATCCTCCGCTTGCCGACACCGCGATCACCACCGACGTCGAGGTGATCGCCGGAAGCAGGTCGCTGCTGGCGAGTTCGGCGACCGCGTTGACACCGCGCGATCGCAGTCGCGCGGCTGCCACTGCATTCGCATAGTGAGAGGACCCCATACCGAGCAGCACGAGGTGACTCTCACGCGTAATCCCGGTTCCCGACCAGGGATCGCCGGTACGCAGGATCTCGGCCAGCCGCATGAGTGAATCGGGCTTAGCGCTGAGATCGTCAGCGAATGCGCGGGGATCCATCAGATCTCATCCTTCGTGAGCGATTCGAGGAGTGCAGGCAGCGCTGCCTCAGGAACGTACCGCCAGTGCGGTAGATAGCGATCAGCGTAGATGTACTCGCGACATTCCTGCTGAATGCGGAAGGGCGCGACGAGACGCGCATCGAAGAGTTCAGCGTTTCCGGCCGCTGCGAGGGTGGTCGTGTACGCCTCGAGGAATTCCGCCTCGGCCGCGGAGATCCAGTCGAGTGTTCGCTGCACTTGATCGGGCTTTAAGTCATCAGTGCGGTGGATCACGACCCTGGCCACGTGATCCAGCGAGCACAGCATTCCCGCGACGTCGCGGGCAGCGGGCTGGAACTCCGTGATCGATTCCTGAGTCGGGTTGCCGTCGAAGTCGATGACGAGGTACTCATGCGCTGATGTGGTGCGAAGGATCTGACCGATATGCAAATCGGCGTGAATACGCATCAGTGGAGTCGACGAGATCTCGGAGATCATTTCGATTGCAGTGCGACAGGCAGGCTCAAGCCGCGCAAGCGCTGGATGCCCGGCAGCGCTTTCGAGCGCGACCGCCGTGGTCAACTCGGAGTCCGCGAGCTCGCGCCACTCACGCGAATCAACCGCAGTCGCATCTGCAAGGCCGCCCTGAGATAGACCCACATGCATGCGCGCCACCAACGCTCCGATGGCGCGGACGGGCTTGAGCGCCTCCGGATTATCGAGCTCACCGCGAGCAAACCGCCTGACATCGGTGACCGCCCAGTCCCAGCCGTCTTCTGTGTCGGGCACGTAGTCGACAACACTGGCCACGTGCATCAGCTCGTCATTGATGCGCATGTGCACATGCCCCCAGGGTCGGGGAGTCTCAGTAAAACCGGCTTCATGAAGCAGGCTTGAGCGGATCGGCCCTGGTGCGGCGGAGTCCGCGGGATGAAGGTTCCACTTCACCATCGCGTCACCCACGCGAATCAGCTCATTGGTCTGATCGACCTGGATGGCAGTCTCACCGAACTGTCGACTGCCGCCGAACCTCTCGAACTCCAGCCCTTCGACAGAGACCGAGTCATCCACGGTCATTGCGAGCAGTGCTTCGCTCACGCCGTCGCCAGGTACGGCTCGAGACAGGGAGCCATCTCGAATGACCGCCGGTATGCCGTATCGAATGCCCCGCTGATCGCAGATGACGAGAATCCACGCGCTCTCCCCCAGCGCCACTGAGGCCAGGAGGCGAAGCGGTAGTTCGATGCGCTCTGCTTCAGCGCGTCGACGCTCAGGCAGGAGGTCTGCCGGCACGCAGTCGCGCAGCAGTGCTTCGTCGAATCGCGTCACACGCCCTCGAGATGAGCATTGCCGACTGCTTCGATGACGTCGGCACCACGGCGAAGTCCATCGCGTGCGCGAATCGACTGACCGATCGATTCGAGACGTGCCCGAAGGTCGGCGTCCGCGAGCAACTTCTCGAGCGCGGCGTTCATCTCATCCTCAGTGAAGGCGTATGTTGACAGTCGCACGCCGAAACCGAGTTCATCCATGCGCTGGGCATTGTCGTACTGATCCCAGAACAGCGGCAACAGGATCATCGGCTTGCCGAAGTGCAGTGACTCAGTAGTCGTGTTGTTGCCGCCGTGAGTGATAACAAGATCGACCTGGGGCACGATCTTGGTCTGCGGCAGGAATTCGGAACCGACCATGTTCGGTGCGAGGGTCAGCAACTCGTGCTGCGGGCCCATGCTCACGATGAAACGGTGCCTGGTGCGACTGAGCACGTCGATAAGACGCCGCATGAGATCCACATCGGCACCTCCAAGGGAGCCGAGCGAGAGGTAGATCAGTGCGCTATCGGCAGGGCGATCAGCCACCGCGGCCGGAATGACGTACTCCTGATCGGTCTCACGCACGCTGGAATCCATTCGATGCCAGTTCGAGCCGAGCGGGCGGTCATTCGTGTAGTCGGCTTCTTCAGGAAAGACATACAGATTCGCGGCCTCGGACGTGTGAATGAATTCGAGGTCGGGAAGCCCCGGCGCACCCTGCTCCATCACCCAGGCGTTGTATGCATTCCAGATCTCGCGATGAGTGCGCTCGTACTCCGAGTCAAAGGACGCCCATTCGCTTCGATCGGCGGCAGGAAGCCCGGAGAACACGGGCGCTGCTCCGTCGCCTTTGATCTCAAGCGGGTTGCAGGAGACGATCCGGACGAAGGGTGCACCATTCGTCATCAGCGCCGGGAAGCACAGCACGTTGTCCTCGACGATGACGTCAGGCTTCACACGCGCGAGGATCTCCCGCAACTGTGGCTCGCAGAACATCGCGCCATCGATGAGCGCCTGCCAGGTCGGCTTGATGAAGGTCTGGAGCTGCTCGACAGTCGGCTTGCGAAACTCGGGTGCGGTTTCGCGAATGAAATCCTTCCAGAATTGGCCGGCATCCTGCTCGTCATCGCCTTCAGGAGCAGGAGCGAGATCGACGAGATCTTCCTCGAAACCCAGGGCCGTGAGCTTGCCCGCCCACGATGCCTCAGCAGCAAAGACCACGCGGTGCCCACGCTCGAGAAGTACCTTGCCAATACCGATGCACTGATTCGTAGGCCCATAGGCCGACTCGGGCATGAACAGAACTGTGAGCGGGCGGGTCGACATCACTTCTCCAGGGGTAGCGGGTGTCCGGTGGCCAATCGGGCGTACTCGACGATCAATTCAACAGCAGAGTCATATCCGAGGGTCGGATGCTTGGCCATCATCCGGTAGCCGTAGGCATCCTCGAGGGCCACGAGGTTACGTGCGATGGTGATCGTGTCCTGCCGAAGAACGAATGCGCCCGAGGCCACTCCCATCTCGAGGATGCCCTGGTACATGCTGACTTGGCGGTCGAAGAGGGAAGTAAGGAGCAGGGCGTACAGGTTATTTCGAGCAGCCTCACCACCGAGCGCGCACAGCAAACGCACGTCAGGATCCTCGGGTCCCTCGGGCACACCCGTGCGAATGGTCTGAATCAAGCGAGCGGCCGGATCACTGATGCCGGCGAGTGCCTCAAGCCGTTGATCGTGGAAGCGAGCCATGCCCGACTGGTTCGCCTCGAACAGGAGCTCCTGCATGTTCGGGTAGTGGTAGAGCACCGCGCCGGCAGTGACTCCGGCTTCTGATGCGATCTGGTTCAGGCGTACCGACGTGCCGTGCTCGGCCATCGCCCGCTGGGCAGCGACAAGCAGATTCGCCTTGAGAGCACCACGTCGAGCCACGCCCTGACCCTAGGAGTTCTTAAATCACAATTCAGGAAATTTCCCAGATATCGACGAATTCCCCAGCGAAAGCCTGCAATCGTGGCTTAACGTCCGTGCAACACGTGGCTGGAAGCCTGACACCCCCACCTATCTAGGAGCCCCCATGCGTCGTCGTCTCGGAGGTCGCACAGCTGCGGCTCTCACCGTTGCTGCCTCGGCAGCCCTCGTCCTGTCCGCCTGCGGCGGCAGTTCGAGCTCAACTTCGGCCGCGGCAAGTGCCGCTCCCGCAGCAAGCTCCTCTCCTGCCGGCCCTGCCGATCTGTCGGGCCAGACCCTGACCGTCTCCAACTGGGCGGGCTACTACCCCGAGGATCTCGCAACCAAGTTCCAGGCTGCCACCGGCGTTCCGCTGACCATCGCGAACCACGCCACCAACGAGGAGATCGTTGCCAAGCTCACGGCAGGCGGTGACTCGGGCTTCGACGTCGCATTCGTCTCCGGCCAGTACGCGCAGGCCTTGAACGACGCCGGTCTCCTAGAGAGCATCGACCCCGCGAATATCCCGAACCTGGCGAACCTGTACCCCGAGGCGGCTCAGCTGCCGTTCGACAAGGGAAACACCTACTCGGTTCCGTACACCTGGGGCACCACGGGCATTTGCTACCGCTCTGATCTGGTCAAGACCGCTCCCACGAGCTGGAATGACATCCTGAAGCCATCGGCCGAGAACAAGGGCAAGATCACCGCTTTGGCCACCGAGCGCTGGCTGCTGCTCCCGGCCCTGAAGTCACTTGGCTACAGCATCAACACCACTGACGATGCCGAGCTGGCCCAGGCAAAGGATCTCGCCATCGCCGAGAAGGCCGGCCTGCTCGCATTCGACGACACCAACTTCTACTCGCGACTGGTCTCGGGCGAGGCCACCATGGCTGTGGCCTGGGACGGCTGGTGCAACTACGGCATCGCCGAGGATCCCAACATCAAGTTCGTCGTGCCCAAGGAGGGCAGCGACCTGTGGTCCGACACGATGGTCATCCTCAAGGGCACGAAGAACAAGGCCGCTGCTGAGGCATTCATCAATTACATCCTCGACCCAGCCAACCACGCCTGGGTTGCCGAGAACATCCTCTACAAGGTGCCCAACAAGGCAGCCATGGATGCCGTGGGCGCCAAGCTGGCCGAGAGCTACCCGAACATGGGCATGACCCCTGGCGACCTGCTCAAGCAGGAGGCCGAGGTTGACCTGGGCGAGGACAGCACGAAGTACACCACCATCGCGACCGAGGTCACCGCTAACTAATTGCGGTAATTCCTATGACCTCACCTGCCGCCCAAGGGCGCGGCGCCGAAAGGCGTCGCGCCCTTGGTGCGCGATTCATCTTCCTCGGGCCTGGCCTGTTCTACGTCACGGTCTTCATGGCCATTCCGATGGTCCTGGTGCTCTCATACGCCTTCCTCAAGCGCGGACGCTTCGGTGGCGTAAAGATGGAATTCACCCTCGACAACTTCCACCGGGTCATCGAGTCGGTGTACGTGTCAGTCATCGGGAACTCGATCCTGATTGCGACGATCACCACGATCCTCGCCCTGGCCATCGGGTACCCGACCGCTTATGCCATCGCGCGACTGCCTCGCAAATGGCGCAATCTCGCACTCGTTCTCGTCGTACTTCCCTTCTGGACCAATTTCCTCATCCGCACGTATGCCTGGATCCTGCTGCTCAATTCCGAGGGCCCCCTCAACAAGGGCCTGATGGCGGTCGGGATCCTGCATGAGCCTCTCGACCTGCTTTACACCCGAGGCGCGGTGGTCGTCGGCTTGCTCTACGCGTACCTACCATTGATGATCCTGCCGATCTATGCATCCGTGGAGCGTCTCGACAACTCACTCATCGAGGCAGCCACCAACCTCGGCGCAAGTCGTGCCCGCGCCTTCTTCACGATCACGCTTCCGCTCACACTCCCCGGCACGATGATCGGTGCGATTTTCGTGTTCGTGCCGAGCCTCGGCAATTTCATCGTTCCCGAGCTTCTCGGTGGAGGAAAGACCGTGATGATCGGCAATCTCATTCGTGATCAGTTCCTGAAGGCCCGTGACTGGCCCTTCGGCGCTGTGCTGGCACTCATCATGGTCGCGCTCCTCATCATCCTGTTCGCCGGGCAGGCCGCTATCTCGCGACGCATCAACGGCAGGGGGCGCCATGCGTAACCTCGGCTGGCTGCGACTGCCGCTCATCGGCACGTATGTCTTCCTCTACATCCCGATCATCGTGCTGGTGATCATGAGTTTCAACGCGAGCAAGATGCCCTTCAGCTGGGGCGGCTTCAGCGGCCGCTGGTACTCCACCTTGATGAATGATGAATTGATCCGTCAAGGATTCATCAACACCATCATCGTGGCTGTTGGAGCCACGGTGCTGGCCACGATTCTCGGAACTTTGCTCGCGATCGGACTCGCGCGGTACACGCGCTCGGCCGTTCTCGAGGCCTACGCCCTCACTCCCGCGATCGTGCCCGATCTCGCGCTCGCGATCGGCTTGCTCGTGATGTTCAGCGCCGTGGGCATGACCCTCGGACTTCACTCGGTTCTGCTCGCCCACGTGGTCTTCGGCATGGCCTTCGTAGCCGCGGTCGTCACCGCTCGACTCGGCCAGACTGACCCCAGCCTCGAGGAAGCAAGCCGAGATCTCGGATCCAGCGCGGTCGGCACTTTCTTCCGCATTACTATTCCGAGCCTCGCACCCGCCATCGTCGCCGGCGCACTCCTGGTTTTCACGCTGAGCCTCGACGAGTTCGTCATCGCCTTCTTCACTGATGGCCCGAGCACGCCCACCCTTCCGATCGTCATCTACTCGATGGTGCGATTCGGAGTCACCCCGGAGATCAATGCCCTCGCTGCCCTGCTCCTGCTCGTCAGTTTCACTGTCGTGATCGCCGCACAGCGATTCACCCGAATTACGGATGCCGTATGAACAAGCCACTGCTATCCATCACCGGCGTCAGCAAGTTCTTCGGCGACGTCACCGCCCTCGATGACGTCAGCGTCGATATTCGCGAGAACGAGTTCTTCGCGCTTCTCGGCCCCTCAGGCTGCGGCAAGACCACGTTGCTTCGAGTGCTCGCCGGCTTCGAGAGCCCTGATGCAGGATCGGTGACCCTTGGCACGCAGAGTCTGCTGGCACTTCCCCCGAACAAGCGCCCGATTAACCTGATGTTCCAGTCCTACGCTCTCTTCCCGCACATGTCGGTTGAGAAGAACGTGGCCTACGGGCTACAACGCGAGGGCCTGGGCAAGGACGAGATCCGCGATCGTGTCACCGAGGTTCTCGCGACCGTTGGTCTCACCGACAAGGCCTCGCGTCGCCCCGCTCAACTCTCCGGCGGACAGCGGCAACGTGTGGCCCTTGCCCGTGCCATTGTGAAGCGTCCACAGCTGCTCCTGCTCGACGAGCCGCTGTCAGCTCTCGATCGCAAGGTGCGTGCCGAGATGCAACTTGAGCTCAAGCGCCTTCAGCATGAGGTTGGCATCACCTTCGTCGTCGTGACACACGATCAGGATGAGGCGATGTCTATGGCCGATCGGATTGCCGTGATGTCCGAGGGCGTCGTGCAACAGGTCGCCAGCCCGGTCGATCTCTACTCGCGCCCCGAGAACCTGTTCGTTGCCGACTTTATCGGCTCCAGCAACGCCTTCCGCGGAACAGCAAGCGAGGCAGGCGTGCAGGTCGAAGGCCTCGGGCTCCTGCCTGGCACAGTGGGAGCGAGCGCAGGTGAGGCCACGTTGGTCATCCGCCCCGAGGACATCCGTCTTGTCGATCAAGACCAAGCGGTGCTGACCGGCAACGTGGTCGATACCCAGTTCACCGGTGGAAGTTCGACAATCGCCCTGAGCATCCCCAATCACGCAGCCCCTGTCCTGGTCACCTGTCAGGGATCCGCGAGCGTCACTCGTGGCGAGACCGTTCACCTGGCCTGGGATGAATCCCGCGCCATCAAGCTCACCAAGTAACGAGGGCCCATGGCAACGCACGACGGCGTATTCATCGACGGCTCGAGCCGACCCGGTACGGGAGCACCCATCAGCCTGGTGAATCCAGCGACGGGTGCAGAGTCCGCCGTGATCTCACAGGGCTCACCGGCTGATGTGGATTCAGCCGCGAAGGCTGCCCAGGCAGCCTTTGGGGAATGGTCTAGGCGCACTGGCGGCGATCGCGCCCGAATCCTTCTGCGTCTCGCCGACCTCATCGATGGTGACACCGAGGTTCTGACGCGTCTCGAGGTGGAGGAGACCGGAAAGCCGTGGTCTGTCTTCGCTGATGGCGAGCTCCCGTTCGGCACCGACAATCTTCGGTTCTTCGCCGGCGCAGCTCGATCATTGGAGGGCTCAGGCGCAGGAGTGCTGAGCTCCGGTTACACGTCAATGCTCGTGCGACGTCCGATTGGCGTGGTGGGTGCGATCACGCCGTGGAACTTCCCGATGATCATGGCCATCTGGAAGTTCGGCCCAGCTCTCGCCGCCGGCAACACGATCATCATCAAGCCCGCACCGCTCACGCCCGGCTCGACCCTGCGTCTCGCCGAGCTCGCCATCGAGGCCGGCATGCCGCCCGGAGTCTTCAACGTAGTCACCGGCGGTGCCGATGTCGGTGAGGCACTGGTACGCGATCCCCGTGTGCAGATGGTGTCGGTCACTGGCTCGAGTCGCACGGGCAAGAATGTGATGACCGCGGCAGCCGACAGCTTCACTCGGGTACATCTCGAGCTCGGTGGCAAGGCACCCGCGCTCGTGTTCGCCGATGCCGACATCGCGCACGGGGCACGCGCCATCACCCTGGGCGCGACCTACAACTCGGGTCAAGACTGCACAGCAGCCACTCGGGTGTACGCCCAGGCCGAGGTGTTCGACCAGGTAGTCGAGGCGCTGCGCACCACCATGGAATCGGTACACGTTGGAGATCCCATGGATACGACCTCCGACATCGGTCCGCTCATCTCGGCTGCTCATCGCGAGCACGTGCACGGCTTCGTGACGCGCGCTGCCGCAAGCGGGGCCGAAATTCGCACCGGAGGAACCGTGCCGGAAGGGCCAGGCAATTACTACCCGCCGACACTGATTACTGGTGCTGCGCAGAGCAGCGAGATCGTGCAAGACGAAGTCTTCGGACCCGTGCTGGTCGTGCTGCCCTTCACTGATGAGTCAGAGGCCGTTGCGCTGGCCAATGACTGCCGTTACGGCCTCGCCAGCTCCATCTGGACGACGGATACAGCTCGCAGTCTTCGCATCGCGCACCAGCTCGAATACGGGGTGACCTGGATCAACGATCACCTGCCCATCGCCTCCGAGGCCCCGCATGGCGGGGTCAAGGCAAGTGGCTTCGGCAAGGACATGAGCCACGAAGCACTGCTCGAATACACGGTCACCCGGCACGTCATGATCAAGCACGAGCAGCCGCCCGAGCACGATTCCTTCCGCCCGGCCTGACGAATTCACCCCTTCGATACGCCTTCGACACATCGGGGCGGCAGACTTGGCCCCTCAAGGAGGTGCGATGAGCACGGCAACGGGCATAGCCCAGTCTGAAGCAGTCGAGGGATGGTGGCCGGTGGCCGCCAGTGAGGAGATCACGGCTATCCCCCGCGAGGTCACCGTTGCGGGTCGCGACTGGGCACTCTTCCGACCGACCGCAGGCGCTCCCGTCGCCGTAGTCGAGGCACGATGCCCGCATCGCCTGGCCAAGCTCAGTCACGGCAAGGTTGTCGACGGCGACCTCCAGTGCCCGTATCACGGCTGGCGCTTCACCGGCACCGGCACATGCACTCTCATTCCGTCCAATGGCCCCGACCAGGCGATTCCCAGTTTCGCCAAGGTACTTACCCCGTGGGGCGTGCGCGAGGACGACGGCATGGTGTGGATTGCACCGGTCGAGCCCGGCACGGCGCCACTTGCTCCCGATACCCGCGGCGAGACCAATTCACTCACCAACCTCGATCCCTCGCTCGAGCGTGGTTGGCATGCCGTGGCTCTCACGAACGAGATTCCTGATGGCGGCACCTACACCGCTCGACTACTCGGCCGTGACTACACGATCAGCCGTCAGGGCGAGGGGTATCAGTCGACCGGCCACCCCTTCGCCGTAACTGAGCGCTTCGGCACCGTCTGGATCGCGCCTCAGGAGCCCGTGCGCGACTTGATCGAAGACGATGACGACGCGAATCCGCTCTTTGCCCAGGGCTGGCTCGTGCCTGATGTCGGCGGCTCGCCTGCAGCGGTGCTTGCCGAGAACTTCCTCGATGTCGCGCACTTCCCGTTCGTGCACTTCGGTACCTTCGGTGCTGCGGAGGAGCCGATCGTTCCTCGTTACGACGTCGATATTCATGCCGATGGCGGTGGCCTGAGCAGCGTGCAAGAGCAGTGGTTCGACAATCCTGAGGATCCCGGCGTCATCGCCGGTATTCGCCCGGAGCGTCAGCGTCGACGTGCCACCTATACCTACCGCTGGCCGTTCCAGCTCACTCTTCGACTCGAGGAGCTTGATGCAGGTGCGATCAAGACGATCCTGTTCTGGCTCCAGCCCGAGGATGCCGGCTCCACCCGTATCTATACGAAGATGCTGCTGCACAACATCGGCGGCGTGATCACGCCCGGACCCGACGTCGTCAAGAACGAAGTCGACTTCGAGGTTGCGGTGCTCGGCGAGGATCTCGTGCTTCAGCGCGCGATGAGCGTTCCGGGCCTGCCCCTCACTCCCTCCGATGAGGCGCATGTGCGCTCGGATCGCAGCGGAGTCATGCTGCGCACCATCCTCGACAGTCACCGCTCTCTCTAAGGGGAACCGATGAACCACCTCCTGCGCAATGCGCTTGTCATGAATATGACCGCACCGGTCGATATTTCCATCGTCGGCGGCGTGATCACGTCGATCGACCCGGCCGGCAAGGGCATTGCCCCCGCCGACGCCACGGTGACCGATCTCGAGGGCCGCCTGGTGACACCGCCATTGGTCGAGCCGCATATTCATCTCGATGCCGTGCTGACCGTCGGCCAGCCGCGAGCCAATGAGTCCGGCTCGCTGTTCGAGGGCATCGCCGTCTGGGGCGAGCGCGTGAAGTCGCTGACTGTCGACGACGTCATCGAGCGCTCGCGCGAGGTCATGATGTGGCAGATCGCGTGCGGCGTGCAGCACGTGCGTAGTCACGCGGATGTCTGCGATCCTGAATTGCGCGCCCTCCACGGGCTCATCGCCGTGCGCGAGGAACTCGCGGGCATCATCGATCTGCAGATCGTTGCCTTCCCGCAGCAGGGCATCTACGGCTTCGAGAACGGCACCGGCCTGATGCGCCAAGCCATGGTCGAAGGCGCTGACGTCGTCGGCGGCATTCCCCACTTCGAACTCACCCGTGAGGATGGCGTGAACTCCGTGCAGTTCGTCTTCGATCTCGCCCAGGAATTCGACTCGATGATCGATATTCACTGCGATGAGACCGACGATGATCATGCGCGTTTCGTCGAAGTCATGGCGGCCGAGACCATCAAGCGCGGCATGACCGGAAAGGTGACCGCAAGCCACACCACGGCCATGGGATCGTACAACGCCGCCTACGCCGGCCGACTCATCACGAACATCAAGCGTGCGGGCCTGAACATGATCACCAACCCGCTCGACAACTCGGTTCTTCAGGGCAGATTCGACATCGGTCCGATCCGCCGTGGTCACACGCGCGTGAAGGAATTGCTCAAGGCCGGCGTGAACGTTGCCATCGGCCATGACTCGGTCATGGATCCCTGGTATCCACTGGGTTACGGGGATCCGCTGCAGGCGGCCTTCATGCTCGCCCACTACGGGCATATGAGCGGTGCCACTGAACTGCCCTACCTGCTGGAGATGATCTCGACCAACCCGGCGAAGGCACTCGGAGTCGACTCCGCAGGCGTGCGCGTCGGCGGACCGGCCAGCCTGGTGGTCTTCGATGCACCGAGTGCCGAGGATGCCCTGCGTCGCATCTCTCCGCGTTATCTCGTGATGCGCGATGGCCAGGTGCTCTCGCGAACCGTGCCGGCACAGACCACTCTCACCATCAACGGCACCAGCCGCGACGTGAACTTCCTGCGGCCGTAACAAGCCTCCCGTTCCACGAAGAAGGCCTGCCCCTCATGGGACAGGCCTTCTTCGTGGAGTGAGTTATGCGTTCGGGATGACCAGGATCTCGTCGGTCTTGTCCTTCTGGAGCTTGAAGAAGATCCAGTAGAGAACGAAGGCAATGACGAAGCCGGCCTCTGCCGTGAAGTCTCCCCAGGAAGAGTTCATCGAGGGGAACACGCCGACGTACTTGACCTGGTTCGAGAAGAGCCAGATCGAGACGACGACCGCGATGAGCATGGCGAGCCAGCCCGCCCACGGATTGTGCTTCTTGTCGAAGAGGAAGCCGTCAATGCGGTGATTGCGGCGCAGGAGCCAGTCAGCGAAGACGACACCCAGCCACGGCCCGACCCAGTAGGCGATGATCAGGAGGAAGTTCTCGTACTCGCCGATGTTGTCGAGACCGTAGAAGGCGATGATGCCACCGACGACGCCTGCGACAACTGCGACGATCGCACGACGCAGGTGGCCCGGGATGTTAAAGCCCATGGTCAGGAATGACATGCCACCCGAGTACACGTTGATGCCATTGGCCGACACCGCGCCGACGAAGATCGCGAGGAGGACGAGCTTGCCGATGAGCGAGGGCATGCCCGCCGCGAAGGCCGCGGGGCCGGTAGGTGCATCACCCGAGGCGATCGTTGCTGACAGAACGCCGAGGATCTCGAGTGCCGAGCAGGAGACGAACACACCGAGACCTGCTGCCCAGCCCACCGCGCGTCGATTGACGGTCGGCGAGAGGTAACGGGTGTAGTCGGAGGCATACGGGTTCCAGCCGGCCGCGTAGCCGAAGGAGGCACCCAGGACGATCAGGAAGCCGCCGAGGCCGCCGCCACCCTGTGCCGCACTGGTGTCCGCATTCGGCACGACCCAGAATGCGGCCAGGATGAATGCGGCGGCGAGGAACGGGAAGACAACCCGCTCGAAGCGCTGCAGCAGGTTGTGGCCGAAGAATCCGAGCAGTAGCTGGATCACGATGACGATGACGACAGCGAGCTTGGCATCCATTCCGGTCAGCGCGGCAAGGGCGAGTGCACCCGAGACGCTGTTGACCGCGAACCAGCCGACGGTTGCGATGATCGCATTGAGACCGGCTGGCAGGATGTTGCCGCGGTAGCCGAAGGGGATGCGCGAGAGCACCATCTGTGGCACGCCGAACAGCGGACCGCGCGCGCTCAGTACGCCATGCGAGATCGAGCCGAGGACGTTGCCCAGGACGAGGGCAGCAATGGCCTGCCACACGGTGAGCTGGAAGAACAGGACGGCAATGACGCCCACGAAGACCGTAGCGAACTCGAGGTTTGGCGACATCCAGGTGCCGAAGAGGCCCCAGGGCTTGCCATGACGCTCGGACAGCGGGATGAACTCCGCACCGCCGGGCTCAACTGCCACGACCTTGGATCCGTATGTGCCTTCACGTACTTCGGCGACTACGGAGTCAGGGGAACTGGATGACATCTGTCCTGCCCTTCAATGCTCGGGGGATGCAGAGGGGAACTGCGGGTGAACTGAATGTTAGGGATTTGTCAGGAGTGTTCGGCCAATTCGCGTTTCAGACACGTAAACACTTCACCGTGCCACCACATTGCTCCCGCTGGTCCCTCGAGTCACACGTGATGAGCCCTGCGTTCGGGAAACTTACTGACCGGTAATCGCTCACCCACGGCGCGGGCGATCATCACGACATGGTGATGGCGTCGTACCTCTCGCGAATGAAATCACCGGCGCGAACGGACGGCAGATCCGAGCGCTTGCCGATCGGCGGAGCGAAGGGCTCGACCATCACCTGCGGATCTGCCTCGTAGAAGTAGACGAGACTCATCAGCTCTTCATCCGGAGAGGAGTCCTGCGGCGGAAGCACACGATGTCGATTCGACTTCCAGCGCTCCCCCGTCCAGCGAGCGAGTAGATCCCCGGTGTTGACGACTAGCGCGCCGGGGATGTGCGGGGCATCGACCCAGCCCTCGCCTTCGATGTCGATCTGCAGGCCGCCGTCACCGGGCTGGCGGTGGAGCAAGGTCAAGGTGCCGAAGTCAGTGTGCGGACCGATGCGGTACTGACCCTCGGCAGGAGTGCCGGTAAATGCCATCGACGGATACCAGTTGTACTGATACGACCACGAGGGGTTCGTGCACGCCTGCGCGAAGTAGTCGCGAGGCTGACCGAGGGCCTGGGCGCACAAAGCGAGCAGGGCATCTGCGAGTTCCTTCATGCGCACGAGGTACTCCTCGAGCACGGGCTGGAGTTCGGGTGTCTCGGACGGCCAGACATTGTCGAGGTACCAGGCGGCATCAGGACCCTCGGGCGCTGGCCCTTCGGCGCCGACGATGAACGACTCCTTCAGGTCCGGCGGTGTCTCGGTGCCCTCGGAGTATCCGTTCGCCTCGGCTCCGATGGCCAGCCAGCCGCGACCGCCGACCGCGCTTGAGTACCGCTGCTTGACCGAAGACTCGAGGGCGAAGAACTCGCGCCCTCGGGCACGGACGGACTCGACGAGCGCCGGCGGGATGCCGTGCCCGGTGACCACGAGGAAGCCCACCCGCGAGAGGGCGGCATCGATCTCTGCGGCCAGCGCGGCACGATCTGCGTCGGTGCCCTCGAACCAGGGGCTCACGTCAATGAGGGGTACGCCGGTCGCTGCCTGAGTCATCTCGGTCTCCTATCCGTGGCGGCGAAGATAGCAGTCGTCCCGCAGGGATTCCCGGTCGAATGAACCAGTAGTCTGGGCGCAACGAAGGCTCCACCCACCGCACGTCCGACAAGGAGAACCATGAGCGTCATCATCACCATTGTCGTGATCGTCGCACTGACCATTGGCGCCATCGCCCTCGGCGTGAAGTTCTTCAACACCTCCGTCGAGGAGCAGGAAGACCAGAAGGGCTGGAAGGACTAACTCGGTCCGCCCCACCGCCTTCTCTCGTCATGGCCACGGTTCCCTCCCGCGCCCGAGTCGTCATCATCGGTGGCGGCATCATCGGCACGTCCATTGCGTATCACCTCGGGCATCTCGGCTGGACTGACACGGTTCTGCTGGAGCGCGATCGCCTGACCTCGGGCACGACCTGGCATGCCGCCGGCCTGATGGTCACCTACGGCTCACTTTCCGAGACCTCGACCTCAATGCGGCAGTACAGCCGTGACCTCTACTCCAGGCTTGAGGCTGAGACCGGCCTTGCCACCGGTTTCATGCCGGTGGGTTTCATCGAAGCAGCCGCCGACGACGATCGACTCGAGGAATACCGACGAGTCGCCGCATTCAATAGGCATCTCGGTGTCGACGTGCAGGAAATCTCCCCCGCCGAGATTGCCGAACTCTTTCCGCCTGCCAAAGTCGATGACCTCAAGGCTGGCTTCTACGTCAAGGAAGACGGACGCGTCAACCCGGTCGACGTCACGATGTCGCTGGCCAAGGGCGCGCGCATGCAGGGCGTGCAGCTCATCGAAGGTGTTGCCGCCACCAAGGTGCTGACCAAGAATGGCCGCGTAGTCGGAGTCGAGACCGAATTCGGCGACATTGAATGCGACTACGTCGTGAACTGCGCGGGCATGTGGGCGCGTCAGCTCGGTGAGCGCAATGGTGTCACGATCCCACTTCAGGCCAGTGAGCACTACTACCTGATCACCGATCGCATCGAAGGACTCGATCCAGCGCTGCCGGTCTTCGAGGACCCCGCTTCCTACGGCTACTACCGCCCCGAGGGCGATGGCCTGATGATCGGCCTATTCGAGCCGGTCTGCGCCCCGTGGAAGATCGACGGCATTCCGAGTGACTTCAGTTTCGGCGAATTGCCGCCCGACTGGGATCGCATGGGCCCGTATCTCGAGAAGGCCATGGCTCGCGTGCCGATCTCGCTCGAGACGGGCGTACGCAAGTTCTTCTGCGGCCCCGAGTCGTTCACCCCTGATCTGCTTCCCGTTGTCGGCGAGGCACCGGAGATCAAGAACTACTTCGTCACCGCAGGCCTGAACTCCATCGGCATCCTCACCGGCGGCGGCCTCGGGCGCGTGATGGCTCACTGGATCACTACCGGCCAGCCCGATGTCGACATCACCGGCTTCAACATCGATCGCCTGCAGGCTTACCAGGCGAACCCGCAGTACCGCGCCGAACGCACTGTCGAATCACTCGGCATGGTCTACGCCGCTCACTACCCCAGCCGCTCGATGCAGAGCGCGCGTGGAGTCAAGCGCTCCCCCATTCACGATCGCCTTGTCGAGCAGCGTGCCTACTTCCGCGATGTGAGCGGCTGGGAGGGCGCCGACTGGTTCGCCCCTGAGGGCCTAAGGCCCGAGGTGACGAATCTCAGCTGGGGTCGCGAGAACTGGTTCGACTTCTGGGCAGCAGAGCACAAGGCAGTGCGAGAGAACGTCGGCCTGATGGATATGTCGTTCATGGCCAAGTTCATGGTCGAGGGCGCCGATGCGGGCCGCATGCTTGATCACCTCTCGGCCAATCGAGTCAATGACGACTCGGGCCGCATCACCTATACCCAGTGGCTCAACGAGCAGGGCCTGCTCGAGGCAGACCTCACGGTCACCAAGCTCGATGACGAGCACTTCTTCGTCGTGGCCTCCGACACCGCTCATCGCCATGTGCTCACTCGCATGAAGCGCGCTGCTGAGGGCAAGCACACCTTCGTCGCTGACGTCACGAGCGGCTTCGCCCAGATCAACATCCAGGGCCCGAACTCGCGTGTCCTACTGCAATCCATCACGACTGCCGATCTCAGCAATGAGGCCTTCCCCTTCCGCTCGGCCAAGGAAATCGATCTCGGCTTCGCCCGAGCCCTCTGCATCCGCATCACCTACCTCGGCGAACTCGGCTACGAGCTCTACATTCCGTCAGAGATGGCCGGGCATGCCTACGAGCGCATCACCGAGGCAGGCCAGAAGTTCGGCATGTTGCATGTCGGCCTGAAATCACTGGCCAGCCTGCGCATGGAGAAGGGCTACCGCGACTACGGCCACGACATCGACAACACCGACTCGGTTCTTGAGGCCGGCCTCGGCTTCGCTGTCGCTCTCGACAAGCCCGACTTCATCGGTAAGGCAGCCGTCGAAGCGAAGAAGTCCGAAGGCCCGCTACGCAAGCGACTCGTGCAGATCAAGCTCGATGACCCCGAGCCGATGATGTTCCACGCCGAGATCGTCCAACGCAACGGCATCCCCCTCGGCTATACGCGTGCCGCGAGCTACGGTCACACCCTCGGCGCGGCAGTTGGCCTGGCAATGATCGAGGCCGAGGAGCCCATCACCCAAGCGTTTCTCGACAAGGGTCAATGGACGGTCAACGTCGCCGGAAATATTCACTCGGCCACCGCATCGCTCAAGCCGATGTATGACCCCGCAAATGCGCGCATTCATTCGTGACTGACGCGCTCATTCCGACTCGGCGTTCGACCACGAAGTGAACACCACGGCCTGACCTGGCCCCTCCGGGTAATCGACTGTCCAGAGGGTCGCATCCTCGATCATGAATCGCGTGCCGTCCTTGGCAATGCGCTCCCCCGCGTAACCGGTAAGAACACCTGAGTCGGAGGCATCCTTGAGCATCGAAGCCCGGTCCGCCCGATGCTCCGGCGGCGCCGAGAGTCGCGATGGCATTCCGATGAGTTCACTGACGGGCATTCGCCACAGGTTTGCCGCGGCCTGATTCGCGTAGACGAAGCGTGGATCATCGCCGCCATCGTGGCTGAGGATCACCGCGTTCAGCGTGAAAAGCGCCTCCGCGTCACCGCCGACATCGCCGGTTCGGTCGACAAGCTCAGTGCCGACTCGCATGGCGTGACTGTCGAGGATCGCCTTCGCGATCATCGGATCGTTGATGACGTGACCCATGAGAGAGGGCACTAGTCGGTGCCGGACTCCATGGCCGCGCGATCGAGTGCTTCCTCATCTGTGCCGTGCTCGCCTGCGGGCTGCGACGCAATTGCGTTGGCGCCACCGGCCTTGAGGCTGCCCACGAGACGTTCCTGGCTCTCGAGCAACTGGCCCTGAGATGCGTAGAGCTCCAGCTTCGAGCGGGTGTCAGCGATATCGAGATTGCGCATGGTCAGCTGGCCGATGCGATCGACCGGGCCGAATGCGGCATCCTCCGTGCGCTCCATCGAGAGGCGATCGGGGTGGTAGCTGAAATGCGGGCCACGCGTGTCGATGATGGAGTAGTCATCGCCACGGCGAAGACGAATGACGACCTCGCCCGTAACAGCCGAGGCCACCCAGCGCTGCAGTGACTCGCGCAGCATGAGTGACTGCGGGTCGAGCCAGCGGCCTTCGTAGAGCAGGCGACCGAGACGACGACCCTCAGCGTGGTAGTTCGCGATGGTGTCTTCGTTGTGGATGGCCGAGAGCAGGCGCTCGTAGGCAATGAAGAGCAGCGCCATGCCCGGGGCTTCGTAGATGCCGCGGCTCTTGGCCTCGATGATGCGGTTCTCGATCTGGTCGGCCATGCCGAGGCCGTGGCGTCCGCCGATCTTGTTCGCTTCATCAACGAGAGCAACGGCGTCGGGGAATTCCTGGCCATTGATGGCGACCGGCCGACCCTGCACGAACCGAATCGTGACGTCTTCTGTCTCGATTGCCACCGAGGGATCCCAGAACTTCACGCCCATGATCGGGTCAACGGTTTCCATTGAAGTGTTCAGGTGCTCGAGGGTCTTGGCCTCATGAGTGGCGCCCCAGATATTGGCGTCAGTCGAGTAGGCCTTCTCGGTGCTATCGCGGTACGGGAGATTGTGAGAGACCAGCCACTCCGACATCTCCTTACGGCCGCCGAGCTCCTCGACGAAGTCAGCATCGAGCCATGGCTTGTAGATGCGCAGCGAGGGGTTGGCCAGCAGGCCGTAGCGGTAGAACCGCTCGATGTCATTGCCCTTGAAGGTCGAGCCGTCGCCCCAGATCGAGACGCCGTCATCCTGCATCGCGCGCACGAGGAGGGTGCCGGTCACGGCACGGCCGAGCGGGGTGGTGTTGAAGTACTGCTTGCCCCCGGAGCGGATATGGAAGGCGCCGCACGAAAGTGCCACGAGGCCCTCTTCCACCAGCGGGCCGCGGCAGTCGATCAGACGCGAGAGCTCAGCGCCGTAGGCGGTCGCACGGCCGGGCACCGACTCGATGTCGGGCTCGTCGTACTGACCGAGGTCAGCGGTGTAGGTGAAGGGGATCGCACCCTTATGGCGCATCCAGGCCACGGCTACCGAGGTGTCGAGACCGCCCGAGAAGGCAATTCCGACGCGCTCGCCGACAGGGAGGGAGGTAAGTACTTTCGACACGCCCCAAGCCTAGGGGGCACCGGGGGCGCACTTCGACGCGCGTGCCCGCTTAAGCAGCGAACGGCGAATTCAGGACGAGTTGCACGCCTCGTACGACTTCCTGCCAGAGATGAAGAGGAAGAACGCCCGCAGGTTCACCCAAGTGTGCTTTGTTGACAGTTGTCAGAGCAGTGACATTGACGACCGAATCGCTCCCAAGCCCGCACGAATCGGCGGGCAAGAAGACGTTTCCTGGCATCTGAGCCAATCGAGTCTTTCGGGTGACGACGGCCACGATCGTGGTGGCTAGGTCGGTGCGATTGAAGGCATCAGACTGGAGAATCACGACGGGACGCCTCCCAGCGGGGGCCGACCCCTGTGGTTCGCCAAGCGAGATCCACCTGATTTCCCCTTGCGCGATCACCAGGTCTCCTCAAGCACCCGCGACGCGGCGACATCCATCCAGACGCGGTCAATGGGATCAGTGCCGCTATTTCCAATGTTCGCGACCGCCTGCTGAACAGCCACTTCGATCGCACTCACTGATAGTGCATCGAGGTAGTGCCGGGCGGCCGAGGCGAGAAACTGCGAGCGAGTGGTCTCGAGTTCCGCGACCTTCTTGTCGACCTCGGCGTAGAGCTCGTCGGGCATCGAGATAGCCGTCTTCATGGAGAAAGTATTACCTGGTATTACTCACTCGTCAAGGTGCGCAGGTCTTCATGGACGTCTCCAGGAGCCTGCGCGGCCTCATGGTTCGAGGCGGGGCCCTCGGATCGGGCCTCCGCGGAGTCGATCACTCCCCTGTTCCGGCTCCAGCGCACCGGTCGCTGACTCGGGAAGATGCACGCGATTGCCGCGGCAGCGGCCAGCAGGATGTAGGCCACGACTCCGTCGATGATGAAGTGATTGCCCGTGACCACCACGACCCACAAGGTCGCGATGGGATAGAGCACGGCCAGCCATCGCCACGGGCTTCGGGCCACGACGATGATGAAGAAGGCCGCAGCAGCCGCCCACCCGCAGTGCACCGAGGGCATGGCCGCGAACTGATTGGCGCCCGGAATCGCCTGATACACCGAGAGGCCCGTGAGCTGCGCCGTGTCCGCGATACCCAGCGAAGGCAGAAGGCGCGGCGGTGCCACCGGGATGAACTGGATGACCAGGCAGGCCCCGGTGAGAAGCGCCGTGGTCGTGCGCACGAAGTTCCAGTCGCGACGATGGAAGACGAGCACCCAGATCAGCGTGATGATGAAGACGGGAATGTGCAGGCTGGCGTAGTACGAGTCGGCGATCTTCATGGCGAGCTCACTGCTCAGCACGGGCGCCTGGAACCACGCCTCACTCGGCCAGTGCAGAACGCTCTCAAGATTCGCGAGCCAGAGCCCGGATTCATCGGCCTTGCTGAAATCACCGAAGTCGAATGAGCCGGCGTACTGCCACAAGGCATAGAGCACCATGACCAAGGCTGTCTCGCGCATGATCCAGGCGACGTTCCTGCTTCGCGGGAACAAGCGCAGGATCAGCCAGAGCACGGCAGCGATTGCCGCCATCCACAGCGCATAGCGCCATGGCATCCAGCCGATTCCCGTGACCATCAGGCAATTGTGCCCTCAGGGGCGAGCGGCGCTGGCTAGCGGTGCTCGACCGACTTACCGCCGTCGCGACCTCCGCCGATCAAGATGTTCTGGCCGGTGACCCAGCCCGCGGCCGGTGAGGCGAGGTAGAGCACGCCTGCGGCCATGTCCTCCGGCGTGCCCATGCGCCCGAGCGGCACGGTGGCGGCGAGCTTGGGCATGTCGGCGTCGGTGAACTGCAGCACTCGGTAGAACGATTCGGTCGGCACCATGCCGGGCGAGATCGCGTTCACGCGAATACCGGCGGACGCCAGCTCGGCAGCCATGGTCTGGGTGAGATTCAGCAGCGCGGCCTTCGATGCGGCATACGCCGCGGTATTCGGCGCCGCACGCATGCCCGCGCCCGAAGAGATGTTCACGATCGCGCCGCCGTTCGGCATGCGCAGGGCTGCTTCGCGCGATCCTGCGGCCGCAGCGATCAGGTTGAGCTCGAGCATGTCGCGCATCTGATCATCTGTGGTCACGGTCATCGGCTGCACATGCGCATCGTCAGTGCCACCGGCATTGTTGATCCAGATATCGAGTCGCCCGAACTCGGCAATCGCCGCCTCGGCGAGCTCCTTCGGCATTCCCGGCTTCTTCAGGTCACCGGGCACTTCGAGGGCCCGTCGCCCGAGGGCGCGCACCTCCGCGGCAACTGCCGCCACTTCATCCGCGCGACGCGAGGTGATCACGACATCAGCGCCGGCCTCGGCGAGAGCAATCGTGATGGCGCGGCCGATGCCGCGGCCGGAGCCGGTGATGACGGCGACCTGGCCGTCGACGCGGAAGAGATCGAGAATGGACATGGCTGGAGTATTCCAGCGGGTGACCAACCCCGCATGAATTCATCTAGACAACCCGTGAAATCCCGCCCAGCGGCTGTGTAGGTTAAGAAGCCCCGAACGAAGGAACCGCATGAGCATCGTCGAGCCACCCGTCAGTGCCGCAGACGTTCCCGTCTGGGATCACACGGCCGAGTTCGTGGTCATCGGCCTGGGCATTGCCGGTTCCTCCGCGGCACTCGAGGCGCAGCAACTCGGAGTCGACGTCCTCGTTATCGAGCGAGCCAGCGGTGGTGGCGGCGCGAGCGCGCTCTCGCAGGGAATTTTCTACTTTGGCGGCGGTACTGCCCTGCAGAAGGCAGTCGGCTACGACGAGAGCGTCGACAATTACCGCGCGTTCATGGAGGCGATGATCACCTCCCCCGATACAGAGAAGCTCGATGCCTATATTGACGAAAGCGTCGAGGCATTCGACTGGCTCGAGTCACAGGGCGTGCCGTTCAAGCGCGAGGCGTACAAGGAGAAGGCGGTCTACATCCGCTCCGGCGAGGGCCTGCTCAGTACCTGCAATGAGAAGGTGTGGCCGTTCCGCGACATCGCCACGCCGGTCATGCGCGGCCATCAGGTGTCTGGCCAAGGCGAGATCAGCGGTGGCTCCGTCGCGATGAACGCCGTGCTCGCCACCGTCAAGGAGCGCGCAGTTCCTGTCATCTATGACGCGGCTGTCACCGCACTTGTCATCGACGGCGATCGCGTGGTTGGCGTGAAGGTGCGCAAGGAAGGTGCTGACCTCTTCGTGCGGGGCACGCTCGGCGTCATGATCGCCGCTGGCAGCTTCAACCTCAATGCCGAGATCACCATGAAGCACATGCCGACCTTTGCTACCTATGGCAAGCCCCTGGGAACTCCGCAGAATGACGGTGCCGGTCTGCTGCTCGGTGAGTCAGTCGGCGGAGCTGAGCGTGGCATGCACGGCACTGTGCCGACCGCATCGATCTATCCCCCGCCGCAGCTCATCAAGGGCATCATCGTCAACGCCAATGGCGAGCGCTTCGTGACCGAGGACGCCTATCACGGTCGCACCGCGGTCTACACGGAGAAGCAACCCGGTCATAAGGCATTCTTGATTCTCGACGAGGAGTCCTTCGACTACCCCAAGCACGGTTCGCACATCTTCATGGATGCCTATGAGTCAGTACCTGAGATGGCCGCTGCAATGAAGGTGCCCGCGGAGGTTCTCCAGCGCACCCTCGACGACTACAACACCGATGCGGAGAACGGTGAGGACACCCAATTCCACAAGCACCCCGACTGGATCACGGTCCTCGAGCCGCCCTACGCCGTCTTCGATCTGTCGATCCCGACCTCCGACTACCACTGGATGTCACTGGGCGGCCTGTGGACGGATGCGGATTCCCGCGTGCTGCGCGAGGACGGCAGCGCAATCCCGGGGCTCTATGCCGCCGGCGCCTGCACCTCGCATCTGTCACAGGACGGCGACGAGTACGGCAGCGGCATGAGCCTTGCCGGAGGAGTTATCTTCGGACGTCGGGCGTCCAGAGCGGTGGCTGCATCACGATCGTGAAGGCCTGAGTCCCCCGTTCGGTGGCTCGCTTACACTGGAGGGACGCACTACCCCTTCCATACGTAGGAGTTCACATGGGCTTCGGTCCCGTTGACGTCATCATCATCGGCTTTCCCGGTAACAAGTTCTCGGGCCAGATCGCCCCGGCACTGCTGGAGCTCGTCGAGAACAAGACCATCCGCCTGATCGACCTCCTCTTCGTGAGCAAGGATCTCGACGGCACCATCACCACCCTCGAGATCGCCGATCTCGATCCCGAGCACGGCCCGGCCTACCTCGAAATCGACGTCACGCATTCCGGCGCACTTGATCATGAGGACGCCCAAGAGCTCAGCGAAGATCTCGAGCCGGGCTCCTCAGCCCTACTCGTTGCCTTCGAGAACACGTGGGCTGCGAAGTTCAGTGACGCGATCCTCGCCGCTGATGCCATCGTGATCGACCAGGTTCGCATTCCCGCCGCAGTCGTCGACGACTTCGTCGCTTCCGCATTCGAATAACCAACCAAGAGAGAGCAGGTTCATCATGGGTCTTCTTCGCGTAGCAGCAGTCGCCGGCACCGCCTCGGCAGTCTCCGGTCGCGTTCAGCGCAACCAGCAGCAGAAGTACGCAGCACAGGACGCTGCAGCAGCGCAGTCTGCCGCTCCCGCAGCAGCACCCGCAGCCTCGGATGAGGATCCGATGGCACAGGTGCAGAAGCTTGCCGAGCTGCACAAGCAGGGCATCCTCACCGACGAGGAGTTCGCCGCGGCCAAGGCCAAGGCACTGGGCATCTAGTCCCCGTTCAATAACGAAGGTCCCGCCCAATGGGCGGGACCTTCGTTATTGAGCAGTGATTCATGCGGTTCATTCACGCACGGTGCGGCTGGATCGCATTGGCAGGCACGCTGCCGAGGCGACCCTTCTGGTAGTCCTCGAAGGCCTCTTGGATCTCTTCCACGGTGCTCATCACGAACGGGCCGTAAGCCACCACGGGCTCGCGCAGCGGCACGCCACCGATGAGGAAGACCTCAAGGTTCTCGGTGCGCGAATCCTGCTTCGCGTCGGCGGTGATCTCGATGAGATCACCCTTCACGAGCACGGCGAGCTGACCCTCGGAGATGATGCGCTGCTCGGCACCGATCGCTCCACTGCCAGCAAGAACGTATGCGAGTGCATTGAAGTTCGAGGGCCACGGAATCGAGATGCTCGCGCCGGGCGCCACTGTCACGTGCGTGATCGCCAGCGGCGTGTGCGAGATGCCGGGGCCTTGATGCCCGTCGACAGCACCGGCGAGCACGCGCACATACGAGCCTCCGTCGGCTGCGGCGACCATCACCGAGTCACCACCCTGCAGATCCTGGTACTGCGGAGCGATGCGCTTCTTGTCACGGGGCAGGTTGATCCACAGCTGAATGCCGTGGAAGAGTCCGCCCGATTCGACGAGCGCCTCGGGCGGGGTCTCGATGTGCAGGATTCCGTCGCCCGCGGTCATGTACTGGGTGCCGCCATCGAGGATCACGCCGCCGCCACCATTGGAATCCTGGTGAAGGAACTGGCCGTCGATCAAGTAGGTGAAGGTCTCGAATCCGCGGTGCGGATGCCATGGCGTGCCCTTGGGCTCACCCGCTCCGTACTCGACCTCGCCCATCTGGTCCATGTGAATGAACGGGTCGAGCTGGTCGGAGGGCACACCGGCAAAGGCCCGGCGCACCGGGAATCCCTCACCCTCGAAGGCGCGCGGGCCGCGCGTGACCGAGAGGACCGACCGCGACACGGCGGTCGGAGCTGGCGCAAAGCGCGGCAGGGTCAGGGCGTCGGCGGTTGCGGCAGGCATGGCCACTCCTCGTTAGTAGTTCAAGTTTCAACTACAATAACACAGCGACACTCATCCGCATTCCCGGGCAGTGCGGAGCTTCGTCCGCTCAACCGCCAGCGTCGATATCCCGTGCTTGCTTGGCCCGGCGGGGGTTCGGCGCGCCACCGCCTCGACGAGGTTCGATACCGGCTTCAAGTACGCGACGCTCGCGAATCCGCCAGGTGCCGTCGATGCGCTCCCACCTGTCGTGATACTCGCCCCACAGGATCATGTCGGGCTTGGACTGATCGAGAAATCGATGCCATGCCCGCACGTAACTGACCGCGTCGGCGGTGTGCTCACCGGTGAAGCCGATGGTGATGTTCGAGATGAGGTGCTGGGTCGCCTCGAACTGCGGCAGTACGGTGCTCATCCAATCGACGACGTTCTGCGCACCGTGAATGTCGCCGCTGTGGGGAGACGCGAAGACGCATTCCTCGGCGAACACCCGAAGGTGATTCTCGGGCTCCAGCCAGTCGGTCGCCCGGGCATACACGAACATCTGGTCCTGAATCTCGGCACGATCCTCGAGTCGATGTGTCACGTCAGCCCTCTCGCAATCCAGTAACGATCTGTGACGACGACCGTAGCCGCCCGCCCTGCCGCTCGGGTGAATACAGCACGCAGGATTCTCAGCGGAGCTTTCACCTGGGCATACTCTGGTCACATGAGCGGTGGGTCACCGTCGAGCGTCAGGCTCGATGCATGGACGTGGGCCGTGCGACTCTTCCCAACTCGCTCCGCAGCAACCGCGGCCGTCAAGGCCGGCCACGTCAAGGTCAACGCGGCGAGCGCGAAACCGGCTCAGTCAGTCAAGGTCGGCGACATGATTCGCGTCCGCGACACTCGAGGTGAGCGCATCGTGAAGGTGCTCGGCCTGCTCGACAAGCGAGTGGGCGCACCGGTCGCAGTGACGATGTATGACGACCTCACTCCCCCGGCGCCGGCAAAGGAGGAACGCGCAACGGCTGGCACCCGTGATCGTGGTGCGGGCCGGCCGACGAAGCGTGATCGCCGCCAGGTCGAGAAGTTGATGGGTCGCGAATGAGTGAGCGCGATGCAGGACGAGACTCCATGAGCAGCGGACCCGACAGCGGCGGCACTGACGACGTCAACGACTTCGATCGGGCGCCCGGCTGGTACGACGATGCAACGAATCCCGCACTGCGCCGGCATTGGAATGGCTGGAAGTGGGATGCCCTTGAAGTGAAGAACCCGCCGAAGCAGAACTTCTGGCGTGAGCTGATCGACCTGCTCACTAAGAGACGTCCGTAAGGCGTATTCCTGGTTTCCGTCAGATTTTAGACATTTTTTCTATTTCTTGGAACCCCTCACCCTTCCTCGCCGTCCAAGGGACATCGGGGAGAGGGAGCGACCAGGCGGCCGCAGCCCTCTCCCTCGCCATGAACCGACGAGTACGAGGAGAGATATATGCACCGACCAAGAGCGCGGATGATCGCCGGGCTGGGGCTTGCGACGCTGACGGCGTCGACCCTGGCTGTCGCGATCCCCGCGGGAGCTCAGGCCACCACGCCCGATGTCACGGTGGAATGGACCATCACCCAGGACTGGGGCACCGGCTATCAGGGATCCGTGCGTCTCACGAACGTCTCGGGCCACACGATCAATCCCTGGTCGGTGAGCATCCCCTACGTCAACGCGATCACCTCGGTCTGGGACGCCACGAGTGCATCTACCACTGACGGCTACCGCTTCATTGGCCCGAGCTGGAACACCTCGCTCGCTAATGGAGCATCGACGACCTTCGGCTTCCTCGGCGCACCGCATGGCGGCACGCTCGTGCCGACCGCCTGCGAGATCCCTGCCGGCACCTGCTCGGTCGTGACCGCCGGCTCGGCAACACCCGCCCCGAGTCCCACGACGACACCGACGACATCCCCATCAGCTACGCCCACGGTTGCACCGTCACCGGCGGCCACCGCCACCCCAACGGTATCTGCCAGTCCTTCCTCGACATCCGCACCGGCATCGACTGCGGCCATCACGGTCGGCGTGAAGGTGACCTCCGACTGGGGCACCGGCCGCAATGTCGATCTGACCGTGACGAACAGCGGCACGACTGCTGTCAATGGATGGTCGGTGAGCCTGCCGTGGACCGGCAGCAGCATCAGCATGTGGAATGCGACCGGCAGCCTCGCGGGTGGCCGTCTGACAGCCACGAACCTCTCGTGGAACGCAGCACTAGCCCCCGGCGCCTCGGCAACCATGGGCATGACCGACAACGGCGCCTTCACCGCGCCCGTGACGTGCACTTCTACGGCGGGATCGTGCGCGATTGCCGGTTCGTCCTCGACCACCCCCGCAACACCGTCGCCCACGGCCTCGCCGAGTGCCAGCACCCCTGTCAGCCCCTCGCCGACTCCGGTCACTCCGTACGCGCCCAAGTCGGGCGGCTATTCCGGCAGCAGGAAGATCATCGGCTATTACCCGGCCTGGGCAACCTACGCGCGCAACTACCAGGTTTCCGACATCGCGGGGCAGAAGCTCACCCACATCAACTATGCATTCGCGAACATCGCGAACGGCAAGTGCGTGCTCGGCGACTCCTACGCTGATACCGACAAGGCTTTCGCGGGCGACTCCTGGGATCAAGGAGCACTACGCGGTAACTTCAACCAGCTCGCCAAGCTCAAGGCCGCGAACCCGAACCTGAAGACGATGATCTCCATCGGCGGTTGGACATGGAGCCAGAATTTTCCCACGGCGGCTGCATCAGACCAGTCACGCAAGGACTTCGTGTCTTCGTGCGTGGGCTTCATGAAGCAGTACAAGTTCGACGGCATCGATATCGACTGGGAGTACCCGGTGTCGGGTGGGCTCTTCAGCGGCACACCAGCCGACACGAAGAACTACACCGCATTGCTGAAGGAATTCCGCACCGAACTCGACGCACAAGGCACCACTGACGGCGGGAAGCACTACAGCCTGTCGATAGCGGCGCCAGCCGGCCCGAGCATCATCCCGAACCTCGAGGTGGGCGCGATCGCGACCTCGCTCGACTGGATGAACCTGATGTCGTACGACTACCACGGCGGCTGGGATCCGATCACCGGTCACAATGCGCCGATGGATGTGGGATCAAAGGACACGGCCAAGGGTTTCAGCATCACCGACACGGTCACCAGCTACCTGAACGGCGGTTTCCCCGCAGCGAAGATCGTGCTCGGCGTGCCCTTCTACGGTCGCGGCTGGGACAACGTCAGTTCGGTGGATGCCGGCCTCTTCCAGTCAGGAACCAACGCCTCCGTCGGCACCTGGGAGAAGGGGGTCTTCGACTACACCGACATTCGAGCGAACTACCTTCCGACCATGACGCGCTATTGGGATGCTCAGGCCCAAGTGCCGTATCTGTACGACCCAGCCCGCAAACTGTGGATCTCCTATGACGATCCGCAGTCAATGAAGGCCAAGACTGACTTCATCAAGGCCAAGGGTCTCGGGGGTGCCATGGCCTGGGAGCTCAGCGGCGATCGCGATCAGGAACTTCTCGACACCTTGGTGACGCAGCTCTAGTGCCGCATCAACAAAGGCCCGGCCGCCCTACCCATGGGACGGTCGGGCCTTTGCCTGTAAGAGAAGCCCTCATGGCTGCTTGGATGAGAGCTTCAGTGCAAGTCAGGACCTTCTACCCCTCACTCCCCGGTTCTCATGCCGTAACGTGAACAGCCGGTAGCTTGATTCAAGGGGGAGAGGAACTAGCCATGAGTGCACAACAGCGCCAAATGGGGTCCGGGTCGCGAAATCGTAAGGCGCGCAATGCGTCCATTGCACTTCTGGCGGTGTCCGTGCCGGTGCTCGTGCTCGGCGGAGTGACTGTTGCCAACGCAGCCTCCCGAGGAGGTGGCAATGAGAACAAGGTCGATATCTGTCATGCCACCGCATCGTCGACGAACCCGTACACGGTGAACTCGATCGACGTCAGCAGTATCGACTCGACGGGCAACAAGTACCTCAATGGACATGGCGACCACGTGGGCCCGGTATTCGACGGCACAGTCTCAGCGTGGGGCGACATCATTCCGCCGTTCTCCAACCCGAAGTCCGGCACGGCATTCCCGGGCTACAACTGGACGACGGTCGGGCAAACCATCTGGGCGTCGAGCTGTAACTACGTCAGTCCGAGCCCCAGCCCGACGGGAACACCGAGTGGATCCGTGACGCCCACTCAAACGCCCAGCGAGTCAGTGACTCCGACCGTCACACCCAGTGAGACCGTGACGCCGACCGTCACACCCAGTGAGACCGTGACGCCGACCGTCACACCCAGTGAGACCGTGACGCCGACCGTCACACCCAGTGAGACCGTGACGCCGACAGGCTCAACGACCACGACTGCACCACCGGTCAACGTAGTTCCCTCGGAGGCGGTCACTGAGTCAGCACCTCCGGTTGCCGCAGCGGTCACCGAGATGCCCTCGCCCGTGGCAGTTGCTGAGCAAGGCACCGGTGCGACGGAGAAGCCGCTTCCCGCGGGCGTAGTCCCCAATGAGGAGACCGGCGCAATTTCCGTCCCGGCGGGCGGAGGCAGTTCGGTGACCTCCCAAGCCGCGCTCTGGGGTGCCGTGCTCATGCTCCTTGGCGGCTCGGGCACTGCCTGGGGTTCATTCAAGCTCGTCGCCCTGAGGAAGAACGAGTCGGAGTAGCGCCATGAAGGTGCCACGGTCCGTGGCCGTCATGATCGTGCTCGTCGCCCTTGCCCTCATCGCCGCCGTGGCGATCATGGGCAGGGCGACGGCCGACATGGCTGCCGACGACGTCACGACCCTGGGCTCGCGTGACGACGCTGAGTATTCGGGCTCACTGCTGGGCGCCCTCGAGGGCACCTGCCCTGCCGACGGCACCGGGATCGACTCCCTCAACCTTGGCCGCTTCGCCCCGATCGACAACGGTAGATCGGAATCTCCGGCACCCGGCTCGACCGCCATCGTGATGCCCAGCAGACTACGGATTCCGAGTATCGACCTCGACGCCCGCATCCTTGCGGTAGCCCAGGACACATTTCATCGAGTGGTCGTGCCGACCGACATCTCGGCGGTCGGCTGGTACGAGTTCGGTCCCGCACCCGGCGATAGCACCGGCTCTTGCGTCCTGGTTGCCCACCGAGATGGCGTCAGTGGCGGTCGAGGAGCGTTCTACGAACTTGGCAACGTGAAGCCGGGAAACTTCATCTATGTGACGATGGCTGATGGAACGGAACTCGGGTACCGAGTGGTCTCTCGCGAAATGGTCGCGAAGACATGGCTTTCCGAGAACTCCAATACATTCTTCACGAGCGTGGGCAAGGAAAGGCTCACGCTGATCACGTGCGGGGGCGTCTACGACAAGGCGCGCGGCGGGTACCAGTCGAACATCATCGTGACGGCGCGTCCGGAGAACTAGTCGACGGAGCCGCGGCGATCTCCTGGCATGGCGCGAGCCGTGCACGCACATTCTCCACATCACGAGAGCTCAGCTCGACGGTGCGCGTGACCAATGCGTTCATGACATCGGAGTCGCGTGCGGAGTGGCCGAGACCCAGGGCGTGACCGATCTCGTGAAGGTAGAGGCTCTTGCGTAGCCTGATCGGCGCAACATCCGAGCCATCGAACAGATCGCTCTCAAATACCGCAAAGCCGTTCACAATCTCCTTGCGCGAGACCATGACGAAATTGGGGCCGCCGAACCCGTAGGAGTTGCCGCGCAGAAGGGTCGAAGAGCGCTCGGGCAGGTATGCGAAGTCCATCGACCGCGAAGCGAGTGCCGAACCATCCGCGGATCGCAGGCTGCTACCGGAATCGGAATACTTCATCGCCACCTCGCCCCCATAGGTGAAGTCAAGACCAGTCGCCGCGCTCCACTGGTCGACAGCCCAGGTGAGTATGCCCAGCTCCCGCTCGCGCACCTTGGGCTCGAGGCGACTCAGATCGACTCGCCACGTGATCGGGCTCGAACAGTTAGCCCACGAGTACCCGTCGAGTAGCACTCGATCAGTCGCCGCACGAACTCCTCGTCGCGCTACCGGAGCCGACGCCGGGGCGTGTACCTGACGTGCGGCCACCGACACAGCCTGAGCCGAGTTGTCTGACGGCTGCGCTGCAGAAGCGGGCGAGATCAATGCGGGAATCACCAGGCCAAGCATCAGCGTTACGGTCGCAGCAGACACCGCAGTGCGCTTGCCCGAGGGTCGAGTGATGTTCACATCGCCAGTGTGCGCCTCATCTTGAGCAAAGGCCCCACCCGATCGACCTTGGCGCGGTGATCCCGACACGTCTCACACCTTGTGCAACGGGATACGCACGTCGAGGCTGCGATTGGACCCCTTGTCGAGCCAGAGAATTGGCTTACCCGATGCACCGGCCCAGCCGTCATAGGTGACAGTCAGCTGAGAGCCTGGGGCCACCTTGATCCCCTTCGCGCTGTACGACGAGTGACCGGTCGCGGTCTCGCTCGAGAGATTGACCGTCCAGACCGACGAGAAGGCATCGTTCTCCTTGAAGACCACTCTCTTGCGCGACTGGTAGCTTGCGAAGTCCATCGCCTCAAGGTGATACGCCGTGGTTTCGATGCCCTGGAAGCTGTAGGAGGCCTTGCCCTGCTCGTAGGTATGAGTGGCTGTGCCCTTGTTCGTCGGGACTCCGGCGAAACTAAGTCCGCCATCCTTGCTGCCAATGCGAATCTTTCCGCGGACGGCAGAGTTCAGCGTCTCGAGCTTCAGCGAACGCGTACTGGCCCGCGACACGACAGTGACAGTGAACGGCTGCACAGTCTCGACCGACTCACCATTGACACCAATCTCGAAGTTCAGTCCTGGATCCACCACGATCACAGGGCCATTCGCGTAAGGGGAGCCAATCTCGTTCGTGGAGTGAATCACCCGATAGGTGGATGGATCAAGCGGCTTACCAATCGAATCCGTCAGCACCATGTTGTCGAATACTCCGCCGTTTGCGGCAAGAACGGGCGAGAACGACACCATCGTGCCTGACTTACCGTTCAGGCAGAAGGTGCAGGCCTGCCGGGCGAGGGCACTGCTGACATCCCCCAGCAGCAAGTAGGAAGGCTTGACCGCATCAGTGCTCGACCACGTCGATGCGCTGAGCCCGGGTGAACTCGTGAAAGTCCAGCTGTTGGCATTGGTGTCGACATGCACGGCTCGCGCCTGATTCGGCAGATTGGGGTCATAGACCGCGATGTCGAATAGGCCATTTCCCTTGTCGAGGACGGCATACGGAACCATCGCATGACCGCCCGGGGCGCCGTAGACGAGCATCGTGTACGGAATGTGGCCAGGCGTGAGAGATGTGCGAAGGCGATTGATGGCATCGGACATCGATGCCGGACGAATCCCTACGGCCGAGTAGTACTGGGTGATGAAGGCCCTCATGATGGCCTGCTGAGTTGCGTCGTTCAGGGTCGTCAGCGCATTCACGGCACCGCCCCGAACCTCGCCAGGCGACAGGCGACCCGTGTACAGCGCATTGGCCAAGGTGGCGAAGCCGAAGCAGTGGCCGGCCGCGGCCCACGAGTTAGCCGTGGACATCACAACCTTGGCCGATTCGGTCAGCGTGCAGTTGCTGCCGCTTCCGCCCAGGCAGACACCGTCACCGAACACTCGTCGCATCGAGGCCGCCGTCAGGCCATTGGCGATAGCTGGCTTGGCCGGATTGGCCAGCGGAGACGGCTGACCGAATAGGGCCTGATTCATGCCGAGGGTAGTTCCGAAGTTGACGAAGGAGAATCCATTCGGGAAGGGTCGGAATCCGCTGTCGGCAACGATCGAACCGGTCGGTGGATCAGACGGAACGCCAGCGAAAAGGGCGGCGTATGTGGCGGGATCCACAGCAGCGGAGCCCACCGGCGGTGCGGCAGAAGCCTGAAGCGGATCGGCATTGACCCCACCCGCCGCCAACGCAACGCCCTGCGCGGAGATCGAGACTGCGACAGCGCACGCACTCAGGGCTAGTGCTGTGCGAATTCCGCGCGAGTTCAACATGTTCATATCTCCATGCTATGCACGGCACGCGTAGGTGTCGCGGTCGATTGATTCAATGCTCGGCTCGTACACATCAGGAGACTCCTGGCCGCAAGGCGATGCGGTGATCGAGGCGTCCATCAGACTTTCTATCGAGCCAGAGTTCGGGCTCCCCTGACTTTCCCGACCATCCTCCGTAGACCACGACCAGCTGGTCCCCGGCGACCACGGCGATGCCTGACGAGTGAAATGCGGCGCTACCTCGTGCATTCGTACTCCTCAGGCTGATCGACCACACCGACCCTCTCGGACCCATCTCTCGAAGGACCGACTTGGACGCCGTGCTGAAGGCGTGCAGGCTCACGGCGTCTGACGTCGCGGCCGTGGTTTCCGAGGCCACGAGTCGATACGTGGCGTGAGAACTTTCACGGGTCTGGGTGATGGAGGTCGCCCGGATCGGCGAGCCACTGAAACTCAACTCGCCCAACTGTCGGCCGACGACGACCGTGCCGACAAGTGCCGGCGTGACAGCCTCCAGTCGAAGTGCACGGGTTTCAGCCTTGCGGATGATCGTGACCCCCAAGGGTTCCGGTAGAGCGACGGCCGAGCCGGACATCGCAATGGAGAACGCAGGAGTTCCGTCGATGATGAACACCGGCCCATTCACTTTGCCGTCAATCGTGGCGTTGCTCGGAGGAACGACGCGGCAGATCCCCGGATCGAGGATCGCGCCGTTTGGGTCATGAAGGACGATGCTGTCGAACACAGCGGCATTCGCCGACCGCAAGGCAGTGAAGGTCACCATCGTGCTGCCCTGGCTCACCGCAATCTTCCCATCGCGCAATGTTGCCGATCGGCAGACGAGGGAGGAAGAGGGCCCAGCTAGGGCCCTCTCGGTTCCGCCCACCAGAGCAAGCACTGACACGAGTACCAGCCCGATCGATGCAGTGAATAGTCGATTCATGACGCCTCCCCTCTCACTACCGTAGGCGCGCCGCCAGGGGGTGTCCTGGCGAACAAGCCTGACCACCACAATGAGGCCATGTCTCATCCGCTCGTTCAGGCCGCGAATCCCGTCGTGGCCGATTTGCTCGCTGCGACCCTGGAGATCCTGCGCGATGCCGGCGGCTACATCTCGCCGACGACGAGACTCATCGAGCGCGACGGCCAGTTGAGCATCGAGTCAATAGCCGAGGACGGGTCGCCCATGCTCCGGATCCCGAGAGAGTGTTTCGTGCGCGTGGATCGAGTCACTTGGGCCGAGCAGGACAGCCGCATGGTCATCGTCGAGGTTCCCGAGGAATTCACCGATATCGAGACCGAGCTTCTCTATGTCCAGGTCGCCCTGCATAACGCCTGCGGCAAGCTCGCGTGGATGGAGCGCACGCATCCCAGCCTGGACTCCGATCTTTCGGATGAGCTCATCGAAGCCGTGCGTGAGCTGATCCCCTCGTTCCGCAATCCGCAAATGGCCGCGACCGACGTGCTGTGGGCAAACCGATGCTTCAGGCTCGCACTCGAGCCGGAAGCACCTCCCGAGCGCGCACTCCTCCCCGTCCTCGACCTGCTCAATCACCACGCCGATGGCGCAGTGGCCGACTGGACAGGCGAGGAATTCGTTGTCAGCGCCGTGAAGCCCTTTGGCACGAACGAGGTAGCACTCAACTACGGAATGAAGCGTGACCCGCTTGAGATGGCTGTGGTCTACGGGTTCGCCGACACGAGTGCCCCACAGCATGCTCGCCATGATTACCCGCCGGAGACTCTTGCGCGCATCAGAGACCTCGCCCGCATTGAGTCGTCGAAACCAGCGTCGGCCGCACTGCTCCGTGCCGCATGCGTACTGCTGGAAATGGAGTGAGGGCCCGAGCCAAGACTCGGACCCTCACTTCACGTGCTGTATCGACTACTTCGCGGGAGCCACAATCACCCTGTCCGACATGTTTCCGTCAGGATCCACGAACTTCACCCTGACATCGACCTTGTTCTCGTTTCGACCGACCTTCAAGGTCACGGTCTTGGCTCCAGCCGCGGTGGCACTGAACGCATCGCTCTTCAGAGTGCTCCACTTCGCACCCTTGTCATAGGAGACCATCGGAGTGATCTTGACGCCAGGCGCGAAGCCGGGCGTGGTCACGTTGAGCGTGATCTTCGAACCAGCTAGACCAAAGAGCACCTTGCTGCGGCTAGACGAGGTGATTTTGAGGTTACTGGGCGAGGTGACGTTGCTTGATGCCGATGGCTCACCCCAACCTGCGCCATTGAGTGCCTGCACCGTGAAGGTGTAGGGCGCGCCAGGGGTCAGTCCCCCGTTGAAGGAGCATTGGGTGGGCTTATTGTCCGCAAAGGACGTGATGCAAACCCTGTTGCCTGGGCTCGTCGTCACAAGGTAATTCGTGATGGGGAAGGATCCGCTCGCGACGGGAGCATCCCAATTCACCTGCACGCGATTCCACTTGCCGGTTGCGACGACGTTGACGGGCTTGCCGGGCGGGAACGTTTGGGCAGAAGGATCAAACCACTGGGCATACACGCGATTGTCTCCAGTGAAATTGATATTTCCTCTGGGCCAAATGACGATCCCGGTGCCATCAGCGCCGGTTGTCCAACCCGTGAAGTGGTAGCCCGGGCGTGTGCAATCGTTCTCCTTCGGAGCTTGACCCCACGTTCCCTGATACCCGGTGATCTTGGTTGTGGTGCAAGTTCCGCCATTCCCATCGAAGTCGAGGGTGATCGTCGCCGCATCGGGGTGAGTCGCGTCCGAATACGCAGTGATGGTGGGTTCCGCCTGCCTACTTGGCGTGTAGCTGTAGTAGTAGCCACCCACCAGCCATGAATCGGTTCGAGATGCCGCAGGCGCTGTGATCTGACCTGAGGGAAATGCAACCGAGATGGTCGCAGTCGAGCTCACACTCAGACCGCCACCCTCGATCCAAACGCCCTTCCAACTCGATGTGTTTTGGTACTTGCAAGTAGGGTCACTTGTTGTCGACGCGCTACTGATCGTGAACACGATCGCCACGCCAGACTGAGTGCACGTGATGGTTTGCGCACCTGAGGCAACACGGCCCGTGGACGCAAAGCCGGCTGCGTCAGCGGTCCATGCCGCACCCCAAGGCCAAGGACTTCGAGCAAGTACTGATGTGAGCGTGTCGACACTGTTGGTCCACGAGACCGTGACCGCTTTTGTTGAACCCACAAGCCACTGAGTGTCGCTAACCGAAGCAGATGTTGCGACACCATCGCCTGCAGCGGCTTGTGCTGGTGACGCGACACTTGTAATCGTGCCCGCCACTACTGCCAGGCCTGCGATCGAAGTCAGTCCCCGTCGAGCGAAATTCGCCCCTGCCTTGTGCGTCCTCATTAGCCCCTACTCCCTTGTCCTACGAACACGTCGCGCAGAATCTAGCCGATTCGTGAACGGCGTGCACCTTTCACTTACCCGCAGCAGGGCCTGTTACCGTCGCTGCCATGGCACCCGGCCGCAAGCCCACGCGTTCTCGCGAGGAATTTGTGGTCGCCGCAATCGCCTTCGCCGACGAGAAGGGGATCTCGGCCCTCACCTTGCGATCACTCGGGGTCGAGCTCGGAGCCGCCACAACCGCCGTCTACCGATACTTCGCCAATAAGGGCGACCTGATCCTGGCCATGCGGGAGGCCTTGCTGGTTGAGGCCATCCCGGTGACCACTGGGGGCGCTGCACGTGAGCGCCTGATAGCCACGGCTATTAGCTTTCGCGACACCGCCCGTCGTCACCCGTGCCTGAGCCAGATCATGGGCTTGCCTGCACTCGAAGGTGACAATGGCGCCGCGGTGATGACATTCACTATCGAAGCCCTCGCAGACCTTGGGCTCACCGGGCCTGCCCTCGTGCGGGGCTATCGCCAGATCGAGTCCTTCGTCGTCGGGACGTCTGCATATGACTTCGCTGACGCCCCGAGGCATCTCGAGGACCGCCTCGGACGGATGAGACTCGTGGGCCGAGAAGAGTTCGATCGACAACTCGTGGATACAGAATCCGTCGAAGCCGACAACGAGTTGGCGTTCATCACTTCTTTCACCTGGATCCTCGACGGCCTCGTCGCCGAGGCTTTGGGGACTTTCTCCTCACCCGCCTAGTTCTGGACGCTCATCGGTGAGCCACTTGGCAGATCGGGGCATCGCTCATCCTCGCTTGGTAGCGTCCGTGGAGTGGGGGACGAAACCGAGATGCTGGCCAGCACCATGCACCCGGAAAAGGCGATAAAGACCCGCCTCACCCTTCTAGCCCTCGCCATCGTCGGAGGCTGGACCCCGCTAGCCATCGCGGCAGGCCAGAGCGTGGCCTTGCGCATGGACGACCTCGGGGCCGATACCGCCGCTTACTCGCTCATCGTGGCTGCCGGCTGGGCGGCGTCCATGCTTTCGTTGCCACTCATGGGTCATCTCAGCGATAGGGCTGTCGCCCGCGGGTTGAGTCGAAGGGTTCTCCTGTTGATCGGCGGCGCTGCGATGGTGGCAGCCTTCGCTCTGATCGGCCTCCCTACGCGCGTCCCGGTCTTTGCCGCGATCTGGCTCCTGGCACAGATTCCGACGTCACTCATCGTGACCACAAGCAGTTCTCGCCTGGCGAATGAGGCTCCGCTCGCGATGCGCGGCTGGGCCTCGACCGCTGCAGGCCTGGGGCCGGTCATGGGAGTCACCATTGGTGCGGCCACCACACTGGCGGTGAGCAATGCGGCATCGATGATCTTCATTGCACCCGCAATCGTCGGTTTCCTCCTATTGCTCCCCGCCTTGGCCCTGCGCTCGATGCCCGCGCACGATAATGCTGAAATCACCGATCGCGTAGCAGGGGTCGCGAAGGTCTACCCGTGGTCACTTCTTGTCATCATCGCTCTTGCCTTCAGCGGACTAGCCGTGGGGCGCATCTATCTGGTGCCGCTCATTGAATCGCTTTCTGATGGCATCACCGATGCTCGCATCACCGCACTTGCCTCCACGACACTTCTCATCGCGACCCTGGGCGCGATCATCGGCACGATCACTTCCGGGCGACTCCTGCGGCGAGGCGAGCGCAGCATGAAGGTCTTTGGCTGGTCCGCGCTCGCCGCCGCTGTGCCGCTTGCTTGCCTGGCCCTCGCAGGTTCAGTCACCCAGGTGATGGCTTTCGGCGCCGTCTTCGGCTTTGTCATCGGAGCCATCAATGCAGCGGCCTACGGCATCTACCTGGATCGCTATTCCCATCGGGTCGACAACGGACGGATCCTCGGTCTCATCGTCGCCGCCGAGACCGTGCCCTACGTGATCGTCCCTTTGGTCGCGGCACTGAGTCAGGCATCCGCAGACGCTGCACTCATCCCTGCACTCTTCGCGCTCGGCGCCGCGCTCTCTCTCGGCGCCTCGGCACTTTCCCTCATGCGAGAACGACACCACTAAGCGTTCACGGGGCGCTCAGATGATCAAGCAAATGCGCCAGCCACATGAGGGCGCCAGAGCTGGAACTAAGCGCTTGCCCAGCCTGGGAAGAATGCGAGGAGCGAATCCAGGATCGATGTCAGCGCGATTGCCAGCAGCAGTAGACCGAAGATGCGGGCAACGATGTTGAGCCCGTTTTCTCCAAGTGTTCGTTCGATGTATCCCGAGCCCAACATGAAGACCAGCGCAATGAGAGTAATTCCGACGATCGCGAGCACGTTGGCAATCATCACGGAGCCGGTGTGGTTCTCGCCGAGTGCAATCACGGTAGCGATGGTGCCTGGACCTGCGGTCTTCGGAATCGCCAAGGGGATCACCGCGGGGCTCTTGCCGTGAGTGTCCATCATTGCGCTCGGCTTGGCGATGATCATGCCCCAGGCCATAGCAGCGACGACGAGAGCACCGGCAACCTTGAAGGCATCCATATTGATACCGAAGAGCTGCAGGACATATGTTCCGATGAAGAAGGAGACGAGCAGTGTGATGCCTACTGCCAGCGTCGTCTGAAAGGCGATTTTGCGCTTCTCACCCTTCGACAAACCCGCGGTGGCCGCGATGTATACAGGCGGAAGGGTAAGCACACCTGCCATCGCGAACAGGGCGACGATCGTCGTCAGGATGTAACCATCGGTCTGCATACTCATGCGTGGAGAATACAGAAACGTGAACGACGATCACTGCAGGGATCGCACGAGGCTCTGAATTGGCACGCGATACACAATGATTCCTGATGGCGCCCGTTTCTGGCTGCACCCGTGAACCCAATCCGGGATGGTGACTACCGCCCCGAGCGCACCACAAAGTGCTGCACCAGATTCGGATCCCCGTTGGGATCCTGGAGGAAGTTCGCTCCGATTCGCACCTCGGTCAGGCGAGCGCCGACCGGCACCTTCGGCAAGCAGAGATCGTGCATGTTGTCGTCCATCGCCGGGGTGGCGTGATCAGCGAGATCGGCCACGGCCAGCGGGCGTACGTTGATGCGCTTGCCATTGGGCAGAGTGAAGATTGCGTTGTACGACTTCACTGCGGCGTCACCGAGTTCGGCGCCAGTCGGGTAGGCGGTCATGCCGTTCGACCACACCACGCGCACGAAGGTCTTGCCCACGGCGCAGGCATTCGCGTCGCCCTTCATCAGCGCCGGCGTGAGGCGCCAAGCTGCCGAGATGTCGGGGCCGGCCTCGATCTGGACGATCGGGCTCGAGAGGCCGGGGGTAATCGTCTGCCAGATGCTGCCCAGCGGCGGGTGCCCCTCGAGCTCGCCGACGACAGTGACCGTGACCGGTCGCGCGGCAGCCGGATCGCCGAAGACACCGATCAAATTCACCGTCTGCGCTTCGTTGAGTTCATTCGGCGGATACTGCAGTGCGCAGGTCGGAGTCACCGTTGTGCCGTCATCACGAGTGATGACGAAGTCGGTGACAGCAATCGACGAGTTCTTGATAAACCAGTTGAAGGTGACCGGGATGTTGTCGAGACCCGTCTGCCCGGTCGGGCACTTGTTGCCGTCGTTGAGTCCCCATGCCGCGCTCAGGATTCGCGCGGGACCAACACTCAAGGACGCAGCATCGTTCGGTGCTGCCGAGGCGATCGGCGCAACGAGGACTGTCGCGAGGCCAAGTGAGATTCCGGTGGCGAGGACGAATGACTTCATGACGACTCACTTCTCTATGTGAAGAAGCGTTTCTCACCTCTGCATTTCGACCATAACACCAAAATCGGACTGGAATTTCCTTCCATCAACTACGCGCCGGGGGCACCCGCCGAGCCCGGAACAGCGCTGCCTCCACCTATCGCGGTCGCAACGCCACCCAGCGAACCACCTGGTCCAGCCGTACCGCCGCCCGATGCGCCACCTGTACCACCGGTGCCACCGGTGGCGGTTGACCCAGCCGTCGAGTTCACGAGTGCGGTGCCTCCGGCGCCACCGATCACGCCTGACGTGCCTGCGCCATTACCTGCACCACCGACGCCGCCTCGACCTCCCGTTGCCGTGGAGCCAGCACCGCTCGTTGCTGATGCGGAGCCACCCACACCGCCAATTCCACCGGAACTTCCCGACAGTGAACCGGCCTTGCCTCCAGCGCCACCCACACCACCGGTGGCTGCACTCGCGTAGCCGCCAGAGGCAACGGTGGTTGCCGCACCGCCAGTGCCACCACGGGCGCCGTTCGAGGTTGAGCCGCCAGCACCGCCTGCGCCACCCACTCCACCTGTTGCACTGGAGGTCGCGAGGTTCGTTGCGTAGTCAGCTGAGGCTGCGCCACCAGCACCTCCCACACCAGCGATTCCGATGCCCGTGGATGCGCCACCGGCGCCACCGAGGCCACCCACCGCCGTTCCCACAGCTCCGGTCATCAGTGCAGCACCGCCAGCACCACCAGCGCCCGCGTTACCTGTGCTGACCGTGCCACCGGCACCACCCAAGCCGCCAGTTGCCTGCGTTGCAGCAGTTGATCCGGTTGCGGATCCACCGGCACCGCCGGCACCACCATTACCTGAGAGCGCTGCACCGCCAGCACCGCCGACTCCACCGAGGGGTGTTCCGGTCACGCCGGTTGCATTGCCACCAGCACCGCCGGCACCACCATTGCCCACGCCTGAGGCCACGGCACCACCAACTCCGCCGTTACCACCAGTCGTGGTGCCGGAGCCACCGGCGCCACCATTGCCGCCATTGCCATTTGTGCCAGCCGCGCCACCAGCGCCGCCATTGCTTCCCGCGCCAGCCACGTTGTTGAAACCGGCGCCGCCGTTGCCGCCGTTGCCCGCGGTTCCAGCAGCACCCGCACTACCCGCAGCGCCTGCAGTTCCACCGCCGGCTGCGCCACCTGCACCGAGCGAGCCACCGGCGCCGCCGGTTCCACCCGCACCGCCGGTGCCGCCAGCACTCCCGGCCACGCCTGACGTGCCACCGTTGCCGCCTGAGCTCGCCACACCGCCCTTGCCGCCCGCACCACCGTTGCCGCCTGTTGAGCCAGCGCCATTGGCGGCGCCACCGGCGCCGGCCGCGCCACCTGCGCCACCGTTGGCGCCGGCACCACCATTGCCGCCGGGGCTTCCCACTGCCGCAGCTCCGGCGCTTGCCGCATTACCCGCAGCCCCGCCAGCGCCACCATTGGAGCCATTGCCCGCAACGCTTCCCGAGAATGCCCCGATAGTGCCGCCGGTGTTTCCTGCACCACCGTTGCCACCGGCGCCCGCACTGCCGCCGTTACCGCCACCGGCTGCTAGACCACCATTGCCACCTATGCCGCCCGCACCACCGTGACCTGCGTTTCCAGCAGTGCCGACACCTCCTGCGATGGAACCGCCAGCACCGCCTTGGCCACCAATGCCTCCCGCGGCGCCATTCGCGCCGGTCGGCTGATCACCGGCCGCAAAACCGAATCCACCATTGCCACCGGCACCTGCCGCGCCACCAGCACCACCATTGCCGCCGGAACCGCCGAGGGTGGTTGCGCCACCCGCGCCGCCGGCGCCGCCATTGCCACCGGCTGAGCCGGACAGCGCAGCCACACCGGATGAGGCGTTACTGCCGTTGTATCCGGCACCGCCCGTACCGCCGGCGCCACCGTTGCCGGCCGTCCCGCTCGTGCTGGTTCCACCGGCGCCACCGGCGCCACCGGCAGTGCCCGACACACCCAAGCTGCCCGCGAAACCAGCACCGCCGTTACCGCCGTTACCGCCATTCCCTGCGCCGCCGGCGAAACCCGCGGCTCCCCCGAAGCCACCGTTGCCGGCAGCACCCGCAGCTCCGGCGGCGCCGGCGGTGCCACCGTCGCCGCCCGTGCCACCAGCAACCGCCACCGTCGCGGCACCGCCGACCCCACCATTGCCACCTGACGAGCCCGAACCGCCGTTACCGCCATTGCCGTTGAGGCCGCCTGTGGCGTTTCCGCCCGCTCCGCCATTGCCGCCCACTGCACCGGCTCCGCCGACGCCACCGACCATTGAACCGCCCACCGACGCACCACCGTTGCCCGCGCTGCCACCGTTGCCGGCATTGCCACCGTTGCCCGCATGGCCCGACGTGGCAGTACCACCCGCGCCGCCGTTTCCGCCGGCTCCTGCAGCGCCGCCATTCGCTCCGCCCGGATTCGTCACGGCCGAGAAGCCACTGCCACCGCTGCCGCCGGCACCGCCATTGCCACCATCGCCTGCCGCGCCAGCAGAGCCCGTGGTAGCAGAACCACCAGCACCACCGTTGCCGCCATTGCCACCGGCAGCACCGGAAGCCGAAGCAGCTCCTGCCGTCGCATTGGTACCCACGAAACCGTTGCCACCGTTACCGGCGGAGCCACCAGCACCCGCATTTCCGGTGGTGGCGCTGCCTCCATTGCCGCCATTTCCGCCGACGCCGCCTGCGACACCGGCCGAGCTCGAGTTCCAGCCCGCACCGCCATTGCCGCCGCGCCCGCCGTCACCTGCCGCGCCTGCGATGCCCGCACTGCCCGAAGTACCCACGCCCGAACCCGGGACACCACCTGATCCCGCGGTGCCCGCCGCTCCACCGTTACCGCCATTGCCGCCATTCGCGGTGGGACCCGTCAGCAGGTTTCCGGCTCCGCCGTTGCCGCCGTTGCCGCCCGCACCGGCCGCACCGCCCGCGCCGCCATTGCCGTTGACGACCGCGCCGTTACCGCCGGCACCACCCGCACCCGCCGTGCCGCCTGCGCCACCGTTGCCCGCATTGCCTCCGATGCCACCGGCACCGCCGATGCCACCCGCCGCGCCCGCGCCACCCGCACCGCCATTGCCCGTCGTTCCGGTGACGGCATTTCCGCCTGCGCCACCGGCGCCGCTCGTGCCCGCATTGCCGGCATTGCCACCGTTGGCGCCGACTCCGTTGAAGCCCAGTCCGCCGTTGCCGCCCGCGCCCGCGACCCCACCGGTGCCGCCGTTACCGGCTGTGCCTGACGTCGTCGCACCGCCCGCACCACCAGCGCCACCATTGCCGCCTGCTGTTCCGACACCAGATGTCTGCGTGAGCGTGCCGGCAACTCCCGAGAATCCCGCGCCACCCGCACCACCGGCGCCACCTGAACCCGCAATTCCAGTTGAGTTTGCACCGCCAGCTCCGCCTGCTCCACCATTGCCGCCGGCCAAGCCTGCGGTAGTCGAAGTCCAGCCACTGCCGCCGGTACCGCCGTTGCCTCCTTGGCTGGCACCGCTACCCGCGCCGCCATTTCCGCCGCGGCCGCCATTGGGGGATCCTGCATTACCGTCAGCGCCTCGACCACCGTCACCGGCGTTTCCGATGCCGCCGCCCAAACCTGCCGCACCACCGGTGCCGGGAGTGCCCGCACCCTTCGTGCGCCCGCCAGCACCGCCATTGCCACCTCGGCCGCCGAGGCCGCCGGAACCGCCATCACCGCCGGCGGTGCCCGCAACGGTGGCGTCGACACCCTTCGTACCCGTGGCGCCGCGCGAACCATTACCACCAGCGCCGCCGAGGCCGCCGTCGCCGGAGATCAGGCCGCCCGCGCCACCGGCACCACCGTCGCCACCTGCCGTTCCTTCACTCCACCCGTCGCCACCGCGCCCACCGTTGCCACCACTTCCGACAGTTCCGCCGTTGCCGCCGGCACCGCCGTTACCACCGTCAAGACCGATACCCGAGGCGTTTCCGCCGTTACCGCCGTCACCGCCATTGCCACCTGAACTGATCGCCTTGCCCGTGATGCCGTCTATTCCGGCTCCACCAAAGGAGCCGGCGCGGCCGCCGATGCCGGGTGCGCCCGGATTACCGCCGTCACCGCCATTGCCACCACTAGAACTTCCGTTACCGCCATCGCCCGGTGCTCCGGCGCTACCGCCGCCGCCACCATTGCCAGCTCGGCCGGGAACACCCTTGCCCGCACCACCGGCTCCGCCCGCGCCACCCGTGCCGCCGTTCGCACCGTTACCGCCGCGGCCACCATCGGTCGGACCTTGCTCCGTGAAGATTCCGTTCGCGCCTGGTGCTCCATCGCCACCGGCACCTCCGATACCGCCGGTGCCACCTGCGCCACCGCGACCCTTGGGAAGTGAAGCCGCGCCACCGCTGCCTCCGTTGCCACCCACACCGCCGACATTTCCGTTACCGCCTGCCGCACCCGAGCCTTCAATAGCCGGTTGGGCGTCGAGACCTTCGCCACCGGCACCGCCCGCGCCACCCGGACCGCCAATTGCTGTGCCGAGTCCGCCCGCACCGCCGTTGCCGCCCGCTCCGCCTGCAGTAGTGGCATCGCTCGGGCCGCCATCGCCACCGGCGCCGCCGTCGCCACCGATACCCGCACGCGCGCTGAGCCCTGCTGCGCCACCAGCGCCACCGTTGCCGCCGGCCTGACCAACAGCGGTGGCGTCACCACCGTTACCTCCGTTGCCGCCGGCCCCGCCGATCAAACCGCCAATGCCGCCGGCTCCACCCGCGAATCCGGGAGCACCTTCACCACCGTGACCACCCCGGCCATAACGACCGGCGCGGCCACCGTTACCACCGAGGCACGAGGCCTCCGCGCAGTTCATGACGGCCGCACTTCCGCCGTCACCCGCGATTCCGCCGTACCAGCCGGCATTACCGCCCGCGCCGCCGTTGAATCCGTTGCCACCGTTGCCGAGTAAGGCGCCGGCATGACCGCCCGCGCACACTGATGAGCCCGTGCAGTTCACGGCAGTGAAGCTGAAACCGTTTCCTGTGAGAAGCCCGGCGTTCGGATGGGCCTTGGTGCCATTGGCGAACAATGCGCCCGCGCACGCGGCGGATTGCGCCTTGATCTCGGCGAGGATCGAGTCGACGCCGCGATTCTTCGCACTTCCCGGCGTTGCCACCGAGGAGAGCAGAGGCTCGGCCATCTGAAGCGCATTGGGAACGCAGCCGAGCTTCGCGATCGTGGTCGTCTTCGCCTTCTTACCGGAGGTCTGAGCGGTACTTGCTACAGTCGGATTTGGCGATGTGGATTCAGCGAGATCAACCTGACCTGATTGAGCACGCTCAGCGAGTGAAGTGGCGTCGTGTGCTTCAATGCCGCCACTGGATGCAGAAGCGTCAGGCGCGGAATCCGCCGGGGCGATGTCGCCCGAGATCTCGGCGAGCATCGGAGAGTTTGCCGCCCACACAGCACTTGCTCCGGCGCCCGCTTGCACCATGAATGCGGCACTGAAGCACGCCGCGAAGAGGAAAATTCGGGCGGAGAGTGCTGAGCTGCGCACGGGACCTCTTCCGGGATGTCATCGATGAAACCCCGGAGTGCACGTACGCACGCCGGGTCCCTGAAGAGTAGGACAATTCAGGCCCCCACACGACCGAATTCACGTGGGGCTCCCCCCTTGGCGTCACCTGAGTCACAGGCGTACATTTCAGCCCCACTCCACTGACACGAACTGAGGCCACCATGACACCTGATCCGCTCAGCGATGTCGTGTCGACTCAGTACGAGAAGTGGGTCTATCCCGAGCCGATCCTCGATCTCCCTGGCTGGATGGAGAACAACTGGCAGTGGTTCGATCCGCGCATCGCCCACCGCATGTTCTGGCCCGATCGGGCATACGCGCCCAGGATGGACATCCTGATCGCGGGATGCGGCACCAACCAGGCAGCCATGTTCGCCCATTCGAACCCTTCGGCCAAGGTCGTGGCAATCGACGTCAGCCAGACCTCGCTCGATCACCATCAATTTCTTAAGGACGAATTCGGACTCACGAATCTCGAATTGCATCGACTCCCCATCGAGAAGGTCGATTCCCTGGGGCAATCGTTCGACCTCATCGTCTCCAGCGGCGTGCTCCACCACATGGCTGATCCGTTGATCGGAATGCAATCGCTCGCCGGCGTGCTGCGCCTTGACGGCGTCATGGCAGTGATGCTCTATGCGAAGTACGGACGCCTCGGCGTGGAGATGATGCAAGGGATCTTCCGCGACATGGGCCTTCGACAGGTTCAACAGTCAGTCGACACCGTGCGCACCGCGCTCGCCGCGCTTCCTCCAGGCCATCCGGTCCGCAGCTACCTGGAGATCGCTCCCGATCTCGACTTCGATGCCGGACTGGTCGACACTTTCCTTCACGGCCGGGATCGCAATTACACCGTTGCCGACTGCCTCGAGCTCGTCGAAAGTTCCGGCCTCGTGTTTCAGGATTGGCTCCTCAAGTCTCCCTATTACGCGAATCTGACGTCAGATGCTGGCTTCGCTGCCCAAGTCGCCGCACTTCCGGATCGGCAGCAGTGGTCGGTGATGGAGCGCATCAACTATCGCAACGGCTGCCACTTCTTCACGGCATGTCATCCGCAGCGGGCCAAGGAGACCTACGTGGTCGACTTCACCTCAGATGCTCGCGACCGACTCATCCCCGAGTTCAGGTACCGAGTTGCCTTGAGCGGCAATCGACTCTCGCGCTACGACTGGACCCTTGAGCTTGACCGGGATCAACTCGCCTTCGTGGAGTTGGTCAACGCTGACCGCAGCATTGCCGAGATCGCAGACATGGTCGAGGCGAGCGGTGCATTCCCTCGCCTCATCGGCACGACAACCACTCAGGTTGCGAGCGATGTCTTCCAGCAGCTGTGGCAGCTCGACTTCCTCGCCATGGACATTCGCTCCTAGCCGAACGATTACTCCCAGGTCATCATGAGGAAGTCATCCGGGTCTGGTCCGGTGCGGTAGCCGTTCTCCAGTGTCGCGATCGCAGCCATGTCGTCGGCATCGAGCTCGAAGCCGAACACGTCGATGTTCTCGGCAATACGCGACGGCGTGACCGACTTCGGCAGCACGATGAGCCCCGACTGAAGGTGCCAGCGGATCATTACCTGGGCGGTCGACTTGCCGTGCTTGGCTCCGATCGCGGCGAGAAGCTCGTTATCGATGAGCTGGCCTGACGCCAGCGGGCTCCACGACTCGGTCGCGATGCCGTACTCAGCGTGCACCGCGCGCATCTCGAGCTGCGGGAACCACGGGTGCAATTCGATCTGATTGATAACAGGAACCACGCCGGTGACATCGATGATTTCGCGGAGCGCGGGCTCCTTGAAGTTCGAGACGCCGATCGAGCGCACACGGCCAGTCTTCTGGATGTCGATCAAGGCCTTCCAAGTCTCGACGTACTTGCCCAGCGGCACGCACTGCCAGTGAATGAGGAAGAGATCGACGTAATCGAAGCCGAGCTTGCTCATGCTGGTGTCGAATGCTCGCCTCGCATTGTCGTAGCCGTGATCGGGATTCCACATTTTGGTGGTGACGTAAACATCTGAGCGAGCCAAACCGCTCTTGGCCACGGCCGCCCCAGCTTCGGCCTCGTTGGCGTAAACGGCGGCGCTATCGACGTGGCGGTAGCCCACCTTCAATGCTTCGGCCGTTGCGGCTTCCGCCTCGCTCGGCGGCACCTGCCAGAGCCCGAAGCCGATCTGCGGGATCGTCGTGCCGTCAAGTAGTTCGACATTCGGAACGATGCTCGGATCAATACTCATGACTCTCCTCAGGGCTGGTGCGCTGGACCTATCTAACTGCGTGAATCCTCGCTACGCGAGGTGGTCACGTATTGAGTGGAGACGAATTGAACCGAATCGAGTTATCGCCGAGTGAAGGTGATGTGCGTGTTTCCCAGCGGGGTGCTCACCACTTCGGTCTCGAATCGCTCTTCTAACCCTTCTAGGCCCTCCCACAGTGACACACCGCGACCGAGGATGATCGGAGCAACAATGACGTGCATGTGATCAATGAGATCGGCGGCGAGGAACTCGCGCACGGTGGTCGGCCCTCCGCCAATACGCACGTCGAGATCTCCCGCTGCCTCTTGAGCCAGTCTCAGCGCCTCTTGCGGAGTGGCATCGATGAAGTGGAATGTGGTGCCGCCATCCATGACGAGCGTCGGGCGCGGATAGTGGGTCAGCACAAAGACTGGCGTGTGAAAAACCGGATTATCACCCCACCAGCCCTTCCATTCCTCATCTGTCCACGGCCCACGCTGCGGCCCGAACTTGTTGCGGCCCATAATCTCGGCACCAATACCTGCAGCCCACGTACTCGCCAAGGCGTCGTCGACACCACGACTTCCATTCGATCCACCATGGATGATCGAGAACGACCGAGTGGCAAGAAACCCTTCTAGAAGGCGGCTGCCAGCGTGGCCAAATGGCTGCTCAAGCGACTGACCTTCACCGGTGCCGTAGCCATCTAGTGAGACCGCAAAGTTATGGACGCGAACGATAGACATACGGGGTCTCCATGTGTGAATGGTCCAGAGAGTTCACTGCTGCGCAAGTCTAGGCTCACAACGCACCACAATTTGCGGGAGTGATCATTCGCACTGGCGAAAGCATTCCGACCTGCTTACTCAAACCCCCGCGCCACAAGTGCATCGCCCACGGCATCTGCATGCCTGAGAGCACGCACGAGTAGCGGTGCGGCGAACGCCCTCGGGCTAGCGCCAAGCCCGCGCGCCCGCTGCGCATCGCGCACCTGATGAGCGAATCCACTCACGATCGGCACGGCTCGAATCCCCAGAGCCAGAAGTAACCCCACTCGCTCAGGGTCGACGCCGAACGGCTTCAGTGGCCGGCAAGCAGTCACCACGGCATCTGCGAGTGCGCTCGTGCGTGTGGTCAAGGTGACAAGAGCCGCCAACATCACGAGGAGGCAGATGACACCGGCCACGGTGACAGCAGACTGCCAACTCTTCGTCCAGATCTGCACGATCACGATGAAAACGAGGAACCACAGAAGTGGGCGCAGTTGTCGCAGTGCGGTCGCGGGCCGAAATCCTGCGAGCGCGTAAAGAAGCACGACCAGAATCGCTGAGATCAGCACTGCAGCCACGCTGCTCAGGAAGACAGATCCCACACCGAGCATGATCAGTGCAAGTAACTTCAGCCAGGCGGGCATTCGATGGATGATCGAGTTGCCAGGAACGTAGAGACCGAGTTCGCTCACGCCATGAGCTCTCGATAGAAACGCACGGCAACAGGCGCCGCTGCTTCGCATACCAATCTGCTCTCGTCGAAGACGAGAACTCGATCGAAGCCCTCGAGAAGCTCTAAATGGTGCGTCACGAGCACCACCTGATGTTCCAGGCCGGCAATCACCTCAGAAATCATCTGCGCATTGCGCAGGTCGAGCAATGTCGTGGGCTCATCCATGACGAGTAGCTGCGGGTCACTGATGAGAACCGAGGCTAGGGCGAGCAGTTGCTTCTGACCGCCAGAAAGCAGGTGAGCTGGATGATCAGCATGCTCGTGAAGACCAAACCTGCGCATGATCGCATCGACGCGTTCGGCGACTTCAGCCTTACCGAGCTTCATCGGCTTGAGAGTGAAGGCAATGTCTTCTTGCACTGTGGGCATGACTATCTGGGCATCGGGGTCGGTGAAGCAAAAGCCCACGAGCTTGCGCACGGCGCGAGCATCTCGCTCGGTTGATAGCCCGCCGATGCTCACCTCGCCCCGGCTGGGTATGACAAGACCATTAAGAAGGCGCGCGAATGTCGACTTACCTGAACCATTGGCTCCGATCACACCAATGCGGTGTTCATCAAGGCGAACGCTCACATCACGCAGCACGGTGCGACGCATGCGACCCTGCCCATAGGCGTGCGTCACGTCATGGATATCGATGATCGGCATCAGCTACCCACCCGTTCGACAAGCACGGCAACGCCCTGCCCACCGCCCGCCGCGATGGCGGCTAGGCCGATCCGACCTGCCTGCTGATCAACCAACTGCGCAAAGAGCCGCACCATCAGGACGGCGCCCGAAGCACCCCACGGATGACCCAAAGCCAAAGCGCCGCCCTGCGGGCAAATGCGCGCATCATCAATGCCGAGGGCATCAGCACACGCGAGCATTTGGCCAGCGAACGCCTCGTTGAATTCAATGACATCAACGTCTGCCCACGTGAGGCCAGCCGCGGTGAGAACCTCACGCGATGCCGGCACCAGACCAAGTCCAGGCAGGCTCGGGTCAACTCCGGCACTTGCGGTGGCGAGGATGCGCAGGCCTGAAGCGGCGCCCGCCGCGATGAGCACGGCAGCGCTGCCATCGTTGATGCCACATGAATTTGCCGCAGTGACAGTGCCGTCACTTTCAAATGCAGCCGGGAACTTCGCAAGTCGCTCCACAGTGAAGTTTTCGCGAGGGCGCTCATCACGAGTCAGGCCCGCAATCTGGACTATCTCAGCGTCGAAGGCTCCGGCGCGTGCGGCAGCAACGGCACGCTCATGGCTGCGCGCCGCATATTCATCTTGGCGGGCGCGCGAAATGCCATAACTGGCTGCTAGAGCGTCAGCCGCGGCACCCATTTCGGGATCCACCCAGCCTCGCGGCGTGAAAGGCGCCCGCTCATATCGCACAGGTTGCTCAGCGCCGATCGGCGGCCACATGCGCCAGGGTGCTGTTGATGCGGACTCCACTCCGCCAGCGATCACAGCTGCACCAGAAACCATTACTCGATCTGTTCCCGTGATGATTGCCGCGAGGCCGCTCGCACATTGCCGATCAACGGTCATTGCAGGAATGGACGAATCAAGCCCAGCTGCAAGTGAACTCACGCGGGCCACGTTTCCCCCTGGCCCCATGCAGTTTCCGAGGAAGACGTCACTCACGGGAGAAGCCGACGACTCTGACACGGCAGCAATGACCGGCCCAGCGAGATCTTCGACCGTAAGTGAAGCCAGTGCTCCACCCGCGGTGCCAATGGGGGTGCGACGCGCGGCGACAACGACGGGCCGAGAGTCGGCGCTGCCCTTCGGCATCGCGAGACTGTTCGTCATTGCGCTACTCCCCTATCGAGATGGGTAGTGCTGGCATGTCGCTCACGAGCGCAGCAACTGCTTCGCGGTCAGGTTTGCCGGCAGCAGTCAGTGGAATCGACTCCAGTGCAAACCATCGGCGTGGGCGTTGTGCAGCGGGCAGTGAGGTGCGAGCGATGTCGGCCAACGTGGTCGCGTCATCGTGATCAGTTACCGCAGCAACGACAATCGCACCGAGGCGCTCATGCGGCAGACCAGTGATGATCAGATCGCCACGGGCCAGTGGTCGAAGTACCGCTTCAATATCTGCGACGAGAACTGTCGCGCCAGCCGTGGTCACCGCATCGCTACCGCGGCCTGCGACCAGCAAAGTGTCGCCTACGAGTACCCCGCGGTCACCCACGCTTACCCAGCCATCGGCGTCTGTGGCCATCACTCCAGGTGTTCCTGCCCCGGCATACCCTTCGCTGGCGAAGGCTGATCTCGACCAAATCACCGCGTCGCGAACCTCAATCTCGACCCCCGGGAAAGCCTTGAGGTCATCGGATGCAGTACCCCACGCGATGAATGACTGCTCACTCGAGCCGTAGTAGTGGTGAACGTGCAGACCTTGTGCTCGAGCTCGATCACGTAAGGCTGGGCGCAGCGCATCGCCAGCAACAATCACTGAGCAACCCTCGGGCAACACGTTGTCGTTGAGGCAGCCTTCGAGCGCGGCCGGTGTCAGCTGAGCGTGCGTGCACGAGTGCGCATCGTCGACAACAACTGCGCCCGTGAACGCGGCATGAACTCGAGCGAAGAGATTCATCGTCGAGGTGATTGGCCCGGGCACCCAGATTCGCGACTGCGAAGTAATACCTGCCAACTCACTCACGTCATCAAAAGACGACACCCATGAAGCGGTTGAACGCACGACTAGGCGAGGTTCGGATGCCGTACCCGATGTGCGCAAACCAACCATGCGGCCCTCGCGATTCGCCTGCGAGAACGCCGCAACTGGGTCTTGCTCGGCCTGCAGGTCGAGTAGATCAGGAAATCTCGACACGCTCGAACTCGGATTCAGGGCGGCGATCAGGCAACAGCCCCGGGTAGGCCATGTGCACCGGCTTGGCGATGATCGCGGCGACGATCGCCTTGATGACATCGCCGGGGATGAACACGATGACTGCGGCGAAAGCGGCTGGTAGCGATATCCCCGTGCGCAGCATGATGCCGCCGATGCCGAGGATGTAGAGGAAGACAATTCCGCCGATCAGGTTGAACGCCGAGCCTAAAACAACTCGGTACGGAGCTCCCTTGCGCTCGGTGAGCCAACCAATAATGAAAGCTGCGAGCGGAAAGCCGATCAAGAAGCCCACACTCGGGGTGGTGAAGACTGCGAGGCCACCTCGCCCGCCCGAGAGCAACGGCAGGCCGATCGCGACGAGCGCGAGGAAAAGAAGTACGGAAGCGAAGCCCTTGCGAGCGCCAAGGATTGCGCCGGCGAGCATGACGCCCATGGATTGAACGGTGATCGGCACCGTGGAGCCAGGGGGTGTGAATGCAGGAACCAGGCCCATCGCGGCGATGACACCAGCGAAGACAGCGATCTGCGCGAGTGAGCGCGCCCGTGAGGGAGCCGAACGGTGATCAGCGGTGGCAGACATACTCGGGCAACTCCTCTAAGTGGTCACGATCGTGTGCCAGGTTCCAACACCCGGCTGGTGCACGATCACAGACCTCAATTGAACGTAGTTCAATAGTAGTACGATTCGAGCCTTGAAGGAGGCCGGGTGGCACTGGATCGACAGATCATCCTTGATCAAGCTTTCGTGATCTTGCGCGATGACGGCTTGGCGGCGCTGACCATGCGCCGTCTCGCAACCGACCTGGGAGTCGCCCCCGGCGCCCTCTACTGGCACGTGGCCAGTAAGCAGGAGCTTGTCGCCTCGGTCGCTGAGTTGATCGTGGTGCGTGGGCCGCGGCCCATCTCGTCAACCGACCCGACCACTGCCGCTCACGATCTGCGCGATGCACTGCTGGCAGTACGCGACGGTGCAGATGTTGTCTCGTTTGCCCTGGCTCTCAGTTCGGATCGACTCGAGCCCCTCAGCCGCCTCGAGATGGCGTTTAGCCAACTACCCGCCGAACAGGCGTGCTGGGCCGCCCGCGCAATGACCCACTACGTGCTGGGTGCGACCGCCGAGGAGCAGAACCGATCTGAGTTGATTCGCGCCGGAATTCTCACCGAAGCACAGCGACCAAACGATGGTGAGGCCGGCTTTGAATTCGCACTCTCCCGGGTCATCGACGGGCTTACGCGGCAGTAGCTCCGCAGTTCGCAGGTGTCAGCCTTAACGTCGAGTGGAAATTCGCATCGGGGCAGCTTCGAGAAGTAGCCCGCCACGAGTCAGTGCCACGATCGTGATTGTGTGAGTCGGGCCAGCATGCAACGGCCGACCCGTGATTGCCCCTGTGCGCGGGTTGAGGTGCAAGCCGCGCTGCAACTTCCCCTTCCACATCCGGAAGATGGTGATGTCGGTATAGCCCACAACAGTCGGTCGAATACTCGCCCGCTTACCTGCACGAAGATGGGGGTGAGCCGGGTAACTAATGCTCATCGAGCCGCGCTCATCGACCAAGAAGATGAACGAGGCAGCCGCTTTACCAGTAGCGCTCGTTTGGGCGATGCGGATTGGTGTCGAGAGATCGACGACGGTGGTCGGGCGACCGCTGATGACACCCGTGCGTCGATCGAGTTTCATTCCGGTGGGCAACTCTCCGCACACGAGCGTGTAGGTGGCAGGTGTTGGGGAGGTAACGCCGCTGGGCGCGACGCTCATCTGAGTGTTCACGACACCAAGGCTGAGTGCTGAGTACTGCAGATTTTGTGCACTCTCATCTACTCGCGTTGAAAATTGCGATGACTTAGTTGAACCATCAGCAAAGGTTGCCTGAATCGTGGTGCTCCACGACCCTGCCTTCGTGGTGACTCCGAAGAGAATGCCGAAGGTTCGGTTAAACAGCAGGCCTGGCGGGATCGACCCAGCA
>JAHEIZ010000033.1 GCA_024639145.1 Actinomycetes bacterium | reverse complement strand
AGTACGGCGGAACCGAGGTCAAGTACAACGGCCAGGAGTACCTGCTCCTGTCGGCCCGCGACATCCTCGCCATCGTCGAGAAGTAAGAACCCTCGGTTCATCTCGTTTTCGAATGGCCCGTCGTGGACTCGCGCACCGCGTCTCCACGCGGGCCATTCACATGATCGTCCGCTGACTCAGCAACGCACTTCTTGGGAGACAAAGCAATGGCAAAGATCCTCGAATTCGACGAAGACGCACGTCACAGCCTGCAGCGCGGTGTCGACGCACTCGCCGACGCCGTCAAGGTGACCCTCGGCCCCAAGGGCCGCAACGTGGTCATCGACAAGAAGTGGGGCGCTCCCACGATCACCAACGATGGCGTGACCATCGCCAAGGAGATCGAGCTCGAGAACCCCTACGAGAACCTCGGCGCCCAGCTGGCCAAGGAAGTCGCCACCAAGACCAATGATGTCGCCGGCGACGGCACGACCACCGCGACCGTCCTCGCCCAGGCCATGGTGCACGAGGGCCTGCGCCAGGTCACGGCCGGCGCCTCGCCCATCGGCATCAAGCGCGGCATCGACAAGGCCGTCATCGCCGTCACCGAGAAGCTGCACGACATGGCACGCCCGGTGGCCGGCAAGGACGAGATCGCCCAGGTCGCGACCATCTCCTCGCAGGACGCCGAGATCGGCGGCCTGATCGCCGATGCCTTCGACAAGGTCGGCAAGGACGGCGTCATCTCCGTCGAGGAGTCGAGCACGACGTCGATGGAGCTCGAGTTCACCGAGGGCATGCAGTTCGACAAGGGCTACATCTCGCCGTACTTCGTCACCGACGCCGAGCGCATGGAAGCCGTGCTCGAGGACTCCCACATCCTGCTGGTCCAGAACAAGGTCAGCAGCGTGCAGGAACTCCTGCCCCTGCTCGAGAAGGTCATGCAGACCGGCAAGCCGCTCACCATCATCGCCGAGGACGTCGAGGGCGAGGCCCTGTCGACTCTCGTCGTCAACCGCATCCGCGGCACCTTCCCGTCGGTCGCCATCAAGGCCCCGGCCTTCGGTGACCGCCGCAAGGCCGTGCTGCAGGACATCGCGATCCTGACCGGCGCCACCGTCGTCTCCGCCGAGGTCGGACTCAAGCTCGACCAGGTCGGACTCGAGGTGCTCGGCACCGCACGTCGCGTCGTCGTCACCAAGGACAACACCACGATCGTCGACGGCGGTGGCGATCACGCCGCTGTCGCCGACCGCGTGGCCCAGATCAAGAGCGAGGTCGAGCGCACCGATTCCGACTGGGATCGTGAGAAGCTCGCCGAGCGCCTGGCCAAGCTCAGCGGTGGCGTCGTCGTCATCAAGGTCGGCGCTCACACCGAGGTCGAGCTCAAGGAGAAGAAGCACCGCATCGAGGATGCCGTCTCCGCGACGCGCGCCGCGATCGAGGAGGGCATCGTCTCCGGCGGCGGCAGCGCCCTCGTGCAGGCCGTGTCAGTCCTCAAGGACGATCTCGGCCTCACGGGCGATGAGGCCACCGGCGTCGGCATCGTCCGCCGCTCGGCCGTCGAGCCGCTGCGCTGGATCGCCGAGAACGCGGGCGAGCAGGGCTACGTCGTCGTCTCGAAGGTCGCCGAGCTTCCTGCCGGTCAGGGCCTGAACGCCGCGACCGGCGAGTACGTCGACCTCATCGCGGCCGGTGTCATCGACCCGGTCAAGGTGACCCGCTCGGCGCTGCAGAACGCTGCGTCCATCGCCGCGATGCTGCTGACCACCGAGGCACTCGTGGTTGAGAAGAAGGAAGAGGAGCCCGCGGAGGCAGGTGGCCACGGCCACTCGCATCACGGTCACTCGCACTAGTCCAGACATGACGAAGCCCCGAGCCATTGGCTCGGGGCTTCGTCATGCTCGGGAAAAGAGGGCCTCGCAGAAGCCCGAGCGCGGTCATCACGGCTGAGCGGGGGGCCAGTTCAGGATGACAACTCCGGCCAGGATCACCACGATGCCGACATATTCACGCCAGGAGAGCAACTCGCCGAAGAGTACGAGTCCGATCGCTGAAGCGGCCACGATGCCGATCCCGGACCAAACTGCGTAGGCGATTCCGAGGGGCAGATTGGTCAGGCTCACGGATAAGGCAAAGAACGCCACTGCGTACCCGATGATCACGATCGAGACTGGCCAGAATCTCTGGAAGCCGTCGGATGCCTTGAGTGCCGACGTGCCGATGACTTCGCCGATGATGGCGATGGTCAGCCAGGCCCAGCCGCCCATCGCGAGTCCTTTCGTGGTGAAGATGTCCAGAATATCGAATTCTTGCTACTGTCGCGCGCATGAAGCTCGCACTCGGATACGTATTTGTGTTCGTTCCTGATGTCGACGAAGCCCTGGACTTCTACGAACGCGCCTTCGCCCTGCCCGCTCGTTACTGCGACCCTGACGGCCTGTTCGGCGAGCTTGAGACTGGTGCAACGGTTCTGGCGTTTGCCCGTGATGACTATGTTGTCGAGGCCAGCGGAGTCCAGCATCGGCTCAACGCGGTGCCGTGTGAGCCTGCTGGAATCTCTTTCACACTCATCGCGGATAACGTTCCTGCCGCATGGGAAAGAGCCGTGAATGCCGGCGCCATAGTGATCGCTGAACCGGTGGCCAAGCCGTGGGGTCAGATCGTTGGATACCTGCGTGATCTCAATGGTGTGTTGTTGGAGATCGCAAGCACCGTGGAATATTAGGCATCGGGATTCCACTTCAGGGACCAGTCGTCTAACGAAGTTCGCGCTTCAGAATCTTGCCTGTACTCGTCATGGGCAAAGCATCAAGGAACTCAACGATTCTTGGATACTTGTATGCCGCCATGGACTGCTTGCAATAGTCGATGAGCTCACGCTCCGTGATCTCCACGCCTGGATTCCGAACCACGCAAGCTTTGATCTCCTCGCCATATTCCTCGTTCGGAACTCCGATCACGGCAACAAGCGACACCGCAGGATGGCGCATGAGAATCTCCTCCACCTCTCGTGGGTAAACGTTGAATCCGCCACGAATGACCATGTCCTTCGCTCGATCGACGATGAAGTAGTAGCCCTCGCTGTCGACTCTCGCGAGGTCTCCGGTTCGGAACCAGCCGTTGCGCATGACTGCGGCGGTGGCATCCGGTCGATTGAGATATCCCTTCATGACGTTGTATCCGCGAATCGCGATTTCCCCGATGGCATCCTCGCCCGTCAGCGTGTTCCATTCCTCGTCAACCAGGCGCAGCTCGATTCCCCAGAGTGCCTGGCCGATGGATCCAGGCTTGCTCACTCGACCGAGGTGGTTGAAGGTTGAGACAGGGCTTGTCTCGGAGAGTCCGTATCCCTCCAGGATTCCGATTCCGAATCTGCGAGAAAAGTCCTCGAGGATCTGGACAGGCAGACTGGCGCCTCCGCTCAAGGCGAGTCGGAGATTGGACTTGATCTGCGCCACATCGACATCGTCGGTCAACGAATTCAGTAGGGCCCAGTACATGGTCGGCACTCCCGCGAATGCTGTGACGTCATGCTCCTGCATGAGGGCAAGCGCGAGCTCGCCGGTGAATTTCGGCACTAGAACCAGGGTCGAGGCTGAGGCGAAGCCGGCATTCATCAATACGGTGGCTCCGAACGTGTGGAACAGGGGTAGGCAGACCAGCATCGTGTCGGGACGCTCCTCAGAGGCCTTAAACAAGCGATTGCAACCGAGCGCATTCATCACGAGATTGGAATGCGTGAGCTCGGCGCCCTTGGGCTGCCCGGTGGTGCCGGATGTATAGAGAATGACGGATGTCTGATCTTCGGAAGTCAGCACGGAATCGTCAATTGAGGTCGCGTGGCTCATGAGCTCATCGAGAGATTCACCCACCACGTGCGGTGCCGAACCCACGACTACGAAGTGCTCGCATGAGGATGCGCTGGCATGCCCGGCCATTCCTTGAAGACCCAGATCGAGTTCGGGGGTCCCGGCAAAGCAGAAGAATGCCCGTGCACCGGAATCATTCAGGTAATAGGTAATCTCATCGGCCTTGAGCAGGACGTTCATCGGGACGACCACGGCACCTGCCTTGAGGATGCCGAAGTAGAGGATTGGAAACTCTGCGATATTCGGGCACGCCACTGCGATGCGGTCGCCTGGTTGGATGCCCCATGACAGCAGGAGCCCGGCGACTCGTCTCGCCGCCTCGTCAACCTCTCGATAAGTCAGACGTCGATCACCCTGGACCACCGCCACTCGATTGGGGTGGTTGTGGGCACTGTCTTCGAGCAGAGTCGCTAACGAGAACATGGGGTCCTTTCCCGGATTTCACAGACGAGACCTTGAGACGCGTCCAGAATATTCGTTGACAGGCCGCCGCGTCGGCCTTATGGTTCCAGTATTCTGTACGGAAAGGGATCGCAGTGGATGAGGCCGGCACGGGCACTGTGCTGTGGATGACGGACGTGGTCAAGTCATTTGGCGGCAATAGAGCCCTGTGCGGAGTCAGCCTGGGGATAAATCGTGGCGAGATCCACGCCCTCATTGGTGGAAATGGATCCGGGAAATCCACTCTGCTCAAGATCCTGGCTGGTGTGCTTCCCGCAGACAGTGGTTCCCTGAAAGTCCAGGATCGCGCCTGGAATCTCCGAGACTTCACTCCCGAAGCTGCCCGGGAATCCGGTCTCCGGTTCGTGCACCAGCAGCCCACGGTATTTCCGAGCCTAAGCATTCTGGACAACCTCTGCATTAACGGCCAGTACTCCATCGGGCTGATGGGCAATATTCGCTGGGGGAGCACTCGTCGCCGTGTGCTCGACACCATGGAGCGATTCGGCATTGATGCGTCGCCAAATCAGTTGGTCGGTCAGTTGTCCCCGGCGATGAGAACCATGGTCGAAATCGCCCGTGCGCTTCAAGGGCAAGAGCCGGGCAGTCAGTCAGTGCTCGCCCTGGATGAGCCCACGGCCGCCCTTCCCAGTCGTGAAGTCGAAATGCTACTCGGCATGTTGCAGCGGTTCGCCTCGCAAGACTCTCAGGCGATTCTCTTTGTGACCCATCGCCTCGAGGAAATCGTTCAAGTCGCAGACAGAGTGACTGTACTCCGCGACGGCATGGACGTTGCGACCCTCAATCGCGAGGGTTTGTCGAAGGCAGTACTAGCCGAAGCAATCGTCGGCCGCCCCTTGGAAGCCTTCTTTCCCGAGCCCGTCGCCCAGCACCCCGCCTCGCGACCCGTCCTGGAACTCGACTGCGTGAATGGCGGGGGAGTTCGTGATCTCTCCATAGCAGTTGAAGCGGGCGAGGTGCTGGGCATTGCGGGACACATGGGATCGGGTCGGTCAACCGTGCTGAAGTTGATCTACGGTGCGACGACTGTGGAATCGGGGCGCGTCTGTCTCGACGGCAGAGAGCTGGCCCTGCATGATCCTGAAGACGCCATTCAGGCCGGCATTGGATACGTTCCCGAGGATCGTCTTGGCCATGCGGTATTGCCCACGATGTCCATCGCCGACAACCTCGCGATGGTGAGTCCACGTGACTACTGGAAGGGCGGACGACATCAGCGTAAGCAGGAGTTCGCAGATGCCGCGGCCGCCATTAAGACGTACGGCATCAAGGCCGATTCGCCGTCCGTCCCGATGAATTCCCTATCGGGAGGAAACCAGCAGAAGGTCGTCATGGCCCGATGGCTGCGCCGCGGCCCTCGAGTTCTCCTCCTCGATGAGCCAACGCAGGCTGTTGATGTCGGTGCGAGGGCCGATCTGTGGCGTTTGATTCAGGATGCTGCGGCGCACGGTACTGCTGTGGTCATTGCTTCCTCGGATCTCGAGGAACTCGCGCATCTCTGTGAACGAGTGATCGTCCTCAAGGAGGGCACTCTCGGGATCGAGCTCAACGGAGCGAGCGGACTCTCCGAGGACGACATTAGCCATGCATTGCACGATCTGGAGGCCGCATGAGTTCAGGTACAGCCAAGTCGCGTTGGCCCTATTTACTTGAGGCCAGCGGACTGCCAATTCTCCTCGTGCTCATGTGCTTCTTCTTCTCGGTACTTCCTGAGACGTCAGCCTCGTTCGCGAGCATTGACAACATTCGCATCACCCTTGGCGCACAGTCGGCGCTCATCGTCATCGCCATGGCTGCGCTCATTCCGCTGATTTGCCAGGAATACGATTTCTCCGTAGGTGCCACAGCGGGTCTAGGTGCTGTCTTCGCAGCTTCGGCCATGGCAGCGGGTGCGCCGATCATCGTGGCGATCGCGATTGCCATCGTGCTCGGGCTCGTCGTGGGCCTGGTCAATGGCTTCCTGGTGACTACGGCAGGGGTCAATTCGGTGGTCACCACTTTGGGTACTGCAACGCTGATCGCCGGAGTGGTCGCGCTCAAGACCGAGAGCAAGAGCATCGTCTCGGGAATCCCCGCGAGTCTCACGGACTTTATCTCGGGGGAATTGTTCGGAATTCCTCGTGGCTTTTACATCGCGATAATCGTGACGGTAGGCGTCTGGTACCTCCTCCGGCAGACACCGTGGGGCCGGTATCTGTCCGCGATCGGTGATAATCGCCAGGCCGCGCGACTCCTCGGCGCAAATGTGAAGAGAAGACTTCTCAGCGTGTACCTCATCTCGGGCGCTCTCGCCGGTGCGGCAGGAATTCTGCTTATCGGTGACACCGGTACTGCGAGTCCACAAATTGGCCCTGGTTACACGCTGCCGGCCATCGCCGCCGCCTTCTTAAGCGTGGCAGCTGTCCAGCCCGGTCGCTTCAATGTGTGGGGAACCCTGATCGCGATCTTGTTCCTCGGAGTTCTCAACAGTGGGCTCTACCTTGCGGGCACGAATCCGTATGTCAATGACTTCGCGAATGGAGGCGCGCTGATCATTGGCGTCGGCCTCGCAAGTTTGCTCGGAAGGAACCGCAGTCAACAGGCATAGAGCGCTTGATGACTGATCAATCACTGCAACGCAGTCAACTAGGGAGATGCACATGGGTAAGGGCAAGTTTCGTCGTTCCCGCCGGGGAGTCATCGCGGGCGCCGGAGTCATGGCTACCGCCACGCTCCTCGTGCTGACCGCATGCGGATCATCGACTTCGAGCAACGGAGGATCATCCACAGCCGCTGCCACTGTGCCGGCGGCAAGCGCCCCAGCCAGTGACGCCGCCGTAAATGACTACCAGCAGGTCTCCGAGTTTCTGCTGAGCGATACAGGAAGCTACGAGTCACCGCCCACCACTGCCCCCGCGCCTCAGCCCGGCAAGAAGATGTGGCTGATCTCCTGCGGCCAGGCCTACACCTCCTGCAGCATTCCGATCGGCGAGGCCGAGACTGCGGCGAAGTCCATCGGCTGGGACACCAAGATTTTCGACGATCAAGGCGATCCGACCACTGCGATCACCGGGATCCGCCAGGCAATTGCGGACAAGGCGGATTCGATCTTCTTGTATTACATCGACTGCTCATACGTAGCCAAGGGTCTTGAGGAGGCTCGAGCTGCAGGCGTGAAGGTCGCAGCTGCTGAGTCTGTTGATTGCGGAGAAGCTGATCCGAATGCCGCGAATCTCTTCGATTACGTGGTGACTTACTCGGGCGGGCTCTCAGGGCCGGTTGAGGGCGGGCAGGCCAGCTACCTGGAGACCATCTCCGCTTGGGGTGAGGCTCAGGGCGACCTCGCTGTCACCAAGGTCGATGGCAAGGCCAACGCTCTCGTCTTCACTGACAACTATGGCATTGGCGGCAAGCAGGCAGCGGAAGGGATGAACAAGGCTTTGAGTAGTTGCGACGGATGCTCGAGTCAGGTTATCGAGTTTCCATATGAGGCGCTGGCCAATGGCGAACTGACCTCCATCGTCAAGCAGGCACTTCTCAAGAATCCTGAAGTGAACGTGGTCGCAGCTGCGTATGACGCAATCGCCGTCTACGGACTCGCCCAGGCCGCGGCCGACGCCAAGCGCGACATCGTGGTCATCGGTGGCGAAGGTAGCTCGGCAGGCATGGATCTCGTCCGCGCCGGTCAGATCACCCTTGGCGCCGGTTTGCCCCTCGGCTGGGAAGGCTATGCCGCTGTCGATGCGCTTAATCGCTTGTTGCAGGGCCAGGAGCCGGTGCCGACTGGCATGGGCCTCCAGCTCTTCGACAAGGATCACAACGTGCCCGCGACCGGGGCTTACGCTGCGCCGTTTGATTACGCCGCGATCTATGCCAAGGCCTGGGGCGCTACCAGTTAGCAGCACGCCACGAACGTTGATCACTAGGGAGGGGCCGGAAGGTGCGAGAAAATATCGGGGCAGAGGCATTACGCAGGGTCGTCGATCCAGCGGAAGTCGACGCACTCCTGTCTGCGGGTCGCACCCTTCCGGCCGTCTTCTATACCCACTCAGAGATTTCTCGTCTCGAGGATCAACTCATATTTCGCCGTGCATGGCAGCTGGCCGGCACCGTGGTCGAGCTGGCACGGCCGGGCGATTACGTTACCCTTCGAATCTCTACCGTCCCGATCGTCGTGGTGAGGGACAAGGCCGGAATCCTTCGGGCATTCGTCAACGTGTGCACGCACCGTGCACAGACCGTGATTGAAGGCGACGGTAATTGCTCCAATCTCCAGTGCGGGTATCACGGCTGGACATTTGGACTCGATGGAAAACTGAGCGGAGTGCCGGGCTGGCGTACCGCTGAACTTCCGCCCTTCGAAGAACTCGGGCTCAAGCCAGTTTTCCTTGAGGTGTGGGCAGGTTTGGTGTTCGTCGCGATCGAACCGGAACAGTCCCTGATGGAGCAACTGGGAGAGCTCCCGGCAGTCATGCGTAGCACGGGGTACGACTTCCCCTTCGAGACAGTCGACGGAATGAGCTTCCTCGGGCAGTACGACTACCACATCAAGGCGAACTGGAAGGTCTATCACGAGAACAGCAGTGAGTGCTATCACTGCCCGACGAGTCATCCGGGCACCTTCGGAGAGCTTTTCGACTTCAGCCGCGTTCACCTCGATGCTCTGAGCTTCAACAATGGAGGTGGATCGTTCGGCCCCTTCCCACTTCGAACGGAGATGAGGGATCGATTCCCAGCAGAGAAGGCCGGTAGCCAGTACGGGTACGCCCAATATTTCGTGTGGCCGAATACCTTGATCGTCACTGGTTTCGTGGGAGAAGCACTCTTTAGGATGGAACCGCGTGGATCCGGCAGCATGCGTCAGGTGGGGCGCGGCTACGCGCGCCCCGAGCAGGTGGACGCCGAACTTTCGAACCTCATCGATGTGACCTTCGCCCAAACGACATCCGAAGATATTGCGATCGTTGAGCGTGTACAGGAAGGACTCGAGTCAGGAATGTACAGCTCTGGACCCACCTCAGCTGATCGTGAGACGTTGCTGCGTGACTTCCAGCGGCGCGTATGGGCCTCTCTGCGACCGGGATTCGAGTAAGCCGGATGCCATGGAATCCGGATCCACTTCCCCTGGCTGATCCTGACCCGAGGGCACAGCAGTTTCTCGTGGAGATGCGTGACTCCACTCCGCTTGCAACTGACGTCTATCTCCCCGATAACGTTCCTGCGCCCGTAGTGCTCATTCGCACCTGCTATGACAAGTCCTCTTGGCTGACTTTTCTTCCGCTTGTAGCTGAGTACCTCAACGAGCGCGGCTATGCGTTGGTCGCTCAGGATGTCAGGGGCAAGGGACGTTCGGGCGGCGTGAGCGAGCCATTCACACACGAGATTGACGATGGGTATGACACCCTCGAGTGGGTGGCTGCTCAGACGTGGTGCAAGGGCAGAGTGGCTATGTTCGGGGATTCCTATTTCGCCTTCACCGCGTGGGCTGCGATGGCTTCAGGGCACCCCGCGCTCGGAGCCGTGATCTCGCGAGGTATCGCTACCGATATCCAGCGTGAAGTGATCTATCGTGATGGCACCTTCCTCTATGCCACTAATTCCTTCTGGGCTACATTCTGGCTGGACAGGTTTGTCTACGACGTTTCCCCTCCCCTCGACTGGGATCACCGGCCGATGGCCGAAATCATCGAGTCATGGCTGCCTGGTAGACATTCCGTCTTCTTCGACCACGTGCGCGCAGCGCCGCCGGGGGCTCCCTACTGGAACGCGGATGCCTTCGCGAAGGTAAACCCCCAATGCGTGCGAGTGCCTATGCTGCACGTAGGTGGTTGGTGGGAGGATTTCCATCGCGGCCAGTTGCGCGATTGGCGCGCGGCATGTCAGGCAACCAATGCTCCCCAGTACTTGCTCATGGACGCGACAGATCACTTCGATGCCCAATTGCAGCCCGACGGCACTTCATACTCGGACTTCCGTGAGACCGAGGAAGGTCTCCGTGAATACCTGCCAAGATACCTCGATCCGGCAATTGCCTTCCTCGATAGAGAGTTGCTGGGTAAGGATCTCCCTGCCCCGGCTTTAGTTACGGTAGAGATCGCGGAGGGTGGCTGGTGGAGGGGCGAAACCTGGCCTCCACAGGAGATGGAAATGCGTCGCCTCTATCTCGCCGAACTTGAAGGCGCAACCGGCCCGAATGCCGGAGGAGTGCTCTCGGGTGTGAAACCTTTACAGGAGGAACGCGTCGAATGGGTGCATGATCCGCAGGCACTCGTGCCATCTCTGGACGAGGTTCCCTTCCGGGATCTCGTCGGCACACTGCCTGATGAGGTCGAAGTCGAATCTCGGCCAGATGTGCTGTCGTTCACTGCGGTTGCCACTCAAGATTCACTCGATCTGTTAGGGCCCGTGAGAATTTGCCTTCAGGTGCACGCTGATGTGCGCGAACTACAGGTCGTGTGCAAGCTCATCGATGTCTACCCGAGCGGGAGAGCCCGACGGATCGCTGACGGTGCTTGCACTATTGCTACACCTGCACCTGCGGAACCTGTGGAATTTGAGCTTGCTGATATCGCCTACCGGCTCAGGCCGGGCCATCGCCTGCGACTGGAAGTCGCGGCCAGTTGCTTCCCTCGCTACTTTCCGGTGATCGACTCGGATGGTGATAGCTGGATGGCTCTGACGGGTCCGAAAGTTCTCTACTCCCTCTCCACGGACGACATTCAAGATTCGTATATTGAAATTCCGGTGGTATCCGGGCTCAGCCTCACAACAAGCTAAGTGAAAGCGAGACTCTCATGCGCATGGAAGGCAAGGTTGTCATCGTTACCGGCGCCTATCGCGGCATCGGTCATGCCGTTTCTGAACGACTGGCAGGAGAGGGTGCCCGTGTCATTGCGGTTGACGTGATGGAGGGTGCGACCTTCGACTCTCCGCTCGTGGAGTTCAATTTGATGAATGTGGCTGACCTCTCACAGTGGGAGTCGCTGGTTGCGCGGGTGAACCGTGATTATGGTCGTCTCGATGGACTGGTAAACGTCGCCGGGGTGATGGGCCACCACGGAGGGCCGGAAGACTTCGATATCGAGGACTACGAAAAGGTCATCGCGATCAATCAGACCGGCCCCCTTTACGGGATGCGCGTGGCCATTCCGTTGATGCGGGCCTCAGGCGGAGGCAGCATTGTGAATTTCTCCTCCGTGATGAGCACCATTGGAACATGGGGTTGGGCGGCGTATCACGCGAGCAAGGGCGCGATCGCGGGCATGACAATGAATGCCGCAGTGCATCACGGACCAGATTCGATCCGGGTGAACTCGATCCATCCTGGGCTAGTGAATACCTTCATGACGTCAGGTGATGACGACTTCGTCGCCGCCGCTGTGGCCGAGACTCCGCTCGGCCGAATAGCAGAGCCCAGTGAGATTGCTAATGCGGTACTTTTCCTGGTCAGCGATGAGTCGAGCTTTGTCACCGGGGTGCAGTTCCCGGTCGACGGGGGATTTCGAGCCCGCTGATGCTTGACAAGTGATCCAATTTTCTGGACGATTGGATCATGTCCGAACTTCAGAATGTCATCGGTGGAGTTGCCGTCGCGCCTGCATCAGGTATCTGGGTTGAGCGTGGAATTACCCCTGATGGCACAGGTGAGCTGGCAGCGGTTCCGGAGAGTGACGAACGCGACGTTCGTGCGGCTGTGCAGACTGCCCGAGAAGCGCAGACGGCCTGGGCAGCACGGTCAGCATTTGAGCGTGCCGATTTCTTGCGTGCCATCGCTAGGCAGCTCCGGGAGGATGCCGGTTCCCTTGCGAGCATCATGTGCGCCGAGCTCGGGAAGCCTATCGGCGAGGCTCACGGAGAGTTGGAGAATGCGGCCCGAGTGCTCGAGTACTACGCAGGGCTTGCACATGAGATGGGAGGTGCTCACCTTCCCTCGCGTCAAGCCGATGTGCACATGTTCACACGTCGGGAGCCACGCGGCACGATCGCCATCATCACCCCCTGGAATTTCCCCGTCAACTTGGCGGTCGTGAAACTCGCTCCTGCACTCCTGGCGGGTAACACCGCGGTGTGGAAGCCCGCATCTCAGGCGGCCCAGTCCTCCTACGCCTTCGCTCTGTCGATCATTAAGTCCGGACTTCCCGCGGGCGTCGTGAACATGGTCCTCGGTGGCGGTGCCGAAGTGGGCACTCCGCTCACGGATTCAGATATCGACGGAGTGAGCTTTACGGGTTCGTGTACGGTCGGCCAGCAGATCGAGAGCCGCTGCTCGGCGCGTGGAGTCCGCACCATTACCGAGCTTGGGGGAAAGAACGTTGCGGTGGTCTGCGCAGATGCCGACCTCGACGCCGCCGTAGAGGCCATCGTGAATGGAGCCTTCCGATTCGCTGGTCAGAAATGCACGGCCACGAGTCGAGTGGTCGTCCTGGAATCCGTGCAGGCAGAGTTCATCGCCCTTCTGATGAAACGAATGCATGGACTCACCGTGGGTTATCCAGCGGATCCGACGACGTTTATGGGCCCCCTGATCTCTCAAGATGCAGTCGCCGAAGCGCTGTCATCCATCGAGGAGGCAGTGGCGGTCGGTGCTGAACTTCTCGCAGGCGGCAGGCGTCCTGACGCCCTTGACTCAACGCAAGGAGCTTTCCTTGAGCCCACGGTTCTCGCCGGGGTCACGGCGGGAATGCGCATCGCAACGGAGGAATTATTTGCGCCGGTCTTGGTCATCATCACGGCACGCGACACTGAGGAGGCCATTGCGCTCGCCGATCGCACAGACTTCGGACTCACGGCAGCCATTTTCACCAATGATCTCGGGACAGCCTTCGCATTTGTCGATCAGGCCGATGTGGGTGCGGTTCAGGTGAATCTGCCTACTGCCGGACTCGAGTATCAGGCGCCCGTCGGTGGTCGGCGCGGATCTGGTTCGGGTGGCGTGGAGCAGGGTATCGCTGCGCTCGATTTCTACACTCGAACCAAGAGCGTCTCGATGCGGTATCGCACGATTTCGTGAGCTACCAGCGATCCTCCGACTGAACGCTGAGCTTGATGGCCTTCCGACGCTTGTCCGGATTCTCGAATCGGTGCGCGGACTCTCCGTTGAAATAGTGGCTTTCACGTTCCTTCAGGAGGATGGACACTTCACCCGAGTCCCCACTGATGACCAGTCGAATACGACCTTCAACAACGAAGACGAATTCATCGCCCGCATGCTGGAAAGTCTCAGTTACGGCGCCGGGTTTGTAGATCGTCATGACTGGCAGGAGCGCAGAGCCAGCATCGGGTGGGCGCAGCATCACGAGTTCGCTGCCTTCGGCGGGTGAGAGAAAATGATCGGAGTCGGAGCTTGCCCCGTCTGTATCCTCGCTGGCACCTCGGAGGAAGGCAGAGGGTTTCACACCGTAGAACTCGCAGATGCGCATGAAGCGATTCACGCTCAGATCTGACCTGCCGACTTCTACCAAGGAAAGGAATGATTTCGAGACACCTGTCTGATCCGCCACTTCATGTAAGGCAAGGCCAGATGCCTCTCGGAGATCGCGGAGGCGGCGCCCGAGGTCGGGCTGCATGCCGAGCAGAGTGCCAGAATCAGCTTCTGGCTTTCCGGTCTTTTTCTTCTGCGCCTTGGCCACGCTCGGAGTTTATCGGCTGAGCTGCAACAGAGCACAGGACCGCGCCCGCTGGCAACTCGAAGTATCTGATTCTGGACAAAGTCGAAGGGGCTGGCCCGCCAGCCAACACTTCATGGGGCTACGCGGGTCGAGGAGTGAATCCATCGGCATAGAGGCGAATGAGATTCCCGCCCATGAGCTTGTTCCTTTCGGCCTCGTCGAAGCCGACAGCCGCAAGGCTGTCAGCCAGTCCGGGGAAATCCTCCGGGGTCCGAAAGAACTGAGGCCAGGGCAGCCAGCCCGGCTTATCGGGTGAGCCTGCGCCGTAATTCATCTCATGTGTCCAGTGGCCCATGCGGATGTGGTGCAGATCTTCATCTGTCCACTTGTGGCTCGAATCGGTTCCGATACCCACGTGATCGATACCCATGACGGTGACGGCATGTGCGACTCCCTCAGCCCATTGCCGTCCAGTCACTTCGTCACCACCGGTCAGGTGGGGATACGGAGCGCAACCGAGCAGGCCTCCGTGCGCGCTCAGCTCTCGAAGCAAGTCGTCAGACAGGTTCCGAGCATGGGGCCATACCGCGTCGGGATTTCCATGCGACACCATGACGGGTCGCTCTGAGTGCTGGATGGCATCTAAGGTCGTGAGCTTTCCGACGTGAGAGAGGTCCACGATCATTCCGACCCTGTTCATCTCTTTGACCACGTGCTTTCCGAATCGCGTGAGTCCCGCATCTATCGGCTCGTAACAGCTCGAACCGATGTGATTTGCGATGTTGTAGGTCAGTTGACCGATGCGCACGCCCATGTCATGGAAGAGTTCGACGGTGCTGAGGTCGTCCTCAAACGGGGAGCCATTCTGGAAGCCCAGCACTACTGCAGTACGGCCGGAGGCAGCCACCTGCATGATCTCCTCTGCTGTTCGTGCGGGTGCGATCAGGTCAGAGTGCTCGCGAAACCTTCGATTCCAACGACCGATCGTTCGCATGGTGTCTCGGGTGCCCTCCCAGATCGCCACCGTTACGTGCACGCAGGCGATGTTGCCGGTGCGCCATTGGAGCAGTAACTCGCGATCCCAGTTCGAGTACTGCAGGGCGTCGACGTATCCATAGCGAGTGATGTCGAGATCCGCGGAAGTCGCCGACGGGGCAATTGAGTTTCCGTGCATGGTCTGCCTCCTGGGCTGGCGGCGCCGAAATTAGCGGTGTGATGTGGTCGTCCAGTATCTTGACCTATCATCCAGAATATAGGAAATTTAGTCAAGTACTCGAGTCGAATTCGTTGACAGGCTGTCCAGTATCTTGGATACTCGCCATATCGAGCAGTAAGTCCAACCGTCGCAAAGAGGAAGTGCCCATGGGTTCATCGGGAGCAATGAAGGCGGAAATTCTCAAGGGTCCATTCGATCCCGGGGGACAACCCGACTCGCGCACTGGGCAGCCGCTGGAGCTCTCCATGTTCGCCTGGAACGTTCGCTCCGGGCTGACCGCTTCCAAGGCCGTACTCAGCGATCCCGATCGCCTTCAGGACTATTGGGTGTGGTCGCGTTCGTCTCATCTCATCAAGGAGGCAGAGCGCATTGGGCTCGACAGTCAGGTCCAGTACGGCATGTGGACGGGTTACGGAGGACCTAGTCAGTGGAACAATGCCGGCTACGACTTTGCCTCTGCGGCCGCGGCATCAGCTGCCATCACGGATCGCCTTGGGCTATTTTCGACCTGTCACGTGGGGTACAAGTTTCACCCGATGCATGTCGCCAAGATTGGCGCCTCCATTGACTCAATCTCGGGGGGTCGTTGGGGCCTGAACATCGTCGCTGGGCAGAACCCCAGGGACTTCGCGCAGTTCGGCATTAAGGAGCCGCCGCCGAGTGCGGTCCGTTACGCAATTTGCGATGAGTTTGTCACCCTAATGAAATACCTATGGACCTCAGATCGCCCTGTCGATTTCGAGGGCGAGTACTACCAGGCATACGGCGCATTCGTGAAGCCGCAGCCGGTGCGCAAGCCGCGCCCGGTCCTCATGAATGCCGGGCAGTCGGGTGCTGGATTCGACTTTGCCTGCAGGCAGGCGGACTGGGTATTCGTCGCGCCGATGGCTGGTACCCCTGAGTCATATGGTGAGCTGGCGAAAGAGGCGCATCAGCGTGCTGCCGCACACGGCAGAAGTGTGCGCGTGGCGGCAATGTGCTACGCCGTAATCGAGGAAACCGACTCGGCAGCAGATGCGAAGGTGAAGTGGCTCCAGGACGAAGTAGATGACGAGGCAGTGCGTGAATTCATTCGTAGCGCCAGCGGAACCTCGAATGCTCTCGATACAGATGACGATGACCCATATATGGGAGTCGGGCGAGAGATGTTCATGAAGATCGGTCTCGGCATGACGGGATATCAGCTCTTCGGTGGATACGACACCGTCGCCGAGAAACTCAAGGCTCTCCATGACGTCGGTGTTGAACACGCCGTCATCTGCTTCCTTGATCCACTCGATGGCCTCGAGAAGATGGAGCACCACATTCTGCCGCGACTGCGCGGCCTGGGTTTGCGAAAGTAATCCGCTAGCCCATGGGTACCCGTGACCGTGCAGTCGGGGCGTGTTCGTGACTACCGCAGCTGAACGCAACATCGATCGGTCCTTCGATGTCGTGGTAGTCGGTGGCGGAACCTCCGGTTCCGTCGTGGCGACGCGACTGGCTCTCGCTGGGGCCGATGTTTGCTTAGTCGAAGCAGGGTCGTCAGATTTGGATTATCCAGAGGTTGGGGATATTCGCAATTGGCTCAATGTTCTTGGTAGCGACCTCGATTTCGGAATCCGACTCGCGTCTCCGCATGAAGAACTCGCCTATAGCGCTGGTCGGCTTCTCGGCGGGAGCAGCAGCCTCAACAATGTGTGGGCCTTCGAGACACCGGAATGTGATCTGCGCCGGTGGGTATCCGAGGGTATGTCTTCGGCCGCGGCGAATGAACTGGACTCAACACGGTTCCTAGTGCGGTCGGCGCTCGCCGCTCGTCCCGTCGACGTAGGGCATCCAGCTTCCCAAGCATTTCTGGAGGCGAGCAGACAAGCTGGCATGAGTGACTCACTGTGGGGGTTTTCCGAACTCTCCGCGGGTGCTGGCTGGGTGCGACTGGCGGCCAAGGGTGTGTCCCGACGTTCGAGTGCCACTGCTTACCTGCATGAGATGCCCTCGGACAGGCTCACGCTTGCGCTCAACACGACCGTTATCGAAATTCTCTTCGACTCGCGGGGCAATGCCGAGGGAGTCCTGACGACTCGTGGAGCGATACGTGCTCCTCAAGTAGTCGTGTGCCTAGGTGCGCTTCATTCGCCGCTTCTCATGATGCGCTCGGGCATTGGACCAGGGTCGCACCTCAGATCATTCGGGATCCCAGTGCGCGCGGATCGAGATTCGGTGGGGGAGAATCTGCAGGACCATCCGCTCACTGGTGTCACCTGGTCAGGTAAGCGAAGTGAAGCGACAGATCAATCTCACGGATGGGAGACCGCGGTATTCAGTTCCGGCGAGGTCTCGGACGAAGAGCTCGACGCGTGCGTGCTCTTTTCAACGGTTCCCGCTCCTTTTGCCGACTCCACTTCCAACCGGCTCTCCCAGAATTCGGTGGCGTACACGATGGCCATGTATCTATGCCGGCCAAAGAGTAGGGGTCGTGTGCGCCTCAGAACTGCTGATCCAAGCGCTCCACCCATCGTGAATGCGCCGCTGCTCAATGATCCGGAACGCGCCGACCTCAGTTCGATGGTTCGCGGTATCGAGCTAATTCGGCGAATTGCCGCTCAACCAGCGTTTTCCGAGTGGCTCGGAACGGAGGTGGAACCCGGAGAAAGGGTGATTGGTCCGGAGCTCGCGACCTTCATCGCGCGCAACGTGAGCACCATGTTTCATCCCACTAGTACTTGCCGAATGGGTCAGGATGACGATGCGGTCGTGGACGAGGATTTCAGGGTGCGCGGAATCGGCGGTGTGCGAATCGTCGATGCCTCCGTTCTGCCGTCCATCCCCACAGTGCCTCCTTACCTAAGCTGCGTGATGTTCGCCGAGCGTTGTGCTGAGCTAATGATCAGAGATTCAAGATTGGACGATTCGCATGTTTGACGGAACTGCTGCACGGTTCGAGGGTGTCACCGCGGTCGTGACCGGTGCGGCCAGCGGAATTGGACTCGCTGCTGCGCGTCGGCTGGCTGGTGAAGGTGCGCAGGTCGCGCTTCTCGACAGAGATGCGACCGCTCTCGAGGCCGCCTGTGCCGATCTCTCGGCCTCGGGTGGGTCATGCCGCGGATTCGCGCTAGATGTGACTGACGAGGCAGCGGTTGAGAGGTCAATTGACATTGTCGAGTCGGAGATTGGCGCTATCGGCGTGCTGGTTTCTGCAGCTGGGGTGCTCGAAAGCGGCTCAGTCGAGGGACAGGATCTTTCTCTGTGGGATCGAACCATGGAGATCAATCTCCGCGGACAACTGCTCATTGCACGCGCTGTACTCCCGCGAATGCAGTCCCGAAAGTCCGGAAGCATTGTGATGGTGTCATCCGTGTCTGCGGTGGTGGGAGACAAGGGTGTCTCTGCCTACGCCGTATCCAAGGCGGGCGTCGCAAGTCTCTCCAAGCAGATCGCGGCGGAGAACGCTGCGAACGGAATCCGCTGCAATTGCGTACTGCCTGGCTGGATAAATACGCCGTTCAACGACGTTGTGTTCTCCAGTCAGAAGGAGCGCAGCGAAGAAGTGGCTCGAACCGTGCCGATGGGACGCGAGGGAACGCCAAATGAGGTTGCTGCACTGATCGCATTCCTGAGTTCCGCGGAGGCCTCGTACGTCACTGGCTCAGAGGTTCTCATAGATGGTGGTCTATTACTTGGGGTGCTCAGCTGATGCCCTCTGCGATCGTAGTTGGCGCGGGGCACAACGGGCTTGTTGCGGCTTTCTACCTTGCGAGAGCGGGACTCGACGTGACCGTGCTGGAAGCGCGGGAGACCGTCGGAGGTCTGTGTGCCACAGAGGAGATTTTTCCAGGGATTCGGGGAAATTTCTGCGCAAACTCCGCTCACAATCTCGAGCCGAAAGTCCTCGAGGACATGAGGCTGGAGCACTTCGGCCTTCGTTGGAGTGAACCACTCGAGCCCAACTCCTTCATCATGTTTCCTGGAGGACGGCGAATTGTCTCGTGGCCGAATCCCACCGATGCCGCGGTTGAATACGAGCAATTCTCGGAAGGGGAGTACTCCCGGTATCAGGAGACGCTCGAGGAGATGGCTGATCTAGGCCGAGCGCTCGATGTCTCCTTCTTTTCCTCGCCTCCCTCATTTGCGGAACTTGCATCAAAGCCGATGTCCTGGCAACAGCAGGAGGTCTTTCGCAGGGTCATGTTCGGTAGCGCAGCTGATGTCGTCAACGTTCGCTTGAAATCCGAGGAGGCGCGAACATCTCTGGGAATGCTCGCCGCCGCCGGAAACTTCATCGGCCCGGCGACGCCCGGCTCCGCTTACCAGTTGATGCAGCGTGCCCTGTATCGCGGTGCGAGTGCAGTTCGAGATCGACCGTCGATCAAGGCCACTGCTGATTTCAATTCACGCGCGGCTCTAGGCGGTATGGGGGCGATCACGAATGCGATGGCGGAGGTCGTGCTTTCTCTTGGTGCCACGATCCGTACGAATACTCGAGCCGCTCGCATCCTGACTTCAGAGTCAGGCGCTGTCGGCGTCGTTCTCGAGGGTGGCGAAGAGCTTCGCGCTGACATCGTGGTGTCTGCGCTCAACCCAAAGTTGACGATGGTGGATCTTGTCGATGAAGGTGCCTTCCCGAGCGATGCGCGCGAAGCGTACGCATCACTCGACATGTCCGGCTGTATGGGCAAGGTATTTCTGGAACTCGAAGATCTCCCGTTATTCGAATGCGCGCGAAGCGCAGAAGAGAATGCGCTGTTAGTTCGTTGCGGCTTCCGCATCGGGGACACAGTCGATGAAATGCAGCTGTCGTATGAAATGGCCCGACGAGGGGAATGGTCGGGATCTCCGGTGATCTACGGCTTGACCCAAACGGCCTACGACCCGACTCTCACCACCACAGGTCGCCACGTGATGAGCCTCTCGGTCTGTTACGCGCCCTATGACGTCACCGGCGGATGGGAGGCAAGCAAGAATGCTTGGGGTGCTCACGTCGTGGATCACCTTCGTGGATACGTCCGAAACCTTGATGCCGTTCTGCGTGATGTGAGGGTGCTCACCACGGTTGAGTTGGAACAGGAATTCGGGCTCCTGGGAGGAAACGCCCTCCACGGTGATGTGACCGTGCCTCACATGTTCGACTGGCGGCCGATCCCCGGCTATAGCGATTACAGCACTCCGGTGAAATCCCTGTATCTATGTTCGAACGGAACCTGGCCGGCAAATTATGTCTCGGGTCTTCCCGGCCATAATGCGGCTCACAAGATTTTGAGTGACCTTGCCAGCAGCTAAGGCGACTGATCCATGAGCAGGGCCCCGAGCGAATCGCTCGGGGCCCTGCTCATGCTCGGGTTGCCGTTAGGCGGAGACGCGCTCCTTGGCCGGGGCGGCCGGTGCCGGAATGACGGAGGCAATGGCAGCGGGGGTGGTGACGCGACGACGGCTGTAGATCGCCTCGCGCTCCTCCTCGGTCATGCCGCCCCAGACGCCGTAGGGCTCGCGGACGGAAAGGGCGTGGGCCGCGCACTCGGCGATAACCGGGCAGCGGTGGCACAGGGCCTTGGCCGCGTTCTGGCGGTTCTCGCGGGCCGCTCCGCGCTCGCCCTCGGGGTGGAAGAAGATGTTGGGATCCTCGCCGCGGCAGGCACCGTCCATCTGCCAGTCCCAGATATCGGCGTTGGGGCCGGGGAGCCGTGATACGTCTGCCATGTCTTCCTCCAGGGGGTCGATCCTGCGGTTATGTGAGGCGTGCCGTTCGTGTGATCACACTCTATAAACCGCTTCACAAGTTGGTCAAGCCTTTTCACTTGAATAATCTGTGAACTAGGCCACTCCTCAGGATGCGTAACAGGGGAGACCCCAGGAGAATGACGTCATGACCGCCGAATCCCTCGATGAGCCGGGCCTGACCGTCGCTGCGGTCGCCCGTCGCCTGGGCATCGCGCCGGCCACCTTGCGCACCTGGGATCGCCGTTACGGGCTCGGGCCGTCCGAGCACTCGGCGGGCTCCCATCGTCGTTACTCCCGGTCCGATATCGCCCGCCTCGAGCACATGCGCCGGCTCGTGGTCAGCGGCGTCGCCCCGGGGGAGGCAGCCGCTGCCTGCCTGACCCTGACCGAGATCGAGCCGAGCACGCCCCCGACCGGGGGAGGCTCGGTCATTGCCATGCCCGGCGCCTCCGCGGCCGCACGCGGTCTCGCCCGCGCGGCCCGCGCCCTCGACGGCGAGTCCTGCGTGCGCATCATCCGCGAGTCCCTCGACTCCGTGGGCGTGCTGGTCACCTGGGAGTCCCTTCTCGTGCCCGTGCTGGTGGGCATCGGCGATTCCTGGGAGGCCAGTGGTGCCGGAGTCGACGTCGAGCACATCCTCAGCGACTCCATCGAGTTCGCCCTGTCGACCCGGGCACGCGATGTCGTCTCGCCCCGCGAGGTCACCGGCGTGCTCCTCGCGAGCACCGACGGCGATGACCACACCCTCGCGCTGTGGGCGGTGGCGGCAGGCCTCGCCGAGCGCGGCATCTGCGCCCGAATGCTCGGCCGCCGAGTGCCCTATGACGCGCTCGCCGATGCGATGACCCGCACCGGTCCGGCCGTGGTCTTCCTCTGGTCGCAGATCCCGGGCTCGGCGCGGGTCGCCGATGTCGAGCGGCTGCCGGCCATGCGGCCGGCTCCGATCGTGATGCTCGGCGGCCAGGGCTGGGTCGGAGAGCTGCCGGCAGGCGTCGAGCGCGTGGGCACCCTGGCCGAAACGGTCAGCCGAATCGCGCAGGTCGTGGGGCGATAGCCTTAGGGCATCACCTCTATCTGCATCGGAGTCGCATGGATCCCCGCCAAGGCCTGCCGGAGAAGTTCGCCTACCTGGGGCTGACCTACGACGACGTCCTCCTGCTTCCGGGCGAGTCCGATGTCGTGCCCAGCGAGGTCGACACGACCTCGAAGGTGACCCGCAACATCTCGGTCAAGGTCCCGCTCGTCTCCAGTGCCATGGACACCGTCACCGAGGCCCGCATGGCCATCGCGATGGCCCGCCAGGGCGGCGTCGGCGTGCTGCACCGCAACCTGCCGATCGAGGATCAGGCGGCTCAGGTCGATCTCGTGAAGCGCTCCGAGGCCGGCATGGTGAACAACCCCGTGACCTGTCTGCCCAATGACACCCTCGGCGACGTCGATCGCCTCTGCGGCCGCTACCGCATCTCCGGCGTTCCCGTCATCGACACCGACGGCAAGCTCGTCGGCATCGTCACCAATCGCGACATGCGATTCGAGGACGACATGAGCGTGCCGGTGTCGAAGGTCATGACCCCGATGCCTCTCGTCACCGCGCCGATGGGCATCGCTCCCGATGATGCGCTCGCGATCCTCGCCCAGAGGAAGGTCGAGAAGCTTCCGCTGGTCGACTCCGACGGACGCCTGCGCGGCCTGTTCACCGTCAAGGACTTCGTGAAGAGCGACAAGTACCCGCTCGCCACCAAGGATGCCGACGGCCGGCTCGTCGTGGGTGCCGCGGTTGGCGTCGGCGAGGACTCCGAGCGTCGTGCGCATGCACTCGTCGAAGCCGGCGTCGACTTCCTCATAGTCGACACGGCCCATGGCCACTCGCGCGCCGTGATCGAGATGGTGCGCCTGCTCAAGAAGAGCACCGGCATCGACATCGTCGGCGGCAATGTCGCCACTCGCGCTGCTGCGCAGGCACTCGTCGATGCGGGTGCCGATGGCATCAAGGTCGGAGTGGGCCCGGGATCGATCTGCACCACGCGCATCGTCGCCGGTGTCGGCGTACCGCAGGTATCGGCCATCTACGAGGCGTCGCTCGCCGCCCGTCCCGCCGGCGTTCCCGTCATCGGTGATGGCGGCCTGCAGTACTCCGGTGATATCGCGAAGGCGCTCGTCGCCGGTGCCGACACCGTGATGCTCGGCTCCCTGCTCGCCGGTTGCGAGGAGGCCCCGGGTGACGTCGTCTTCGTCAACGGCAAGCAGTTCAAGTCGTACCGCGGCATGGGCTCACTCGGCGCAATGCAGTCGCGCGGCCAGGCTCGCTCGTACAGCAAGGACCGCTACTTCCAGGACGACGTCCTCAGCGACGACAAGCTCGTGCCCGAGGGCATCGAGGGTGTCGTGGCCTACCGCGGCCCGCTGAACAATGTCGCGCATCAGCTCGTCGGAGGCCTGCGTGCCTCGATGGGCTACTCAGGTGCGTCCACCATCCCCGAGCTCCATGAGAAGGGCGCCTTCGTGCGCATCACCGCCGCCGGCCTTCGCGAGAGTCATCCGCATGACGTGCAGATGACCATCGAGGCGCCCAACTACTCCAGCCGATAGGACCCCATGTCTGACATCCTGATTGGCGGGGCGAAGCGCGCCCGCCGTGCCTACTCCTTTGACGAGATCGCGATCGCCCCGAGCCGTCGCACGCGCGACCAGGCCGAGGTCTCGACCGCCTGGAACATCGACGCCTACCGTTTCGAGCTTCCGTTCATCGCCGCGCCGATGGACTCTGTCGTCAGCCCGGCGAGCGCCCAGGTGCTCGCAGCGCAGGGCACCCTCCCGACCCTGAACGCCGAGGGCCTGTGGGCGCGCTACGAGGATCCGACCGGGCTGCTCGCCGAGATCGCCTCGCTCGATCCCGCCAAGGTCACCCCGCGCATGCAGGAGATCTACGCCGCACCGGTCAACGCTGATCTCGTTGCGCAGCGCATCGCCGAGATCAAGGCCTCGGGCATCACCCTCGCCGTCGGCATGAGCCCGCAGGCGACTGCCGAGCTCGCGCCGCGCGCAGCGGCAGCAGGCGCCGACCTGATCGTCATCCGCGGCACCACGGTCTCGGCCGAGCACGTGTCGGCCTCCGACAACCCGCTGAACCTCAAGCAGTACATCTACGAGCTCGATGTTCCCGTCATCGTCGGCGGTTGCGCGACCTACCAGGCCGCACTTCACCTGATGCGCACCGGCGCCGCGGGAGTCCTCGTCGGGTTCGGCGGCGGCTCCTCGCACACCACCGCTGACGTGCTCGGCGTGCGCGTGCCGATGGCCTCGGCCATCGCCGATGTTGCCGCAGCTCGACGTGACTACCTCGACGAGTCGGGCGGCCGCTACGTGCACGTGATCGCCGACGGCTCCACCGGTCGCAGCGGCGACATCGTCAAGGCCTTTGCCTGCGGCGCTGACGCGGCGATGATCGGCTCCGTTCTCGCGCGCGCCACCGATGCGCCCGGCGGTGGCACCCACTGGGGTGCCGAGGCCTGGCACGCAGAGCTGCCGCGCGGCGATCGCAACGTGATGAAGCAGGCCGGCACCTTCGCCGAGATCCTGCACGGCCCGTCGCGCACCGCCGACGGCACGATGAACATCGCCGGCGCCCTGCGCAAGGCCATGTCGACCACCGGCTACAGCGACCTCAAGGAATTCCAGCGCGTGGAGATGGTGATCACCGCATGATCCCCGACGGACTCCGCCAGCGACTGCTCGCCAGGGCGTCGGTGGGGGCCAGTCCGTCCGCACTCGAGGTACTCGACCCGTTCACGGGCGACGCCTCGTACTCCCTGCCGCTGTCGGTCGAGGCCGATGTCGATGCTGCCTTCGACTCCGCTCGCCGTGCGCAGATCTCGTGGTCACGCACGTCGGTGCACGAGCGCGCCCGCATCATCCTGCGCTTCCACGACCTGGTGCTCGCCCGTCGCGCCGAGGTACTCGATCTCCTGCAGTCAGAGACAGGCAAGTGCCGTCGTGATGCTCTCGAGGAAGTGCTCGACGTCGCGCTGGTTGCCCGTCATTACGCGCGTGATGCCGCGCGGCTGCTGCGCCCGCGGGGCAAGCGCGGGGTTTTCCCGGGGCTGGTCAAGGTTCGCGAACTCCATCAGCCCAAGGGCGTGGTCGGCGTCATCGCGCCGTGGAACTATCCGCTGACCCTGGTCTCTGGCGACACGATTCCGGCACTTCTCGCGGGCAATGCAGTCGTCATCAAGCCCGACACGAAGACCTCCCTGACAGCTCTGTGGGTTCTCGATCTGCTGATCGAGGTCGGTGTGCCGGAGTCAGTCGTGCGCATCGTGCTCGGCGATGGCCCAGGTGTCGGCGGCATGCTTATCGATCGCGCCGATTACGTGATGTTCACGGGTTCCACCGCCACTGGTCGCCTCGTAGCCCAACGCTGCGGTGAGCGGCTGATCGACTGCTCACTCGAACTTGGCGGTAAGAACGCGATGATCGTGCGGGCGGATGCCGACATCGCGCGTTCTGCCGAGATCGCCGAGCGAGCATGCTTCGCCAATGCGGGGCAGCTATGCGTGTCGATCGAGCGCATCTATGTCGATGCGAGCATCGCCGACGAGTTCACCGCAGCCTTCGTGGAGCGCGTCAACGCCATCACCATGAAACCCGGGCTGGAGTGGGGAGTGCAAATGGGCACTCTTGTCTCAGCTGACCAGCGCGATCGAGTGCTCGCGCACATTGCCGATGCTGTGGCGAAGGGTGCTCGAGTACTCGCGGGCGGAACTGCTCGCCCCGACCTCGGCCCGTATTACGTCGAGCCGACCGTGCTCACCGGGGTCACTGATGACATGGTCTGCTTCGGCGCCGAGACCTTCGGTCCGGTAGTCGCGATCACCGCAGTCTCGGGCGATGAGGAAGCGATCGCTCTCGCCAATGACACTGAGTACGGACTCAATGCCTCGGTGCTCTCACGCGATACGCGTGCGGCCGCTCGTATCGCCTCTCGACTGCGTGCGGGCACCGTGAATATCAACGAGGGCTTCGCCGCTACCTGGGGGAGTACCCGTGCACCGATGGGTGGAATGGGCGCCAGCGGGAGCGGTCGCCGCCATGGCGATCAAGGCCTGCTGAAGTACACCGAGGCGCAGACCATCGCGACCGCGCGTCTCATCGGCTTCGGCGCGCCCTTCGGCCTTAGTGATGAGCAGTGGGGCGAGACGATGATCACCGCGATGGGCGTGATGAAGAGGCTTGGGCTGAAGTAGAAGTCATTCCCTCTGGGGGGGGGTGCGCCGCTGGAACGGACCCTTGACACGTTCAGTCATATTGGTCAGACTTATGACCATGTCTGTGATGCCACTTGCTGAAGTGAAGGCGCGACTCTCGGAGGTCGTGAACCGAGTCAATGGCCAGCACGAGCGTGTGACTGTCACCGTGCACGGCCAGCCCTCAGCCATGATCATGAGCCTCGATGAGGTCGAACGCCTGGAGGAGACTATTGCTGTCCTGTCGGACGGTGAATTGATCCGACAGCTCACGGATGCCGAGGCCGACATCGCTTCCGGCCGAGTTGAAGGGCTCGACTCGCTCTCGGCCGCGATGCTGGCGCGCAAGTCCGCTGTCTGATCGGCGCTGATGTACGAACTCGTGATCACTGCGACCGCTCGGCGACAGCTCGCCGAGACTCTGCCATCCTCGATCGCCTTCGCCGCATACGAATTCATCATCGGCCCGCTTCTGGAGAATCCCCAGAGGGTCGGCAAGCAGCTCATGGCTCCGCTGGATGATCGACACAGCGCTCGCCGCGGAACGTATCGAGTGATCTATCGCATCGACCCTGAGAATCGAATGGTCACTGTCCTGGCCGTGAGCCCCAGGTCTGATGCATACCGAGCCCGATGACAGCCGCGCTAGGGTTCCCGTGATGTCCACGACCACACCCGCGAACGCGTCGGGCGACCTGCGCACCTACCTCGGGTGGGCAATTGCCTCGGCTGTCCTGTGCTTCCTGCCCACCGGCCTTGTGTCGGTGTACTTCGCCTGGAAGAGCCAGCAGGCCCTTGAATCGGGTGATCGAGATGTGGCTATCGGGATGGCCCGTCGGGCCCGCCGCTGGTTCATCGGCACCGT
>JAHEIZ010000038.1 GCA_024639145.1 Actinomycetes bacterium | reverse complement strand
GGTGGGGGCATTCGGAATTGTCGCGAGAGTTGACCTGCTGCCGGAGAGGGCTGGGGAGGTGCCTGCTCCGTTGACGACATAGATATCGAAGGTGTGCGAGCTTCCGGGGGTCAATCCGAGCACCGTGAAACTGTTCGTGGGTGACCAGGTCAAGGTGCCACCGTCCACACGCACCTGATAACCCAAAGTCGGCCAGTTGGCCACGGGTGTAGACGTTGTCCAGCTCGCAGTGATCGACGAGGAGCTGATATTGGAGAACACGAGGTTGGTGGCAGGGCCAGTGGGGGTCCCCGGAGCCACTGTCTGTTGAGATCCGCTGAGTGCTGTCGAGGAACCGATGACGTTCACGGCTACAACGCTCACGTTGTACGTCGTGCCTGACGTGAGACCCGTCAGGCTCTGCGAGGTTCCGGTCACGCGCACCGGTGATCCGCTGTTGACGCTGACATCGTAACCGAGGAGAGGTGACCCGCCGTCACTCACCGGCGGAGTCCAGTAGAGGGTCATCTCGGTGGTCGTCACGCCACTGAACACCAGGTCAGTCGGAGCTCCGGGCGCTGTCGCGGGCGTGGCAATGAACTGGATGGCCACCTGGCCGTCACCGCCTGCACCAGTCGTCGCCACACCGCCAGCGTTGCTCGCCGAGCCGTACACGGTGCCGACCGGACCGTAGCTGCCGCCGGCTCCGCCGCCGCCCGCGAGGGTGCAGCCGCCGCCGGGGCCATTCCAGTTGCCGGGGCCGCCACCGCCGTAACCGCCGCCTCCGCCACCGCCACCACTCGAAGCACCGCCGGCACCGTAGATGCCGCCACCGCCGTGTCCGGTGTAACCCGAGGATGCAGCAGTGGGATTGCCCGTGCCGCTGGTCGTGCCTGCTGATCCGCTGCCAGCCGCATTGCCTCCGCCGCCGCCCACGGCGCAGCTACCTCCACCATTGCCGCCGTTTCCGCCGATCGTGCCTGCGGCCGAGCCGCCGTAGTAGTTGCCGCCACCTCCGCCGCCACCGGCGACGAGTGCGGCCGTGCCGCCGATCAGCAGCGCACTCGACCCGCCGCCGCCTCCGCCATAGCCGCCGCCGAAGCCCTCGCCGTAGAACGCTCCGCCATTGCCACCCGCGCCGTATCCCGAACCTCCGACATTCTCGGGGCCGCCGAGACCGGTGCCGCCGCCGGCGCCGGGATAGATGGTGAGCACCGTGCCAGGGCTCACCGTGAAGGTGGCATTCAGCCGTGCGCCACTGCCGCCATTCCCGAGTGACGCGTTCTTGCCGCCGCCACCGCCATCGGCGGTCACGTTGATCGAGCTCACACCGGCCGGCACGGTCACGGTGACCGAGCCGGAGCCATTCGGTAGGCAGGTGTAGGTGAGGCCCGCTGCGACGTATCCCGTGCAGGTGGGGGTGGCGAGCGCAGCAGGGGCTGCGATCACGCTGAGTCCAGATGCCGTGAGAGCGGTACTCAGGACCACGGCCCAGTGCCGACGAATTGCACGCATTGATCTCCCCTGTCTGCGGCGCTCGCGGGCGGGGCGAGTGCTCGCCAGGGCAGTCTCGGGTTGCCGACGAGCTTGTGGCGAGCGAGAGGTGGGCATTGCCTCAGGCTCAGAGGGGGCCGGACACGGCGACCTGGGGAAATACACAGGTCGACCTCTGCTCTCACCTGAGGTCGGGCATGCTCAGGGCGTGGTCAGTACGCGGGTTCTCGTCGTCGATGATCACTCATTCGCGCTCGGAACCTTGACCGCAGCCCTTGCTGGGCGAGGCATTGACGTGCGCAGCGCAGCCACCGCCCGCGAGGCGCTGGCCTTGGCGATTGAGTCACGGCCGAGCGTCGCTCTCCTAGATCTTGACCTCGGCGCCGGGCCGACGGGCATCGACCTCGCTCACGCCCTTCGTCGCGCCTTGCCCGCCATCGGGCTCTGCATTCTCACCAGCTTTCGCGACCCGCGCTTGGCCGGCACGGGCATGCCGGTGCTTCCGATTGGTGCCATCTATCTCTGCAAAGCCGACTTCACCACTATCGACAATCTCATCGCCACGATCACGACCCTTGAGCACGCGCCGCTAACGCGGCGTAACGCCTTGCACGGAGCCAAGGGCCCGACCGTCGCACTGACCGACATGCAGATGGAGGTTCTCCTCCTCGTCGGAGAGGGCGCCACGACCTCCGAGATCGCTGAACGACGCGGAGTGAGCAAGGGTGCTGTCGAACAGACCATTGCCCGCATCTGCGAGCGACTCGACATACCGAAGAACGCACCGGGAAATCAGCGAGTTCAACTCGTCCAGGCGCTCCACCGACTGCGCGGCCAGGCGAGCGAATCATGAGAAATCGACAGTGGGCGGCAACGTGGCTCTCCCCGCTGGCTCTGTCGAACACCTCGCTGGCGCTGGCCACGATCATCGGGGGCTTCGGTTCGCTCTTTCTCGTGCCCGGACCCGAAGGGGATGGCCATGTTTCCTGGCAGTGGGCCTTGGCCGTGCTGCTTTCTCAGGCCATCTTCGCGCTGATCCTCGTCATCGTTCGACGTTCGCTGCATCAACCGGGACCAGTGGCGGTGTTCCTCGCGCTCATTGTCGGTGGCGCGATCCGGGGAATCGTCATCGAGGTGGGCGCCGAGTCACTTGATGCGGGAAATTTCGTTGCGACGGAGATCGTGGCCCGGGCATTGAACTCTGCTGTCATCAGCGTCATTGGCGTGGCGCTGATCGGGGCAACTCTCGCCTGGCGTGCAGATTTTCGTGCGCAGTATCGACTCCTGCGTGATCGCGCCATCCTGCTGGGAACGGCGGCGCACGAAGGTGACGCTGTCGAACCTTCGGTGCTCGAAGCATGGACGACGATCAAACACGATCTCGATATGACTTTGAAGGAAGCCGGCAGTCACCTGCAGACTGGCGCCTCTCCACAGGACCTTGAGGCTGCCGCAGAGTTGTTGACGAACACCATTGATCTCGATCTGCGACCGGTGGCGCGTGCGATGTGGCTCGAGACCGTGCCGGAAGAGGATCCGATTCGGCCAAGCCGGCTTCTGGTCGACACGGTCTCTCGCTGGCGACTACCGCTGACGGCGATCCTTGGCTTCTATCTCGTTGTGGTTGGTCTGGGCTCTCTTATCCGCTCCGGCTTTATCGACGGTGGCGCGTATACCCTCCGCTACCTGATCGTCACCGGAGTCATTCTCTGGGCATCAACGTCGATGGCTCGTGCCTTTCCCAGACGCGCGCCCCTCATCGCCATCGTGACTCTCCTCCTGCTTCCTCCGGTGATTCTTCTTTGTGACCACTGGATCGGCTCTGAGCTGCTCGGACTTCCTGCAGATCCGTCAGGTCAGATAGTTGTGGCTCTGCAGACGCCGATCACGACCGTCTTCATCGCCATGGCCATCGAGGCCGTGCGTGAGCGCAGCGCCGTACTCGCCGCACTTCAGGCGCGAATCGACTCCGAAGTCGCGCTTCTGCAGCAGCAGGAGGGGCGCTCGCGGCGCGATGCTCAGCGGCTCAGCCTCTTCGTGCATCACTCGGTGCAGTCCGAGCTCTCGGCAATCGCCATGAAGGCTTCGGAGGCCGCATCGACATCAGACCTCGTCACGATGGATGAAGCGAGGCACGAGGCACGTGAGCGGCTCGAGCAGCTCGAGTCCTTGGATGCCTACTCGCCTCCGTGGGTGCAGGCGGTGCAGGGTCGTGAGCGAATTGAGATGGTCGTCCATGCCTGGATGGGACTACTAGAGATTGAAGTTGAACTTCCGGAGGAATCTGCCTGCCGAACCGATCAATGGCAGTTGGCGACTCGAGTCGTCGAGGAGGCACTGGCAAATTCCGCCCGGCACAGTGGCGCCACGCGTGTCGAGATCTCCGGCCGATGCGAAGCCGAGGCGCTGGTGATTCGAGTCCTGGATGACGGAACCCACTCGCCAATTAAGTCGAGTCCGGGCTTGGGCAGTTGGTGGCTTGATCGGGTGGCACCAGGGGAGTGGTCGCTCGAGCATGTGACCGAAGGTGCGCAACTCACTGTGCGAATCAAGTAGGCGTCGAGCGCAGCGCGTCTAGTTGACCGAGCCATTCCCGACACTGAGATCGATTGCCGGAAGTGCGTTGAACAGCGAGATGAGCGCGTTCTCGCGGTGAAGCAGCCGGCAGGCCAGGCGCAGGCGCGCTCCGGTGTCAGGGATCGCGAGCAACTGCTGGCGCTCCTCCATGCCGAGGACCATGGCCGCGGTGATGAGGTAGCTGATGACCGTGGCGTCCTCGGGCATCTCCTCGTCACCCATATCGATGTCGATATCATCGGCATCGCTCATCTCGAACTCCTCGCCGAACTGGCCGCTGAGCAGCCCGCGGTAGACCCTGAAGCTGCGCAGAGCCTCGCGTACGAGGGGGCCGTTGGTGCCGGAGTCGATCTCATCGAGGTACTCGACCTCGGCCATGAGCAGGGGAGCGTTGTTGTCCCACGTGGGGCCCGGGGCCACGGCATGAACCCGGAAGCGGCGTGAGCCGACGGTGACGATGTCGTACGAGCCGTCGTCATTGGCCTCGGTCTCGCGCAGGATCACGCTGGTGCCGACGGGGTACAGGGCGTCAATGCCCTCGGTGACCGGATCATGGCCCTCGCGCACGGCGATGATGCCGAATTCTCGGGTATCGGGATCAGTCCTGACCAGGAGATCGGCAACGAGACGGCGGTAGCGAGTCTCGAAGACATGCAACGGCAGGATCAGGCCCGGCACGACGGTCGCATTGAGGGGAAAGAGGGGCAGCGACTCGGTCGGATGCTCTCTCATCCGATCAGCGTAAACTGGTTACCGTGATCAGGCGCATCGACCTTCGTGGTTCCTCGGCAGATCCGCGCTCTGTGCTCCCTCGCGCGGTCATGGATGTCGCCGATGCGACCGAGCACATTCGCCCGATCCTGTTCGATGTTCGCGATGAGGGTGCCTCGGCCGTCAATCGCTGGTCGGAGAAGCTCGATGGCGTGGCCCCGGCCTCGATCCGCGTCCCGGTCTCGAAGATGGCCGAGTGCGAAGCGGCCCTTGATCCCGAAGTCCGCGCCGCGCTGCTGGAATCGATCGCTCGCGCTCGCAAGGTGCACCGCGATCAGCGCCGCTCCGATCACACCACCACTGTCGTGCCCGGTGGCACGGTCACCGAGCGCTGGCTGCCGGTCGAGCGCGTGGGTCTTTACGTGCCCGGCGGTCGTGCGGTCTACCCGAGCAGCGTGATCATGAACGTGATCCCGGCGCAGGAGGCAGGTGTCGAATCACTCGTCGTGGTCTCGCCGCCGCAGAAGGACTTCGGCGGCTGGCCGCACCCGACAATCCTGGCGGCGTGCTCGTTGCTCGGTGTCGACGAGGTTTACGCCGTAGGCGGCGCTCAGGCGATCGCGATGCTGGCCTACGGCATCGATCTTCCTGACGGCACGCGTTGCGCACCGGTCGAGCTGGTCACCGGCCCGGGCAATATCTACGTGACCGCTGCCAAGCGCGCGCTCCAAGGAATCATCGGCATCGACTCCGAGGCCGGGCCCACTGAGGTCATGGTGCTCGCCGACGACTCCGCGATCCCGTCGCACGTCGCTGCCGATCTCATCAGCCAGGCCGAGCACGATGTGCTTGCTGCTGCGGTTCTCGTGACCGACTCCGAATCACTCGCCGATGCCGTCAAGGCAGAGGTCGATCGCCAGATCACCCTGACCAAGCACTCCGACCGCATCCGCGAGTCGCTCGCCGGCACCCAGAGCGCGATCGTGCTCGTCGACGATCTCGATGCCGCACTGCGCGTGGCCGATGCCTATGCCGC
>JAHEIZ010000035.1 GCA_024639145.1 Actinomycetes bacterium | reverse complement strand
CGGCGCGCGATCGCGCGCACCCGGGCGGCGAGCTCGCGGACACTGAATGGCTTGACCACGTAGTCATCGGAACCGAGCTCGAGGCCCACGATGCGATCGGTCTCCTCGCCGCGGGCGGTCGCGATGATGACGGGCACGTCTGATGTCTTGCGTAACTCGCGAAGAACCTCAAGCCCATCGCCATCAGGCAGGCCGAGATCCAAGATCACCACATCGGCGTCAGCGGCGGCGGCAACCACCTGGCTGGCATAGGCCACGTGCTCGACTTCGAAGCCATTGCGCACGAGGCCCTCCACCAGGGGGCCGGAGATCGCGGGGTCGTCCTCGACGACAAGAACCTTCACGGTGCCATCGTGGCATGTCTCGGCCCTCCCATCGTCCGCCTGCCATGCGATCTCCCCTCAGAGGGATTCATGAGGGCACGCCATTTAACCCGGGCCTTACCTTTCCTTTGTTCCTCCTTGGTTGCCCTCCGCATACCTTCAACTCAGGTCGAGGGATGCCTCGACGAACTGGAGGAAACATGAAGCGCTCATCAGCACTCATCGGCACCGCGGCGGCAGCTGCTGTCCTGGTTGCCGGCTCGGTCGCCGCGATGGCAGCGATCAACACCGCGGCTTCCTCCGCTCCCACTATCGAGAACGTCTCCGTCGTGGCCGATCAGCCCACGGCGTCGGGCAGCCTGGCTCCGATCGAGATCGCGCCGCTGCCGGAGATCATTCCGCTCGAGCCCGCATCACCGGTCTTCGTTGACGCGGTCGAGAACACCACCGTCGAGAGCAGTGCGGTCGAACCAAGCTCGACTCCTTCAGCGAAGTCGGGCAAGGCGTCAGCCAGGCCAAAAGTGCAGTCCTCGGCCACCCCGATGTCACAGCAGGCTCGAAGCATCAGTGCCGAGAAGGCAGCTGAGATCGTGGTTGGCCAGGTCGACGGTTCGGCTCGCGTCAGCGACGTCTCCCGCACCCAACACGGCGGCTACGACTCCTGGGCCGTCACGGTCGACAAGGCCGATGGCTCCCGCCTCGTCGGGTTTGTCTTCACCGGAGCGACCGGCAACGAGGTCTTCGACTGGAAGGTGCTGAAGGAACCGACACCTGTTGTCGTCACAGTGCCGGCACCTGCGGTCACCACCGGCACGAACCCCACCAGGGGCGAACACGACAACGAATCACATGACTCCGAGCACTCCAGCAGTTCACATGGAAGCGAGCACGACGATGACTAATCCCAAGGTGCGCCGGCCCAGCCGTCGCGGTCACTCCACCACCGACAAGGTGGTGTCGGCCGGACTCGCTGCTGCTGCATGCGCAGGTCTCGTCGGTGTCATCGCCGTGCGCACCACCCAAGATGCCCAGGCAGCCGATGCCAAGGCGGCAACGGAGGTCACCGATGCAACGTTGACTGCCGCGACGACCTCGACCGGCCTGACTCAGGATCAACTCGATCAGTACGCGGCGCAGCTCGAGGCAGAGCGCCAGAAGCTGATCCAGTACCGCGATCAGCTCGCACTCGCCGCGGCATCCCTGAACGGCGCTGCGCAGCAGACCGCAGTGCCCGCAGCGAAGTCCGGGAAGACGATCACGACGCCCACGGCTAAGTCTGCGAAGGCCAAGTCCGCGAAGGCAAAGGCAGCGAAGGCAAAGGCCAAGGCGAAAGCCAAGGCTCAGGCCAAGGTCACGCCCCCCGCTCAACCGCAGGCGCAGGCCCCGCAGCAGGCAGCACCTCAGGCCCAGGCCGCCCCGCGCCCCAAGCCCCAGGTTCAGCAGCAGCAGGCACCTCGGCCCCAGGCTCAGACCAAGTCGAGCTAGCCATGAGCGCGGCACCGACTAGCGTGCTCAGCATGGATTCGGTCATGCCTTCGGCCTCCCGCGCCTTCCGCGCCATGGGTACCGATTGCGAGTTGATCGTCTATGGCACGAGCGCGAACGAGCTCGTGGAGTTAGGCGCTCATCGCGTCGAGCTTCTCGAGCAGTGCTGGTCGCGCTTTCGCTCCACGAGTGAACTGATGCACCTCAATTCGCGTGCAGGTACCGGCCCCGTCGCGGTGTCCGAGGATCTCCTCACTCTCGTCGACATCATGCTCGAGGCCTGGAAGGCCACCGGGGGTCTCTTCGACCCGACAGTCATTGACTCGATGAACGCTCTCGGCTACGACCGTGACTTCGCGTCAGTCATCGCGCGCGACGCGATTGCGGCTGTCACATCGCAGGTCAAGCGCGCACCCGGCATGGGCGACGTCGTGATCGACGAGGAGTCGATGACGATCGCCCTGCCCGCAGGAGTCGGAGTTGATCCCGGCGCGATCGGCAAGGGCCTTGCCGCCGACATCATCGTCGAGGAGATCATGAACGCCGGTGCTGAGGGAGTTCTCGTCAATCTCGGCGGCGACATAGTCTTCGCAGGATCACCCGGCAGCGATGATCCCTGGGTGATCGCAATACTCGACGAGCGACTCCCCCTAGATGTCGATGACCGCGTCGTACGCCATCTCGAATTCGAGGCTGGCACTGATCACGGAGCCGTCGCTACTTCCACCACACTCAAGCGCGTGTGGGCGGATGGCCGCCACCACGTGATCGATCCGCGCACCGGCGATGTCGCTCGCACTGATCTCGTCCAGGCCACCATCGCCGCATCAACCGGATGGTGGGCCGAAGTGGCCGCCACTACCGCCCTGCTACTCGGCAGCACGAAAGCCGAGGAGTGGCTCGAGGAGAACGAACTCGTGCACGTGCTCATGACACTTAAAGCGATGACCGTAAATGAATAGCCTTCCCTGGACCTGGCTCGCCATTCGCGCCAGTGGTCTCACGGCGTGGGGCCTGCTCTCTGCTGTTGTGATCTGGGGCATCTTGCTGCGCACCCGCTTGCTGGGCCGAGTGGCCTCGCCAATGCGCCTGCTCGACATGCATCGCTGGCTCGGCGTCACCGCGCTCTTCTTTCTGCTCATCCACATGATCATGCTGATCTTCGATGCCTCCGTGAGCTTCACCATCAGCCAGATCCTCATTCCCGGCACTGCTCCGTGGAAGGCCTTCGATGTCGCCCTCGGCACGATCGCATTCTGGATCCTGATCCCGGTCACGATCATCGGTCGCATTCGTCCGCGACTCGGCAAGCGCGGAAATGCCTGGTTCAAGCGCAGTCACTATCTGGCTTACGCGGCCTGGCCTATCGCTACTGCGCATTACGTGCTCGCAGGCACTGATGCTCTCGCCTCGTGGTCTCTCGCCTTCCTGATCGCGGTGAGCGCGATCATCGTCTTCGCACTCATCGCGCGCGGTTTCGTCCCCGCACCTGCCCCGACACGACCCATTCGCGAGAAGAAGCCGCTGCACGTGTCAGCATGACCCCGTGAGCACGATCGGCCTTGACGGCGTCCTGAGCTGGGCACAGGCCCATCACGTCGCGGCTACATGCTCGGGTCCGCTGCCGAGCGTGAAGGCCCGGCTCGACGAGGCCGCGGGCGGTGTTCTCTCCCGCGCCCTCACTACTCTTGCCGACGATCCGGCCCATGACGCGGCCGCATTCCATGGCTATGCCGTGTGCGGCGAGGGTCCTTGGTCGCTCGTGCTCGACTCAACGGTCGGGCCGGGTGAGGCAGTGAGCGTTCGCGCCGGCGACGCAATCCCCCACCACACGGATGCCGTTCTTGCACTCTCGGAGTCTGTCTCCGAGACGAGCAGCAGTGGATCCGTGCACGTTTTTGCCTGCGACCCGCTCAGCGGCGTCCCTGACGATCGTGCGCGTCCTGACTTCGGTACCGGAATCATCCGGCAGGGAGACCACGGCCCTGCGGGGCGTGAGCTAGTCGCGGCCGGTTCGATCGTCACACCAGCCGTTCTCGCCCTTGCTGCAGCAACCGGACACGACACGATCGACATCGTGAAGCCGCCGACCGTGGGCCTAATCGTTCTTGGTCGTTCACTTCTCTCTCACGGGATGCCACGCGAGGGTCGCGTGCGCGATGCACTCGGCATGACGATCCCTTCGTTCATCAGCGCCAACGGCGGTATCGGAAACCCTGCGAAGCGCGCGCCCGACACCGCCGAGTTGCTTCTCTCCGAGATCGATGACGCGAATGTCGACGTGATCATCACGACCGGATCCACCGAACCCGCACCCGGCAATCACGTGCGACAGGTGATCGGGGATCTCGGCGCGCGCTGGCTGATCGATGGCGTGAGCGTGACGCCCGGTGCGCAGATGCTGATGGCTCGGCTTCCCGATGGTCGAATTCTCGTGGGGCTGCCGGGTAATCCCGCAGCAGCGCTCGCGGCGCTCGTCACTCTTGTCGGACCGCTACTTCGCACCATGAGTGGTCGCAGCCACGTGATCGATCACGCGACCGGGGTGCTGCTCGACGATGCGCCGCCCGCCGACTACGCAGATGACACTCGTCTGGCACCCGTGCGTCGTGAGATTCGCGATGGTGCCACCTTGTTGCGCCCGATTCCCGATGACGACCCCACGGGGCTGGTCGGCTGGGCCAGGGCCGATGCCGTGGCCATCTGCCCCCCGGGGGCTGGGTACCGCGGTGATGTCCTGCACGTCATCCCCCTCATCTGAGGAATCTGCCAACTCTGACCAGCGATCCGACATTCACCTCTTTCCCTACCTATAAAGTAGACATTGGGCCTGGAGGTCGCTACCTTCGTCTCCGTGAGCTTCGGAGATATCGACTTCGCCCTATCCCTCGGCGGCCTGATCGCGGGGATCATGGTCGGCCTGACCGGCATGGGCGGCGCAGCCCTGGTAACTCCGATGCTCGTGCTGATCTTCGGCATCAACCCCGCCGCTGCCGTCTCCAGCGATGTCGTGGCCTCGGCCATCATGAAGCCGGTCGGCGCGATCGTGCACATCCGCGCCAAGACCGTGCACTGGGGTCTCGTCGGCTGGCTCTCCGCCGGTTCGATCCCCGGCGTACTCCTCGGCACGTTGATCTTCGCGAAGGTTCTCACTACCGACGACGCCAGCAACACCATTCGCACCTGGATCGGCTGGGTGCTCATCGTCGCCCTCGCAGCGATGATCGCCAAGAACTTCGTGGCCGCACGCGCCAAGCGCATTCGCGGCGAGCAGCCAATGCAGGGCACCGACATGCCCGTCAAGGTCGTGCGCACGATGATGCTCGGCTTCTTCGTGGGTGCGATTGTCGGAATGACATCTGTCGGCTCCGGCTCACTCATCGTCACGATCATGCTGCTGCTTTACCCACTTCTGCGTCCGTCAGTGCTCGTCGGCACCGACCTCACTCAGGCCGTACCGATGCTGATCGCTGGCGCTATCGCGCACGCAGGCTTCGGCGATATCAGCATCGCGGTCGTCGTCTCGCTTCTCATCGGCCAGATTCCGGGCATCTACATGGGCGCAAAGCTCTCCTCGCGCTACGACGGTCACCGACTTCGCTGGCTGCTGATGATCGTGCTCGCGGCGACTGCCATCAAGCTGCTCGGGGCACCCGCACTTCTGAGCGGGGCAATCGCCCTGATCGGTGCCGCCATCGTCATCGTGATGATCCTGCGCGAGCGTGCAGCGGGCAAGCGGCTCCTCGATGCCACCGTCGCGCCTTGATGCGCTGCCCCTGACCGACATGGAATAGTCGGGTCATGCCAGAACAGCCCCGACAGGGCGGACGCTTCCGCCTGCAGCCGTCGGATGGCCCGGGCAGCGGACGCCTGCGCTTCGGCGGCAGCCGCATCGGCCCGATCGCAAACATTGCCCTGCGGGTGGGCGTGGCCCTCTCCGCCCTGTTCATCACGTCATTCCTGGTCTACGTCGAGCGCGGCTGCTACGCCGATCGCGGACTCACCGGCACGCTCACGCCGCTCGACGCGATCTACTACGCCACGGTCTCGCTCTCGACGACCGGCTACGGCGACATCGTGCCCGTGTGCGAGTCATCGCGACTGGCGAACGTCCTGCTCATCACCCCGCTGCGCTTCCTCTTCCTCATCGTGCTCGTCGGCACGACAGTCGAGGTTCTCACCCG
>JAHEIZ010000024.1 GCA_024639145.1 Actinomycetes bacterium | reverse complement strand
CACGCCGGCACCCGGGAAGTCGAAGACCTCGAACTCCATCGGAGCCGAACCATCGGTCGGGGTGTAAGTCATGGTGAGCTTGCCGGCACCGGGAACCTTGAAGTCGGTGGCCTTGTACTGATCGCCGAATGCGTGACGGCCGATGACGATCGGCTTGGTCCAGCCCGGCACCAGGCGCGGGATGTTGCTGATGATGATCGGCTCGCGGAAGATCACGCCGCCGAGGATGTTGCGGATCGTGCCGTTCGGCGACTTCCACATCTTCTTCAGGCCGAACTCCTCGACGCGTGCCTCGTCGGGAGTGATCGTGGCGCACTTGACGCCCACGCCGTACTTCTGGATGGCGTGCGCAGAGTCGATGGTGACCTGGTCGTCTGTCGCATCGCGGTTTTCGATACCGAGGTCGTAGTACTTCAGGTCGATGTCGAGGTACTTGACGATGAGCTCATCCTTGATGAACTGCCAGATGATGCGAGTCATCTCGTCGCCGTCGAGCTCGACGACCGGGGTCTCTACCTTGATCTTGCTCACGATTGTCTACCTTCTGTTGTGAAGTACTTCTACGGAAAGACTTACAGGTCCTTGACGTCGCCCTGCTTGGCCTTGACAGCCTCGTAGGCCTCGACGAGAAGTGCCTTCTCGTCAGCGGTCAGCGGAGTCTCGACAACCTTGCGAATGCCCTCCTTGCCGAGCTGAGCCTCGACACCGAGGTACGCGCCTGACAGGCCGTACTCGCCATCGACCCATGCGCACACGGGCATGACATCGCCGGAATCCAGGTGCACGGCCTTGGCCATGCGAGCGGCTGCTGCGGACGGCGCGTAGTACGCCGAGCCGGTCTTGAGCAGTGCAACGACCTCAGCACCGCCGTTACGGGTACGGACGACGAGCTCTTCGATCTCATCAGCCGAGAGCAGATCGGACAGCGGCTTGCCGTCGACCTTGCAGGCGGAGGCGACGGGAACCATGGTGTCGCCGTGCGAGCCGAGGGTCAGCGTCGTGACCGACGCAACCGGCACGTTCAGCTTCTCGGCCACGAAGTGGGTGAAGCGAGCAGTGTCGAGCATGCCGGCCTGGCCGATGACGCGGGCGTACGGGAAGCCGGTGACGATCTGTGCGAGTGCAGTCATCTCATCAAGCGGGTTCGCAACGTTGATGATGACGGCTTCGGGTGCGTGCTTGGCGATGTTCTCGGCAACGGCGCGCATGATCTTGGCATTGGTCTCGATGAGATCCATGCGGCTCATGCCGGGCTTACGCGGCAGGCCGGCAGTGATGACGACGATCTCGGAGCCCGCGATGACCTCGTAGCCCTCGCCGTTGGGGCCGGTCGTCTGGCCGACAACCTTGGTCTCGAAGCCTTCGATCCAGCGCGACTGGTTGAGGTCAAGGGCCAGGCCCTCGGCCTTCCCGTCGACGACGTCGGTCAGGACGACCGTCTCGAAGATGTCGTACTCGGCGAGCCGCAGAGCGGTCGTCGAACCATAGAAACCTGCACCGATGACCGTGACCTTGCCGCTGCGTGCCATGAGGGAATAACGCCTTCCGAAAGGGGATAAAGAGAGGTGAAGCCTGCGGACGAGGATACTCCCGCCTCGAAGGCCACAATCGGCCAGATCCCCCTGGCCCGATGTGAGACGCGCCTCACCATCTGGGCCTAGGAGGACAGGGAATTGACCCAGTCGGCGGCGATCGCCAGCAGCCTGTCGTTGGCCGCGGGCTCCCCGATCGTGATCCGCACGCCCTCACCGTCGAAGGGGCGCACCGTGATGCCCGCCTGCTCGCAGGTGCGGGCGAAGTCCAGGGTCTGCTCCCCCAGGGTGAGCCAGACGAAGTTGGCCTCGGAGACCGCGGGGCGCAAGCCCAGCTCACCAAGCCCCACGTCGACACGATGTCGCTCGGTGACGATCGCGGAGACTCGCTCGAGGAGTTCCGCCTCTGCCTCGAGCGAGGCAATCGCCGCGACCTGAGCGGGTGTGGAGACCCCGAAGGGCACCTGGACCTTCGCCAGCGCCTCGGAGACGCGCTCATGAGCGATGCAGAAGCCGACGCGAAGTGCAGCGAGCCCGTAGGCCTTGGAGAACGTGCGGAGCACCGCGACATTCGGGTACTCGCGGTAGAGCTCGAGGCCATCGGCAGTCGAGGCCGGATCGACGAACTCGGTGTACGCCTCGTCGATCACCACGAGGATGTGCGAGGGCACCGCAGCGACGAAGTCGCGCAAGGCCTGGGCGCCGACAACTGTTCCGGTCGGATTGTTCGGATTGCAGACGAGCACCAGTCGAGTGGTGTCGTCGATGGCGGCGAGCATTGCGTCGAGATCATGCGTGGCCGTGGAATCGAGCGGCACGCGCTGAGCGTTCGCCCCCGCGATCTGGGTCATGATCGGGTACGCCTCGAAGGATCGCCAGCCGAACAGCACGCCATCGCCCGGGCCGGCCGTAATCTGCACGAGCTGCTGCAGGATTCCGACACTGCCCGTGCCGACCGACACATGCGAGACCGGTACGTCGAAGCGCGTGGCGATCGCTGACCTGAGGTTCGTCGATGCGTAATCGGGGTAACGATGAATTTCCGTCAGGCACGCATTGATGGCCGTGACCACAGACGGAAGCGGATCGTGGTGATTCTCATTGCTGGCGAGCTTGTATGAAGTGACGCCCGGTACGACAACCGGCGGCTTACCGGCCTTGTAGGCGGGGATGCCATCGAGGGTGGAGCGCAGCGTCGGATCGACGTGGTTCACGTTCACCTCTCCATTCGCGGGTACACCCGCACAGTACTGACGTACTCGGTCGACTGCAGGTCAGCGGTCCAGGAACTCGCGGATGATCCCGACGAAGACCTCAGGTTGCTCGACAAGCGCGAGGTGGCGACCGGCCACGCGCACGAGCCCTGCTCCCCCGATCGTCTCGGCGATGAGAGTGCCATGGCTGGGCGGTGTCGAGGGATCGTCGTCCGCGACGATCACAAGAGAAGGTGCCGTGATCGAGGCGAGGTCATCGCGCAGGTCCATTTGCCCGACCGCCATCGCGCAGCCGGCATATCCCTGCGGATCAGTGTCGAGCAATTGCTCCCGGGTCGCGCGTAGCTCGGGCGACTCCACGGCCAGGAACTCCGGCGTGAGCCAGCGCTCGAGGGTGGGCTCGACGACAGAGGCCATGCCCTCGGCACGCACGAGTGCGGCACGATCGATCCAGGGCTGCTGCGGCGCCATGTGCGATGAGGTGCTTGCCAGTACGACTCGACGAATGCGCGATGGATGGTGCGCCGCGAGCCACATTCCGACCATGCCGCCCATCGACACACCGCAGTAGTCGGCGCACTCGATACCGAGGGAGTCCATGAGCTCGAGGGCGTCGGTAGCGATCTGCTCGAGCGTGTAGTCGCCGTCGGGTACCGGAGACATTCCGTGCCCGCGGTGGTCATAGCGAATGACTCGGCGTGAATCGGACAGTGCCGTACCGATGTGCACCCACAACCGGCTGTCAGTGCCGAGTGAACTGCCCATCAGCAGCGGGAAGCCCACTCCCTCAGCTTCGAATGCGAGTGCGACCATGAGAACTCCTAACTCGGTGCCGGAACCCAGAGGCTGAAGATTCCCAGCCCGATGCCGAGAATGCCGAGGACGATCACGTCGACACGGCGCGAACGCACCACCAGGAAGCCGGCCTCGCGCCCCGGCAGCATCAGCCGCAGGAAGAAGGCCAGGATCACGCTTGCCGCGAGCAGTACGGAACCACGACGGAAGTGATTGGTCGCGATCAGCACCAACGAGAGACCGACAAGTGCGAGTACCAGGGTGATCGGCCACTGTCGTGCCCACCAACGTCGCGAATGCGATGACGAAGGCGTGGCCTCACTGCCGGAAGGAGTCATGACGTGATTCGGCGCGATTACGGCGCGCTTCGCTCCGCAGCCTCGACGACATTTGCGAGAAGCATGGCTCGAGTCATCGGGCCCACACCACCGGGCATCGGTGCGACAAAGCCCGCGACGTCTTTCACGTCGGGTGCGACATCCCCGACAAGACCTGCTTCGGTTCGAGTGATGCCCACGTCGAGTACTGCTGCACCCTCGCGCACGTCGGCGGCCTTGACGATCCCGGGAACGCCAGCTGCGGCGACGATGATGTCGGCGCGACGGAGCTCGGCAGACAGATCGCGCGTGCCCGTGTGGCACAGCGTGACGGTCGCATTCTCGGAACGGCGAGTGAGCAGCAGACCAAGCGGCCGGCCGACCGTGACACCTCGACCGACGATCACGACATGCGCGCCGTCGATGGCGACGTCATAGCGACGCAGCAGCTCGACAATGCCGCGCGGAGTGCACGGAAGCGGAGCATCGGTGCCCAGAACCAGACGACCGAGGTTGGTGGGATGCAGGCCGTCGGCATCCTTATTCGGATCCATCAACTCGAGCACCGAGTTCGAATCGAGGTGCTTGGGCAGCGGCAGCTGCACGATGTAGCCGGTCACGGCGGGATCAGCATTCAACTCGGCGATCTTGGCGTTGACAGCAGCCTGGGTCGAGTCGGCCGGCATGTCGACGCGAACCGAAGTGATTCCCACCTCGGCGCAGTCCTTGTGCTTGCCGCCGACGTACGCGTGACTGCCAGGGTCATCGCCCACGAGCACGGTGCCCAGGCCCGGGTAGATGCCCTTCGCATTGAGAGCGGCCACGCGAATGGCGAGCTCGGCCTTCACGGCTGCGGCAGTGGCTTTTCCATCGAGAATCGTCGCGGTCACGCCCCCATTCTTCCTGGGGCGTCAATTGACTCGTGCACCGCCTAGCGGCGAGGCCATCTCAGTCGCGCCCCGGCCCCGACCGCCACGGCCACGAAGGTCAGGAGCACTCCGACCACCAGATTCCAGGCCACGAGCTCGCCCCCGACCGGTGCGACAAGATCAAGAAGTAGTGCGCCGAGCAGTTGCCCGGCGATAGAGGTGAGGGCGAAGACAAGGACGCCGTAGCGGGGCACTGCCCAGGAGGCCGTGGTGATGAAGATGACGCCCAGGGTTCCGCCGAGATACATCCACCAGGGTCCCGGCGCCGGCTCACCGATTCGAGCGCCCATGACGGCGGCCCCGATCAGCGTTCCGATGACCAGGCCCGTCGTGCCGAAGGCGAAGTTGAGCCAGGCAGTCGAGAGCGGATAGCCCGAGCCGTTGTTCACGCGACCGCCGAGGGCCTGCTGAATCGCCACGCCCGCGCCGGCCACGATCGCCAGGATCAGCGCGATCGGCGAGAAGCCGTCAGCCCCGAGAAGATGCGAGACCGCGATGATGACTGCCGCGATGGCAATGAGCGCCGCGAAGAGCCGGCGGGCGGTAAGCGGCGTGTGCCCGACCGGGCTGAGGCCGAGTCGATCGACGAGAAGTGCGTTCGCCGACTGACCCGCCACCACGCCGACGGTGAACATCGCGACGCCAATGAGCGGCACGGCGAAGGATTGGCACGCAACAAAGAGCCCGCCGAGCAGGCCTGCTGGAACGGCCCACCAGGCGAGGCGACCTTCACGCACCGCCACGGGGATGCGACGAAGCCCCTCGCGCATCCTGCGCGAGACAACCAGGCCGATGGTCAGGAGCGCGAAGCCGGTGCCGAAGGAGATCAGCGCGGCTTCGATGCCGGTGCCCACATGCCCGCTCAGCTCGCCATTGACTCGCGCCTGCATCGCCGGGACGAGACCGCCCAGGACGAGAAGTGCGAGAAAGGAGCCGAGCCTCAGCGGGCGGATACTCATCAGTGGAAGAAGTGCCGAGTGCCCGTGAGGTACATGGTCACGCCGGCTTCCTTCGCTGCCGCGATGACCTCCTCATCACGCACCGAGCCACCGGGCTGTACGACGGCCGAGACGCCGGCGTCGATGAGTACCTGAAGGCCATCGGCGAAGGGGAAGAAGGCATCGGATGCGGCGACGGAGCCCTTGATGCGATCACCGGCGCGATCGACGGCGAGCTTCGCGGAGTCGACGCGGTTGACCTGGCCCATGCCGACGCCGACTGCGGCACCGTCCTTGGCGACGAGGATCGCATTGGACTTCACCGAGCGGCAGGCCCGCCAGGCGAACTCGAGATCAGCGAGTGTGGCGGCATCCGCGGTCTCGCCGCAGGCGAGGGTCCAGGTTGAACTGTCATCTCCGGTCGCATCAACGGCATCGACATTTTGCTGCAGCATGCCGCCGCTGATGATGCGCATTTCGCGGACACCCGGCTGCGGTGCCTCGACGATCAGTACGCGTAGGTTCTTCTTCGCGCTCAGGATCTCGCGAGCGGCTGGCTCGACCGCAGGTGCGACGAGCACCTCGGTGAACACATCGCCCATGGCCGTGGCCATTTCCGCGGTCACCGGGCGGTTTGCCGCGACGACGCCGCCGAAGGCCGAGACAGGGTCGGTGGCGAATGCCTTGCGGTAGGCATCGGCAACATCGCTACCCACGGCGATACCGCATGGATTCGCGTGCTTGATGATCGCGACGGTCGGCCCGGCGTGATCGAAGGCCGCGCGGCGGGCCGCATCAGCATCGACGTAATTGTTGTAGGACATCTCCTTGCCCTGCAGCTGCTCACCAGCGGCCAGACCGCTCGTTGCCCCGGCATTGACGTAGACGGCCGCCTGCTGATGCGGGTTCTCCCCGTAGCGCAGAACGTTCTCGCGCTGCCAGGCTGCGCCTGCGAATGGGGGGAAGCCCGAATCGTCGGGGCTGACCACTGTGCCAAGCCAGGTGGCCACAGCGATGTCGTAGGTGGCGGTGTGCGCGAAGGCTTCGGTCGCCAGCGCAGCGCGCTGCTCGAGGGTGAAGCCCTCCCCCGCTACCGCCGTGAGCACGTCGGCATAGCGCGCAGGCGAGGTCACGACGGCGACGTTCGCGTAGTTCTTCGCCGAGGCACGCACCATTGCCGGGCCGCCAATATCGATCTGCTCCACGCAGTCATCAATGCCGGCACCGGAGGCAACGGTCTGGGTGAAGGGGTACAGGTTCACGACGACGAGTTCGAAGGGCGCGATACCGAGCTCCTCGAGCTGCTGCTTGTGCGAGTCCTTGCGCAAGTCGGCGAGCAGGCCGCCGTGGATCTTCGGGTGCAGGGTCTTCACGCGACCGTCGAGGCACTCGGGGAAGCCGGTGACGTCAGGGACCTGGGTGACTGCGAAGCCGGCGTCAGCAATGGTCTTGGCCGTGGAGCCGGTCGACACGATCTCGACACCGGCGGCGGAGAGTCCGGCTGCGAGCTCAAGTAGCCCCGTCTTGTCGTAGACCGACACGAGTGCGCGACGGATAGGACGAGTGCTCATTGCTGCGCTCCGATCATTTGCGTGACAACGTCGACGAGGAGCCGACGCTCGTGAACCTTGATGCGTTCGTGCAGGGATTCCTCGGTGTCACCGGGCTCGATGGCCACGGCTGCCTGGGCGATGACGCTGCCGGTGTCGACACCTTCATCGACGAAATGCACAGTGCAGCCGGTGACCTTGACTCCATAGACCAAGGCATCGCGCACGCCGTGGGCACCGGGAAATGACGGGAGCAGGGCGGGGTGGGTATTGATGATGCGCCCGCGGTATGCCTCGATGATCTCGGCACCGATGATGCGCATGAACCCTGCGCTGACGATGAGGTCGGGCTCAACGGCGCGAATCGCGGCCAGCAGACCGGCATTCCAGTCCGCGCGGGAGTCGAAATCGACGGGGCTCACGGTGAATGCGGCGATACCCGCCTCGGCAGCACGCTGCAGGGCGAAGGCATCCGCGGTATCGGAGCCCACCGCGACAACGGCCTCGCCGGCCGGGGAATCGAGGAGTGCCTGCAGCAGGGATCCCGAGCCGGAGGCCAGTACCAGGATTCGGGAGGTCACTGCGTAAATCTATCGGCTACTGCTCAGGCCACCTGCTCGGCATTGAGCTGCCGGTAGACATGGGCGGTGACGAGGAGGGAATACGGCAGTAGCACCAGCGTGAACAGGCCGAACAGGATGCTGCCGATGAGCATCGTGCCCACGATGAACACCGTAAGGATGAGCATCGGTACGAGATTTGCCCGAGCAGTGGAGGCACTGGCCTTCAGCGCCTCGCCCACCGACATACCCTTGTCGAGAATGTAGAACGGGGCGAGCTGGAAGAAGAGGATCACGACCAGGCCGGGCAAGATGCACAGCCCCAGGCCCACGATCGTGGCAACGCTGTAGACCACCGCGAAGAGAGCAAAGGTTCCGAAGTGAGCCTCGGGAAGCATGTCGGAGAGAAGCGGCTCGCGTTCGCGGGTCATCCCGATCGTTGCCCGGTAGACGCCGTACTTGGCAATACCCGCGAGGGCAGTGAAGATCACCGACATCAACACGGTCACGAGGATCGCTGACATCGACGAGTTTATCGCCGCCTGGCATTCGGCGCTGGCAAGACTGTCGCACTGCGCGAGGGTGCGCTCGAGAAGATCGGTGATCGGCCCCGAGCCGAGCCCCTGGATGATGAAGATCACGACGACGATCGCCGCAAGACCGATCAGGATTCCGGGCTTGCGCTTGAAGGCAATGAATCCCCACCGGAATGCCGCGCCGATATCGACTCGACGGGCGGGTATGGCATCACTCATCATCAGACTCCGTGCTCTTGGGCAGGAGGATTACCTGCGTATTGCTCTGGTCGAGAACACTCGAGGGGGTGAGGGCCGGCTCCTCCGGGTGAAGTGCGACCGGCGGCTCGACCACGACAGGCGCGTCGGTCGTGACAGGTTCCTCGATGACGTACTCGACCAAGGGACGCCGCCCGAAAGCGAGCGTGATCGGAATCGAGCCCACGCACAGGAGTACGAAAACGAGCACAGCGGTGAGCAGCGGGGCGGGGCCGAGATCGCGAAGTCGCTCGACTCCGACTGAGCCATTCGACATCACCGCGGCCAGCAGCACTGCGATGGCGGCGATACCGGAGGACGATGCGGCCACACCTGCACGCTGCAGTGCCGGCAGGACGATGCGGCGAGAGATCCAGCTGCCGACAAGAACTCCGGCGCCCACGATCAGTACCGGCAGGAACCACTGCGCGGCCGATGAGCCGGAGGGAAGCGCGGCCAGGAGCGGGAAGGGTGGCAGTTCGGTCGGCACGGAGTTCGGTACGAAGGGCGAGATGACTGCGCCGGCACCGATGGTGACGGCACTGCCCGCGCTGTAGGCGAGTGTCCAGGTGAGCATCATCGGCAGATAGCCGATGCCGAGAAGCAGGAGAACGAGGCCGCCGACCGGCCCGGCATCGAGGGCGGTCTGCATGTCGATCGCGGTCGGGAAGCCGATGAGCAACGCGATGAGGAAGAGCGCGGCAGACACCGCGATGAGCACGATGATCGCCAGGCCGCCGGCACGCACGATCACTCGACGCGTCGGCGAGAGAGCCTGGCCCCGTGCGGCAATGCGGGTGCGCAGTACGCCCCAGCCGAAGGCGAGGAGCGCGACGACGCCGGTGGTGACAAGAGCGCGCGTGGCATTCGTCGCGACGATGTCGCTGCCGCTGATGCGCGATGCAAGTAGCCCGAGAATCGCGTAGACCACGACCGCACTCGCGATGACGACGGCCCGCTCGCCACGACTGCGCGCATGCGACACATGCGCGGCCCAGCGACCGGCGAGTACCAGAAGTACGACCGGAATGACGAGAAGCCCCCACGGCAGGAGCGAGTACCAGACCGTGCCGAGTCGAATCGGCACGTCATTGGCCACCAGCCAGGCGGCAGAGCCGGCGCGAAGCGTCGAGCCCCAGCCGGCGCTCGAGGCAGAGGTCACCTGAGTGAGGAACACTGGGATCGAGACGATGACGAGCCCGATCAGCGCCGCCCAGATCGCACCGAGAGCACCGGTCACGAGGGATACCGGTCGCACAGCCGACGCTGAGGGTCGGGGGATCTTCACCTCCCTAGCCTCCCAGACTCCGGCACCGCCTCCCCCACGCGACACCGCAGGGGAACCGTCGAATCAGACGAGAAATTCATCCCATGATGATCAGCCACAGCGCGGCGAGCGCGCTGAGCGCGAGCGCGAGCGCCGTGAAGACCCGCTGGTTCATCCGCCGGAAGACGAATGCCCCGAGAACACCGCCGATGAGGAGTGCGGGGATAAAGCGCAGGCTGACGAGCAGGGAGTCCCACGTGAGCACGTGCAGGCCCACGACGAAGGGCACCTTGATGCAGTTCAGGATTAGGAAGAACCAGGCGGCTGTGCCCATGAAGGCGAGCATGGACACCCGCATTTTCACCAGGTAGAGGGTCATCGCAGCCCCACCTGCATTCGCGCCCATGGTCGTCATGCCGGTGAGGGTGCCGAAGAAGGCGATCGCGAGCTTGTTCTCGACTCCGGGGTGATCGTGCGGCACGTTTCTCTCGGTGCGTAGTCGCCACACCTCCAGGAAGACCGAGGCGAGGATGAGCAGGCCGAGGATTCGACCCACGATGACCATGTCGACGAATGCGAAGAGCAGCGCGGTGATGACGAAACCCACGAGCACTCCGGGCACGAGTCGGCGAATGAGACTCCAGTCCGCATGGGATCGATACAGCGCCAGACCCATGAAGTCACCGAGAATCAGAAGGGGCACGACGAAACCCGAGCCGACCGCAGGGCCGAGAGCAGCAGCGATGAGGGGGCCGGCCATCACTCCGGCCACCGGCATGCCGGTCTTGGAGAATCCGAAGAGCACGACGGCGGCCGCAACCACGAGGATGAGCGCGAGCGACCAGGTCTCAGGCATCGCCATCCCTTGCGACGACATGCGAGAGGGCGGCCACGGGCTTCACCCTATGGCCGCCCTCTCGAGGCAGTTCTTCTGACAAGGACTAGCCCTTGGACATGATCTCCCGCATGAGCTGCGCGGTGGCCGACGGAGTCTTGCCGACCTTGACGCCCACGGCCTCGAGTGCTTCCTGCTTCGCAGCGGCGGTGCCTGCGGAGCCGGAGACGATGGCGCCTGCGTGGCCCATCGTCTTGCCCTCGGGTGCGGTGAAGCCTGCGACATAACCGACGACCGGCTTGGTGATGTGCTTGCCGATGTAGGCAGCGGCACGCTCCTCGGCGTCGCCGCCGATCTCGCCGATCATGACAATCGCATCGGTGTTCGGGTCATCCTGGAATGCCTGCAGTGCATCGATGTGCGTGGTGCCGATGATCGGGTCACCGCCGATGCCGACGCAGGTGGAGAAGCCGAAGTCACGCAGCTCGTACATCATCTGGTAGGTCAGCGTGCCCGACTTCGACACGAGACCGATGCGTCCCGACTTGGTGATGTCGGCGGGGATGATGCCTGCGTTGGAGACACCGGGACTGATGATGCCCGGGCAGTTCGGGCCGATGATGCGCGTCTTGCCCGAGTTCACCGCGTACTGGAAGAACTCTGCAGTGTCATGCACCGGGATTCCCTCGGTGATCACCACTGCGAGAGGGATCTCGGCATCGACTGCCTCGATCACTGCGGCCTTGGCGAACTTCGGCGGCACGAAGACCACGGTGACATTCGCGCCGGTCGCCGCGATGGCGTCCTGCACGTTGTTGAACACCGGGATGCCATCGACTTCCTGGCCGGCCTTGCCCGGGGTCACGCCACCGACGACGTTGGCGCCGGAGGCAACCATGCGACGGGTGTGCTTGGTGCCCTCCGAACCGGTCATGCCCTGAACGATGATCTTGCTGTTCTCATCAAGCCAAATAGCCATTGCGCTCTACTTCCCGGCCTTGCGTGCAGCGGCCAATTCGGCCACGCGACGCGCAGCATCGTCCATGGTGTCAACAATCTCGATCAGGGGGTGATTCGCATCGGTGAGGATGCGACGGCCCTCGATGGCGTTGTTGCCATCGATGCGGCAGACGATCGGCTTGGTGGCCGGAGTGCCCTGCTTCTCGAGAAGCTCGAGTGCCTGGATCACGCCGTTGGCCACCGCGTCACACGAGGTGATGCCGCCGAAGACGTTGACGAACACGGCCTGGACCTCGGGATCGTTGAGCACGATGTCGAGGCCATTGGCCATGACGGTCGCGCTCGCGCCGCCGCCGATGTCGAGGAAGTTCGCGGGCTTCATGCCGCCGAACTCCTCGCCGGCGTAGGCCACGACGTCGAGGGTGCTCATGACGAGTCCTGCGCCGTTGCCGATGATGCCGACGTCACCGGTGAGCTTGACGTAGTTGAGGTCGAACTCCTTGGCACGCAGCTCGATCGGGTCAGTGCCCTCGCGATCGACCATGCCCTCGTATGACTCGAGGCGGTAGGCCGCGTTGTCGTCGATGGTGACCTTGCCGTCGAGTGCCAGGATCTGACCCTCAGGGGTGAGCACCAGCGGGTTGACCTCGACCAGGGTCGCGTCTTCCTTCACCAGCACTGTCCAGAGCTTCATCAAGACGTTGACGACCTGATCGGCGATCTTCGCGTCGAACTTCGCCGCAGCGACGATCTCGCGAGCCTTCGCCTCGGTGCAGCCCTCGAGTGCATCGACGCGGATCATGGCGAGTGCATCGGGGTTGTTGGCCGCGACCTCTTCGATCTCGACACCACCCTCGACACTGGCCATCGCCAAGAAGCAGCGGTTCGCGCGGTCGAGCATGAAGGAGACGTAGTACTCCTCGGAGATATCGCTGGCCTGAGCGACGAGCACGCGGTGAACCGTGTGTCCCTTGATGTCGAGGCCGAGGATGTCAGTTGCGCGGGCCTTGGCCTCAGCGGGATCCTCAGCGAGCTTGACGCCGCCAGCCTTGCCGCGGCCGCCCACCTTGACCTGCGCCTTGACGACGACGGGCTTGCCGATGCGAGTGGCGATGGCCTCAGCGGCCTCGGGGGTGGTGCACACCTCCCCGGGCGTGGTCGGCACATCGTGCTTCAGGAAGAGTTCTTTTGCCTGGTATTCGTACAAGTCCACGTGGACAGCTCCTTCGCGGCTGCTCGGTGATGTGGGGTGCGTGCAGGTGGTGCGGTGTTCGGTGAAGCTTCGTGCGGAGATTCGTGCGATTAGTCGTTGTTCGTGTGAGCTACCACCCAGTCAACGATCGACTGCATGGATGTACCTGGGGTGAAGATCTCGGAGACTCCCATGCCCTTGAGAACCGGGATGTCGTCGTCGGGGATGATTCCGCCGCCGAAGACGAGGATGTCGGTGGCGCCGCGCTGCTTGAGCAGATCCATCACCTCGGCGAAGAGGGTCAGGTGCGCACCCGACAGGATCGACAGGCCGATGACATCGGCGTCTTCCTGGATTGCTGCGTCGACGATCTGGGCCGGGGTCTGGTGCAGGCCGGTGTAGATCACCTCGATGCCGGCATCGCGCAGGGCGCGTGCGACGACCTTGGCACCACGATCATGACCATCAAGGCCGGGCTTGGCGATGATCACGCGGGCGGGAGAAGTCATGACCGCGACTTTAGCCGCCCGCAATGAGGGAAATCCGAGGTCTGGCCCCTAGGGGACTGCGACCTTGGTCACGATCTGACGGGCGGCCTCACGTAGCCAGCGAGCCGGCTCAGCCATGGCTGCCGAGGTCGAGCTCGCGAGGCCTTCCAGACTGGTGACCCCCGGGGCGTAGCGACCGGAGATCACCTCGACGGGTACCGAGGCGGCGAGGGCGGCTTCGATGATCCGCGTTGGCGCCTTGCCCGCTGAGGTCGACGCATCGAAGGCGCCCTCACCTGTCAGGACGAGATCAGCGGTCGCCACGTGGGCATCGAGGTCGACCAGCTGTGCGAGGGCCTCAGCACCTGACTCCCGCCGAGCCCCCAGCAGGGCCAGTGCCGCGAAGCCGACTCCCCCGGCCGCGCCCGCCCCCGGCGTGGAGCTGAACGCACCTGAGGGATCGACGAGCTCGGCCCACCGCGCGAGCAGGTCATCGGCCCAGGCGCATTGATCGGGGGCGAGACCCTTCTGCGGGCCGAACATGAACGCCGCACCGGTCGGGCCCAGCAGCGGGCTGTCGACGTCAGTGAGCAGGGTCAACGACTCCAGCCGCGGGTCAAGACCAGCGGCATCCAGGGATGCGACCTGACCCAATCCGGCGAGATCGGGTGAGACCGCACCACCGGCGACATCAGTGGCAGTCAGCCCAAAGGCCATCAGCATCCCGAGGCCACCGTCAGTCGAGGCGCTGCCACCGATGGTCACGGTCAGGCGACGCGCACCTGAATCGAGTGCAGCGAGCATCGCGAGCCCGAGGCCGCGGCTGCTCGCATGAATGGGGTCGAGCTCATCGAGCTGAGCAATGCCGCAGACCTCCGCGAGCTCGACCACAGCTTCGTCACCGCGGATGCCGATGCGCGAGGACCGCGGTCGGCCCAGAGCATCCACGACACTTATCGACAAGGAAGTGAAGCCGTGGTCGAGCATCACCTCGAGAGTTCCATCACCGCCATCGGCCATCGGCAGTTCAATGATCTCCGCGTCAGGATGGGCATCGCGTGCACCCAGCGCCATGGCTGCCGCAGCATCGTGAGCGCTCAACGTTCCCTTGAACGCGGCGGGGGCGATCACGATGCGCATGACTACAGCTTCTCGACCGGGGCGTAGCGCAGCAGCAGGCGCTTGATCCCTGACGTGCCAAAGTCGATCGTGGCGTCAGCCTTGTCACCCGCACCTGCGGTGGAGACAACCGTGCCCAGCCCGAACTTCTGGTGCGTGACGCGATCACCGGGCGAAAGCGACACCACGGGGCCGGTGCCGATCACGCGATCGCCGAGCTTGAGTGCGGCACTGCTGCTCGACGGCGATGAGCCCCAGCCACCCGAGCTGATCGGAGTGTTCTCGGGCTCCTCGCGCTCCCACTGCATGACCTCATCGGGAATCTCGTCGAGGAATCGTGACGGCGGGTTGAACGCCGGCGCACCCCAGGCCGAACGCATCATCGAGCGAGTCAAGTAGAGACGCTCTCGCGCGCGCGTGATGCCGACATAGGCGAGGCGGCGTTCCTCCTCGAGCTCCTTCGGATCGCCAAGGGAGCGCATGTGCGGGAAGACGCCATCTTCCATTCCTGTGAGAAAGACGACCGGGAATTCGAGGCCCTTGGCCGTGTGCAGGGTCATCAGCGTGACCACGCCGCCATCAGCATCGGGGATCTGATCGGCGTCGGCCACGAGCGAGATGCGCTCGAGGAAGTCGATCATCGTGCCCTCGGGATTCTCGGTCGCGAACTCCTGCGCCACCGACTCGAATTCGGCGAGGTTCTCGACCCGGGCTTCATCCTGCGGATCTGATGACGACTGCAGTTCCAGCAGATAGCCACTCTGCTCGAGCACGGCCTGAAGGACGGTGGCGGGCGTAGCGCCGGACTCGAGGATGGTGCGCAGATCGCTCATCAGCGTGGTGAACGTGGTGATTGACGTGAGTGAACGCGTAGCGATGCCCGGAGCCTCAGCCGCGCGATCGAGGGCCTCGGCGAAGCTGATGCGCTCGCGTTGCGCATAGGCCTCAACCATGGCCTCAGCGCGATCACCGATGCCGCGCTTAGGCGTATTGAGAATGCGACGCAGCGAGACTTCATCGGCAGGGTTCGCGAGAGCGCGCAGATACGCGATGGCATCGCGCACTTCCTTACGCTCGTAGAAGCGCACGCCGCCGACCACTCGATACGGCATGCCGACGCGGACGAAGATGTCTTCGACCGATCGCGACTGCGCATTGGTGCGGTAGAACACCGCCATGTCGGAGGGCTTATAGCCGTCGTTGTCGGTGAGCGAGTCGATGGTGTTCGCGATGAACGATGCTTCATCGTGCTCATCGTCAGCGACGTAGGCGACGATCGGGTGGCCCTGACCCGAGTCAGTCCAGAGATTCTTGGCACGACGACCTTGGTTACGCGCAATGACCGCATTCGCAGCCGTCAGGATGGTCTGTGTGGAGCGGTAGTTCTGCTCGAGCATGATCGTGCGAGCACTCGGGTAGTCGCGCTCGAACTCCTCGATGTTGCGAATGGTCGCGCCACGGAAGGCGTAGATCGACTGGTCGGCATCGCCCACGACGCAGAGCTGACCGGCCGGCAAGGTCGGAGTATCGACGCCGATGAGCTCCTTGATCAGCACGTACTGCGCGTGGTTCGTGTCCTGATACTCGTCGACCATGATGTGCCGGAAACGGCGACGGTAGTGCTCAGCAACATCCGGGAAGAGCTGCAATAGGGCGACGGTTCCCGAGATGAGGTCGTCGAAGTCGAAGGCATTCGCGCGCTGCAGACGGCGCTGATATTCACCATAGGCCTGGGCGAGGGTCTGCTCCATGTGATTGGTCGTGCGCGTCGAGTACGTCTCGTAGTCGATGAGCTCGTTTTTCAAGTTCGACACCTGGGCCAGGAAGCTGCGCGGGGTGTAGCGCTTGGGGTCAAGATCGAGATCACGAATGACCATGGTCATCAAGCGAAGGGAATCCTGCTGGTCGTAGATCGTGAAGCTGCTCGAGATACCAAGGCGTGCAGACTCGGCGCGCAGAATGCGCACACAGGCACTGTGGAAGGTCGAGACCCACATCGACTTGGCGCGCGGGCCGACGAGCTCGGCCACGCGCTCCTTCATCTCCCCCGCGGCCTTGTTCGTGAAGGTGATGGCCAGGATCTCGCCGGGCTGAGCATCACCGGTGGCCAGAAGATGGGCCACCCGTCGGGTGAGCACGCGGGTCTTGCCCGAGCCGGCACCCGCCACGATCAGCAAGGGGGTGCCACGATGCTCGACGGCAGCGCGCTGGGAGTCGTTGAGATCGTCAACGAGCGAAGAAGTCACCTAGGCATCGTAGGCAACGGGCCTGACAGGCCCGGAATGCGCTCACATGCCGGATTCAGGCTGAAAGGCAAAAACCTCACGATTGCAGACCCATCCCCCTTGATGGCCATTCGGCCATTGCGCCCAAGAAGGCGTGTATCCCGTGGGGCACGCTGCTTCGGATGCGGCCCGGCTGATGCTCTGATGCCACGTCGTCATGTCCGGAGCGGATGAGCTTTCCGAGGATGAGGAGGGTGAACCAGCCAAGGTCGGAGTCACTGACACGTAGACCGGAGTACCGATGCTGGCCGCGACCTCGAATGCCGACCCCGAAGCCGCACCAGTTCTCGTCACGAAGCTGTCTGCCCAGGTCATGGTGATGACATCGGACGTCGATACGGGTCCTGAACTCCAGTAGTTGTAGATCTCGATCCGACTGAACCCTCCGCCCGGTGGGTAAGTCGAGCACGACACCTGAATCGGCGTTCCGTTGATGGCTGCCGTGATACCACCCGAAGCACAGCCGCCGGAAAGTCCTGAAGTCGTGTATTCCGACAACGGAATACCCACCGTGAGCACCAAGTACGACGTGCCTCCTGGCGGGGTGAAGGTCACGGTGCCGGCGACTCCGACTGGCCCCGAATCGAATGACGAAAGAACCACCGAATTCGGCACCGCGCTCGCAATCGGTGCGAGAACAACGCCCAGACCTGCCACTAAGGCGGTGGTAACGACGTAGTGGCAGGCCCGAACGCGAGACCTCATCGCGAAGCCCTGCCCGAGACCTTCGACGACGAAGCGGAGGAGCTTGACGCCTTCTTTGCCGAGACCTTGACCTTCAGGTAGAACGCCTTACCGGCCGGCGTGCTCAGCCGAATCGTGTAGACGCCGGGCCTGCTTGCCTTAAAGGCCGGAACCTTCGCTCGGCCGCTAGCCGTGCTTCGCGTCTTGCCGATCGAGACGAATGAGGTCTTCACACGAGTTAACGGAGCGACACTCATCCCCACCTCAAGCGGCGTGTTCGGCGGCAGTCCGCTGACCACCGGCGCCACGGACGCACCGGTCACGACACTCACTTCAGGCGCATTAGCCACGTTCGTCGACACCGATCCCTTAACCGCGACGATCTGAGCATTCGCACGCTCCGTGCCGGACAGCACGGCCACTCCGGCAGGCAAGGAGGAAGCCGGAGAATCGCCTGGCCCGGGGGTGGTCGACGGCGGCGGGGATGCAGCTCCCGAGGGCGACACGTCGGGCATTGGAACGCTCGCCTGCGTACCACCCGAGGCTGGATCGCTTCCAGCACTCCCAGATGGCGCAGTGCTCGGTGCCGATGACGGATCGGGCGTGGCGGAGATGGGCGTAATCGGGGTAGACGCCGAGGAAGCGGAACTGCTGCCCACCGCGTTTCGAGCAATTACCGTGAACGTGTACGCAGTGCCATTTGTCAGGCCACTGACAGAGCATGAGAGCACGGCGAGGCTCGGCGGATCGCAGGTGAATCCCCCGGGCGAACTCGTGACGGTGTAACCCAGAATCGGGCTGCCACCGTCCGCCGAAGAAGCGCTCCACGTGACGATCGCACTTGCATCACCCGGGGTGGCGGACGCACCTGTAGGAGCGTTCGGAGCGACGAGCACGACGATAGGCGCAGTCGGCGCGGAGCTGAGTCCGTCTCCGTTCAGGTTCCTTGCTGTCACGGCAAAGGTGTACGTAGCGCCCGTGACAAGGCCCAGGACGACGCAGCTCGTCGTAGAAGTTACGCAGGTGCCTGCCGGCACATCCGCCACGCTGTTACTTCGACCAGAGATGCCGAAGGAGCGAGGCGAGATGCCCGTGGGCGCCGAGACCTGGCTCGCGGTGACGGTGTAGCTGGAAATTGATTCTCCTCCGTCGGACAACGGTGCATCCCAGGTCACGAGGGCACTTGACGTATCCACCGGGGCCGCCTCCCGGATGATCGGCGGTCCGGGAACGACCGTCGCAGGACGTCGTTCGACAAAAGTCGCGTAGGCGGTGTTGACGTCGCCGGAGGGAATGACCGTGCCGCTGTAAACGACGAACCGCGTGCTGCCTACGCCAAGATCTGTCCAGTCTGTGGTGATCGTGCCCGTACCGGTACCCGCGTCATAGACATCCTGCTTGCCACGGATGCCATCGAAGGACACCGAATACGCCGAGACACCCTGCTCGCCGGCCCTGCTGTAGCTCCACACCAGGCGACCCTTGACCACGCCATGAGGAACAGTGACGCTGAAACTCGGTCGTCCGTTCTCATCAGTCCAGGTGCGATTCGCATCGAACACCGGAGTGACCGGCACCGTGACCGTCGTCGACGCGTCATAGTTCGTCGGCGACGACGACGTCGTCCCCTCGAAACGCAACCCCGAGATCGGAATCGGCCGCTTCACGAACACGTGATAGATGATCGGGCTGCCTGAGGTCGGCGTGTAAGTCATCACGATCTCGGATACGCCGACCGGCACGTTGATTGCCGACGAGTCGACCCCCGAACTCAAAACGCCGGTCTGGCCATTGACCGAGTACGACGCAGCACCCGAGGCGAATGTCGCATTCAGGTGAGTCGAACTGGCCAGGGGCGCCACCATCGCAGTCCAGGTGTAGAGGGCACTCGTCGCCGACAACTGCGCATCACTGGAATGAAGAGCCAGCGCAGACACCGCGTCAACATCGAGTGCCGCACTTCGGTTGATGAAGGTTGCGTAGGCGGTGTTGACGTCGCCGGAGGGAATGACCGTGCCGCTGTAAACGACGAACCGCGTGCTGCCTACGCCAAGATCTGTCCAGTCTGTGGTGATCGTGCCCGTACCGGTACCCGCGTCATAGACATCCTGCTTGCCACGGATGCCATCGAAGGACACCGAATACGCCGAGACACCCTGCTCGCCGGCCCTGCTGTAGCTCCACACCAGGCGACCCTTGACCACGCCATGAGGAACAGTGACGCTGAAACTCGGTCGTCCGTTCTCATCAGTCCAGGTGCGATTCGCATCGAACACCGGAGTGACCGGCACCGTGACCGTCGTCGACGCGTCATAGTTCGTCGGCGACGACGACGTCGTCCCCTCAAACCACAGATTCCCGATCGGAATCGGCCGCTTCACGAACACGTGATAGACCGACTGATCTGATGTCGAAGCGGTGAAGGTCAGCACGATGTCGGAGACCCCGATGGGGATGGCAATCTGAGCCGAGGGGACCCCGGAAGTCAGCGATCCCGAAGTGCCATTGACTGCGTAGCCCAGGCTTCCCGTGTCGAATGACACCGTGAGCTGCGTGGTGGTCGCCAGCGGATTCAGCACAGCCTGGAAGTTGTTGACTCCGCCGATCGGCGTGATGTTCGTCGAGGCATTCGTGGTCGTCAACCCGTAGATGCCCTCGTCTGCGGCCTGGGCGACGGGTGCGGAGATCGTGCCGAGGGTCGTGGCGGCCACGATGAAGGAGAGAAGTCCGATTACCCCCGCTCTCATGGACCGACCCGTGGCGCGGCGCTTTGCTGCGACCGTGGCCGCACGATGTGAGCCGAGGGAAAGGAAGAGTGAGGTGAGGATTCGCATTCACTCAAACTACGAAGCACCCTCGAGAGACACGGTCGAAATGATCCCTTCCGAGAACACCACCTCCGCTCTCAGAGAGCAGATGTTCCCTAGCGGCCACCTTTGATACGCAACGGTCAGGCGAGAAGTGCGGCCATCTCCGAGCCGTTGCCCGGCCGCCGCACGCGAGACCATCGCAGACACGTCTCATCGAGCATCTGCGACCCGAGCCCGGCAGGCGAACCCACATCCGAACTTTCGCCATCGTCAGTCACTCGTATCCGGAGCAACTCATCCGAGGTATCAATCACCAGGTTGACTGATAGGGAGTGCCCATGGCGGATGGCATTGCTCACTGCCTCCCTGCAGATCTCAATCACGCAGGTCCGCAGACCAGAATCTTCCACGACCCGCACCCGCGCTGAATCGGAGACCTCGAAATCGATCGTGACCATCGGCTGCCACAGTCCCTGGAGGTCTTCAAGGGCTGACTCCACCGAAGAATCCTCGCGCTGATCGACCGAGATGGATGTCAGGGCATCCTCGAGACGGCGCCGAGCATCCTCGACTATCTCGTGAGTTCGATTCGGAGCCGAAAGCCGCATAGCGGTGGAGATGAGAGCCGATTGAATGGTCCCATGCACGGCGAGAGATACCGACCTATGCAGCAGCCATGTCTCCCGTCGAATACGAGAGATGAGTGCCTCTAGCTGAGCATTGATGTCGGATACGTCAGCCCTTATCTGCTCACCATGCACGCTCAAGGTCGCCAGAATCGATACGAGCATCGCGAGACCAACCCGAACGATGACCACCGCCTGATTGTTTGTCGTCCACGAGGTCGGACCTGGGACGGCTGACAGAAGGTGAGACAACACGAGCTGGAACCCGAGATTGATCACGAGGTAGATCAGTAGGAGCAGACCCAGGCCCGGGGCAATCGGCATCTCTCTCATGCGTCGTGGCCAGGCGAACTTGATCCCATAGAGAAGCAGAACCAGCACCAGGCTCGCCGACATCCACAAGGCCATGATGCGCCACGAGACTCCCAGAGCGAGCGGACCGGGAATCATCACTCCCCAGCTGAGGATGAATAGCCAGCCGGGACGGATTGCCTCCGTGATGTCCATTTCATCAGTCATCAGACGCACCGGGGTCGGGGATGCGGGCCGCACTTCCCCATTCTCGAGGAGTGGAGAGGCCGCGAGAACTCGCGATGCCGGACGCACGACGTCCTTGACCACTTCATTGATTCGCTCGGAGACCTCGATCGCGGCTGTCTCCGAGATCTCGCCGGAGATGAGATCCCGAATCTCCGAAATGGTCGGTTCGAGCAGGTCTCTCGCCTTACGGCGGAGGTCGATGTCGGCCCTCAAGAGCTCTGCGTCCGCACTTTCGACAAGCAGCCTGAGCCTGTCCTGCTCGACCAGCAGCTCAGTGGTCGCACTCGCGCGCTCGGCCGCTAACTCCGCGGACGCCGCCAGCATCAGTGAAATCGCCACTGTGACGATCAGCGCAGCTACGGTCCGACCAATGGGACTCGAATCGACTTCCTTCCCGACCGCGAGCCACGAGACGAAGACTGACGTCACGAGCGATCGGATCAGGCTGGCCACGATCGCCGCGGTAATCACGAGACCCACGCGCGGCCGCGACCACCCCCACCTGTCCCCCACGGCTCGAGCCAGGAGGAGTACCACTGCAGAGATTGCGGCGGCAACACCTGAGGCCAGCATCGTTACCCAGAGTGACTGACCGGGGATGAGCCGAAGGAACATGAAACTGAGGAGGAATCCTGTGCCGGCGATTCCAAGAATGACCGGACGCGACAAGGCACTTCTGCTTCCGAGAAGCACACGAAGTCGGGCGGCGCGTTCTTTCATCACGCTCAAGAAGTCGGCAAGCCGGCGGCGCGAATGAATTCCCGGGCTGCCACGACCCGAGCATTGCCCTCGTCTGAATTCTCGGCGCCGATGAGCAGCATCGCCCGGGTGATCACGTTGTGCACCGCCTTCACGGTCGTGCCGCGCTCAACAGCGATCTGCTGATTCGAGAGGCCGAGGGCAACCATGCGCAGCACTCCGATCTGCGTGCGCGAGAGATCGGCCATGGGGCGAGTCGGATCCTGATCATGTCGAGGCGTGTCGCGGCCTGAGCCACGCAACACGGCATCAAGGGCAGTAACGAGGGCCTTGGAGTCGGACAGCTGGTCCTTGCGCACGTACCCGGCATCTGCCGGCAAGCTCGCGGGATTGCGTCCCGCGAACCGGGCATCCGGCAAGTTCGACAGGAAGAGAATCGCCAGGTGCGGCACCTGGGTGCGAAAGGCATCTGCGAGATCGAAGCCATTGACGCCGGGCCCTAGGTCAACGTCGAGCACGACTGCGTCAGGATCCATGCGCGACCACATGCGCCGGGCCTCCGTCACGTTGGCCGCGGCTCCCACGACAAATCCCGACTGGGTCAAGGTCTCGGCAAGCAGGCCAAGCGTGAGCTTGTCGTCCTCGACGACGAGCACGCTCCTACCCCGACCGATCATGAGTTCATCATCCTGTGTTAAAGGGGCGGGCGGGACCCGAGTGTTCCCAATCGGGCACATCGGACAGTTGGGTCGGAAGGCGAGCCTCGGAGTTCAGGTCGCCGTACCCGTGAGGCGGTCGCCTAGCGCACGTAACCAATCAGGTCGATGACTACTTTCGCTCCAGCGGTAGCCGTGACGGTGATCTCACCGTCGGCATTGGTCTGGGCAAGCACGATCTCGGAACGCACGATATTGGGAACGATAGGAGCCGAGCGTGTGCTGGGCGCCGTGCCATTCGCGGCGTATGCCACGACCTTGCCGTCGACCGTGCCCTTCTTCGTGGTCACCTTGAGCAGTACTGCGCGCAGCTTCTTCTTACCGGGCAGGCCATTGGCACCCGCGACCTTGAGATTCCGCGACTCCCCCGCATCGAAGGAGCCACGCAGGATCTCGCGAGGTGCAATGCCCTGGGCCTTCGGCGGGATAGTCGCTGCCGAGTAGCCGAGCAACTCGACCTTGACGTCGACCGCACTCTCCTTGGACGTGGTGAAGGTGAGCTTGCCCGAGCCGACGGGCACGAGCATGACCGACGACTTCACCTTCTCCTTCGGGAAGCTGAACTTCGCTACCGGGCCAGAGGCCACATTGGTTGTCTTGCCCGACCTGCTCATGAGCAGCGAGCCCTTGACCGTGGAATTGCGAGTGGTCAGAACGACCAGGGCGGACGTCGCCTCCGGCGGAAGCCCCGCGAGATCGACCGTGCGTGCCTCCCCAGGCTGCAACGGACCTCCCGAGGCCACCGAGTCGTAAGCGACGTCCGACCCGATCGCGTTGAAGGACTCCTGGCCATCCGTCGGCTGCGACTGCGAGGCACCCGGAGCCGGGTCAGCGGTCGTAGGCGGTGCTGCAGGAGAACTGCCTGAGCCGGTCAGCACCGGCTTATTCGACCCATCACCGGGGCCGGCCTTGTAGTAGCCGCGCACCTCGACGACGAGATCAGTAGCGCCGAGGCTGGTGGCCAGGGCGATGGTGCCGTCATTGGCGACCGGCACGACCGCATCGGCCTGCGCATCGCCATTCATGGGCACCTTCAGAGCGACCTTGCTGGAGTTCTGCCCGGGCGACCAGACGCGCACGTCGGAGTTCGCATTCGAGCCGAGTGCGGTGATGTGGACGGCCACTGCTCCGACACCATCGTTCGGTACGCCGTTCTGGCCAAGAACCTTCGGGAAGAGACGGTGACTATCGCCTGACCAGCGATCTTGCTGGAGGCGGCAGCGCTTCTGCACGCCGATGACATTGCGGGTGTCGAGAACCGTGTACGGGCTTACCGAGATCAGGTCGCCCTTGGCCGAGACATCCGGAGTTGTTGCGCCCGAGGAGTGACGAGCACAGAATCCGCCGTCAAACGCAACGCCTGACCAGAACGAGTTGCGACCGCTCGCGCCGTCCCAAGTGAGCGAGATATGTATGTGATTGCGATGGCAGGTGGTGTCATTGCCCGACTCGGGCTTGGCGAAGCAGCCCTTGAGCTCTGTCCAGCCGCGACCGATGTCGTAACCGCGCCAGATGCGGTCGTTCCAGCCGATGTACATGACTCCGAGACGCATCGCATTGCCGTACTCGACGCCGTATTGATCGGGGCCGAGCAGCCAGTTGAGGAAGGTCTCGGCGTTCGCGCGCTGCTGCGCATCGCGCACCGAGGTCATCCAGTCGATGGCCCGGCCTTCCTTGTGCTCACTTTGCCCGCCGATGTCGCAGGCGCGCGGGATCCACACGGTCTGGTCCTGGCCGTAGGTGGCCTTGATGTGATCTGCGAGCTTCTGTGTTCCGGGCTTGGCCTGCGGATCGCAGATCAGCTGGCCTTCGTACTCCGGCTTGGTGTCGTAGGAACCCTGCGGCTGCGCGGCAGCGAGTGCGGGCACGGCCGCGGGGGGCAATCCCTCGCCCGGCACCGGCGCTCCGGCCAGCACTCCCGTCCACTTACTGGGTGACCAGTTGCCGGAGTTGCCGGCTGTCGCTCCGGGTGCCAGGGCCAAAGTGCCGGCGATGAAACCGACCACGAGCACGCCAACCAGTGCCGGGCGTCGCGATGTGCGCGCGCGGAGGCGAGGAAGCAGGGCAGACTTAAGCCCTTGGTGGCGGGGAAGCACCCTCATACTCTGTCACGGAAGTTACGGATGTTACGACTGGGGACAAGAACCTCACCCGTGTAATTCACCACGGTAGGCTCCGAACCGCCCGATTCCCGCAGGAAACTGCCCTCTCGTGAGGAAAATCCCCGATGGACGACACGCCGAGCCTGACCGCCCTGGTGGTCACTGCCCACCCCGATGACGTCGATTTCGGGGCGGCGGGCACCGTGGCGCAATGGGTGCGCGAGGGCTTCCACGTCACCTATTGCATCATCACCGACGGGGATGCGGGCGGTTTTGATCCCGCTGTCCCCCGCTCGGAGATCCCGCGGATCCGCCGTGAAGAGCAGACAGCAGCGGGTGCCGCCATCGGCGTGCACGACGTGCGGTTCCTCGCCTACCGCGACGGCGAGCTCTCGGTCAGCCATGATCTGCGCCGCGATATCTGCCGCGTGATTCGCCAGGTACGCCCCGACCGGATGCTCATCCAGTCCCCCGATCGCAACTGGAATCGTCTGCAGTCCTCGCATCCTGATCACCTCGCCGCCGGCGAGGCAGCGATCCAGGCGATCTACCCCGATGCCGAGAATCCCTTCGCGCACCCGAGCCTGCTCAATGACGAGGGCCTCGAGGCCTGGAAGGTCAACGAGATCTGGGTCATGGCCTCACCGACCCCGAATACTTATGTCGACATCACTGACGACTTCGAAGCGAAGCTCGAGGCCATCAATGCGCACGCGAGTCAGCTACCGCCAGATCTCGACGTGCGTGAGCGCGTGGGAATGTGGATGAGCATGCAGGCGCAGGAAGCCGGATTGCCGGAGGGTCGCCTCGCGGAGGCCTTCATGGTGGTCAGGAAATAGGACCAATGCCCGCTGTGAACAAGTAGCGCTGCTGCACTAAAGGCGCACTAGCCGACAGTGACGCCGGCGAGCACCGCAATGCAAATATTCACGAAGGTCAGGATGCCGACAGCGGCCCATGCCTTCACCTGCGGTGCGGGCTTCTTGCGTGACCACACGGCGATAACCAGAATCGCGATGAGGATCAGCGATTTGATGCCGATGACACTTTGATTGAGTTCCTCATCGACCCAGCCGGTCTCGGCGAAGAGAACCATCAGCGCACCGGTCACGACCTGCAGCAACGTGCCGTGGTACATGATTTTCGTGACGTGCTTGTCAGGCGACTTCATCTGGGCGGCGAAGCCACCAAGCAGTGCCGCAAGGCCCACGAAATGCAGGATCAGGATGACGTTGTAGACGAACTGCATGGCACTACTCCCACTCAATCGTGCGGAATTTACTCGTTGGTCGCGAGCCTGCGGCTCACTCCCACTCGATCGTTCCAGGCGGCTTGCTCGTAATGTCCAAGGTAACCCGATTGACCTCGGGAACCTCGTTAGTGATGCGTGTCGAGATTCGAGCCAAGAGGTCATAGGGCAGGCGCGACCAGTCAGCGGTCATGGCATCTTCGCTCGAGACGGGGCGCAACACGACGGGGTGACCGTAGGTACGGCCGTCACCCTGCACGCCCACCGAGCGCACGTCGGCGAGCAGCACCACCGGGAACTGCCATACCTCGCGGTCAAGACCCGCTGCCGTGAGTTCTTCGCGAGCGATCGCATCCGCCTCGCGCAGGATCGACAGGCGCTCCTCATCGATGGCACCCACGATGCGAATGGCGAGGCCGGGGCCCGGGAAGGGCTGGCGCCAGACGATCTCCTCGGGCAGGCCGAGATCGAGACCCACCTGGCGCACTTCGTCCTTGAACAGTGCGCGCAGCGGCTCGACGAGGGCGAACTTCATGTCTTCGGGCAGGCCACCGACATTGTGATGGCTCTTGATGTTCGCGGTTCCCGAGCCGCCACCGGATTCGACGACATCGGGATACAGCGTGCCCTGCACGAGGAAGTCGACACTCTGGCCTTGCGCACCAGCATCGGCGATCACCTGCGCGGTGGCGTCCTCGAACACGCGAATGAATTCGCGACCGATGATCTTGCGCTTGGTCTCGGGGTCACTGACACCAGCGAGCTCGGTCAGGAAACGCTCGCGCGCATCGACGACGACGAGCGTGACGCCCGTGGCCGCAACGAAGTCGCGTTCGACCTGCTCGGCCTCGCCCTTGCGCAGCAGGCCGTGGTCGACGAAGACGCAGGTGAGCTGATCGCCGACCGCGCGCTGCACGAGCGCTGCTGCGACTGCGGAGTCAACGCCGCCGGACAGACCGCAGATCACCAGGCCGCTGCCGACCTGCTCCTTGATCCGCGCGACTTGCTCGTCGATGACATTGGTCATAGTCCAGGTCGGCGCGAGACCTGCGATGTCGTAGAGGAAGTGCACGAGAACGTCTTGGCCATGCGCACTGTGCTTGACCTCGGGGTGGTACTGAACGCCAGCCATGCGGCGCTCAGCATTTTCGAAGGCAGCGACAGGCGCACCGGCGGATGATGCGGCGACGGTGAATCCATCCGGCGCTACGGACACGCAGTCACCGTGCGACATCCAGACGTTCTGGGAGGCAGGTAGCCCGGCGAAGAGCGCACCGGGCGCGACCACCGTGAGCTCGGTGCCGCCGAACTCGCGAAGGCCGGTCTTGGTGACGGTGCCACCGAGCGCATTTGCCATGGCCTGGAATCCGTAGCAGATGCCGAAGACGGGAATGCCGAGCTCGAGGATCGCCGGATCGAGGGAAGGTGCACCGTCTTCGTAGACGCTGGACGGACCACCGGAGAGCACGATCGCGGCGGGATTCTTGGCCGACACCTCCGCCGCGGTGATGGTGTGCGGGACAATCTCTGAGTACACGCGCGCCTCGCGCACGCGGCGGGCGATCAGCTGGGCGTACTGCGCCCCGAAGTCAACGACGAGAACGGTCTGCGCATCAGTCACCGCACAAGCCTACTCAGCCGCCGAAGGCTCCCAGCACCATGAGGACGACCAGCAACATGAGCTCGAGGCTGCCGCCAATGATGACGGTGCCGATGAACCAGCGGCGGGCCCGACGGGCCATCCCGATAGCCACATCTCGATCACCCGATTCAAGGGCCTGCTGGCTCTTCCAGGCGAAGTACACCGACACAAGGCCGGTGGGCA
>JAHEIZ010000036.1 GCA_024639145.1 Actinomycetes bacterium | reverse complement strand
CTAACCTCCATTCGTGCACGCCGCCCTCCCCGGACTCCTCGCCGGGCTCAGCCTGATCATCGCGATCGGCGCGCAGAATGCCTTTGTCCTGCGTCTGGGGCTCGCGCGCAATCACGTGGGCACGGCAGTGGTGATCTGCGCTGCATCCGATGCGCTTCTCATCGCCGCGGGTATCAGCGGGCTCGGCGTGATCGTACGCAGTGTTCCCGTCGCGCTCGTGGTGCTGAAGTGGATCGGCATCGCCTACCTGACGTGGTACGCCATCAAGAGCTTCCGCAGTGCCGCACATCCCGAGGTATTGCTGCCCGGCGACCAGGAATCACGCAGCCTGCGCACCGTGATCGCCATGACCCTCGCCTTCACGTTCCTGAACCCGCACGTGTATCTCGATACCGTTCTACTGCTCGGCTCGATCGGCAATCAGTACCGGCCTGATCAGTGGTGGTTCGCTCTCGGCGCCGCCTGCGCGAGCATCCTGTGGTTCTGTGCCCTGGGCTTCGGGGCACGGGCTGCCGCACGACTGATGTCGCGGCCGATCACGTGGCGCATCCTCGACATCACCATCGCCATAGTGATGCTGCTCATCGCGATCAGGCTGCTGTTCTCGGATCTCGCCTGAGGGCTACCACCACTTGTCGGGATAGGAGTCGTCACCGAGGATCTTGTGAGCTCCCCAGGCGAGGAACACCGCGGCCATCGCGGTGGCGATCAGGAGTGGGTAAGCCGGCAGCGCGTCATGCCAGTCGGCCTCGGTAAGCACAGCGGCCATCGATACCGCCACTGCAGGCGCATGGAAGGCACCCGTGGCATGCATGACGATGAGGGTGAGAAAAGCCGCGATGACGGAGTTGAGCAAGCGTGAACCCGGCACGCAGACCATCCCCAGGCCGAAGAATCCGGCGATCACGTATGCCGTGACCACCCGCAGAGGCCTCGACGCGGGCGCGTGAGCGGTGGCGAACACCAGCGCGAACGTCACGAGCGGAGGAACGATCAAAGGGGCGAGCGGCGTGCGGCCGAGGTCGAGCAGGTGATAGATGCCGAAGAGCAGTGCCATGCCCGCTGTCTCGACGAGTACGAGGGGAATCAGCCTCTTGACCGGCAGTCTCGTAGTCGGATCGATCGGGCGTATGCGCTGACGCCACTTGTCCTGGTGGTCCGCGGGATACGGCATGCGTTCAGGCTACTCGCGCGAGCCCAGTAATCTGCGATCGTGGCAAAGTCCCTCGAGGAGCTCGTGCATCCCACGTGGGTGCCGGTGCTCGAGCACGAGCGCGAGACTCTGACGGCGATCGGCGAGTTCCTGCGGGAGGAATCCGCGGCAGGCCAGGCCTGGTTCCCGGCCGGCCCCCACATCCTGCGGGCGTTCAGCCAGCCGCTGCCCGATGTGCGGGTCCTGATTGTCGGGCAGGATCCCTATCCGACCCCCGGTCATGCGGTCGGCCTTTCCTTCTCGGTCGCACCCGACGTTCGGCCGATCCCCCGAAGCTTGCAGAACATCTACAAGGAGCTCGAGACTGATCTCGGAATCTCGCGACCGACGAATGGCGACCTCTCGTCGTGGGCCGAGCAGGGAGTACTGCTGCTCAACAGGGTGTTGACCGTGCGCTCCGGGGAGCCGGGCAGCCACCGCGGAATCGGATGGGAGCGCTTCACCGATGCGGCGATCGCCGGTCTCGTGGCGCGAGATGATGAGCCGCTCGTGGCGATCTTGTGGGGCAAGGATGCCCAGACCCTCGAGCAGGCATTGCCCGATGTTCCGCTGATCATCAGCGCGCACCCCAGCCCGATGTCAGCTGACCGCGGATTCTTCGGCTCGAACCCGTTCAGTCAGGCCAATGAGTACCTGGAAGATCTCGGAGGAGATCCGGTCGACTGGTCACTGACCTAGTCGACGCGCGAGGCTAGAGCAGCTCTGCTGCGTCGATGCGTGCCATGACGTCGCGATGCGTGACGCGATCAGCGACGAACGACATGAACGGAATCGTGCCCGCCAGCAGGATGCCGAGAGTCTTGAGGACTCCGTAGCGCATGCGGAATGCGAGATCGACTCCGACGATCAGGTAGATGAAGTACAGCCAGCCATGGGCGATCCAGAGATAGCCATAGAACGCGGGGCGCATATCGGCATTGCCGTAATCCCAGAAGAGGCGACCGAGAACGAGCCAGACGAATGCCGTGGCGAGCACGACACCGGTGATCCAGGCCATGATCCGGAAGCGAAGGGCTGCTCCGCGAAGCTTCTGCATGCTCACGAGCCTAGTAGCCCGGAACCTCGCCGGTGCGCGGCGGATCCGCACCCGGACGCTGGCAGGTGATGCCGGCGACGGCGATGCCGTAACGGGCCGCGCTGACCACCTTGTCGGTGTCGCGCACGTCATTGCGGGTCAGGCCGCGATGCATCCACTCGGCGAGGAAGCCGCCACTGAAGGAGTCGCCCGCACCGACGGTGTCGACCACGGGCACCTTGGGGACATTGAGCACGATCTCGTCAGCGCCGTTCATCACGCGCACGGCCTTGGCGCCATCAGTGAACAGCACGACGGCTCCGCTCTGAGACTGCAGCGCACGTGCCGCCTCGACGAGATCGAGCCCGGGGAACATGAACTCGAGATCATCGCCGCTTACCTTGACGATGTCAGCGCGGCCCAGCACGGAGTCGAGGGTGGAGCGAAAGACATCGGATGTGGACATGACACTCGGGCGGCAATTCGGGTCGATCATCACGATGCGGTCATCGGGTGACGACGCGACCACAGCGCGAGTGGCGTCGGCCAACGGCTGCAGCACGAGGCCCAGGGTGCCTGCGTGCACGACCTTGCAGTCGGCTCCTACCGCAGCGAGAGCCCGGTCGGGAGTGACCGCGGCGGCGGAGGTGCCCTCCATCATGAATCGGTAGGTCGCGGCACCATGCTCGTCAATCTGGGCGATCGCCAAGGTGGTGGGCTCGTGCACCTGCGCACCGAGCGCGTAGGTGACGCCATCTTCGGAGAGCAGTCGCAGGATGCGCCCGCCGAAGGCATCAGAGGAGACGCCGCCAAGGAACGTGGTGTCGATGCCGAGGCGCGCGCAGGTACGAGCGGTGTTGAGCGGCGCACCGCCCACGACCGAGGTCACGTTGCCCGAGGGGTCGACGATGATGTCAACCAGGGCTTCTCCGATGACAGTAATCATGATGAGGAAACCGTAGTGGAATCGGCCACATCAGGGTCCACTGTGGGTCGAGCATCGAGTCGGAGCCAGCGCACGTAGGCGAACACCACGAACAGGGCGAAGATCCACCATTGGAAGGCATATCCGAAGTTCTGCAGTGGGAAGGGCACGTCGGAGGTCTGCACGGTCGCGGGCACGGGCGCAGGGGCGGGCACCGAGGCGGGGCTCTGGCTCACCAGATTCAGGTAACCCGCACGGGTGGGCAGGTTCCACCGGGTGCTCAGCGCCGTTCCCGAGATCGCGGCGACTCGACCGGGTTCCGCCAACGCATCGGCGTAGAAGGTCTCATCCGGCACGTAGGTTCCGCGCACCGTCACCTGACCGGCAGGGGGCACGAAGCCGACTGCACTCTCATCCGGGAGCCAGCCTCGGTTGACCGCGACTAACGAGCCATCGGCGAGCTGCAGCGGTGTCACGACCCAGATACCGGTGGCGTTCTCGAAGACACGGTTGGTGACAGCCACCTGCTGATCGGCGAGGTACGTGCCCGTTGCCACGATCTGTCGACCGATGTCGGCGCCGTCGATCTCCACGCCCGGCGCTGCCACCTCGGTGACCGAGATGGGCGCACCCTGTGCCGCACGCTCGGCGGCGAGGATGTCCTGGGTGCGCTCCCATTGCCAGCGTCCGAGAATCACGCAGCCGGCGATGAGGGCTACGGCGAGAACGCCCAGCGCTATCCAACGCGGGGTGAGGGCAAGGCGCAGCATGCGACTAGCCATCGGCAGGTTTCGGCTCCTCGGCCTCTGTCGCTTGCTCGGCGCCGCGTTCCTCGGCTTCCTCGGTATAGGCCTCATCGGCCTGACGGCGAAGGTCAGCGCGACCGGGCGGCAGGTTCGAGTCGATCTTCTTCATTTGCTTGTTCATCGACTTCCAGATGATGAACACCGCGATTCCGAGCAGCAGGAAGAACAGGCCGGCCAGCGGACCTGCCCCGTCGATGACGGAGTTGAGGTCATCAGTGGCATCTGCGTAGATCATCGTTACCTCAGTCCAGCGAACAGATCGGTCTCGGGAAGATCAGTCTCCACCAGGGAGCGGGCTAGCTCGAAATCCTCGGTCGGCCACACGGACTTCTGAAGCTCCATGGGCACGGCGAACCACTGCCCATCAGGATCAATCTGGGTGGCGTGCGCCATGAGCGCCCGGTCTCGCACCTCGAACCACGCCGATGCGTCGATACGAGTGGTGATGCGCGATGCGGCATCGGGTCGCTCATCCCAGTTGCTGATCCACTCGTGATACGGGGACTCGAGATCCTCATCGATCATCGCGAGATGAAGTGCGGTGACGCGCGCCTTGGTGAACTGCTGGTTGTAGTAGATCTTCGATACCTGCCAGGGGGCGCCGAGCTCCGGGAGATACGAGTCGTTGGCCGCAGCATCGACAGCAGCCATGGTGATCTCGTGGGTGCGCACATGATCGGGATGCGGGTAGCCGCCGTTTTCGTCGTACGTCGTGATGACGTGCGGACGGAACTCACGAATGTGACGGACAAGTGAAGGGGTGACCTCGGCAAGTGGGAGGTCAGCGAAGCAGCCGGCCGGCAATGGGGGCAGCGGATCACCCTCGGGATAGCCGGAGTCGGGGAACCCGAGCCATGCGTGGCTGATGCGAAGGATCGCTGCCGCCTCGGCCATCTCGCGACGACGAACCTCCTCGAGCCCAAGCTCGTCGACCGCGGCCTGGGCCCGCGCATTCAGGACGTCGCCGCGCTCGCCTCCGGTGCACGTGACGACCATGACATCGACCCCCTGCTCGACGTACATCGCCATCGTGGCAGCGCCCTTGCTGGACTCATCATCAGGATGCGCGTGCACGGCCATCAGGCGCAGGGCGGAGGTCACCGCGCTAGTCTCCCAAGTGCAGACGACAGACGCCACGCGACCCCTGCGGGGGAGCCCGAGACGAGGATCCATGCCCAGCCCGTACCGCGCGAACCAGCTCAGCCCCCAGATGCGGGCTCGCTATGGGCTAGACCGCAGCACCTGGCGCACCACGGCTGTGGTGGTACTCGTCGTGGCGATCTTCTTCGGTGCCGTGGCCTGGGCCACGGTAAACATGGGGAAAGAGTCAGTGCAGTCACGGCTGCTCACCTGGACAGTGGTCGCCCCCGATCGGGTCGACCTGGAATTCGAGGTGCTCAATCCCTCGACGGAGCCCGCCTTCTGCGTGATCCGAGCACAGGACGAGAAGCACATCGACCTGGGCTACAGCACGGTCGAGATCGCCCCGAACTCCGGATACGTGCGAGTCCCCTATGCGCTGACGACATTGGCTCCTGCATTCGCAGTCGAGCTGCTCGGCTGCGCAATCGGCGCGGCCCCGAATGTCTCACCCCCCAACTTCCCCCCTGGCGTGGCCGCTCCGCAGCAAAAGTGAGGCATTGCCGCTCCTGCATTACCCTTGTGGACCATGAGCACTGACGTGACCTGGCTGACCCAGGAGGCATTCGACGGTCTGCAAGCAGAACTTGCCGATCGCGAGGGGCCGCTGCGCCTGGAGATCACCACGCGAATCTCACTCGCCCGCGATGAGGGTGACCTCAAGGAGAACGGCGGCTACCACGCAGCGCGCGAAGAGCAGGGCAAGAACGAGGCCCGTATCCGCGTGCTCAAGCACCTGCTCGAGAACTCGAAGGTCGGCGTGCCCGATGCGGCACATGATGAGGTGGCGCAGGGCAAGGTCGTGACCGTGCGGATCCTCGCACTCGACGAGGAGATGACCTTCCTGCTGGCATCGCGCGAGGAGGCCGCAACGGCCTCGATCGACGTCTACTCCCCCACCTCTCCACTCGGCCAGGCCGTGCTCGGCAAGCGCGTGGGCGAATCAAGCTCCTATGAACTCGCCAATGGCAAGACCATGGAGGTCGAGGTTCTGAAGGTCGAGGCGTACGCCCACTAGCGGCTGGTGGTGCGCGTGTACTTGCGCACCGCGAGGGTGGCGAAGATCGCGATCAGCACGGCACACGAGATGAGCGTGTACAGCGAGGCATGCTGCAGCGGCCAGTAATCAGGCTGGATACCCGTCGGATTTCCGAAGAGCTCGCGGCTGGCCAGCACGACCGTGGACACCGGGTTATAGGCGGCGAACGCCTGCAGCCAAGTCGGCATCGACGAGATCGGCACGAAGGCATTCGATAAGAACGTGAGAGGGAACAGCCAGGCGAGGCCCGCCGTGTTGGCAGTCTCGGGGTTGGGCATGTGCAGGCCGACCCAGGAACCGATCCAGGCAACGGTGTACGCGAAGAGCAGTAGTAGCGCATAGGCGCCGATCGCGGGGAGCAGGCCATTGCTGATGCGCCATCCGACGATGAAGCCGGTGATGCTCAGCACGAACAGCACGAGGATCTGTCGCACCGCATCGGCCAGCGTGCGACCCACGAGAACTGCGGGCGGTGACATCGGCAGCGCCCGGAAGCGATCGATGATGCCCTTGTGCATGTCCTCGGCCAAGCCGACCGTGCTCGCTGCGGCCGCGAATGCGACGGTCTGACCGAAGATGCCCGGCATCAGGTAATTGCGATAGGCATCGGCACCCGCGTCGCCCGGGATCGGGATGGCGCCGCCGAACACGTAGGCGAAGAGCAGCACGAAGATGACCGGTTGCACGAGCGAGAAGAAGAGCATCTCGGGGATGCGTACGGTCTGGATCAGGTTGCGCCGGGCGACGACCAGGCCATCGTGGATGGTCCAGCCGAGCAGCGGTCGGCGCATCATCTGCGGCTTGCCCATGGTCAGTGTTGCCATTACTTGCTCCCTCGGCCTCGGCGGCCCTTGGCGGGCTTTGCTGCGGTGGTCTCATCCTCGGCGGCATGGCCGGTGAGCGACATGAAGACGTCATCGAGAGTCGGACGACGCAGCACGAGGTCGGAGACCTCGATTCCGTCGGCATCGAGTGCGCGAATCGCGTTGACGAGCACGGTCGAGCCACCGGACACCGGCGCCGACACACGCGACTCCTCAACCAGCGGCTCACCGGCGCTCACTGAGCGCACGGCGCGCACGGCATCGTCGATGCGTGATGCGTCGCTCACCGTGATCTCGATGCGGTCGCCGCCAATCTGATCCTTGAGCTGCTCCGAGGTGCCGTGTGCGATCACGCGTCCGTGGTCAATGACCACGATGTCCTGCGCGAGCTGATCTGCTTCCTCGAGGTATTGAGTGGTGAGCAGCACCGTGGTGCCCTGCGCGACGAGATTGTTGATGACATCCCACAAGCCCAGGCGCGAGCGCGGATCAAGGCCGGTGGTGGGCTCGTCGAGGAACAGGATCGACGGCTGCGCCACCAGGCTTGCCGCGAGGTCGAGGCGGCGGCGCATGCCTCCTGAGTAAGTCTTCGCAGGTCGATCAGCGGCATCGGAGAGATCGAACCAGTCGAGGAGTTCCTCGGAACGCTCTTTTACGTACTTCGGGCTCAGGTGATACAGCCCGCCGAACATGCGCAGGTTCTCGCGGCCGGTGAGGTACTCATCGATCGCGGCGTACTGACCGGTGAGACCGATGGAACGGCGCACCTCGTCGGCCTGCTTGACCACGTCGAAACCGGCAACGGTCGCTCGCCCCTCGGTGGGTGCAAGAAGTGTCGACAGGATGCGCACGGTCGTGGTCTTGCCTGCGCCGTTGGGGCCGAGAAGGCCGACAACCTGCCCGCGTTCGACTGTCAGGTCAATGCCGTCGAGAGCGCGCACGTCACCGAAGGTGCGCACCAGCCCCTCGGCATGGACAGCAAGGTCTCGTGTCATGCGCACATCCAAGCACGCGTACGCACTGCCCACCTAGTTCCAACGTCAGGCGCGGATCTCGCCCTTGCCGCCGATCTCAGGCTGGGATCCCAGCCGCGCACGTGAGGCCGCAGCCCGGCCGGCCTGTGAGGCAGCACCGGTGTCCGCGCGCACTCCTCCGGAGTAGCCGCCCCAGGTGCCGCTCGCCGAGGACTCACGTCGGTGAAAGGCCTTCACCTCTGCCGACTTCTCTCGCAGCACGAGCGCACCCGTTCCGGCGCCCTCGATCACCGTGCTCGACACGTCGGCGACGACCTCGGCTTTCGCTTGCTCCATCCGCTCGCCGATGCGCTCGACGTAGGCGCGGTAGAACGATGCGCGTGCCGTCTGCGCCGTGTGCGGCTTGCGCAGTCGCCGAAGCCCGCCCAATGTGCGGGTGGACGACACATAGGTCTCGCCCTTCCATGATCCTGCCGACAGCCAGGTCTGCGCACTCGAGGTCATCTGCACCGCGACCGATGCGTAGAGCGCCTCGATCGCATCAAGGTCACCGGGCATGCCGTAGACAATGACGAACGTGCTGTTGGACGCGACATCGACATGCGCGTCATTGACATGGGCGATGGTCACGAGGAGCGACACGAGATGGACGTTCGCGCGCTTGCCCTTCTCACCGATCGTGCGCGTACGTGACTCGGGGCTCTGGCGTGCCTCCTTGCGCAGGGTGCGCGCACGTGCGAAGGCAAGATCCACGCTTGCGGCGGTGGCAAGTGCCTGCGCCTTCATCAGGTAGGCCTCGGCTTCGGCCTCATTGTCCGTGCGCTCGGCCTTGGCCAGAAGTGCCGCGATGCGGTCGAGATTCACGGCATCACCGTGGCGAGACCGAGGCCCGCATATGAGGTGCGCAGGAGAAGAGCGGACTCAGGACCGAGCGCGCATTCGACGAGTGCGCACATCGCGACGGTGAAAGCGGCGCCATGAGCGGGGCCGTCATTTCCGTCACGACTCATCACGATGTGGTGCGCGAGCTCATGCAGCACGACTGACTCGCGAGCAGCCCAGCGAGTGTCGAGCGGTATGGCGATCACGCCCTCGACGGGCTCGTAGTGCGCCTTCGCCTGGCCCTTGCGCGCCCGCACGCCCACGGGCGCGACGCGCCCGAAGCACTCGACCACGCACGGAAGACTCGTCACCCAGGAGAGGTAGGTCTCAATCGCCCCGAGGTCACCGAAGCGGCGCTGCACGGGCACCTCGATCACCGAACCGTGGAAGTCGACCTTGCCGCCGCGATTCATCGTCTCCGACCACTGATCCTCGGCTGAGTAGACAGCTGAGCGCAGGCGATCGGTCACGCTGTGAAGGATAGGCTGAACAGGCGATTCGGGGACTGATCAGGAGGTGAGTGCGTGCGCAGGCTCGGTCACGCACTCTCCCGTACTCCTTTCCTGAAGGGACTTCCGCTTGAGGTCGGCGTCGTCACCGCCGTCGCTTTCTTCGTCGCCCTCGGCTTCGGAATCCTGGCCCCGTCCATTCCGGTCTTCGCGCGCACCTTCGGGGTCTCCGCCCTGGCTGCGAGCTCCGTCATCTCCGTCTTCGCTCTCGTGCGCTTCATCAGCTCACCCGCAGCCGGTGCGATGGTCAATCGCTTCAGCGAGCGCTCAGTGCTGGCCACCGGCCTGATCATCGTCTCGGTGTCGAGCCTGGCGGCGGGTTTCTCGCAGAACTTCGCGCAACTGATCATCCTGCGCGGCATCGGCGGTCTGGGGTCGACGATGTTCACCGTCTCGGCCCTCTCCTTGCTCCTGCGCACCGTGAGCGCCGATCAACGCGGACGCGCCACGAGCGCCTATCAGAGTGGGTTCCTCTTCGGCGGAATTGCCGGGCCACTGGTCGGCGGACTCGTCGTCGCCTTCTCGATCAGGGCGCCGTTCTTTGTCTACTCCGTGACCTTGGGCATAGCCGCGATCGTGACCTTGGTCTTCCTGTCACCCTCGAGGCTTCGCGAGAAGGAGAACATCGTTTCCGACGGAGAGGCCGAGGTGCTCGAGACCCTCGGTCAGGCCCTGCGACACCCGGCGTACCGGGCTGCGATCAGCGTCAATTTCATCACCGGATTCGTCTCGCTCGGGTTGCGCATGGCCATCGTCCCCCTCTTCGTCACCGAAGGGCTCAAGCGCGGTGCCACCTGGTCGGGTATCGGCTTCCTCATCGCAGCAGCCGTGCAGGCGGTGCTTCTCCTGCCGGCAGGTCGCATGGCCGACACGCAAGGGCGGCGCAAGGCGCTCATCATCGGCTCCATTGCGCTCGCGGCGGGCATGCTGACCATCAGCATCTCCGACTACGCCGCCAATGCCCTCGGCACCGCGAGCATCGTCGGGTTGGTTCTCTTCCTCGTGGCGCTCGGAACCCAGGGCGCCGGCTCCGCCTTCCTCAGCTCAGCCCCAGCAGCGGTCGTCGGTGACATCGTCGGCGGGAAACGGGGCGGTATTGTGGTGTCGACCTTCCAGATGACGTCTGATCTGGGCATTGTCATCGGCCCGCTCGTCGCGGGACTGCTCGTCGATCTCCTCGATTTCGACTGGGCATTCATCGTGGCGACGGCCCTGTGCCTGGTGAGTCTGCTCCTGGTGGTCGCCATGCCCGAAACCCTGAAGAAGGCGACACTCGCGTGATCTCGACAAGTCGGCAGTGGCGTGCAGCCATTGCCGCGGCAATAACTGTCGCCGTAGTTGTCGCCATCGCCCTGGCCACCACGATCTCCGGTGCGCGCTCCTCGCAGGCTGCGCCGATCGGCGCTGAGGCAACCCCCACGGCCAGCACCGAGCCGATTCCCGGCGTGACGCCGAGTTCCGACGCCTCGTCGTCCCAGCCGACCACTTCGACCAGTGCGATCAAGAACGTCGTGACAATTCTCGCCGACGACATGGACTGGAATACCTTCAGTCAGGTGCCGCGACTCGCCGCGCTGCGCAACATCGGAACGAGCTTCGTGAACAGCACCGTTACCGACTCGCTGTGCTGCCCGTCGCGTTCTTCGATCCTGCGCAGCCAGTACGTGCATAGCCACAAGGTCGTGTCGAATCTCTACGCGAGTGGCGGCGGATTCGAGAAGTTCTTTGCACTCGGCGAGCAGAAGGACTGCCTCGGCACCTGGCTGCATGATGCGGGGATTCACACCGGCTTTATCGGCAAGTACCTCAACGAGTACCCGAATGGCGCGCCATCACCGACCTACATCCCGCCTGGCTGGGATGACTGGATCGTGCCCGTCGACTTCGGCCATGCCTATCGCGGCTACGGCTACACGCTCAACCGCAATGGCAAGCTCAAGAAATACGGCCATAAGCCGAAGGACCTCATCAATGACGTCATCACCGCTGACGCGCAGCGCTTCATCCGCCAGGCGCCTGAGGGCTTCTACCTGCAGGTGAACACCTTCGCGCCGCACGAGCCCGCTCCCGTCGCCAAGCGCAACCGCAACCTCCCGGGTGCTTCCGTGCCGCGCACGCCGTCGTACAACGCCTTCGGCACCGATGAGCCGAGCTGGATGGCCGGCCGCGGCGCATTCTCCGTCAAGCGCCTGGAGAAGTTCGACAACATGTGGCGCAATCGAGTGAAGTCGGCCGAATCGGTGGCCGACACCGTCACCGGTGTCTACGCGGCGCTCACCGCAAGCGGGCACATCGACGACACCCTCGTGATCGTCACCTCTGACAACGGGTTCCACGCGGCCTTCCATCGACTGCCGGCCGGTAAGCGCACCGCCTTCAAGGAGGACACTGTCGTCCCGTTGGTGATCCTCGGCCCCGGAGTCACATCAGGCGGCACTGTCACGGCGATGACCTCCACCGTCGATATGGCTCCGACTATTACCTCGGTTCTCGGGACGTCCCCCTCAGCAATCGCCGAGGGAAGAAACCTCGTGCCCTTCCTGTCCTCCCAGACAGCCCCCAGCGACTGGCGCACCGCGACCCTGACCGAGAGCATGAGCGAATCCGCTCCGGGTGATCCTGATTACTCCACCTTCTCGCCGCCGCGCTTTGCCTCCATGCGATCCGAGCAGTGGCTCTACGTCGAGTACGCGACCGGTGAGCGCGAGCTCTACGACCGGTTCACCGATCCCGATGAGATGCACAACCTGATCACGAAGGAAGATCCCTCCGTGATCGCACAGCTCTCGGCGCAGCTCAGTGCACTAAGTGCCTGCACCGGCTCCACCTGCCGGGTTGCCGATTCGATGCCGGTGCCGTCATCCAAGCTCCTGCCCGAGGCGGGCACTGCAGGAAGTTCAGCATCGTCCACGCCTTCGGCGAGCGCATCGGTCTCCCCCTCGCCTTAGTCACTCCTCCGACTTACAGTGGGATCATGTCGAAGAGCATGGTTCCCCCCGATCGCGCGCTGCCCGGGCGCACAACCGCCTGGTTCACGATTCCGGAGCAGCACGCTGTGCTCGGCTCCTCCCTCGTCGGCCCCTGGGCTGACGGAACAGTGCGCATCTACCTCGCCATGGGCTGCTTCTGGGGTGCCGAGGAGATCTACTGGCGCCTGCCCGGTGTCGTCTCGACCAGCGTCGGGTACATGGGCGGCTACTCCGGGCATCCGAGCTACGAGGAGGTCTGCACCGGCATGACCGGGCACACCGAGACCGTGAGTGTCACGTATGACCACGACGTCACCAGCGATTACGACATACTCAAGGAGTTCTGGGAGAACCACGATCCGACCCAGGGCTACCGACAGGGCAACGACATCGGCACTCAATATCGAAGTGCGATCTTCTACACGACGGCCGAGCAGAAGGCGATGGCCGAGCTCACCCGAGATTCCTACAACGCCGCCATCGCGCAGCGCGGCTATCCGGAGATCACGACCACGATCCACGACGCCGCTGACTTCACCTATTACTTCGCCGAGGACTATCACCAGCAGTACCTCTATAAGCGGCCGAATGGCTACCGCTGTCACGCGAATACCGGCCTCGCTCTGCCCGCCCTGATCCCATGAGTGCCTTCGACCTCAGCGACGATTACGAACGCGAACTCGTACGGGTGGTCGAGCGCATCCGCACGATGCCCTTGACGCGACTCGCGGCATGCTCCGATGACGTCTTCGGACTCTGCGGTTCGCTTGCCGACCTCGCCCGGGAGTCCGGCTCGGCTCTGCCAGGGGCGCAGGGGCTGCCACGGCTGGGCGACCACGCCCTGCCCGATCAACTGCAGGTTCTCGGCATGGAGATCGCCGCCATCGGTGACCCGAGCACCATTACCCGCGCTCACTCGATGCTGGCGGAGGTGCGAAAGGCGCTGCCGTAGCAGCGCCTTTCGAAGTTCGAGCCCTGGCTAGTTGCGCCCGGCCACGATCGCGAGCAGCCGCAGGATCTCCAGGTACAGCCAAACCAGCGTGACCTCGAGGCCGAAGGCCATCCGCCACGACTCCTTCTCCGGAAGACCCATGGCGATGCCCTGCTTGATCGCATCGAAGTCGAGCAGCAGGGTGAACGAGGCGAGCAGTACGCCTGCCGCGCACAGCAGCAGGCCGATGCCGCTCACGCCATAGAAGCCCCAGCCTCCGCCCACGCCGAACAGAGCAGCCACGAGCGAGACGAGGCCGATAAGGGCGTAGCTGATGAGGGCAGCGAACATGACCTTCTTGAACTTGCTGCCGACCTTGACGATGCCGGTTCCGTACAGAAAGAGCATCACGCCGAAAGCGGTCATGGTGCCGATGACAGCCTGAAGGACGAGCCCCTGGTAGTTCTGCGCTGCGGCGTAGTCGTTGTACCAGTTGCTGATTCCGCCGAGCATGACGCCTTCCGCCACTGCGTAGAGCAGCATGAGCGGCACCGAGATCTTCTTCTTGAAAGCATTGACCAGGCCGAGAACGGTGCCCACGATCATCGCGCCGATCCAGATAAGCGGCATGTCGCCTGCGACATTCCAGCCGATCACGGCAAAGACCACGGTGATGCCGAACATGATCGAGCTCTTGACGATCACGTCATTGAGGGTGACCTTGGGCTCGTCGAAGCCCGCATTCGCGATAATCGCCGCGAAATCCTTGTCGGCGTCGACCTTCTCGTACTTGGAGAGGATCGGGTTATTGGACTGCTTATAACGACTGTTGTCTGCCATGAGGCAAATCTACCCAGGAATGGGCAGGCCCAAACCTGGTGGCACCGGCAAATCAGGGGTGCCCTCGGTGGGATTTGAACCCACACTGTGCCGGGTTTAAGCCGGGTGTCTCTGCCAGTTGGACTACGAGGGCCGTGCGCTTCTCGGTGACTGCTGCAAGTCAGCAGCAGCCACCGCGTAAGAAGGGCAGGCTCGTGGCCCAGGCGGCCGCGGCGTTGGCAGGCTGGAAGACCTCCGGGCGTGCATCGTTGAAGAAGGCGTGCACGGAGTCGGGGTAGCGCTCCACTGTGGCCTGGCCACCGTTGGCGATGATCTCGGCTGAGTAGGCAGCGATGGCCTCGTCCGCCCAGTGCTCATCGGACTCGGCCGCATGGACGAGCGCTGCCTTGCCCGCGTAACGGCTCCAATCAGGCGCGTACTCGGGCCAGGGCATGGCCGGGTAGAAGGCGACAGCGCAGCAAATGTCATCGCTGACGGTCGGGGCGAGCAGGGCGAGCCCGCCACCCATGCAGAATCCGATGACCCCGACCTTGGTGCTCGTGACCTCGGAGCGGGCCAGCAGCCACGGGGCCGCCTCGGCGAGATCGTCAGCAACCTGGGCGATGTTCAGGCCGAGCATGAGCTTCTGGGCCTCATCGGGCTCTGTGGTCTCGATACCGCGGTAATGATCGATGGCCAGGGCCACGAACCCCTCGGCAGCCAGGCGATCGGCGACATCGATGATGTGCGGCACGAGGCCCCACCACTCCTGGATCACGATGACGGCCGGGCCGGCGCCACTCGCTGGCAGGGCTAGGTAGCCATCGACGTCGGAGCCGTTGATCGGGATCGTCACATTGCGCATGGGGTCAGCCTACGAGCCGGGGTGCCCGAAGGCATCGAGTCAGCGGCGATTGAGCAACTGCGCCCGGTACCAGTGCGCGCTGTCCTTGGGGGTGCGCTCGCAGGAGACCGGATCCACGCGCACGATGCCGAACTGCATTGTCCAGCCGGACGACCACTCCAGGTTGTCCATCAGACTCCAGGCGAAATACCCCCGAACGTCGATCCCGCCCCGGCGAGCGTCCAGCACCGCGTTGATGTGATCGGCCAGGTACGCAGTGCGAATGGGGTCATGCACTCCCGCGTCATCGACCACATCGTCGACCGCAACGCCGTTCTCGCAGATCCACAGCGGAACACCCGGCAGGCCGCGCTCGGCAATGCGCAGCGCCTCCACGATGCCCTCGGGGATGATCTCCCAGCCCATCTGGGTGAGGAACCCGCGCGGGGCGAAGGACATCGGCGGGCACGCGGGGAAGGACGAGGAGTCCTGGCCCACTGCCCCGGACCCGGTCGGCTTCGGCTCGGCCACCCGCATGACGGTGTAGTAATTGACGCCCATCCAATCGATGGGGGCTCCCAGGGTGGCGTTGTCCGTATCGCGCACGAACGCCCAGTCAGTCACCGAAGCACAGGACGCACGCACCTCATCGCTCACGCCTCGTCCGGCGAGCAGGTCGAGGAACAGTCGGTTCTGGAGGCCATCGACATGTGTCGCGACGGGATCCATGGATGCGGTCTCGCTGACGATCGGGATGATGTTGAGCACGATGCCGATGTTCGTGGCACCCGCGGCACGCATGCGCTCGACGGCAAGGCCGTGGCCGAGGATGAGGGTGTAGGCAGCCTCGAGGGACGCCCCCGGCTCGGTACGCCCTGGAGCGAAGTAACCCGAACAGTAGCCCAGGAATGCGGTGCACCACGGCTCGTTGAGGGTGGCCCAGCGCGTGATGCGCCCGGAGAAGTGCTTCGCCATCTGCTCCGCATAATCGGCGAAGGCCTCGGCAGTGGCGCGGTTCACCCAGCCACCTTCGCTCTCGAGCGTGCTGGGGAGATCCCAGTGATACAACGTGGCAACCGGAGTGATCCCGCGAGCGAGCAGCCCGTCGACAAGACGGTCGTAGAACTCAAGGCCGGAGGCAGACAGGGCGCCACGTCCGTCGGGCATGACGCGTGGCCAGCTGATCGAGAAGCGGTAGGCATCGACGCCGAGCCAGGCCAGGAGATCGAGATCCTCTTCCAGACGATGCACGTGATCGCACGCCGTGGCACCGGTGGCACCATCGATCACTTTCCCGGGAGTCTCCGAGAAGTCGTCCCAGGTGCATCGACCGCGCCCGGCAATATCGCCTTCGATCTGCCAGGCGGAGGTGGCGACCCCGAATTCGAAGTTGCCCGGTTCGCGAATCTCCACCTGCTAGCCCTTGACGGAACCGGCGAGAAGGCCCCGCACGAAGAATCTCTGAAGCGAGAAGAAGACGATCAACGGGATCACGATGGCGATGAACGCCCCCGCGGTGATCAGGTGCAGCTGGGCGCCATAGGTGCCCTTGATATTCGCGAGATACGCCGTGACAGGTGCGACATCCGGTGTGCCTCCAGCGAAGGTGAGCGCCACCAGGAGGTCATTCCAGACCCAGAGGAACTCGAAGATCGCAAAGGAGGCGATGGCCGGGATCGACAGCGGCAGGATCAGCTTGCGGAAGATCAGGAAGTGGCTGGCGCCATCGACGCGTGCTGCCTCCATGAGCTCGCGAGGCAGCTGCCCGATGAAGTTGTGCAGCAGGAAGATCGCGATCGGCAGCGCGAACATCGTGTGAGCGATCCACAGCGGGATGTACGTGCCGGCGAAGAGCGACTGTGCCGATCCGGCCTTGTTCAGGTCAGGGAAGATGGGAATCGGACCCAGGCTCCAGCCCTTGTTGAACATCTGCAGCAGGGGCAGGAGTGCCATCTGCAGAGGTACAACCTGCAGGGCGAAGATCGCGAAGAAGATGATGGTGGATCCCTTGAAGGGAATCCACGCGAGTGCATACGCCGCCATGCAAGCGATCACCAGGGCGAAGACAGTTGCCGGAATCGCGATAGCGATCGAGTTGAAGAAGTAGGGCGTGATGCCACCGGGAATTACCGAACCGCCGGTCAGGACCTCGGAGTAATTGCTGAGAGTCGCGGTGGGATCAGTGAAGAAGGTCCACCAGCCGGAGTTCTGCGCCTGCTCCTTCGGCCTGATGGAGGTGACGAGCAGACCTAGGGTGGGGATTGTCCAGAGCACTGTGATCACGATGACCACGAATGATGCCCAGGGGCTGCTCAGTCGGCGGCGTGCCGCCTCGGGAATGGTCTCCTCGGGAAGGTTGCTCGGGAGCGGGATGATCTCGTGCGCTTCTACGCTCATCGGACCGAACGCTCCTTTCGCAGCTGTATGACGTTGTAGATGATGATCGGGGTGACGCCGATGAAGAGCACGACGGCCAGCGCGCTGCCGCGGCCTACGTCGAACGCCACGAAGGACTGCGCGTACATCTCATTCGCGACGACCTGGGTACCGAAGTTTCCGTTCGTCATCGTGCGCACGATGTCGAAGATCTTCAGCACGGCGATCATGATCGTGGTCAGGACCACCACGAGCGTGCCGCGAATCATCGGGATGGTGACCTTGATGAACTGCTTCCAGCCGGTGGCACCGTCGAGCTCGGAGGCCTCGATGACATCTGCCGGGATGGCCTTGATCGCTGCGGAGAGCACGACCATGGCAAAGCCGACCTGGATCCAGATCATGATGATCATCAGTAGGAAGTTGTTGAACGGCTGCCAGAGCAGCCAGTTGGGCGGATCATCGACGCCGAGCCACATGGTGATCTGACTCAGCAGGCCAACCTGCGGCTGCGACGGGTCGCGGTACTCGTAGACCAGGCCCCAGATGATGCCGGCGCCGACGAAGGAGATCGCCATGGGCATGAAGATCAGGGACTTGCTGATCGACTCGCGCTTCATACGGTCGAGGAGCAACGCGAGGGTAAGGCCAAGTGCGGTGGAGAGAACCGGCGCGATGATGATCCACAGCACGGTGTTGATCAGGAAGGTCGAATTGCCCGGCGCCGTGAAGATCCAGCCGTAGTTCGCAAGGCCGACGAAGTTCTTGCCGCTGGCATCCTGCAGGCTGCCGGCAGTGGTGCGGAAGGCGGGAACCACGAGGCCGTAGATCAGGAGCAGGACCGCAGGGCCGAGGAATACGAGACCGGCGATGGGGCCCTGCGCGCGGCCCTTGGCCCGCGAGGCAAGGAAGAAGACGATGAGCAGGATCGCAAGCACGATGGCCACAGCCGCGACGGCATTGCCGATCTTGCTCAACCCATTGACGAGCTCTTCCACCGCTGTTGCTCCTTCACTTGCCCGGAAGTGGAACCGGGGTCTGAGGGATGTCTACACCCCTCAGACCCCGGCTTTCAGTCACTTACTGCAAACCGAACCGACTAGGAAGCGGGCCAGGCAGCGTCGATGGCTGCAAGCACGTCCGCGGTCGACTTGTCCTCGGCGAACCAAGCGGTCAGTTCCTTCCACTCAGCACCCGCACCGACAGCTGCCGGCATGAGATCGGATGCGTCGAAACGGAAGGTGCCGTTCGGGTCGGTCAGGTACTGAGCCGACAGCTTGTCGATCGGGTTGGCGTAGGTGTCCAGCGGAACGCCGCTGTTTGCCGACACCCAGGTGCCCAGTGCGACCTTGGCCGTGGCGAACTCTGCCGACGAGAGGAAGGTCTGCGCTGCAGCAACCTCGGGACGATCGGCGAATGCGGTCACGAACTCGCCGCCACCGACGACCGGGTTGGGAGCAACCGCGTCGTCAATTGCCGGCAGGTAGAAGGCGAACACGTCGCCATCTTCGGCAATGGTGGTTCCGGGCTTGAAGTTCTCCCAGAAGTTGGCGTAGAAGGATGCCTGCTGCAGCATGGCGCAATCACCCTTGAGGATCGGGCCGCCGGCATCCTGGAATGCGGTGGTCGCGATGGTCTTGACGTCACCGAAACCGCCGTTGACGTAATCCGGGTTCTTCATCCATGCAGCCAGGGTGTCCATGGCCTTGGTGATCTCGGGCGACTGGAAAGTGATCTCGTGGTTGACCCACTTGTCGTAGACATCGCCGCCGGACTGGCGCAGCACGATCTGCTCGAGCCAGTCGGTTGCCGGCCAGCCGGTTGCTCCACCGGACTCGATGCCGCCGCACCACGGCTTGACGCCGGCCTTGGCAATCTTGTCGGACGCTGCGAACATCTCATCCCAGGTGGTGGGAACGGTGATGCCCCACTCGGCGAACTTCTTCGGCGAGTACCACACGAAGGACTTCATGTTCGAGCCCAGCGGTGCGGCGTAGAAGGTGCCGTCGACGGTGCCGTAGCCCTTCCATGCCGAGTTCCAGTACTTGTCGACGTTGGCGACAACACCCTCGGGCGCTGCGACCGGGCCGCCGGCCTGGACGAGCTTGGCCAGGAGACCCGGCTGCGGGATGAAGGCGATGTCGGGTGCGTTGCCACCGGCGATGCGGGTGGGAAGCTGCGCCTCGAACTGATCGCTGCCTTCGTAGACGATGTCAATGCCGGTGCAGCTCTCGAACTGCTTCCAGGCATCCTCGAACTTCTGCTGCTCGGGCGGCAGGATCGAAGTGAAGACGCTGACCTTGGCGCCATCGAAGGTGCCGTACGAGGCGTATGCCTCACAGCCTGCGGCAACGGAGCCGGCGGGCGATGCGGATGCTGCTGCCGTGCTCTCGCTCGACGAGCTGCTTCCACCGCAAGCGGCGAGCAGCATGGACGCTGCAACACCACCGACGAGGAGAGCAGCCCCACGGCGACGCATGGTTGCGCTCATGGATTCTCCTAGCGTTCATGTCCGACGAGGGGGATCCTCGAAGGTCTACCGGAATAACCGAAGTAAACGCTGTCATCCTGGACCCATTCGGGCGGGGGCACAACGGGTCGGAACGAGTAACTCCCCTGTAAACGATCACGATTTGGTATCGGAGCACTGGGGAAATTCGGACGTCCATGCACATGATCGGCTTTGGCGCATTCGGATGTCAGCGTTTACCTTTTGCGTTACCGTGCCCTTGCCGAGCTCATCGGCACCACAACGGATCGTCCGGCACGTTCCTGCCGGTGGAGGGAAATTCATGAGCCAGAACGTGAAGTTCGACGATGTGAGCCTGATGTACCCGGGAGGCACGACCCCGGCGGTCAGCCACCTGAATCTCGATATCGCCGAGGGCGAGTTCCTCGTCCTGGTCGGGCCGTCCGGCTGCGGCAAGTCGACCAGCCTGCGCATGCTCGCCGGCCTCGAGCCGATCTCAGCCGGCAAGATCTTGATCGGCGATCGCGATGTCACGCATGTGGCGGCCAAGGATCGCGATATCGCGATGGTCTTCCAGAACTATGCGCTCTACCCGCATATGTCAGTAGCCGAGAACATGGGCTTCGCACTCAAGATCGCCAAGGTCTCCAAGGACGAGATCGACCGTCGCGTGAAGGAGGCAGCGAAGCTGCTCGACCTCACCGAGTACCTCGATCGCAAGCCCAAGGCTCTGTCCGGTGGTCAGCGCCAGCGCGTCGCCATGGGTCGCGCGATCGTGCGCGAGCCCCAGGTGTTCTTGATGGACGAGCCGCTGTCGAATCTCGATGCCAAGCTGCGCGTGCAGACCCGTACCCAGATCGCCGCACTTCAGAAGCGTCTCGGCACCACGACTCTCTACGTCACGCACGACCAGGTCGAGGCCATGACCATGGGCGATCGCGTTGCGGTGCTCAAGCTCGGTGTTCTCCAGCAGGTCGGCACTCCTGCTGAGCTCTACAACGAACCGAGCAATGCCTTCGTCGCCGCGTTCATCGGATCTCCGTCGATGAATCTCATCAACGCGGGAATCACTACCGAGGGCGTAGCGATGCAGAGCCACACTCTGCCCGCCGAGCGCGATGCGCTCGCGCGTGCAACCGGCGATCGCGTGCTCGTGGGCTTCCGTCCCGAGGATCTTCACCTCGCCGACGACGGCATGGAGATGACCGTCAGCCTGGTCGAGAATCTCGGCGCTGACACCTTCATCTACGGCACGGCCACTAACGATCGCGGCGAGTCCGTTGACCTCGTGGCACGTGGCAAGGCAACGCCGTCGATCGGCACCGTCGTGAAGGTGTCTCCGTCACGCACGTACATCTTCGATGCCGAGGGCGACCAGAAGCGCCTGTCGTAGAACTACGAGAGCAGCCAGGCTCCGGCAGCCGGCGGCAGGGTCAATGACCCTCCGTCGGCTGTCACGTCTGCGTGGCTTGCGACGAGCATTCGACCTGATGCTGCAACACGAATGTGCTGGTTCGTGCAGTTCACCAGGCACGTGAAGTCACTGCCGCGAGTCACGCGCACGACACCGGGCATCACCTGCTCGATCGCTGTGTTCTCCAGATCTGCGAAGGCGGGCAATTCATGCCGAAGCCTCAGCATCTCCCGGTACTGGGCCAGCGTCGAGTGAGGATCTCCTGCTTCGGCGATTGCGGTGAACTCTGCCCAGCCATCCGGCTGCGGCAGCCAGGTCGTGACGTCCGACGAATCCGAGAAGCCGTAGGGCGGGATCGTGCCCGACCACGGAAGCGGCACCCGCGCCGCATCGCGCCCCAGCTGCTCACCATTCGTGCGGAACCAGACAGGGTCCTGTCGCGCCGCATCAGGGATGGGCGCATCGGCGAGGCCAAGTTCCTCACCCTGGTACACGTAGATCGAACCGGGCAGGCAGTGACCGATCAGAGCGAGTGAGCGTGCCGCAGTTCGTGCCGACTCCTCGTCAAAGCCAGGCGCAACGAGACGACTGACCACGCGCGGGGTGTCGTGATTCGACAGCGCCCAGGTCGCAGGCGCCTTCACGACTGCCAACTCCTCGAGGGTGCGCTGCACGACCGCGCAGATGCGCGAGGCATCGAAGGGAATCGACAGGAACTCGAAGTTGAAGATCTGGTGAAGCGTGTCGCCGCCTACATACATCGCGGCCCGCTCGGGCGTAACCCAGGCCTCGGCCACCGCCATGCGATCACCCGGGTAGCGATTCATGACCTCGCGCCACCCTCGGTAGATCTCCTGCAGCTCGTCTCGATCGAAAATCGCCGAGTTCGTGACCTTCGCGCGCATGGCCTTGACTTCATCGGAGTCGTTATCCAGATCGAGCCGGAGCGCCTGCACGAGACCCTCGGGGTTTTCGATCTCCGGATACGTCATGTCCTTCGCGAGGCCCAGGGCGACATCGACACGGAATCCGTCGACACCGCGATCGAGCCAGAAGGTCAACGTGGTGAGCCAGTCGTCGCGAACCTCGGGATTGCTCCAGTTGAAGTCGGGCTGGGAGGAATCGAAGATGTGCAGGTACCACTGGCCCGGCGAACCATCGGGTTCGGTGATGCGCGTCCATGCCGAACCACCGAACATGCTCATCCAGTTTGTCGGCGGCTGCTCGCCATTGTCTCCGCGGCCATCACGGAAGTGAAAGCGCGCACGTGCTGCCGAGCCTGGCGCCGAAACGAGCGCCTCACGGAACCACCGATGCTCCACCGAAGCGTGGTTTGGCACGACGTCGACGATCACCTTGATGCCTGCGGCGTGAGCCGAATCGATCATTGCCTGAGCATCAGCCAGTGTCCCGTACATCGGATCCACGTCACGAGGATCGGCGACGTCGTATCCCGAGTCATGCTGCGGTGACGGATAGAACGGCGAGAGCCAGATTGCGTCGATGCCCAGTGCCTTCAGGTACGGCAGTTTCTCTTCGACACCTCGAAGATCCCCCAGGCCGTCACCATTGCCATCGCGAAAGGAACGCGGGTAGACCTGATAGATAGCTGCCGCATGCCACCACGGGCGCATCATGCGACCGGTGCCGTCGAGCCACGCACGATGAGCTGCGTGGGAAGCACGAAACTATCGGGGCCCACAGCGCCGTTGCCCGAACGGATCTGCACGAGAAGTGCCTCGGCTGCCACTCGACCGAGATCGAAGACCGGCTGCGCCACCGTGGTGAGGTCGAGTAGCTCGGAGAGATCGTGGTTGTCGATTCCGATGATCGAGATGTCCTTGCCCGGTGTCAGACCGTGAGCCCGCATGGCTCGCATGGCACCAAAGGCCATCTCATCCGACATCGCGAATACCGCAGTCGGCCGATTGCGGTGGGTGAGAAGGGCGGTCATCGCCTGCTCGCCGCCGGCGACAGTGAAGTAGCCGAATGCCTCAAGCAGCGGGTCAATCTCGAGCCCCGCGTCTTCCATGGTCTCGCGGTAGCCGCGGTAGCGATCGTGCTCAGCAGTGAAGGGGGCATCGATCAGGTGACCACTGATGACGCCGATGCGGGTATGGCCGAGATTGAGCAGATGCTGGGTCGCGGTACGCGCTGCCTGCACGTCGTCGATCGTCACGCCGGCCACGCCCTGCTTTGCAGTGCCGATCAGGCTTGTCGGCATGCCGAGCTCGATGACCTCATCCAGCTGCGCGTCATCCGGCGGGATCGCGATGGCAAGAACACCGTCGACTCGACGTCGCAGGCGTGGAGCCGGCGGGAGACGATGCTGGAAATCGGCTGTCGAGACACTCATGAGCAGCAGATCCATGCCGGCGTTGTGCAGCACGCTCTCGACCCCGGAGAGCACCGTGGAGAAGAACCAGCGGGAAATGTAGGGGGTGATGACTCCGATGCTGCCCGTGCGACCACTGGCCAGGCGCGAGGCGCTCGGGGAGATGACGTAATCGAGCTGCTGGGCAATGGCCTGCACCCGAGCACGGGTGGCCTCATCGACATTCGGCAGACCGCGCAGTGCCCGCGAGACAGTTGCCGTGGACACGCCCGCCGCCTCGGCGACGTCGCGAATGGTGATAGCCACGATTCCTCCTAGCTCGGCCCTCGATACTAGGAGGAGGCTAGGGCACCGACAACCGTTTACATGAAACGGGTGCCTCGCGTTCAGGCCCTTGCGGCAGCCAGCCTGTAAGCGATGCCATCGAGGATGTCGCACTCCGAGACGGTCAGGCGAGGCAGACCGACGGCCTCGACCACGGCGCCCAGCACAAGGGCCCCGCCGCCGATGACGTCTACTCGACCGGGGTGCATGTAGGGCAGCGCTGCCCGCTCAGCCCGGCTCATGGCGACGAGGTCGGCGATGGCGCGTTCCAGCGGCTCGCGCTCGATGGTCGCACCATGCAGGATCTTCGGGTCGTACGAATCCAGGCCGAGAGCTCGGGCGGCGACCGTAGTGACCGTGCCGGCGACGCCGACGAGAGTGCCGGCTGCCCGGAGGTCAACTGAATCCGCTGCCCGGAGCATGGCCGCCTCGAGATCCACGCGGACATGTGCGATCTCGGTCGCAACCGGCGGATCGGAGTGAAGATGCCGCTCGGTCATGCGCACGCAGCCGATGTTCACGCTAACGGACTGCTCGCCGAGCACGAACTCAGTCGAGCCGCCACCGATATCGACAACAAGCGCTGGTGCGACGACGCCGTTGAGTGATCGAGTCGCGCCTTCATAGGAGAGTCCGGCTTCTTCCGTTCCCTCGATCACCTCAGGCGCAATACCCATGCGGGCAACGACGCCTTCGACGAACTGCGCACGATTAGACACATCGCGACTTGCTGACGTGGCCACGAAGCGGGAGCGCTGAACGCCATGTGACTCGATGATCGCCGCGTACTCCTCACATACTGCGAACGTGCGCTCAAGAGCCGCGGCAGAGAACTCCCCGGTGCGATCGACGCCCTCGCCGAGTCGAACGGTGCGCATGAGTCGCATTAGATCAGTGAGGACGCCAGCATCATCGACATCGGCGATCAGCAGCCGAAGAGCATTGGTACCGCAGTCGATTGCGGCGACACGAGTCATGTGATCTGCGAGCAGGGCGAAGTGCGCCACCACGGCTCGAGAGCCGCGAGCACCTCGTCGCCGAGGGGATTCGCACCGGGGCCGGCGGCAAGTGCGTGCGCGGCAAGAACATGCAGGCACTTCACGCGATCAGGCATTCCGCCTGCACTGATGCCATGAATCTCCTCGACATCACCCATCGCATATCGAGTCTCGAGATACGACTCGTGCGCTGCGCGATACGCGGCGGCAAGCTCCTGGTCAGTGCCGAGGCGTGCTTCCATCTCGCGCATCATGCCGCTGCTCTCCAGCGTTCCAATTGCAGAAGTAAGCCGCGGGCAGGTCATGTAATAGGTGGTGGGGAACGGAGTGCCGTCCGGAAGTCGAGGCAGGGTCTTCACGACCGTCGGGGAACCGCATTCGCAGCGATGCGCGACATCGACGGATCCGCGAGGAGTGCGGCCGAGTTGCAGTTCGATGCGCGCAGTGTCGTCAGCGCTCAGGCCCGGCGACACTGATGAGTCACTGGGCACCGGCGGCCCGGTCGGCCTGCTGGAGTGCGCCGTAGAGGGAGGTGTACCAACTCGGGTTCGGCGTGACACCGAGACCGCTGCCGTCGAGGGGCTGACCATCGACTCCCAGAGTCACGTAGCCCACCTCACCGGGAAGCACGAAGTGCAGCCGGCGACGGGCCTCGGCGGCCACGAACGCGGGGTCGGCCCAGCGCTCCTTCTGCAGCTTGAGCGAGTCGACCTGAGCCTGGGCGGAGGCCACATCAGCCTCAAGACCGGCAATTTGGGCCCGCTGGGCGAACCATGACTTGATTGGCACGGCCAAGGTCACGGCCAAGATGACGAGCACCACCGCCAGCACGAGGGCGCGCCCGGTCATCGACCCCTTACGACGGGGGTCGAGCAGACCTGAGGAAGCGCTCATACTGACGATGGTGACACGAAAGAGGTGAAAGTTCAGCCGGCGAAACGCGGGAATGCCTGGGCACCCGCGTAACGGCCTGCATCATCGAGTTCTTCCTCGATGCGCAGCAGCTGGTTGTACTTCGCGACGCGCTCCGAGCGAGCGGGGGCACCGGTCTTGATCTGGCCGCAGTCGGTGGCGACTGCGAGATCGGCGATAGTGACATCCTCTGTCTCGCCCGAACGGTGGCTCATCATGCAGCGGTAGCCATTGCGCTGAGCCAGCGAGACGGCATCGAGGGTCTCGGTCAGCGAGCCGATCTGGTTGACCTTCACCAGGAGGGCATTCGCAACGTCGGCGTCGATGCCGCGCTGCAGGCGCTCGGGGTTGGTGACGAAGAGATCGTCACCGACGAGCTGCACGCGATCACCGATCGCCTGGGTGATGTGGGCGTAACCGGCCCAGTCATCCTCAGCCAACGGATCTTCAATCGAGACCATCGGGAAGTCGTTGATCAGGCCCTCGTAGTAAGCCGTCATCCACTCGGCCGAGCGAGCGGCGCCTTCGAATGCGTAGGCACCGTCCTTGTAGAACTCGGTGGACGCGACGTCGAGTGCAAGTGCGACGTCCTTGCCGAGAGTCAGGCCGGCTGAGGCAACCGCGGTCGCGATGAGCTCAAGCGCTGCACGGTTATTCGGCAGGTCGGGGGCGAAGCCACCCTCGTCACCGAGTCCGGTCGCATAGCCGCTCTTCTTCAGCACGGCCTTGAGTGCGTGGTACACCTCAGTGCCCTGGCGCAATGCCTCGCGGAAGGTCGGGGCGCCGATCGGGGCGATCATGAACTCCTGGATGTCGACACCAGTATCAGCGTGCGCACCACCATTGAGGATGTTCATCATCGGGACGGGCAGCACATGAGCGTTCGGACCGCCGATGTAACGGAAGAGCGGCAGGCCGGCCGACTGGGCCGCGGCCTTGGCGACGGCGAGCGAGACGCCGAGAATTGCGTTCGCGCCCAGGCGCGACTTATTCGGGGTGCCGTCGAGATCGATCATCGCCTGGTCGACGAGGCGCTGGTCAGCTGCGTCGTAGCCGATGATCTCGGGGGCGATCTCCTCTTCCACCGCGGCGACGGCCAGCAGGACGCCCTTTCCGCCATAACGAGCCTCGCCATCGCGGCGCTCGGCGGCCTCAAAGGCACCGGTGGAGGCACCCGAGGGCACGGCAGCGCGAGCAACCGTGTCGTCATCAAGCAGGATTTCGACCTCAACCGTGGGGTTGCCACGGGAGTCGAGGATTTCGCGGGCAATGAGGGATTCGATAGCAGCCATGGCTCAATCCTAGGGGAACCCAAGAGGGCACGAATCACAGGACTTCCCGGGATTAGGTGTCGATACGAACCGAGAAGACCCACGGCGTATCGCGCTACGGCTGCGCGGCCACGGCCTCGCCTCGAATGCCATTAGCGGCATCGGTGCGATAGCACAGAAGCGCGTTGTTGCCACTGCACACCACAAGGGAGAACGGAGTCAACGGTCCGACATTCGCAGGAGTCCACGTCAGATGCAGGAAGCAGGTTCCGCGCCCAACCGTCTGTGTAGCGCCGCACTCATTCTCTGCCGGAGTATGAACGACAGCCCCATTACCGCCGGCACCTGCAGCGATCGGCTGTAACTTGAGCGTGTGCGATTTTTGGGACTGGTTGCTCACCTTGACCGACAGGACGGCCGACTTGCCGACCGGAACAGAACCGAAGTCAGTACAGGAGAAGGTCCACAGCGGGCTTCCGCGACCGGATATGCAATCCACGGTGATGAATTTGGATTTCCCGGCGTCGACATTCGCATTCGGTCCCTGGCTCAGCGGCGGTCCATCAATCCGCATCGGCATCGACCCAACCGTCACGAGCGCGTCTTGAGTCAGCGCCTGGCACTCACCACGGAGATTGCAAGAACGAGAACCGAGCCCAGTAAGGTATCCGGGGTCCGTGGCCACGGGAGCAGTTCCCACATCGCCGTGCCAGATGATGGAGAAATTCTCGGCCCCCTTGCTGAACTGGCATACGACCACCTGGTTGCTGGTCTCCAGGCACCGCTGGAATCTTGAACCCACCAGCCAGTCATAGGTGGCCATCCATGCCTGTCGCTCATTCGCCGCCTGTTTGGTGAGCTGGATGCCGAACTTGCTGTCAGGCTGCGCGGTCCAGACAAACCAGAACGTAGATCCGAAGCCATATCTGACCGAATCGATGTAGGTCCGAGAAAGGAGCGTCATCGCATTGTCACCGGCGATGTCGACCTTGGACTCCCCCAATCCGGCCAGGCCGTAGTTGATCTCGGTGTCGAACACGGTCGTGAACGGTGCCCCGGAAAGGGCCAAGGCTGCTCGAAACTGGCCGATTCCCCTGATTCGATCGTCAGCACCGCCGGAAGCCGATGGGTAGGAATGAACTGAATAGGCATCCGCTGGCCAACCACGAGTCTTGAGCTCCTGCAGGTACTCAGGGAAGAAGGTGCCGAAGGAACCCGTGGCCCTGCTCGTCGTATTCGCAGCTACGACCAAGGCGTTGGGATTACAGCCGCGAATCTCCTCGAAGGCGGCCTTTGTCAGGTCAGCCATCTGGGCAGCAGTGCCCGTCCAGAAGGTCTGGAGATTCGCTTCATTCCACACTTCGTACGAGGAGATGGACGCGCCATATCGCTGACACACCGTGCGGACGTAAGTTCGCCAATCAGAGATGTCAGTCGGCATCGACTGTGCGGACGCACCAGCCCAAGCAGGGGTTTTACCGAGAACCAGCATCACTCGCGCATTGACTGCCTGCGCCAATTGAATCTGCTTGTCGATCTTGCGCCAGACGAAAGTTCCTCGTGTGGGCTCAAGGTCGGCCCATGTTGTCTCGGTGTCCCAAAGCCGGGTGTACCCGACAGGGATATCAGGAATTGTCGCAGGATCGATTGCCCCGTCTGCTCCGGTCGGGTTTGCGCTGTCGAAGTCACTCACCCAATGCGCAGGTGCGTGAATGCCGAAGAGTGATCTCGACACTGCCTCGCCCATCGGCGTTCCGTATTCATTCAGGACGGTGGAGTCCTGAGCCGCCACTGTCGAGGCGATCTGAGGAATCGCATTAATCTGAAAAGCCTGGCCCACTTCGGTGACCGTGTATGAGGCAGTGCAAGGGTTGTGTATCTCAGCGATGGGGGAGATCACAGTAGGGCGTGCACGAACTTTTGAACGAGCGACTAGCTGGCATTGCCGCAGCGTCACCTGGAAGTTGGCGAACAGGCTGGGCGTCAAACTGATACCCCAGGCCTTTGCATTGAGAAGTGTCCCGATTGTCCAGCCTTCAAACATGACCGGGTTGCTGGCCTTGAGGGCATCCAGATCCGCCTGTGTCGGGTCTGAGGACTTCACCAGCAGGGTATTAACCCGTTGCATGAATGACTGTCCGGCGGCCGAGGCCGCGACAATGGAATCTGCCCCTGGGCCTGCGTACTGCTCATTGATGGTCGCTGCCCGAGACCGAGCCGAGCGGGTTGACTTCGATACCCGGGTCGGTACGGGAAAGGTCGTGTATGCGCGCCGCTGCGCTGCTGACCAATTCTCGGCACCCTGCCCATAGACATATACGTCAGGAACGAGTTTGCTGAGTCGGACCTTGGAAGAAGTTGTGATGCGGGTCTTTCCGAAATCGGCGAGCCAAAGACCGCCAGAAAGCCGGCAGCCGCCGCCCACGCGCGGCTTTCGTGCAGCCAGCTTGATGAGCATCTGGTTACGAAGAGTGCACCCCCGAGAGTCCTTGACTGTTGACGCGAGATTCGGAAAGAGTCCGGACTTATAACCCACGCGCAGGGATGGCACTACCGGCGTGCTGGCAAGAATCTGCAGGGGCGTACCCGATGCCGTGACTGCGGAGGGTGCACGCCCGACAGCGGCCTGGCTCACCGCCGCCTGGGATTCCGAGACGCTCAAGCTCGCGAGAACACTGACGGCCACTGCAGTGACCAGGAATCGACGCATACTCTAAGTATGCGCCTACCACCGGACAGAGTGAACCTCAATCAGAACTTCTCTCTTTCGACAGAGACCATCCCGTTAGATGCCCAGCAGGGTGCGCAGGTGCCTCGGTGCCGGCGACCCTTGGCTGAGCATGAGGTCGTGCACCTGTCGGTCACTCCAGTCGGAGTGAAGCACACGTAGGTCGTTGGCAATTTCGGTGACGGCCTTGTAGCCGACGAAGTAGGTCGGCAGCTGGCCTGACGTGAGCAATGCACGGCGCCACTTGCCGACTGCTTCACCCTCCTCCTGGAAGCCGCGATCGCGCATGAGCGCGAGGCCTTCGTCTTCGGTCATGTCACCCGCATGCACGCCGACATCGAGGATGGCATTGATGGTCATGCGCAACTGCATCTTGAGCTGCTGAAGGCGAATAGCGAGAGCTGAGCGCGGATCATCGGTGGGCGTGTAGCCGCGATCGATCATCAGTTGCTCGGCGTAGACCGCCCAGCCTTCGACGAAGACTCCACTCATGCCGAACTTCCGCACCGGTGATGCGGCCTTGAGGGCACG
>JAHEIZ010000030.1 GCA_024639145.1 Actinomycetes bacterium | reverse complement strand
TGTCATCGAGCATGGCGGCCGAGAAGCTGAAGCGTCCGCCCATGTCGCCGAAGGCGTCGTAGCGCACGACCGACACGTGGCGCAGGGCGTCGGCGAGCTCGCGACGGGTGCGGTTGAGGGCGCCGCCGAGGGCGAGTACCTCTTCATTGAGGTCGGCAAACTCCTCGCGGGTGCGGGCGAGGACGTCGATGTAGTTCTCGCGGCCCTCGGCCACCTGGAGCAGGGCGTAGGCGCGGTGGAGGCGGGAGAGCCGGGCAACCGCGTAGATCGCGACAGCCAGGGCAGCGCCGCCCAGCAGGATCGCGATGATCAGCAGGGTGTCGCGCACCCCGGAATCTCCCAGCACACCCAAATCGTAGTCGCTGCCCCTGGAGCACCCCGAATCCACTGATTCCCGGAGGCGGCCCAGCGGTAGGTTGTCGGGATGATTCACGTGGTGGCACTCGACCTGACGGTCAGCCCCTCTGAGCTCGTCTCCCGCACGGCCTGCTTCGTGCTGGGCGTCCTGCTGTTCATGTCGATGATCGTGAGCCTGCTGCGCACCATCGTGGTGCCCCGCGCCCTGCGCAGCTTCTTTAGCTCGATGATCATGGCCGCGGTGGTGAATACCTCGTGGGGTCTCGCTCGCCTGCGCAAGAACTACAAGGGACGCGACTCCGTGATGGCCTGGGGTGGGCCGCTGATCATCATCGTCACCCTGCTGGCCTGGCTTCTGGGCTTCCTGCTCGCCTACGGCCTGATGATCTATGGGGTCGGCGGCAACTCCTTCGGTGATGCTCTCGCCCAGGCGGGGTCGAGCCTGTTCACCCTCGGCTTCGACGCCGGGCATTCCCAGGATCAGACGATCCTCGACTTCATGGCCGCCGCGACCGGGCCGATCGTGATCGCACTCATGATCGGCTTCCTGCCGACCATCTATGGCATCTACACCGAGCGCGAGATCGCGGTCACCCAACTCTCGACCGAGGCCGGTGAGCCGGCATGGGGACCGGAATTCCTCGCGCGTGCACATCTGACCGATCGACTCTCGATCAATGACGGCATCTTCGAGTACTGGTCGAAGTGGGCAACATCGCTCCGTCTCACTCACCTGACGTATCCCGCGCTCATTCACGTGCGGTCCGCGCGGGCGAATCGTCATTACGCCACCAGCTTGCTCGCCATGATGGATGCCGCTGCACTCAGCGTTTCCCTCAATCACGAACGGTCACACCATCAGGCGTACCTACTTCTCGCTCAGGGCGTGCAGACGTTTGACACTCTTTATGTCACGAGTATTGCCCCCAAGAAGTTCATCTCGCGTCTGCCGATTATTGGTCGCTTCGTGAAGCCCACGGTGACTATCGATCCGGCCATGATCGCAATGCCGTCACGAGAACCCGGTCGCACTGCCGCCCAACATGCCGCAAGTGCTGATGCCGTGCGCGGGATGGCCCATGAAGCGATCGGGCTTCTCGATTCAGGCGAGCAGATGCCGCTCACTCTCACTCGGGAGGAATTCAACGAGGTCTACGAGATGCTCGAAGCAGCGGAATTCCCCATCGAGTACAACGCCGATGATGCCTGGGAGATGTTCAGCAAACTGCGCAAGCGCTATGAGTTCCCCGCATACGCCATATGCGCAAAGTTGGATGCGCCGCCGGCTCCATGGTCCGGCCCGCGCCGAGTGAAGACCGAGACGGTCTCACCCGCACTCGCGATGGACTATTTCGGGAAGCCTGAAGACATGATCCCCCCCGACATCGAGTGACATCTGACGACGTGCCCGAATCATGATCAGGCGTTGAGAGTGCCGCGCACCACGCTCGTCGCACTGTGACCCGCGTCCCCGTCGTATGTCTCTAGCGAGACATCGACAATCGGGAACGACGCGAGATCCATCCCCGCGGGCAGTGTGTAAACCGCAGTCGAACCGGGGTTGAGGTTGCCTATCGCCACCATGTTCTTGGTGTCAGCAGTCGCCATCCACACCTCGTAGTAGCCGCCATCAGCATTCGGCAGATCGGGAACGGTCACCTTCAGTTGCGAGGTATCGCCCACGCGCTGCACCACTGCAGTTCCCATCAGTGACGCATCACCGATGGGGTCGAGCTGTGCGCTTGCGACCATCTGCACTGTCTCCGGGCGATTGATCACTGATGCCGTCACGGCTGAGCCAGCGATGAGGCCGACGACAGCCGCAGCTGCAGCCAGCACGTAGCCGCCACGTCGACGACGCGACCGCGCGGAGTCGAGCGACACCACGTCAGCCCCCACTGCAGCATCAGCCCGATCGCGTGCCACCTCTGCCGTCACCGCGGACCACACCTCTGCCGGCGGTGCAGTTGGTACATCGTCAGGAGTCACCGTTCGACCGACGCTGACAACAGCGCGGTACTCCTCCAGGCGTGCACTGCACTCTGCGCATTCCTGCGCATGCGCGACATCACGTGAATCGACAACCTCACCGAGGGCAAGGAGCGCCAGGGCATCCTCATCACAGTGCGACATGATCCACCTCCAGTCGGGTGCGCAGCCGATCGAGCGATCGGCGAATGTGGCTCTTGACCGTACCCAAGGGGATATCGAGGGCACGCGCAATCTGAGCGTGGGTGAGGTCTTGGAAGAAGGCGAGCTCCATGATCTTGCGCTGGGGCTCGCCGAGCTGGCTTAACTCGTCGGCGATGATCACTCGATTCACCGACTCCTCGGCGTGACCGGCGACGGCTTCGTCGTCCAGCCGAGCCGATTCCGCATCGATCTTGCGGGTTTCGCGGGAGATCGACTCCCAGTGATCGGCTATTCGGCGGCGGGTAATAGTCACCAGCCAGCCGGGCAGTGAGCCCTTATCGAGGTCGAATCCGCCACGGCCACGCCAAGCTGAGACGAATACTGCCTGCGTGATGTCGGCGGCATCGCTCTCATTGCCCGTGGCCCGACGGGCCATGGTGAAGACGAGGGACGACCAGCGCGAATACACCTGTTCCAGAGCTCGCTCATCGCCGGCCACGAAGGATGCCGCGAGCTCCGAGTCATCGGATGGCTGCATGGCAGGTGTCTCCCGGGGCGTGACGAGGCGTAGGGGTTCAGGCGCATTTTCAGTATGCGTCACCTTCACCCCTTCCGCTCGAGCAAGCGTTCCCATGTACCTACTTCGCCCGGGCGACCTCCCTTGGATGCGGCATAGAGCGAAAAAGTTCCCTGAAATTCCTGCATCCAGGAAGCCCCCTCACGCCGAAGTACTGCCATAAGCGCTCAACGGGGGCGCTTCGACGAAAGGCTCATCATGAATCGCTCGCGTCTTATCGGCGGCATCGCCGCCGCAGCACTCGTTCTCCCCCTGGCCGCCGTTGCTGCTCCCGCCGCATCAGCTGCCGACATGGGGACGACTTCCCTCGCCTCCGTGCTGACTGGTGGCCAGCAGGGCTTCGATCAGGACTACAAGGACTACGACATCGTGACCGCTGCCGTGCTGGCAGTGCTGAAGGCCAAGCCGAACTCCCCGGTCAAGGTGCTCACCGACGGCAGCACCGCTCTCACTGCCTTCATCCCCAATGACCAGGCGTTCATGAACCTCGCCTCTGCCCTGACCAAGAAGAAGGTCACCACTGAAGCCGGCGCGTTCAAGGCTGTTGCCAGCCTCGGCATCCCGACCGTCGAGAAGGTTCTCGAGTACCACGTCGTTCCGGGCGCCACGATTCTCTCGGGCGATGCCCTCAAGGCCAATGGCGCCAAGCTGAAGACCGCCCTGCCGGGCAAGACCATCGGCGTCAAGGTCGCCACCAGCCCCGCGAGCATCACCCTCGTTGACTACAACAAGACTCTTCCCAACCCGAAGGTGATCCTCAGCCAGGTCGACATCAACAAGGGCAACATGCAGGTCGCGCACGGCATCAACGCCGTGCTCATGCCCACCAAGTAACTCCGGATTGGCAGGTCCGCGAGAGCACGAGTAGCAGTTCTGCCCTCCTCCAAAGACAGATCCCCCGTTCACCGACAGGTGAGCGGGGGATCTGTTTGTGGTGCTTAGCGGAGGGTGACCTGCTTGGTTGTCAGGCCCGAGCGCGCACGGCGCTGGTCGTCGGTGAGCGGTGACGAGTCAGCGAGTGCCTCGAGCAGTCGCTTCTCGAAGGCGACGATCGGTGCCTCGCAGCCCTCGGCTCCGAAGCCGATCGGGAGATCCCACACCGGTGCGACCAGACCCTGCGCGCGGAACATGCCCACGAACTTGGTGTCTTCTCCGAGGTCGTCGGACTTCACGGCATGCAGGCGCGCGAGTGCGTCGAGCAGTGACTCCTCCTCGAAGGAGGTCACCCAGCGCAGATGTTCCTTCTCGCCCATGCGAGTCCAGTAGCCCGCCTCGACTGAAGCCAGGCGTGCAGTCGGGTAGCAGTGCTCGCTGGCACGCTCAAGCGATGCCCGAACTTCGTCAGTGACGTCGTCGCGCTCGATCCAGAAGTCGAAGTTGCTATGCACGGTGATGTCGAGCTTCTTCGCCGGGTCAATGAGATCCTGCAGGCGGTAGGGCGAGGCGAAGTCGCGTGACGGCGCAACACCATTGCCCGGCTCGGTCGCGATAGCCGAGAGCAGTGCGCTCGCAAGATCGCGGGACGCATCACCGGTGCCTGTGTTGACCTGCAGACCGAGCAGGATGTGGGCGTCATCGCGCACCAGTGCCGGCCACGCCATCGGAAGAACAGTGGCGAGGGTGACCTGGCGCGAGGCGTCGCGGGTCAGCTCGAGGGGTGCGGTGGCCGAGGGCACGAGTTCGCGCAGGGCGACGATGTCGCACTCCGACGCAAAGCCCTCGAACGGGCGGCTCGAGGCCGCACCGAGGTCGACCTTGCCGTGGCAGGCCTTGTAGCGCTTGCCCGATCCACACGGGCAGGGCTCGCGCATGCCGACAACGGGCACCTCGCCCTCAATGACGACGGCGGCTGACTCCTGGCGGCGTGGCTTCTTTCCCATAGCCGCAGAGCCTACGCGTCGCGCAGACCCCGCTCGCGAAGGCGGTCGATGACCATCCCGGGCCGGTTGCTGATGATGCCATCGACTCCCAATGACACGCAGAGGTCAACATCGGCCACAGTGTCGACTGTCCAGACGTGCACGAAGTTCGCGCGGGCCTTCACGCGAGTGATGTATTCCGGGTCAGAGTGCAGGCGTTCGATCGAGACTCCGACTCCTGTCACTCCCGGCGGCACCGAGCCATCGCGGTACCGGCGGGGGATGCGATCAAGCAGGAACACCGTCGGATAGACGGGTGAGTGCTCCGCGACCCACTTCACTGCGTATGAGCTGAACGACATGATGCGCACGCGCGGCGAGCCGACGGAAAGGCCGTGTCGGCGCAGTACGTCCACCAACTCACGCTCGACGTACCGACCGAACCGAGTCGGGTGCTTCGTCTCGATGGAGAACTTGATGGTCTCCGAGCGCTCCATCAATGTGACGAGCATGCGGTCAAGAGTCAGCACGCTGGTGCGCGACTCATCGGGCGTCGGATCCTCGAAGTCGCGCCAGACAGTCGGCCCGCCGCTGTAGTCGTGCTGGGCAAGCTCGCCGAAGGTCATCGACGACACGGCGCCACGGCCCGAACTGGTGCGGTTGATGCGCCGGTCATGCACGAGCACCAGGGTTCCGTCGGCGGTCAGGCGAACATCGCATTCGACGGCGTCGGCACCTTCCTCGACAGCGCGCAGGTAAGCAGCGAGCGAGTGCTCCGGCTCTTCCTCGTTCGCGCCGCGGTGGGCGATGACCTCGATTGCCACACTCCAACATTCCCACACTCCCACCACCTGCGATCATGAGCCCGTGACCGAGGCGAGCCAGTACCCGTATGACGTGATCCTGTTCGATCTCGATGGCACCATCAGCGACTCCGCTCCGGGCATCACCGCCAGCCTTCGCCACTGTTTCGATGCCGTCGGCATCGAGCAGCCCAGTGATGCCGAGATGGGCAAGTACCTCGGCCCGCCGCTCGCCGTGGCGTTGCAGGACTGGCACGGTCTCGACGAAGCAATGGCCGAGCGCGGCGTGATGGCCTATCGCGAGGTCTATCACGACAACAACGAATACAACGCCCAGATCTTCGAGGGCATGCCTGCGCTGCTGCAAGAACTCAACGACCGTGGCATCCCGATCGCCACAGCGACGAGCAAGCCGATCGAGTCAGCGACCAGAGTGCTCGATCACTTCGATCTCACCCATCACTTCGTGATGATCGGTGGCGCGCAACTCGATGGCACGAACTCCAAGAAGCCCGACGTCATCAGGTATGTCTTCGACGAGATGCAGATCCACCCCGACTCTCATCGCATCATCATGATCGGCGATCGCAACCACGATGTGCACGGCGCCCAGCACCACGGCATTCCCGTCATCGGTGTCGAGTGGGGCTACGCCGATCCGGGCGAACTCGAAGCGGCAGGAGCCGACTTCGTGGTCGGCAGCGTTGCCGAATTGCGCGCGATCCTGCTCGGCGAATAGCCAACACAGCAGTGACGACGCAGGCGCACCCGAGGAACCGAGCACTCCGCGGAACCGGGTCATTGACATCGCCCAAGACCAGGTTTTACATTGGCGGAGCCCCGCCAGTGTTAGCTGACGAGGCCCCTTGTGAAGGCCGCTAGCCCCCCATAAGGGTTCGAGCGAGTTCAACGATGGCCCTGGCCAGGTGTGCGGTCTCAGTGAAGGCACCGCACACCGCCAGGGTCATTTCCATGAACCGAGCTGGACTATTCCGTCTCACCATTTCACCCCCTTCCCTCAGTCAGGCCGGATGAGCAATCCGGCCAGGCCGAGAGAAGGATTCGGTGACGCTAAATCGCGAACCGTCGCGTCAGAAGTGGTGAGCACTCATCTGTGGATGACAGGCATCACATGAAATGGCCTGTGGACGAATGCGGTGCGCTGCGAGTATCAGCGAGTGCCCCTGACTCCGTGCCCCGACATCGTCCTGCTCGATCTCGACGGCACGATCACTGATTCATATCCCGGCATCCTGCGCTGCCTGACCCTCGCGCTGCCGAGCATCGACCTCGAGCACCTGACCGAGGACCAGATCCGTGCCTTCCTCGGCCCGCCCCTTCACTACACGCTCGGCGAGGTCTACGGAAAGAGCAAGCAGGAGATCGATGACTTCGTCGTCGTCTATCGCTCTCACTACTTCGGCGGCGGCGAGTACGAGTTCGAATTGTTCCCCGGCATGGCAGGGCTCGTCGCCGATCTCGCGAGCAGCGACATCAAGGTGGGGCTCGCGACCGCGAAGCCGATCCCGTCAGCCGAACGCGTGCTCACGAAAGCTGAGTTGATTCATCACTTTGATTTCGTCGGCGGCAGTGACATGGAGCTCACCAGACAGGACAAGCCAAGCATCCTCAGCTTCACGATCGAGAACATCGGCGGCCTGATCACCGACGGCGATAACAAGAGCATTGTGATGGTGGGCGATCGCAAGGAAGACATCATCGGCGCCAAGCACCACCGCTTCACCTCGATAGGTGCCGCATGGGGCTACGCCGATGAGGGCGAGCTCATCGATGCCGAGCCTGACTTCATCGTCCATAGCGCCGACGAGCTCCGCGCACTACTGCTCCCATGACGCCGATCACCACCCCGCGCTACGAGGTCGTGCTGCTCGATCTCGACGGAACTGTCATCGACTCCCTGCCCGGCGTGGCTGTCTCGGTGCGTTACGGCCTGGAGGCCATCGGCTTCACGGATGTCACCGATGAGGTGATCATGAAGTTCATGGGACCGCCGCTGAAGGATGTGCTTGTCGATCACTACGGCCGCCCCGAGAGTGATGTCGATGCCTTCTTCACGGCCTACAAGGAGAAGTACTTCGACGATGCCGAGTACGACTTCGAGCTCTACCCCGGCCTCGCCCAGCTCATCGCCGACCTCATCGCCGCCGGTGTCACTCTCATCCTGGCAACGGCCAAGCCCGACGTGTCGGCCGAGCGAATCCTCCAGCACGCCAAGCTCGATCACCTCTTCGCGATCGTTGCCGGCTCGCATGAGGACGGCTCACGCCAGCACAAGACCGATGTGCTCGCCCATGCCTTCGAGTTGGCCAGCATCGATCACACCGCGGGAAGCATCGTGATGGTCGGCGACCGCGACTCCGACATCATCGCCGCCAAGCACTTCGGCATCGACTCGATCGCGATCACCTATGGCTACGCACCTGAAGGCGAGCTTGAGGCGATCAGCCCGACGTTCTACGCAGCCAACGCCGACGAGCTCCGGGCGATCCTGCTTCCCGAGTAAACGGTTGAGTCAGACGGCAGTGAGCTGGCGCGGCTCAAACACAATGCCCGAGCCCACAACCTCGGAAACAGACGGCCAGCCAGCGGTACTACCGCCAGCCGCATGAATCGCCGTGCGGATCGAACCCATCGCCAATGCGATCGCAACTTCAGGTGACTCAGCTTCAACGCTCACACTGATTTCCGCCGACATCTCCGCCAGGTCCAGACCGATTGCGCTATCGGTCAGAGCCGGCGTGCAGCCTTCCAATGCAAGAAGCTCCACCATGACGCGATCGAGATCGCTGGGAATATCTGCCGCCTCGTTTGTCTGAATCAGAGCGAACTCCCACGTGCACGTGACGTTCATCCGCGCTCCCCCGTTCCAGTGTTGGCTTCACTAGATCGTAAGCCAAGAAACAACACGGCCGCTAGAGCGATTGGGGCGCGACTACTCCGCGAACAGCACGCCCGGATGCATCAGCCCCTGCGGGTCCCACGCATCCTTGATTGCCTTCATCGCCGCAATCTCAACAGAAGATCGACACATCCCCAGTTCACGCGCCTTCACTCGCCCCACGCCGTGCTCTGCCGAGATCGAGCCGCCGTATCGCGCAGCGCACGCGAGCATCGCGTGATCAATCTCGAGGTCATCCCACGCAGGGCCGACGATCTCGAGGTGGATGTTGCCATCGGCGAGATGCCCGAACACTCCGTAGGTCGTGACAATCGGGTACGACTCAATCAAGGTACGAAGTTCATCCGCGCACGCAGCAAGTGATTCTAGTGGCACCGAGATATCGAGCTTGTGCACGACGCCGAGAGTCGAGTACGCCTCTGACTGTCGCTCCCTGTATGACCACAGTCGCGCTCGCGACGATGCGTCGAACGCAACAACCGCGTCGGCTGACTCATCCAGCGGCAGACCCGATCCATCCCCACCATCAGCGATCTCGAGCAGCACCACCAACTCCCACCGCGACTCAAGCGGGTAAGGCAGATCGGCGAGACCCATCACGAGCTCCATGCCCGAGGCGTCGATTACTTCTGCGCCGATCACCGGGAAGCCACCAGCACGCGCACGACTCATGAGTTCCAAGGCCGAGGCAAAGCCCGTGCAACCGACCAACGCGACCGACGTTGCAGCATGCGGACGATGCAGTCGCACCCGCACCGCCGTGATGATGCCCAGCGTTCCTTCGGAGCCGCAGAACAGCGCTCCGAGGTCATAGCCGGTGTTGTCCTTGAGCAGACCGGAGAGATGCGAGATCACCTGGCCATCGGGCAGCACGGCCTCAATACCGACAACCGAGGCGCGGGTCATGCCGTAGGCGATCACGTTGATGCCGCCGGCATTGGTGGCCACGGTGCCGCCGATGGTGCACGAGTCGCGAGCTGCGAGATCAACCCCGTAGATCCAGCCCGCAGCCTCGGCCGCTCGGTGAACATCGCCCAGGGTCGCTCCGGCCCCTGCAGTCAGTTGGCCCGAGAGCTGATCGACCGAGGAGATGGCGGAGAGCCGCCGCGCCGAGACGATCACCGGCGCCCCGTGACGCCCCGGCGAAACCGCGGGCACTGAACCGCCCACCAGCCCCGTATTGCCACCCTGCGGCAGCACCGGCACTCCCGCGGCCATGCAGGCCCGCACGACCGCTGCGACCTCATCAGTCGATCCTGGGCGCACCACGGCCCGGCAGGGGCCTGAGAAGCGCCTGGTCCACTCTTGAGTGAACTCGCCCGTCACGGCCGGGTCAGTGAGCACGTGAGCCGAGCCCACAGCCTCGACCAGGGCCGCATGCAGCGACTCACTCAGGCTCAGAGGCCCGGAGTCGCTCGAGGGCTGATGCACGTTCACGGGGTTATCCTTGCGGAGACCGCCGAATTCGGCGTGAGCGGCTCTGCCTCGGAGGATTCATGCGCACCACTCGGCTCGCGCTAAGCATCGCTGCCTCCCTCGCCCTGGTCGCAGGTCTCGCCGGCACCAACGCGATGGCGGCCGACACGGTTGCCTCCGACGTCGTCGCTGCTGATTCAGTGACCACTGCCGTCACCACCACCCAACCTGCCAAGAACACCGGCAGCAGCGCCCCGGTCAACGCCGACGACGCCAGCGGCAACTTTTTCTTCACCACCGCCAACGGCATCGCGCCCACGTGGTTCTCCTCCGGCATCACGATCTCGGGTATCTCCCCCGGCTCGGCGCTCTCGAACTCACCTCTCACCCGCGTGCGCGTCGCTATTCCGATCGTCGCCAAGCTCGGCACGGCGAACTTCGCCGCCGGCGGCTTCAAGATTCAGAACACCAAGACCCGCGAGTTCGTGAACTGCCAGACCCCGGTTATCGACACCCGTGCCAAGGTCATCGATTGCGTGCTGAAAGACGGCACCAACGCCAAGCTCTTCGCGATCACCAGCATCGCCAGCACGAAGCAGACCCTCGGCTACTACGACTCCACGAACTACCGCGGCATGAAGCTGCAGGTGGCCGATCAGGCGATCGCCGACATGCTCAATGACGAGCTCAGCGTGAACCTGTTCAGCCCCTCTGTGACCTTCGCTCTCGCGCAGCTCACAGTCACCTCTGCTCGCTGAGGACAGGGACTCATTCGGCCATCTTGAGTCACGCCTCGATGCTTCTAGGCACGCAGTTCGCAGATCTAAAGCGCATCCTGACTTGCCAATGTGGGGCTACGCATCCCGCGCATTTTCTTGCGCGAACACAGACTCAAGAATTCCTCACATTGCGGATTACACGGGTAGGAGTGTGACGCGCTTTGTCGCGATGTCGTAGACGCCTTCGCGGATCAGGAGCTTCTTCGCCCGCACGGCAGCATCGATGATCGCACTGCCATCAATGAGCTGGCGAGTCGTCTGCTGCGCGTTGGCACTGATCGCCTGAGTGAGAGTGTGCTTAGCCGGAAGTGCGCGCACAGCCGGTGCAATGGCGTTGACGATTGCGTCGATATCTCCACCCGGCATCTTCCCCGTAGCAACTGACTCCTGCGTTGCCTTCACTGCACCACAGGCCGTGTGACCAAGGACAACGATCAGCGGGATGCCCAGAACGGCGACCGCATATTCAAGCGACCCGATGGTGATATCCCCTGCGACATTGCCTGCATTGCGCACATTGAACAGGTTTCCGCGAGCAACGTCGAAGACGTTCTCGGGGTTCACGCGAGAATCGGCGCAGGAAACTACACCAGCAATCGGCCACTGCCCATTCACCAGTTGCTTGCCTGACGGCGTGTAATCCCGCTGCTGGATATCGCCATTCCTCCACCGACGGTTTCCCGCCCTCAGGTAGGCGAGTGCTTCTTCTGATGTAACCGGAGTCCCGTCCTTATCGGTGGCTGCATGAGCGACGCTCGACAAATTCAGGAGAGAACCAGCACCCACGGCGCCGACCAGCCCGGCCATTCCCAGCAACATTCCCCGACGGGTTACCGTTCCGCTTTCCATGGTTCGCTCCTCGCAATCGTTGTTCGCCCACGCACTCGTCCGGCGACTGGGAAATGCTTGCATTTACGTGAAGGAATCTCAATCTCTTCGCCTACGGAGACCCGGCGAAATTTCCCGCGCAGCCCGAAGATTCAGCACGAGGAGCACCCGCTCTAATTCAACGTGAGTGCAGCCTTCCATTTGTCGAGTTCCCGACGCGTACTCGGTCGGAGTAGGAACAGGAGCGCCTTCATTCGAAGAAGTAGGCCTGGCCTCGCCGATTCGCACAGCCGCACACTCTCCTGCGTAACAGGCAACCCGGCAATTGACATGACTGCGCTGGCGAAGGAGAGGTCGTAGCCAACGGATTCCGCGAATCCATGCCCGACTTTGCCAGCAGGGCCGCTCAACGTGACCGCACCCTCGGAATACTGGACACCTGGCGCAAAGAAGCCCGCCTGGCCTCCATTGACGATGGGGTTCATCACGAAAGACTTCATGACTTCAGGCACATCTCCATCAAGGGAGAAGTTCCACCTATTCGGATGCCAGATACGTGTTACCGGGTAGATCGATGGATCAGGGGATCGCTCCGCACGTACCCAGTCATCAATCACCAATTGCCCTCGAACAATGTGCTTCACCCCGTAGGGATCCACTCGAGCCCCGAATACCGGAATATGCATGTCCGTGGGTGGATTCTCTGAACGCTGGTCGTAGTGGGCAGGATCGTCCGCGCCATGCAAAGTGGCCAGGGTGAGCTGGTGATCGCCGTCGAACATGGCCATGAACCAATCCCAGCCACCCGGATTATGAGGGGCGAGTAATGACGCTGCTCGTATTGCCTCCGATCGAGGATTTCCCGCGAAGATGTTGCACGTGACGAGTCCGGTTCCCCATTGGTGATCCATCCAAAACTCACCCGACTCGATCTCGATCAATTCGTCACCGATGCGCAATGTGTTATTCGAGCCGCCTAATTTCATTTGAGGAATCGAGTAATACAGCGTGCCCACACCCGCGAGGCTGGGAGCCGCACCAGCATTTCCTTGAAGGAACGGAGCCTTCGCTTCCGTAAACGTGAAATCGACGCCAAGCTCAATCGGTTGACTGCCGCTTCGATCCCACGATGTGCCAATGATGTGAAGCGGGATGAGCTCACCCGATGGATTAGGCGATTCCATCAACGTGTTACCCGCTCGATACCGGAACGGTGCAGAACGTACTTCAATCTCGCCATCGAGCCCAGAGACCACAGTGGGAGCGCCTCGGTAGTGTCGATCCCCCTCGCGGCTGACCGCGAGATGCACCTCCATCACCTGATTCTCGATCTCGGAGATCCCGAAAGATTCGCGAAGCGGTCCGGGAAGAATTGCTGAAGAGAATGGCATGAACTGGACGCCATACCTAGTGCCATCGGTCGCCACCGCAGTTCCCACAATGAAGTGCCAACCCATCTGGTACCCGAGATCGGGAACGTGCGCCTCAGGGAAACCCAGGTTGGGGACTTCTGGGAGTTCGGTAAAGCCCCTCGACGCGTCGCGGCCCAGAACTTGAGTCATCGCATACGTGGCGTGTGCGGTCAGGCCCTTGCAGTGACTTCTGAGGAATTCATAACGCTTTCTATAGCTTGGGGTGAAGGACTCTGGGTGTGCCAGGAGTTCAGCGAGCCGAGCCTGCATCATCGACTCATAGGAAACTGCTGCAGTCATGTGCACCCTTCCCCAACTACTCCGCCTTCGCTGCCGTTCAGCGAAACGTTCAAATCCTCTCATCCGTAAGTTCGAAATTTGAAGACATGTTGCAGCCAAGAAGTATCGAACGGATTCCGTGGACGCTTCAGACTCGGGTGCACCACACTGACCCCATGGAATCAGTGCGATGGGGCTTTCTCGGTGCAGGTTGGCTAGTCACGGCAAGAACTGCTGACTCACTTCATCAGGCCAGCAACGCTGAGCTAACGGCCGTAGGCGCGCGCGATGCTGCCCGCGCTGCCAGCGTGAACCCCACGCGTGCCTACGCGAGCTACCAGGAAGTGATCGACGACCCCGAGATCGAGGCCGTCTACATCGCCCTCGCTAACGATGTGCACCTTCATTGGATCCTCGCCGCCCTCGAGGCCGGCAAGCACGTGCTCTGCGAGAAGCCGATGGCCATGAACGCCGCTCAGACGCGCACCGCCTTCGAGAAGGCAGCCGAGAAGGGCCTGATGCTCGTCGAGGCTGTATGGATGCGCTGGCATCCGCGTATGCGTCACATCGCCGAGCTCGCGAAGAGCGGCGAGCTCGGTGCGATGACGGGCTTCGAGGGGCGCTTCACCTGGGAGACCGCCGATGCAGCCCCGCCCGGCAACTACCGCTTCTTCCCTGAGTACGGCGGAGGAGCCCTTCTCGACATCGGTGTCTACCCGCTGCACGCCCTGCTCGCCTGCGTTCCCGATATGAGCAAGCTCGAGGTCGTCTCCTCCCACCGGCACCTGAATGAGCACGGCGCCGATCTCACGACCGACATCACCCTCAGCTGGGGCGAGAACACGAAGGCGGAGATCACGGCTTCCTTCGAGCAGCCGGCAACAGAGAGCATGCGCATCATCTTCGAGCGGGGCGAGATCAGCTCACTCGATAACGAGGGCTTCTGTTCCTTGCGTGAAACGGCTCGGGTCAAGATCAATGACGAGATCGAGATCTTCGATGCCGTTGACGCGTATCAACTGATGTTCGAGGCCATGAGCAGCCGCATTCGCGGTGGTAGCGACTGGGTGCTCTCGCCGGCCGAGTCGATCAAGGTCGCCGAGATCGTCGACGATGCGGTAGCCAAGGCCGAATAAGTCCGACGCCAAAACCCGTCAAGAGGTTGTCCACACGACAACAAGAAGACGCACCCAATACGGACGCAACTTCACTCTCGTCACATCCATCACGCGCTATCCCCAGGTAACGAACTCGCGCATTCCTGAAACGAGCAATGCAGCCGAACCTCCTCGAAACGACTTCGGGAGGAACGACATGCACTTCGCACCCAATCGCGCGGCGCGACTCACAATCGCCACCGCGCTCACCGGCACAACCATCGCCACCCTGGCACTCACGGCAACCGCTCCGGCTGCTCAAGCGGCCACCCAGCAGGCCCGCAGCGACTCGCGCATCAACATCGCAACCGTCTCGGTGCGCTCGCTCGCTTTGACACTCAGCCCTAAGCCAGGAACAGCAGTTCTCAGTTGGGCCTCACCACGAACGCGGACAAAGTTCACGGTGCTCGCAGCTCCGGTCAAGCGCCCCTCGGCTACTCGGATGTTCAAGGCCACGAACAGCGCGCTCGCCTCATTCACCGGTCTCGACGAGAACGCCCGTTACATCTTCACTGTGACCCCACAGGTGGGCACCTTCACCGGCCCGACCAGCCGCCTGCTCATGACTGCCACGTTGAAGCAACTGCGCAGTCTCTCCGTGGCCGATCAGCTGAAGGCAGTCAGCACCTCCGCAACCGCGACAAGCAACGCGGCGATGCCCACGGCTAACCCCGCGACAGCAACCACGGCAACCCAGGCAGTAGCCCAAGCCCCGGCACTTCAACCCGCCCCTCAGCAGGCTGCACCGCAATCAGCACCTCAACCAGCCGCAGCCCCCGCTGCACCCGCAGCCCCGCGCACGAGAACCGTCTATGTCTGCCCCGATGGCTTCACAGACGTGAGCGGCACGTGCACCACCACGCTGCCGTACGCGTATTCGGCACTCGCGTTCACGTTCCATCAAGAGCCGTACACCGTCACCGTGCAAGACCCGGGCATCACGTACGCCGCTGACACCGCAAGAAGCCAGGGCACTCTCTGCCCGTGGGGTGGCAGCCCTAATGCAGGTGGCGACCTCTGCTCGATTGCCGGCGGCACGCATCAAGAGACCCGCTACAACACCGTGAAGGACGTGGCTCCTGCTGGTTACACCGACACGGGCACCGAGTGGAAGAAGAAGGACGCCGCTCCGGTCGGATTCACCGATGACGGCACCCAGTGGGTGAAGACCGTGGCGAAGCTCGCAACCGAGGTTCCGGTCTGATGCCTCAGTCCGCGAATGCCTTGGTTGATGGCATACAACTACCTATGCTCGGTGTATGCCATCGACCAGCATTCGAGTTGATCAATCCACGCATAGCGCGATCGAAAACCTCGCCCGGGACCTTCGAATAACGAAGGCCGAGGTCATTCGCCTCTCCGTTCGGAAACTCCGGCAGACGCGAATGGGTGTTGCTCTCGCTTCGCCCTTGACGCCTCACGAATTCTCCTGGCTCGACGCACACTCTCATTAGCCTCGATGCCCAGGTCCCTGCCCGGCTACAACGCCTGTGCGCCAGGCAGGTGCGTTGCCGGGGCAGAGCGGGGGCTCTGCCCCGGCGATACGCAAGGATGTGCGGGTGAGTGAGACCGTCGCCGAGGCGCCCGAGCGCAAGAAACTGCTCTCGCGCATCAACTGGCGCGATGTGATCCTCGTACTGGTCATCAGCCTGTTCACCAGCCTGATCTCGCAGCGCTGGACAGGCACCCTGCTCGACGGCCAGTTCTATGCGAGCCTCTCGCTCTTCGGCAGCGATGTCACCGACCGGGCGATCTTCCAGAGTTACTACTGGACCCGCCTTGGTGTGATCGCGCCGATGCACGCCTTCACCACCGTGTTCGGCACCTGGCTCGGCTTCGCGGGCTATCGATTCCTGCTCATCCTGATTCTGGTCACCGCGAGCTACTTGATCCTCAAGCGCTACACCCACTGGCGCACCGCGGCCACGCTCACCGCCTTCATCTCGCTGAACACGGTGATCCTCAGCTACTTCGGCAACACCTACCTGACCGGCATCGTGATGTCGGGCACGGTCGCTCTCATTGCGACCGCGGTGATGGACGGCACGAGCAAGCGCGGCAACGGCAAGATGCCCAAGCGCCCGCCGATCGTCGCCGGCGTGATCATCGGCTGGCTCGCCATGAGCAATCCGGCCGGCATGATCCTGGCCGCAGTCATCTGGTTCGTGATTCGCCTGTTCCGTCGCACGCACGTCGTGCACTACCTCTGGACAGCCGCGAGCGCGATCGTCACCTTCGGGGTCTTCCTGCTCATCGGCAAGGCGCTCTTCCCGAAGATGAACTGGATCGAGTCGTACATCAACTCCGATGCCCGCACACGCCTCTCCGACTTCGCGTCGAAGTCACCGATCTGGCCCGATGACATCTCGATGCTCGTGCCCGCGATGATCCTGGTGATCTGCATCGGCGTGTGGTTCGCCAATCGCACCAGCTGGCCGGCCCGCCTCGGGTTCATGATCAGTGCCACCAGCATCGCGTTCATGTTCGTGTTCAACCCGCTGATGGGCGGCATACCGCTCGAGGCGCCGATGTATCAGGCGATGCTCTTCCCGCCTGCAATGATCGCTCTGGCTCTCTCGATCTCGGCGGTCAGCAGCCGCCACGAGGATCCCTCGGAGCCCGATCGCTGGAGCATGCGCGCATACGCTGCCGCGGTCATCGGCATCGTGATGATCATCGCCGCCGGCTTCAGCAATCCCGGGTGGGGCATTCATCGCGGATGGATCGTCGCTGCGATCACCGCAGCAGTGGCGATCATCATGCTCGTCAACAAGCGCTCAAGCGCCCAACTCGCCACCGTGCTCATCGCTGCAGCGCTGGTGATCAGCTCGGGTCAGCTGCTGCAGAACTCGCGCCCCAGCGCTTTGGGTCTCTACTTCCAGTCCCCCTACAACTACGCCTTCCAGTCCAACGGCACGAACGAGAAGATGCACGCCGCCGTGAACACCCAGGAATGGCTGCTGGCGAACACCGAGCCGACCGATCAGATCCTCGCCTGGGTCGATGGCGACTGGATCGGCGGCGATCGCGAGCTCTATATGGTCGCCGGCATGCAGCTGTGGGGCGAGAACCGCCTTGGCATCGTGCAGACCCTTGGCCCCGACGACATCAGCCGTCTGAACACCCTCAAGCCGAGCGTGATCGCGATGTACGGGCCCTCACGTGAGCAGATCCAGGCCTTCTGGCAGGCGCTGCCCCGTGAACTAGAGGCCAGTGACCCGAACTGCTACGACTTCAGCTGGCCGAATCCCAGTGTTCAGACCGGTCATGCCTGCCTGACTCGGCTGAATTGGGAATGAACCCACTCGATTCCCTCTGTGAATCTTCCGTGTTCATTGTCAGCCCAACGGAATAGATTTCAGATGCATTGAGGCCCTCTTGATTTGTTCTGGAGCCTTGAGAAGTCTCACGATCGTGACGATCAACGGGGGTTGGAATGTCGGGCAAAACCACACTCTTGGCTTATGTCGATGAATCTGGTGACACTGGCAGGGGTCAAGGTTCGACCGCGTCATACGCCCTGGGCTGTGTGGTCGTTCGAGCTGATGAATGGCGCTACGCATTCGATGAAATCATCGAATTCCGACGACGGATTCGTGATCACTTCGGGATCGGAGTCCGGGCTGAGCTCAAGGCGAACTACCTGATTCGCAGCAGCGGGCCGCTTAAGGGCATGACTCTGTCTGAGTCTCAGCGAAAGATGATCTACCGAGCCCACTTGCGCTTCATGAGCGAGTCTCGATTCTTCAAGGCCTTCGCAGTGGTTGTGCACAAGGGGGAAGCGCCAGCGGAGTGTGAATTGCTGGACGAGGCTTGGACACCGCTGCTGCAGCGGTTGGAGCGAACGAGCAGGGCCTGGGCCAACTCGTCTGTGCTGGTGATCCATGATGAGGGCGAAACTCAGGAAATCCGCAAATTGGCGCGTTGGTCACGCCGACAGCTGGCTGCGGGATCCGCCTATGGAAACGGGAGTAGGCCTGCCCCCTTCCATCAATTGCTTGACGACCCAGTTCCGAAGGCTTCGCACGAGTCCTATTTTCTGCAGTGCGCGGATCTCGTGGCGTACGCAGGGTGGCGCCGTCTGTACGAACCGTCTCGGCGCGTCAGCGCGATAGTGCCCCAACGCACATGGGACGAACTCGGCAATTCGATTCTTTCTGACGTCAATGGCGTTCGCCTGGTCACAGCTCCCGGAATCGTAGAGATCTACCCCAAATAAAAGGGCCCCCGGCCTAAGCCGGGGGCAGCTAGGGCCTACCCCACCCAAAGGAGTGGCTCGGTCCTGACTGAAACACTACATGAGCAGTTGAGAAACGGTCACCACCGGACGAAGATTGTCAGACACACGTCTCCGCAGTCGAAGTCCGAGACTTCCGACCGGTCATGCCTGCCTGACTCGGCTGAATTGGAACAGCAACTAGTTCCAGGGAGAATGGCCCCTCAGAAGGATCACAGGGGGAACATTGCGCAAGAACCGCCGCATCGCGCTCGAGGCAGCCATCGCTGCACTCGTCTCCTTCGCCCTCTCCCTCATCGTGTTCGGCCCACTGCTGGGCAAGCTGGGCAAGCCCTGGGCTGCGGGCGACATGCTCTCGACCTACGTCAACACCGTGAACTGGGATTGGTGGCACTACGCCGTCACCACCACCTACGGCTTTCCCGACGGCATGAACCTTGCCTACTTCCCCGGTGTCGACATCACCGAGAACCTCTTTGCCCAGATCGTCAACTCGATCACCGGCAGCTCCTTCGTCGGAATCAACCTGCTGCTCGTGATTTCGATCCCACTCGTCGCGGCCCTCGCCTATCTCGCGATTCGTATCGTCGGGCTCAAGGGCCCGCTCGCCATCGCTCTGGCCGCCAGCTTCTCGCTCATTCCGTATCACTTCGGACGCGGCCTCGGGCATATGTACCTCGCGACGATGTATGCCGGAGTCACCGGCGTGATCCTCGCCCTGCTCATCGGCACCGGCCAGCTGCAGCACCGCTATGCCGTGGCAAGCAAGCGCGGTCGCATCTGGCTCACAGCCGCCATCGCGATCCTGGTGATCGTCACAGCACTCTCGGGCATCTATTACGCCGCTTTCGGATTGATCCTCGGCGCAGCCGCCCTGCTCTGGCGCATCGCTAAACATGACAACTGGAAGACCGTTGGCCTCGTGGCAATTCCCTACGCAGGAATCATCGTGGCGGTCGGCCTTGGGCTGCTGCCCTCAATCATCGCTCTCAAGTCAGCCCCGCCGACCGGCTCTCTCGGTGATCGCTCGGCGATCGAATCGGTGTTGCTCGCGGGAAGTCTTGCGATGGCGCTGCTGCCGATCCCGATGAGCACCTTGCCATTCATGGCTGACTACAACGCGCGTGTAAGCGCTGCAATCGCGACATCGCCCGACCCGAAGCTCGAGAACATCGCCGCCACCAACTACGGCACCTGGGTTACCACGGCCTGCCTTGTTGTGATGCTGCTCGGCCTGCTCATCCGCATGCGCCGCATCAGCAGGCTCGATCATGAGTACTACCAGCAGGACAAGCGAAAGGTCCAAGAAACCCAGTTTGGCGAACTGAGCTTCATCACCTATCTCACCATCGTCGTGTTGCTCTTCTTCATTCCGTGGGGCCTGAACTTCCTCTTCTCGGAATTCCTCACTCCCCAGATTCGCGGCTGGAACCGACTTCTGCCGATTCTGCTGCTGCTTTTCGTGCTCGGCGCTGCCACGGTTCTTGCTCGAGTGCGCATTGCGAAGAAGCAACTCTTCATCTGGTCGGTCGTGATAATCATCCTGCTGCTCACAGCAACAGACTCCGTGCGCCCGTTCCGCTCGATCTATCGTGAGACGGTCGACTCGATCACGGCCAAGGCTGCCGATGCGCAGGCCTACGCCGACCAAGTGAATGCTGCGATCCCTGAGAACTGCGGCATCCTCCAGCTCCCCTATATGAAGTACCCCGAGAACGGCCCGCTGAACAAGCAGGGCGACGGCCTGGGCGATTACGACCACTTCCTGCAGCCGTTGAGTAACCCCGGCAAGAAGTGGAGCTACGGCGCGGTCAAGAACACTGCCGAGAGCGCATGGCTCGAGTCACTGCCTCAGTTCCCGATGGATCAGAGCTTCATCGAGCTCAAGGAGAAGGGTTTCTGCGGCATTCACATCGACACCGCCGGCTTCCTCCCGCAGGAGCAGGAGAGCATGACCAACTTCTACAACGCCCTACTCGGCGACCCTGTGGCCACGGGGCACGACGGAGCCTGGCTGCTATACGCGCTGCGCTGAGGCTCAGTCGCGAATCTGCGGAAGCCCGCGGGCAGCCAGCCCAGCATCAATGCCACCCCAGAAGCTGGTCACGTTGATTGAACGCGCACGAGCCTTGCCCGCTGCTTGTGCGCGAGCCAGGCGCTCCGGATCAGCCAGGTACGACTCAACAAGTGCCGGAACATCCGAGGGGTCAGTGAAGTAGCCGACTTCATCGCCTGGCACCCAGAAACGATCGGAGCGATCGACATCATCGGTGAGTACCAGGCAGCCCATTGACGAGCCTTCAAGGATGCGGGTCTTCAGTTGCTGGCCGTTGAGCGAACTCGAGACTGAGAAGTTGATGGTCATCTTGCTCTGAGCAAGCCCACGCATGTAATCAACATAGGTCGGTTGATTGGTACGACTCTCGCGGAAGTCTCGGGTCTCATCAGCGCGGTGCGGGTTGACCGCTACATCCACACCATGGGCACGCAAGGCTTCGATCATCTCCACGCGATACGGGTACAACGCCCCGATGAACGACACATCATGAATCTGCTCGACATCCCCAATTGCTTCATCGAGCGCAGCGAGCGACTCATTCGAAATCGGCATATTGACGGGGCCTACTTCACGGCGGCCACGCTTCATCGAGCCATCCATCGGCATGCAGATATCGACCACTACGAACCGATCATTAATCGAGGCGATGCGGCGAGCGCTCAGGGTGATCATCCGGAAGGCAGAATCGAACATGACCCCGAGGAAGACGCCGTCCCAGCGCGGTGCGAGCTGCTCCCAGAGAACATCCCAGGTTTGATCACCCGAGGTCGTGGGGTCGCACTCCGTCTGCCCCATCAGGTGAGTTGCTTTGGAGGAGATGAGAAAGCGAATGAGTCGCTCATGCCAGTCGGCGGGTGACTCTTCTGCGCGCACCTCGAAGATCGACACCTTGGGAGCGCCGGCGTATTCACGAGCCGATTGCGCGATCTCGTAGAAGAAGTTGCCTCCTGCCGGCTTCCAGGTTTCGAAGCTCGGGCCTTGCATCGGCACAATCACCACGTGCGAGGGTCGCGCCGATGCACCTGATGGCATCGATAGATCCGAGAGGCGCGAGCTGTAGTTGCCGGCAACAGTCAGCGAATCGATGACCTGATCTCGCGAGCGGCGATATGCACGCTCCTCGAGCCCGGGGAACATTCGGCCTGCGAGGCCGCTGAGCTTCCCGACAAGTGACTGCTGCGCATCCGACACCTCTGAAGGATAGTGCGCGACCTAGCCGTTACCGCTGATCCCGAGCCTGGGCAATCGCTTCCGAAAGCGTGGGCATCAACTCGAGCGCACCGGCAACCGAAAGGTGGTGCGGATCCGCGTACAGATAAGCATCACCGCGTGCATCCGGGCAGTTGACCTCATCGCAGAGCGCCGGCAATGGGTCATAGAGAACCGTGCCCGGGTTGGCCGCCGCTACTTGGCTCTCTGCCTCGAAAGTCACTGCACGACGCGTGAGTGCCTCGTCCTGAGTCGCTCTGATGCGGCGCAGCTGCGCGATGCCACCCGCAGGCGCATCGTATGACGGCTCGGGCACGGTCGAAGCAATCACCACACCGATGCCAGCAGCACGCAGCGGCCTCACAACGCCATCAAGTGCTTCCTCCCAGATGCGCGCAGCGTCGGCGCTATCCGCAGGCAGGCTGCCATCCGCATGCGTGAGCGTGACTCCGCCGGTCATTCCGTTCACGTAGGGCCGGTTCGCAATGACTACGACCGAGGGCTTTGCCTCGAGAGCGGCAGACAGCGCCTGCTGTTGCCACTCCCCGCAGCCGGAAGTGGGGTAGTCGAACCTCACGTAGCCCGGCGCGATGAGGGGGCATTGAGAGCGCGAACTCACGAACGTCGAGAGACGACCCGCAGCATTAGCGGCAATCACGCCATCCGAGAGCGAGAGCGCTTGAGAATCACCGAGGAGGAATACATCCGGGGCTGAGGACGCTCCCGGCGGCCAGGTGCATCTCGAGGGATCAAGCGCCTGGTCGTGGCATCGGTATGACGCTGCCTCTTGAAATGAGTACGAGCGCGGCCACGACAACCACCATTGCTGCTTCGCACCGATGGCCAGGAAGGCGGCGAGCAGCAGCGGGATGCCGAAGCAGGCAAGCACGAGCGTCAACATGCGTCGAGATGACAGATTGGATGCGTTACGCAAGGGCTTCTCGACGTATCGGTACGAGAGCAATGCCGGGAGAAAAGAGATGAGCACGGCGACAATCGGCACGATCACTGGGTGGCTGGGCCACAAGAGCATCGCGAACACGATCACCGGCCAGTGCCACAGGTACCAGGAGTACGACATGTCACCGATCTGCACCATCGGGCGAATGGCCATCAGGCGCGAAACCCACGTCATCGCAGCGGTGCCGCCCGCGATCATCGCGGCAGTGCCGAGCACTGGCACGAGAGTGGGCACGCCTGGGTATGGCACGGTGTTCGGAATTGTGAAGAGCCCAATTAATGCGACCGTCAGCCCGAGGGCGGCAACCAGCTCGGCGACACGGCGAGGCATTCGCGAGATCTCGGCCGCAAATAGTGCGAGTAGTGCACCTGTAGCGAACTCCCAGGCTCGCCCGACAGCGCCGTAGTAACCGAAGAAGGCGGTGCCTGGCCAGTCGAGATCGTGGCTTGAGGTCACTATGGCCAGAACGAAACTCGCGGCCCCCAAGCCACATACGACAATTGTCAACACGGTGCGCCCGGTCCAGCGCACACGTGTGGCCAGGAACCACGCAAGCACCATGACCGCTGGGAAGACAAAATAGAACTGCTCCTCGGTCGAGAGTGACCACATGTTGAGCAACGGATTCTGTTCAGCTGGGGCATCGAAGTAGTCGCCCGTCGTGTAAGCAATGACCGCATTGGCAGCGAACAGCATGGTGCCGATGGCCGTCGCCGCAGTCGTCTGCTGCGCGCCGAAGGGTGACTGCAGGAAGATCGAAATGAGGATGACCACCGAGACGGTCACAGCGAGCGCTGGCGTGAGCCGCTTGAATCGGCGCGAGTAAAACTTCTTGAGATTGATTCGCCCGGACTTTTCGCGTTCCCGCATCAGCATCTGAGTGATGACGAATCCCGAGATGACGAAGAAGATGTCGAGCGCGATAAAGCCGCCCTCGAGGGGGAGACGCGCGTGGTAAATCAGGATGATGACGAGCGCGAATGCGCGTAATCCCTGGATATCAAGCCGCTGCCTGGGCTTGATGAGCTCAGGCGCTAGTTCCATTTCCAGACCACGAGACAGGGAAGATTCGGATGCGTGGGCTCGCTGAGTGCGTCACCCCAGTTCGGCGGCCAGAAAGGGCTGAAGATGATGCGTTCCGACTTGCCTGGGTCGGCCTTGCATGACGCTTCCACTCGTGCGACCTCCGACGACCAGCTCGGTGCAGGTGTCGCACGGAACCAACTGGCCGGGATGAGCGGCCACCAGATCACCACGATGATCACGGCAATGAGACCGAGGACCCAGGCTCGCGTTCGGCGAATCCACGGGTCGAGCGCGACGAGAAGCGCGGCTGCCCACAGCAGGCACGGCACGACGAAGTAGCGGTTGTTCGCCCAGCCGATCACGCTTGGCACGAAGCCGTAGGCAAGACCGCTGAGCAGCAGGGCTGCAACACCTATGCGGCGGTCTCCGCCGCGAATCCACGCCACGAGTCCGATAACGCCGATCGCCACGATGACGAGTGATCCTGTGACGCCTACAGCGGTTATCGGGAAAACGTCGAAGAGCGTGAAATCGCCAATGTGCAATCCGGGCCAGAAGGTCAGGATCGAATCGGGCACGGCTGACACCCATGACCTCAGCGTGTCACCGCCCACCACGATGTCGCGCGGCTTTGCGGCTCCGGAGGCCGTGATGGCCTGCGCGATGAGGCCGATCACGATTGCGCCGATCCAGATCAGTGCGGCACGCCAAGCGATCACTCGGCGCAGGGCCTGAACCACGATGATCAGCAACAGGAGGCCCGCGAGCGGGATAGTGAGGGAGGTAAGTAGGAGGAGTAGGCCTACAAGCAAGGTTGCGGGCCAACCGGCGTAACGACTCGGCGAAGGGAAGGCCACGATCAAGGTGGCCAGGTAGAGCAGCAGCATGTAGGTGCTGCCGAGTGCGTTCAGGGCCTCCAGGCCCACGATCGGGGCGATCACGGGCAGCAGGGCAACCAGCACGCTCACGATGCGACCTGTGCCGAAGCGACGCATCACGGCAAACGCCCCGGCCGAGACCAGCCCGGCGATGAGAGCAGCAAGCAGGTTGGTCACTAGAGCCCACTGGGCCACCGGAAAGAGTGCCACCAGCCCGGCCAGCAGGCGGGGCAGCACGAGCAGGTAACCCGCGAACGGGTCGGTCAGGCAGGTGAGGAATCCGGCTTTCTCCACACAGAGCGGGAAGACGCCATCCTCGGCCCAGACCACCTCGGTCAGGGCGGAGTGATTAGCCAGCCAAATGCGCCCCAGGGAAATCACAGCGGCCAGCACACCCACGATCACAAGTGCGGTGATACCTCGTGTGCGGGTGTTCGTCGAGTCAGTCATGGCCACGGAGGGACGATATCCGACCTCGTAGACTCCACACCTGTCGATTGGGTGGTGCATGCGTCGCGTCGGAATCGCTGTCAGTTTCGTGGCAGCTCAAGTCATGACCCTGACCGTGGTCCTCGGGCCGGTGGCCGGTCAAGGCTGGTTCCACGGCTTCCGCAATTACTTCTCGAATGACCAGCTCTCGTACGCCGCGATCGCCACGAACGTCGCGAATGGGCACATGGAGTTCGTCGAGCCCTTCACTCGCACAGGCAGCCTGTTCTATCCCAGCCTCTGGTACCAAGCGCTCGGCCTCTTTTCGCGAGTTACCGGAACACCTGTCTTTGCGGCCTGGCAGATCCTCGGCTCACTCGTCGTATGCGCTCTTATTGCATTCCTTGGATGGATCGCCCTGCGGCTCGCACGACGCGCGTGGGCGCCGATCCTCCCCGCTTGCGCGCTCTTTCTCGGCACGCTCGCGACATTCACCAGCGACTACTGGTACACCGCTCTTGGAAACCACGCCGTGCTCTGGGGCGCCTTCGGCACTTTCTTCACGCTGAATGCCGAGGTCATCGGTCTTTGCCTGATGATCGCAGCACTCGCGCTCCTGCTGTGGCGCGCAACGCCCAATAATCGGCTGAACCACTCGATCGCGCCGTTCATCATCGCCGGCGCACTCATTGGCATCACCGGCAACGTGCAGACCTACTCTTTCTTCACGGGCCTCACGTTCGCAGCGGCCTGGGCAGCCATCACCGGCCTCAGGCAGAGCCGAAGTGCACCACGAACCATCATCACCATTGCCGTGCTGCTCCTCGCACTTCTCAGTGGCAGCGCACTCGCCGATCTCCTCGGGCACATTCCGATTTACGCATTCGTGATCGTGGCTGCAGCGCCTGGCGCGGTGGTAGTTGCCAGCCGGCATAAGCAGGCAACACTCGCCTTCCTGATCCCGCTTGCCGTGCTCGCAGCCCCGCAGCTCATTCGCACGGCGCTGGGTCTGCTCACCAAGGACGACTTCCTCACCTACCGCCAGGCGTCGACCCAAAATCTCGGCGTTCCACTCACCAGCGGGCTCATCGCAGCGCTTCCGGTGATCCTTTTGATCATCACCTGCTTGATCGGTCTCCGTGGCGCCAAGCGCCCCGCCATGGCCTTACTCCTTTTCGCCGGAGCAGCAAGCTGGCTGATCCTCTGCACGAACGATCGTTGGGGTTTCAGCCAGGAGCCCTACCGCTTCTGGATCGAAGGATTCATCGTCAACGGCTTACTTGCCGCCACGCTCCTGCCCTCAGCGATCAGTGCCTATCGCGAGCGCGGCAAGCGCACACTTCTGTTCCCCGTAATCGCCGCACTCACTCTCATCGTCGCCCTGGCATCAGCCCTCGACGTGCCCGGCTGGTGGCGCTTCGCCCACGATCAAGGGATTCTCGATACGACGACGTCGCGTATGACGGCGATCGCTGACATCACCCAAGGCCGAGAAGGCCTCATCGCTGCGGCATCGTGCATCGATCCGCTGGCACTCAAACTCGTGACCGATGCTCCAGTTGCTCACTACAACGCCGGCCTTGCCTGGCCCGAAAATCCTGACTCGATCAAGATCCTGCTCGACCCCGCTCGCAGGAATGTCGGAGACCCGGTGGCCCTACGCGCAGCAGGTGCGCAATTCGTAGTTGCTGATTCAGCGTGCGCTGATCAGTGGGTTTTCGTCCCACAGGATCGCATTACGCAGATCAACGAGATTTCTTATGAGCAGGACGGTCAGCAGGCGAGCATCATGCTGCTGCAGATACTTCCTTAGCCGAACGAAGTGCCGCTCGCGAGATACGAACGATCTGAGTACCACCCGCGCCGAGTGCGAATGACGCCGCAATGATTCCGGCCATGGTGGCCAGCAGCGTGTTCCAGACCACGACTGAAGAGATCGCGATCAAGGCAAGCACTGCAACAGAGCTGAACATCATCGCTCGAGAGCGCGATGATGCGAGTGAGACCAGCGGCACACATAGCAGCAGGAACGCGGCCTTGTAACCCCAGCCGAAGCCGGCGTAGAGAACCGCAGCAAGGAATACGGCGCTTCCACCTACAGCAAGCATCGAGTGATGCATACGCCGTTTGCGGAGCGAAAGTGCGAAGCCGATTCCCCAGGCGAAGGCAGCAAGAGCAACCAGGCCAACCAGCACGTCGCCGAGCTGAATGCCCGGTGCTCCCACCTGGGTACCGATCATTCGTGCCACTACCGGCACTCGGCCGAGCACGACCGTGTCGCCGAGATTGATCATGTTCGAGTTCGACTGCGAACTGAATCGGAAGTTGCTCCAGGTGGCGAGCATGTAGGCGCCGGTCGCCAGCACGAATGCCACGAGAACTGTCCAGCCACGGCGCAGGCGCAAGACCGGCAGCAACATGAGACCGAGTGCAAACGGGTAGTACTTCCACGTGCCGACAATCCAGATGAGCCCGGCGGCGATAAACCATGCCCAGAGCCGATCCCAACGGCGCACCAAAATCACGGAAGCCACTGCCGCCCAGATCACCACCGCATCGATGTTCCCACGCTCAAGAAGTAGCAGCCACGGCGCACCGAGCGCGGCAGCGAGGAGCACGAAGCGGCCCAAGCCGACCGTGAAGCGCGCCAACCACACGAGCACAAGTGACGACACGATCATCGCCACGACACCCAACGCCTCGACATGCGCGAAGGAAAGAAGTGAAGCCGGCACCCGATTCAGCCACAGCATTCCCGGCCCGTAGATCGCGGCATCCGTCAGGCAACCGTTGTTCGCGACAAAAACGTCGAAGCCCCACTTGTCGCAATCCAGGCTTTGCAGCACCAGACCGAGATCCCAGAAGCGCACCTGGCCCTGCGGCACATGCGTGCCGATGTAGACCCACGAGGCGAATGAGGTGCTGCCCAGGGCCAACGCGAGCCATGGCCCGATCGAGAGCACCAGCGAGACAACTCCGATCACCCACGGAAGGGCGCGTGAAGTGCCAACCGATAGGGAGCGAAGCAGCGCAGGGATTCCAAAGGCCGCAATGAACACGGCAAGTGCCGTCGTTGCGGCAGGCACGTAGTACTGAGCCGAGGTATTCGCGGGGTCTGATGCGGTGCGCAGTACCTGCACCAGCACGGCAAGGAGGAGCATCATCGTCGCCGACGCGCCCACGATCAGCACCCGTGTCGCGTTCTCTCGCCTCACACGCGGATACTAGCCGTCGTGAGCACTCTGGTTTCGGTCGTCGTGCCGGTCTTCAATGGAATGCCCCATCTGAAGGACCTCACCGAATCGATCCTCGGCCAGACCCATAAAGACCTCGACATCGTCTTCAGCGAGGGCGGGTCGACCGATGGCTCCCCCGAATTCCTCGCGAGCATCACCGACCCTCGAGTTCGCGTCATCCGCCAGGAAGGCACCGGTGCCGCCGGGAATTGGACCCAGGCCACCGAGGCAGCACGAGCTGATGTCATCAAACTGGTGTGCCAGGACGACCTGCTGAAGCCCGACGCCATTGCCATGCAATTGACGGACCTCGCGAGCAATCCGCACGCCGTCATGGCCATCGCCCAGCGCGACATCATCGATGCCAAGGGCGACGTGCTCTACCCGAGCCGAGGTTGCGCAGGCCTGAAGGCCGGCATCGCCTCAGGCCCCGAAGTCATCAAGACCAGCTACCTCCAGGGCACCAACGTGCTCGGTGAGCCCGTCTCGGTGCTCTTCCGCGCCGAGCCCCTGAAGGCTTCCATGCCCTGGGTCGACTCGAACCCCCTGGTGCTCGATCTCGACATGTACGCCAAGGTCGCCAAGAGCGGCGACATCGTGGTGCGCAAGGAGTCGGTCGGGGCCTTCCGGGTCAGCACGAGCTCATGGTCAACCCGCCTCGTCAAGCAGCAGGTCGAGCAGTTTCGCCGCTGGCAGCACGAATACGCCTCTCAGAACCACCCGACCAAGGCCGAGCAGCGCCGGGCCACCCTCGGCCTTCACGCTCAGGCCACCTTGCGCCGAGCCGCCTATCGCTGGCTCAGCCTCAAGGGGTCATTTAGCTCCTCGGTCTAGTATTCGAGCGTGGCCACCGAGGGAGCACCGCTCAGCATCAGCGTCGTGATCCCGGTCTATCGAGGCGAAGACACCCTCCCGGCCCTGATCAGCGAGCTCCAGACCCTCACCACCACTCAGCGCACCCCGCAGGGTCGCGAGTTCCGCGTGGGCGAAGTGCTGTTGGTGTGGGATCGCGGCCCTGGCCGCAGCGATCAGGTCATCCGCCGACTGGCCAGTGAGCACGACTGGGTGCGTCCGGTGTGGCTGAGCCGTAACTTCGGCCAGCACGCCGCCACCTTGGCTGGCATGACCTCAAGCGGCGGCGACTGGATCGTCACCATGGATGAAGATGGCCAGCAAGATCCCGCCTTCATCGGCGACATGCTCGATCGTGCCTATGACGACCACGCTCAGCTCGTGTACGCGACCCCACTCAATCCGCCGCCGCATAGCGCGATGCGCAATGCCGGTTCGAAGACGGCGAAGTGGATCTTCGTGAAGTTCCTCGCCGACCAGGAATTCGCGGAGTTCAACAGCTACCGCCTGGTGCTCGGCGAGGTCGGCCGAAGCGTTGCTGCCTATACGGGCACCGGTGTCTATCTCGATGTCGCCCTCAGTTGGGTCGTTGCGGACGTCACCACGTGCCCGGTCACCGTGCGTGATGAGGGTCGTCCTGCCGGCAACTACAGCTACAAGCGCCTCGCATCGCATTTTGGTCGCCTCGTGCTCTCCTCCGGTACCAAGCCGCTGATTCTTGTATCCCTTCTCGGCATTCTCTTCGTGATCCTCGGCGGTCTCGCCTCAATCTGGGTGCTCTACCAGCGCTGGACGGGCGACGTGCCCGTCACCGGCTGGGCAAGCATGTTTGTCGCGTTGATGATCGTCGGCGGTGCGATCCTGTTGAGCCTTGGTGTTATCGCCCAATACATCGGCGCCGCGACCAACATGTCGATGGGCAAGCCGCTCTATGTCGTGGTGCGAGATCCCGCAGGCACCTTCGGCAATAACTCGGACGAGAATCCCAAGCCTTGATCATCTGGACCATCGGTGCCGGTGGCCTTCTCGGCAGCGCGATTCAGCGCCACGTCAAGCACTCCTTCAATCCCTTCAGCATTCCGTGGCTCGATGAACAGCAGAGCATGAAAGTGCTCGCCAACAACTACAGCGAGTTCAACGACTCAGTCGGCACCAATGACTGGGCGATCATCTGGGCCGCAGGTTCAGCTACCGTCTCGGCCTCACAGGAATCCGCCGAGCAGGAACTTCGTGTTCTCGAATCACTGCTGAACGAGATCGCAGCGAAGCCGCCCGCAGGTAAGGGCGTCTTCTTCCTCTCTTCCTCCGCAGGTGGCGTGTACGCAGGCTCGAGCAACCCGCCTTTCGACGTCTCGACGATACCGATCTCTCTCAGCCCT
>JAHEIZ010000009.1 GCA_024639145.1 Actinomycetes bacterium | reverse complement strand
GCGTTGAGGACTGTGCCGTGATCGCACTCGATGACCCCGAGCGCGGCAGCAGGCTCATCGCCTTCGTCTGCGGATCACACATCGATGCCACAGCGCTCGGTGACATGGTTGCTCACAGGCTCGGCGCTGCCGCACGACCGCGGGGCTTCACTACGATCGAGCACCTGCCCACGCTTCCCGGCGGCAAGACCGACCGGCAGGCACTCATCGCACTCGCTCGGGAGACTCACTGATGGCCACCGCCTCTCAATGGATAGGCGGATCTCGCCCTCGCACCCTCCCCGCGGCCTTTGCGCCCGTCGTCGTGGGCACCGGCCTGGCCGTCGGCGCGCATTCCTTCGACGCATGGGCAGCACTTCTCGCCCTCATCGTCGCCGTTGCACTGCAAGTCGGCGTGAATTACTCCAACGACTACAGCGACGGCATTCGCGGTACGGATGAAGCACGCGTCGGCCCGGTGCGACTCGTCGGGCAGGGCCTCGCGCCCGCGGCACAGGTCAAGCGTGCGGCATTCCTGAGCTTTGCCGTCGCCATGCTGGCCGGCCTCGGCCTCGTACTTCTCACGCAGAAGTGGTGGCTGATCCTCATCGGCCTTGCCTGCGTCGCGGCCGCCTGGCTCTACACCGGCGGCAAGCACCCCTACGGCTATCTCGGCCTCGGCGAGATCTTCGTCTTCATCTTCTTCGGCCTCGTTCCGGTGGTCGGCACGTTCTACGTGCAGTCGCTGACCGTCACGGCCAGCTCGGTGATCGCCGCATGCGGAGTGGGCTTCCTCTCCTGCGCGATCCTGGTCACCAACAATCTCCGTGATATCCCGGGAGACACCGCGAGCGGCAAGCGCACGCTGGCCGTTCGGCTCGGCGACTCGCGCACACGAGTGCTGTACCTTCTGCTGGTCATCGGCGCGGCAGTCTGCGTCGTCGTACTTACCGTCACGTACTCGAAGTCGTCTGTACTCGCACTCGCGTCATTCGCCCTTGCGGTGACTCCGGTGCGCCTAGTGATGTCAGGCGCCAAGGGTCGCGACCTCATTGCCGCACTCAAGGGAACAGGCACCCTGGTGCTTGTCTATGGCATCGTGCTGGGAATCGGCCTTGCGCTGAACTAGTCGTCGACATCCTCGGCGCGCGCCGATGCATCAATGCGTGCATTCATGCGCCTGAAGAAGCCGAAGAGCACCTCGCTCATCGCATCACGCTGACCATTGAGGGCAATGATGCTGATAGCGCCCGAGATCACGATCGCGAAGGCTGCGGCAAAGAGCCCGTGAATCGGGGTGAAGACCTCGATGAGGATCCATGCACCGGCGAACATTCCCACGCGAAGTGCGGTGTACAGCACGACGGACCATGCGGAACGACTGCGAGTGCTCACGGGAACACCGTACGCGTCGCGCGATACCCTGGCATCTCAGGGAGGCTCACATGCTGCGGGTTGTGCTCGTCATCGTGCTGCTCGGCGTCTACATCGCGTCGATCATCGACGTCATTCGCACGCCCTCACGAGAGTCGCGCAGGCTGCCCGTCTTCGCCTGGCTGCTCATCGTCGTACTGCTGCCGGTACTCGGCGGTGCCATCTGGTGGCTGCTCGGGCGGGTCTGGCCCGATCGCCGGCGCGGGCGCCGGCAGGTGGCCTCACCCGATGACGATGCCCGCTTCCTGCGTCAGCTCGATGACGAGGCGTGGAAGCGAAAAATGCGGCAGCGTCGGGGCGACGATGACTCTGCCGCACCGGCGGAGGGCTAGGAGCCCACGGCTTGCCGCGGAGGCTATACGCCTGAGTACGAGTGCAGGCTGTTGATGAACAAGTTCACGCCGAAGTAGTTGGCCAGGAATGTCGACCAACCGATGATCGCAATCCAGGATGCACGATTGCCGCGCCAGCCCACCGTGCTGCGCGCATGCAGGTAGGCCGCGAACACGACCCAGGTGATGAAAGCCCAGGTCTCCTTGGGATCCCAGCCCCAGTAGCGGCCCCACGCATTCTCGGCCCAGATAGCGCCGGCAATGACAGCGAAGGTCCACAGCGGGAAGGTGAAGGCAATGATGCGATTGGCCATGACCTGCAGGCGCTCCTGCGAGGGCATACGCGCGGTCAGGCCGGTGACCTCGGCGCCGGCCGCCTTGCGCTCGGCATGGCCCCGCAGCAGCGCGAGTGCCGAGACAGCGGCGGCGAGAGTGAAGGCACCGGAGCAGATGATCGCGGCAGATACGTGAATGACGAGCCAGTAGGACTTCAGCGCCGGGACGAGCTGGGCTGCCTCGGTGTAGAGCACCGTGACCGCCAGACCAAGGGTCAGCAGCGCCGGAATGACGATGAAGATGCCGAGCCACCGCACATCACGCCTGATCGAGAAACCGAGGAACACCACCAGGATGCCGAGTGCTGCGGTGATGGAGAACTCGTACATGTTTCCCCACGGCACGCGACCGGCCCAGACACCGCGCAACACGACTCCGAGGAGCAGCAGCCCGGTACCGAGCCAGGTCAAGGACATGGCGATGTTCGCCGAGCGACGGCCGGGAACGATCGGATCGATCACCTCGGTGCGCGTGATGACGGCAGCGCCACCCTCGCTCTCGATGACCTCAGCGGTAGTGGTGACAGCGGGCTTGCGGCGACCGGCCGCGAAGGAGAAGGCGAAGAAGACCATGGCGAGGGTCAGCGCGAGCATGGAGGCGTAGATCGCGCTGTTGCTTGCCTGGGCGAGCTCTGCGGGGGTCATGACGTCTCCTTGCCGGTGATTGCCTCGGTGATGATCGCGATATCCGCGCTGACGTCGCCGCCTTCGGCACGGTTGAGCCCGGCTATCTCGATAACCGTAGTGCCATTCGGACCCGCGCTCATCTTCAGCCAGATCCGCCGGCGGCGTACGAAGAGCGAGAGCATCAGGCCGCTCAGCGCGAGCACAGCGGCGACGAGGGCGAACTCCTTGCCCGGATCGGAGGCGATCTGGAAGGACGCCCACCGCTCGTACCCGACCAGTGAGATCGAGCCGGCACCACCCGGCAGGGTCCAGGTCTGGCCCGGCAGCAAGGACGGAACGCGACCGATCTGGGTCATCTTCGTCTTGTCGAGCTTGTAGACACTCTGCGGAACACCGGTGTCGAGCCCCGGGTCACCCGTCCAGGCGGCCAGGTACGTGGCCGGGAAGTCAGGGGCCGGGAATCCCGAGACGATAGAGCCGGGCTGAAGTGTCGGATAGAACACGACATCGAAGCCGAGCTGCGGGCTGGCATCGGGAAGCTTGATCACGCCGGTCGACGTGAAGTTGCCGTCCTGCGGCAAGGTCACGACCGTGTCGTCATAGACCACGTTGCCCGTGGAGTCGCGCACGACGAAATGCGGGGCATAGCCGTGACCGACCAGGAACACCTTGGCGCCATCGACCTCGAGCGGGTGATTGACCTCGATGGTCGAACTCTCTGACGTGGAATTCGGGTTTGCCTTGTAGGAGACATCGGCCTGGAAGAGCTTGGGCGAGCCGCGTTGAGCCACCGCGCGATCGAACTCGACGCGGAAGTCGGTCATCGTGAAACTGAACGGAGGAAGCTGCGCGGGATCCGCGAATCGCCCCCCACCCCAGGCGTCGTACTGAGTCAAGGTGTCGGAGAAGCCGTCTCCGGTCTTGACGATGACATTGCCCTTCCAGCCGAAGAGCCCGCCGATCGCGACTCCCACCAAGATGAGGATGAGCGCCAGATGGAAGAGAAGGTTGCCCGTCTCACGCAAATATCCCTTTTCGGCACTCACCCAGGAGGTGCCGTCGGACTCGCCGCGGAGCACATGCCAGCGGCGGGCCTCGAGGAATTCGGTCGCCCTGTCGAGTGCGGTCGCGTCAGCATCGTCGAGCACCTCGTGCGACTGCATGCGCGCAAGATTGCGCGGTGCGGCAGGCGGTGGCGTGCGCATGGCGCGCCAGTGAGTCGCGACGCGCGGGAGCACGCATCCGATCAGCGAGATGAAGAGCAGGAGATAGATCGCCGAGAACCACGGCGAGGAGTAGACCTCGAAGAAGCCGAGACGATCAAGGATGGGGCCCCAGGTCGGTGACCCCGAGATCCATTCCTTCGTCTTGAGCGGATTCGTGCCGCGCTGCGGGAAGATCGAGCCCGGAATGCTGGCAATCGCCAGCAGGAAGAGCAGGATCAGCGCCGTGCGCATGCTCGTGAACTGACGCCAGATCCAGCGGAACCAGCCGCCGGTGCTCAGCGGGGGAAGTGTCTCGCTCATAGGGCTGTCTCGAATCCGGGAATGCTCACGCGCAGCCAGATCGTGAAGTCATTCCAGAGCCCGGTCACCATGAGGACTCCCAGGATAAGCAGCATCGCGCCGCCCACGCGCATCACGAGCGCATAGTGGGATTTCACCCAACCGATGGCGCGCATCGAGCGGCTGAAGGCAAGCCCCAGCAGTACGAACGGAAGGCCGAGGCCCAGGCAGTAGACGAAGGAGAGCAAGGCGCCGCGCGCAGCACTTGCCTCGGTGAAGGCCAGGCTCTGCACGGCCGCGAGCGTCGGGCCGATGCACGGGCTCCAGCCCAGGCCGAAGAGCAACCCGAGAAGGGGAGCCCCTGCGACACCCCACTTGGGGATCATGTGCACGCGGCGCTCGCGCTGCAGTGCGGGAACGAGGCCCAGGAAGGCAAGCCCCATCACGATGAGCAGGATGCCGAGTACGCGATCGATCACCGACTGGTACTCGAGCAAGCGAGCGCCGATGCTGCCGAACAGCACGCCGTACGAGACGAACACGACGCTGAAGCCGAGGACGAACAAGATGCTGCCCAGCAGCACGCGACCACGGCTGCGACCTTGCTCCCCCAGTTCGGCTCCGGTGAGGCCGGTGACATACGAGATGTAACCGGGTGCAAGCGGAAGCACGCACGGGCTCACGAAGGCAATGATCCCTGCAAGAAAGGCGATCGGCAGCGCGAGCAGGAGCGAGCCCGACGTGATGACGTCAGTCACCGGTACTCACAGAGGTCTTGCGCGCTGCCTCGATCATGCCGAGCAGGGTCGATTCACTGACCTTGCCGAGAGCGCGGGCAGCGACCTTGCCCTCCGTATCAACGACGAGTGTGGACGGAATGGCCTGCGGCGGGAGCGTGCCGCTGAAGCGCAACTGCAATGCTCCATCGCGATCGATCACATTCGGGTACGTGATGCCGAACTTGCGAATGAAGGCGAGTGCGGAGGTGTCGGAGTCGCGAGTGTCGAGCCCGACGAACTGCACGTCGTTGCCCTGCTGGGCCTGCCAGGTCTTCTCCAGCACGGGTGCCTCGGCCCGGCACGGTGCGCACCACGAGGCCCACACATTGAGAACGGCGACCTTCCCACGCAGTGCCGCGAGGCTGAAGGGCTTGCCGTCGAGGGTCGTTCCGGTGATGTCAGGTGCCGGTTGTCTCTGAGCCTCGTCGATGACCACCAGGGAGCCATCACCTGCGACGAAACCGGAGCCTGCTGCCGGCTCCTTGCCGCTGCAGGCCGTGAGCGCGAGCAGGGCAATGCCCGCCGCGATCACGGGCAGTGCGCGGCTGCGAGACACCTACGCCCCGGCGATCTTGCTTGCCTTGATGAGCAGGTCGCGCGAGGGCTCGGTGTAGGAGATCGCGACCAGGTCATCGTCTGAGTACTCGAGAGAGGTGATGGAAGCCAGCGTGCACTGACGGCTGCGCGGGTCGTGCCACAGTCGACGCTGCTCTGCGGCCAGGCGCGCGATCCAGATCGGCAGCTGGTGACTGACGAGCACCGCCTCGTGGCCTCGAGCCTGCTCGCGTGCGGCATCAATGCCCCGATGCATGCGCGCTGCCACGATGTCATAGGGCTCGCCCCACGAGGGCTTGAACGGATTCCAGAGATGACGCCAGGTGCGCGGCTGCTTGAGGACTCCGTCGCCGACGCTCACGCGCTGACCCTCGAAGATGTTCTCGGCCTCAATGAGGTTCTCGTCGATGCCGATCTCCAGGCCATGTGCAGCAGCCATCGGTGCCGCGGTCTGCTGGGCACGCTCCATCGGTGACGAGATGACCGCGGTGATGTCATTGGCCGCGAGAGCTGTCGCTGCGCGCCCGGCCATCTCGTGACCGAGATCGGACAGCACGTACCCGGGCAGTCGGCCGTAGAGGACGCCCTCGGGATTGAAGACTTCTCCGTGGCGCAGCAGGTGCACGACAGTGCGGGTCATTAGGTGACCTTGCGCCGTGCTGCCGGGCGACGACGACTCGGCCGCCAGGTTCCCTCACCCGTCTCGAGTGCAGCGGCGCGAAGCACCTCGCCGTGGGCGGCAAGGGACTCGACCAGCGCATGAATCGTGCTGGTGTCGGCCATGACGTCAACACGCAGGCCGTGCTCCTCGGCGGTCTTTGCCGTCTGCGGGCCGATGCACGCGACCACGGTCGAGTGATGTGGCTTGCCGGCGATGCCCACGAGGTTACGCACGGTGCTGCTCGAGGTGAACAGCACCGCATCGAAGCCACCGGTCTTGATGGCCTCGCGGGTCTCGGCGGGCGGCGGCGCGGCGCGCACGGTGCGGTAGGCCGTGACGTCCTCGACCTCCCAGCCGAGCTCATTGAGACCGGCAACGAGGGTGTCGGTCGCGATATCGGCGCGCGGCAGGAAGACACGATTAATCGGGTCGGTCAGCGAGTCGTACGGCGGCCACTCCTCGAGCAGGGCGCTCGTGGTCTGGTCGGTCGGCGGAACGAGATCGGGGCGGACGCCGAACTCGATGAGTGCGTCGACCGTGGCCTCACCGACCGCAGCGACCTTCAGGCCGGCGAAGGAACGCGCGTCGAGGCCGTACTCCTGCAGCTTCTCGCGAATTGCGCGCACGGCGTTGACCGAAGTGAAGCCGATCCACTCGAATCGACCGGAGACCAACCCATGGATGGCGCGATCGATCTGCTGCGGGGTGCGCGGTGGCTCGACCGAGATCGTGGCGACCTCCATCGGCACCGCTCCATGACGGCGAAGCATCGACATGATCGGCGAGGCATTCTCCTGGGTGCGAGGAATGAGCACTCGCCAGCCGAAGAGGGCCTTGACCTCGAACCAGTCGAGCTTCTCGCGCTGAGCGACGACCTCGCCGACGACGACGACACCGGGGCCGGCCTGCTTGGCCGACTTCACGATGGCGGCGATGTCGCCGAGCGTGCCGACAATCGTGCGCTGATCGACGGTCGTGCCGCGGCGCGTGATGGCGATGGGAGTGCGGGGATCGGCCTCGGCGCCGAGTAGCTTCGCCGCGATCTCGACGGCCTGATCGGCACCCTCGAGGAACACGTGAGTGACACGGGGGTTGATCAGCTCAGACCAGACGAGCTCGGTGTCGTTGGCATCGATGACACGAATCTGGCGCGTGCGGCCTCCGGTGAGTCCGAAGCCCGCGTATGCCGGCACGCCGGTGATGTCACTGACGCCCGGGGCAACTTCGAATACCACCTTGGCCTTGCGCAGTGCGCCGGCCTCGTGCAGCAAGGTTCCGTCGACGACGGGATCACCCGCGATCAGGCGAACGGTGCGCTTGCCTTCCTTCGCGGCATCGATCACGAGTTTCGCGCGCTCGGCATGCTCGAGCGGAAGACCGCTGGCGCTGACGGCGATGATGACCTCGGCCTCGGGAGAGGCATGCACGGCAGCGACCTCGGCGGCATCAGCGTCGACGACGATGTACTCGGCGTCGCGCAGCAGTGCCGCTGCACGCAGGGTGAGCAGATCGGGGTCGCCCGGACCGGCAGCAACAAGCGCAACCGGACCGTTGGGCTTCTTGCGGGCCTTCGTGGTGGTCACCGTGGTGTCTCCTGAAGTCGATGTCTTCTGAGTGGTTCGTGGGCTCATGCGTGCAGTGCTTCCTCGTAGCCTTGCGGCGAATGCTGATAGGCGGCCGGCGGATTCGCGTGCGCGATGACAGGGGGCTCCTCGCCGCGGCGTTGCTCATGGAAGGCGAGAATCTGCAACTCGACCGCGAGATCGACCTTGCGCACCTCGACTTCGTCGGGGACGACGAGCACGACGGGCGCAAAGTTCAGGATGCTTCGGATACCGGAGGCAACGAGACGATCGCAGACGTCCTGGGCGACCTCGCCCGGCGTCGCGATGACGCCGATGGCTGCGCGTCGATCGCTCACCACTGCTTCGAGATCGGCGAGCGGCGAGACGCGCAGCGACTGGTCGCCGACGCGAATCGAGGTGCCGACGACATCAGGATGGGTGTCGACGATGCCGACGACCTCAAAGCCGCGCGAGGCGAACCCGCGGTAGGCCACCAGCGCGTTGCCGAGATTGCCGAGTCCGACAATGACGACACCCCATGGGGTGCTCAGGCCGAGCTCGCGACTGATGTGGTAGCTCAGGAAGGCGACGTCGTAGCCCACGCCGCGAGTGCCGTACGAGCCCAGGTGCGAGAGGTCCTTGCGCAGCTTTGCGGGAGTCACGCCGCAATTGCGAGCGAGCTCATCGGAGGACACCGTGGTGATGCCGGCATCGCTCAGCGACTTCAGCATGCGGTGATAAATCGGCAGGCGAGCGACCGTGGCATCGGGAATGCCGCGCGTCCGGGCTGCGGACAGCGACGAGGCGGAAGTCGACACGGGGCTCCAGTGCGGAAGGGATGAGCGCCTGGTAATGGGGAAGCTCGGTACCCAAGGTTAGAGAGATGTGCACGAAGGCACAAAGTTGAGCGGTCGACTACGTCCGATTATCGGATATTACGTGGCGGAGGCGGTCCTCGTCGATGATCCAGAAATCCACTGTGCGCCCCTCGACCTGCACCACGGGGATCTTCTCCCAGAACTCGTCATACAGGGCCGGATCCTCGAGGATCGAGATCTCCTCCCACGAGAGCCCGAACTCCCCGCATACCCGCTCGACCACCGCACGGGCCTCATGGCACAGGTGGCAGTCAGGCTTGCCGATCACGGTGATGCGCACTCAGGATGCCTCAGGCCCAGCAGGCTCGGCATCGCCGTAGACCTCACGAAGCCGACCCTTGGCCACCTTGCCCGCAGCCGAGTGCGGAAGGGAGTCGACGATGCGAATGCTCGACGGGGTCTTGAATCTCGCGAGCCGGGTTGAGCAGTAGGCCAGCACGTCGTCGGGCGTGATCGGCGTGCGCGGCACGACGAGTGCGAGAACACCCTCACCCGTGACATCGTCAGGAATGCCGAGCACGGCGACCTCCGCTACCTGCTGCATTGACTCGATGACTACCTCGATCTCCCGTGGGTAGACGTTGAAGCCATTGACGAGGATGACCTCGCGACGCCGATCGACGAGATGCAGCGCACTGTCGTCATCGACGTAGGCGATATCCCCGGAGCGGAACCAGCCGTGCGCATCAGGGCCGCCGGCCCCATCGGGCCAGTAGCCGCGGAAGACTGATGCACCCCGCACCCACACCTCACCCGGGTCACCGTCGTCAACATCGTGACCCGACTCATCGACGAGTCGCACTTCGACCCCTGGAATCGTGAGACCCACCGAGCCTGCTCGCGGACGACCGTCGACCAGTGTGGTCGCCACGACGGGTGCGCACTCGGTCATGCCATAGCCCTCGAATACCTGCTTGCCGGTGAGCTCGGAGAACGACTCGAATACCGCAGCCGGAAGCGGCGCTCCACCACTGGAGAACAGGCGCACCCCTGCCACGGACTCGCGGAGCCCGGGAACGCGCAACCACGCCTGGTACATCGCCGGCGCACCCGCGACCGTGGTGATGCGCTCGGTCGCTACCAGGCGCAGTGACTCCACCGGGTCGAATCGATCGACGATCACCGAGGTTGCACCTGCGGCCACGGCGAGATTCAGCACCGTATTGAGTCCGTACACGTGGAACATCGGGAGCACGGCAAGCACGACGTCGCCCGCCTGCACAGCCGCGGGCGAGCGCAGCGAGAGAAGTGACTCGGTATTCGCGCGCAGTGCGCCATGCGTGAGCATCGCGCCCTTCGGGCGCCCGCTCGTGCCCGCCGTGAACAGCAGGAGTGCCAACGCATCACCTGAGGTCGACACTTCTGCGAGCAGCGAGGTCGAGTCGAACAGCGAGTCGAAAGCCGGCGTTCCGATCAGGACGACCTCGCACGAGTGGACGGCCTCCACGGCCTCGGTCGCCGCTGCAGAGGTGTCGGAAGAGGCGATCAGTAGTCGCACACCGGCATCGGAGACGAGAACAGCGATCTCGGGGGCGGTGTAGGCGGGATTCATCGGCACGACGCAGAGTCCGGCACGCAGGGCGCCGTAGAACGCGGTGACGTACTCGGCGGAGTTGCCCAGCAGCAGCCCCACGCGGTCACCCGCATGCAGGCCATGCCTGACGAGTCCGGCGGCGAAGTGCGAGACACGCGAATCGAGCTCGGACCAGGTCAGGCGAGATGCGCCGTCGACGAGCGCGCACCCCTGCGGGTCGCGTACGGCGGACGCACGCAGGTACTCGGAGATATTCGCGTTGGCACGGGGGTGTCCGAGCACGGTGCCTCCCTCGATCCGACTTCACCACACGGAGAACTGACGTCCCCCGCATCAGTTTGTCACAGTCCCCTCCGCCGCTGCGGGGTTCAGTGGGTAGCCTGGAGAGCATGACCAGCGATGGTGGAATTCTCGGCTCCTACCGCCGAGCGGGGCAGGCATCGGCGGCAGCGGCGAACCTGGAATCCGCGCACCTGAGCGCTCCCGGCGCGAACTCCGCAGCCTTCTTCGACGTTGACAACACGATCATGCGCGGCTCGAGCCTGTTCCACATCGCCCTAGGTCTCGCTCGTCGCAATTACTTCAGTGCATCCGAGATCGCCGGCTTCGCCGTCAAGCAGGTCAAGTTCGTGATGACCGGCTCCGAGGATCTCGAGGACATGGCATCGGCCACGGCGGCCGGGCTCTCGTTCATCCAGGGCCGCAGTGTCGACGAGCTCGTCGAACTCGGCGAGGAGATCTTCGATGAGATCCTGATCGACAAGCTGATTCCCGGCACCCTGGCACTCGCGCAGGCACATCTCGATGCCGGCCAGCAGGTCTGGCTCGTGACTGCCACCCCAGTGGAGCTCGCCACGCTGATCGCGACTCGCCTCGGGCTGACGGGCGCACTGGGCACGGTGTCGGAAGTCAAGGACGGGATCTACACCGGTCACCTCGATGGCGCTCCTCTGCACGGGCTCGCGAAGGCCGAGGCGATTCGCGCACTCGCCCAGCGCGAGGGCTTCGATCTGGCCGAATGCTCCGCGTACTCGGACTCCTCGAATGACATCCCGATGCTCAGCGCGGTCGGCAATCCGGTTGCCGTGAACCCCGACTCGTCACTGCGGGATCATGCACGCGAGAACGACTGGCCGATCCGCGACTTCCGCAAGCGCGAGCAGTTCAAGCAGTTCGTCATTCCTGCGGCATCGGGAATCGGCGGCTACGCAGCCGGCGTTGGTGCTGGCCTGGTGCTCGGCTATCTCATCGGTCGCGCGCGCAAGCGCTGATCAGCCGAGTCGCCCATGCGGGGCTCGCTGCGCTCACTCCTCAGCCGAAAACGTGTCTATGGTCTTCGTCTTCCGGGGCTCGCTGCGCTCACTCCTCAGCCGAAAACGCTATTGCGCTTCACCAGTAGGTCGTAAATGGTCGTCTGGATCGTCTCGCGCACCTGATCGGTCAGGTTGAACACGAGCATCGGATCGTCGGCTGCGTTCTCCGGGTAATCATCAGTCGGGATCGGTTCGCAGAAGTGGATCATCCACTTGCTCGGCAGCGGCACCAGGCCAAGCGGCCCGAGCCAGGGGAAGGTCGGTGTGATCGGGAAGTACGGGAAGCCGAGGAGGCGAGCAAGGCCCTTGGCATTGCCGATCATCGGATAGGTCTCCTCCGCGCCGATCACGGCAGTCGGGATGATCGGGGTGCGCGTGCGCAGTGCCGCCGCGACGAATCCGCCGCGACCGAAACGCTGCAGCTTGTAGCGCTCACTGAACGGCTTGCCCGTTCCCTTGAAGCCTTCGGGCCACACCCCGACTATTTCGCCGGAGGTCAGAAGTCGCTCGGCATCGGGCGTGCAGGCGAGCGTGTGCCCGGCCTTGCGCGCGAGCTCGCCCACGAACGGAGTCTCGAATACCAGGTTGGCGGCGAGCATGCGCAGATGCCGACGGGCGGGGTGATCATCGAGCAGCGCAACCTGGGTCATGAGCGCATCGAGTGCGATGGTGCCCGAGTGATTGCCCACCACGAGTGCGCCGCCCACGTCGGGCACGTTCTCGAGGCCACTGGACTCGACGCGGAACCACTTTCGGTACAGCGGGCGCAATGCCTGCATCAGCACCTTGTCGGTGAGCTCGGGGTCGAAGCCGAAGTCATCGACCTCGTACTTGCCCGAGAGTCGATCGGAGATGAATTGACCGAGATCACGGTCATCGACCACCTGATCATCGTGAATGATCTCGTGCGGCTGAGGCCCCGTATTGCCGACCAGGCGTGCGGCCTTCGACGGCGAGAGGGATTCGTCAGGCATTGGGCACCTCCGCGAGCGCGGACTCATCACGATGGGCGAAGTCGGCGAAGGCCTCCGGCGTGGAATAGCTCAGTCGATGCTCGAAAGTCTCGGCGTAGGCGCTGGTGTCGAGCACTCGGCCGTAGGTCATGAATCGAATCTGCTCCGGGGAGAAGTCGACGACGCCGGTGCGACTGAGGTTGCGGCCGATGGTGGAGAACATGAACTGCGGGACCGAGAGCTGCTTCTTGCCCATCCGCCGAATTGACTGCGACAAGGTGATGACGCCGTCGCCGGCCACATTGAAGGTGCCCGCCCTCCGCGCATGCACGGCATGCTGCAGGGATTCGAGGCCGTCATCTTCATGTACGAACTGCAGGCGCGCATCGAAGCCCATCACGGTGGGGATCACCGGCAGGCCGTAGTACGAGGTCATCGGCGTGCGCACGACCGGGCCGATGAAGTTCGCGAAGCGCAGTGTGGTGACGCAGACATCGGGGCGACGCCGCGAGAAGCTCCGCACGTAGCCCTCGACCTCGACGGAGTCCTTGGCCCAGCCTGAGGTCGGGGTGTGCCGGGGCTCGGTCTCCTCGGTGAACATCGCGGGATCCTTCGGACCGCAGCCGTAGATCGAGGACGTCGACTTCACGACGAAGGAACCAATACTCGGGGTCTTCTGGCAGGCAGCGAGAAGCTGCATCGTGCCGATGACGTTGATCTCCTTCATCGCCGACCGGCCACCGGCCTGTCGGGGGGTCGCAAGGACCCCCATGTGCACGACTGTGTCGACCTCGGCTTCGCCGAGGACCTTCGCGATGACAGGACTACGGATATCGGCGCGCACGAAGTCAACCCCGTCAAGGGCCATCGTGGGAGCGACAACATCGACGCCGATGACCCGGTCAATACCCGGATCGGCGGCGAGGAGTGCGGCCAGACGGCCGCCGAGGTACCGGGAGACACCGGTCACCAGGACGATTCGCCCCATGAGACCTCCCCGGTAGTGCCTACTTCTTGTTGCGGCGCTGGACTCGAGTGCGACGCAGCAGCTTGCGGTGCTTCTTCTTAGCCATCCGCTTGCGGCGCTTCTTGATCACTGAGCCCATGAACAATCCTCACATGTATATCGGGTGATGAGAGCTCACCACCTGCGTTCGTCCCAGAAGCCTATCTGGGAGCGGACGTGGCCTCGAACTAGGCCGTCTCGATGAATGAATCTCGCAGGTAATCGTGCACGGCCTGCTCCGGGACGCGGAACGAGCGTCCGACACGGACGGCAGGCAGGTCACCCCCGTGAACCAAGCGGTACACGGTCATCTTCGACACGCGCATGACCGAGGCAACCTCGGCAACGGTCAGGAAGCGAACCTCTGACAAGGCACGCTCGGGGGTCGTGGACATCTTCACCGAACTCTCTGCATCGAACCGCACCAGTTCCCCTCCGGTGATCAACAATTCGACGACGTGGCGGAAGACTAGTGTCTTGTGGTGCGACAGTGAAAGTTGATTGGGAAATTGATGATGTTTCCCACGTGGGCAGAGTTAATTACAGTGACGTAATTTACTGCGACTAACTGCCTGATAGCTCACTACTGCGATCGCGTGCAGCCGTCATCGCCGCGATGACCGCATCGCGAATACCTGACTGCTCCATGCTCGCGATCGCCGCCGCTGTCGTGCCATTCGGCGAGGTGACATTCGCGCGCAGCACTGCGGGATCCTCATCACTAGCCGCCATCAGCTCGCCGGCGCCGAGGATCGTGTTCACGGCCATCACTCGCGCATCTTCAGCCGAGAGACCGAGTTCGAGACCCGCCGCGATCATCGCCTCGGCGAGATAGAACACGTAGGCAGGACCACTGCCTGAAACTGCAGTGACAGCATCCTGCAGTGCCTCCGGCACGCGCACAACGACGCCCACGGAGGCCATCAGTCGTGCTGCGAGATCGATGTCAGTCGCGGAGCAGGCCGAGCCCGCGCTGATTCCCGCGACTCCGCGGTTGATGCGTGCCGGTGTATTCGGCATCACCCGCACCACCGCCGCGTCGGGCAGCATCTCCTCCATCAGCGAGGTGGGGATTCCTGCGGCAATCGAGATCACCAGGGCGCCGGAGCGCAGCGACGGGGCCAGCTCGGCCAGCATGGCGCGAAAATCTTGGGGCTTGACGGCCAGCACAACCACATCGGCATCACTGACGGCCTCCGCCATCGAGGCAATGCGCAGACCCAGACGGTCGGCGAGCTCGGCGGCACGCTCCGGGCGCTTCTCGGCAACCGTCACGGTCGGGGTCGGATCGAGACGAGCGAGGAAGCCGGCAGCCAGGGTCTCGCCCATGACCCCGCCACCGAGGATCGCAATGCGAAGTGCGGTGTCAGTCATGGATCTCCCTCATCTCGAACGCGATGGCGATGCGTACTTTCTCCCCCGCATCCCGCAGGGCTCGCTGCCTATTCTCCCCACGGCCATGTGCGAGGCAGAACTCATACTCGCCAGGCGCACGCCCGAGTCGCAGGGCAAGTGCCTGCAGGATCTCAATGAGGCGATCATCTGACGTCACGAAGGCAGGCGATGGCGAATCGCGTAGTAACGCCTTCGCACACCGCACATACGCCTTGTCGACCTCGATGGAGGACGGATAGAAGTCGCGCTCCCCCCGCCGGGCCTCGCCGGTGGAGAGCTGGATGCGCAGGCCCTGGGCCGAGCGGCAGTCCGCCTCGGCCTGGCGAAGAGCTGCCGAACGGTGCACTGCCGCCAGCCCGCCGAACGCGGCCAGCCGAGCGGGAAGGCTCGGATCGAGCATGCCGGCTTCCGTGCCCGTGAAGACCCAGCCGAGATCAGGAGTCATCGCCCACGACGCGTCAGCAATCGAGTCAATGGGCACGATGATCTCGCTCACGCCCTCGACCCCGGCGGCCTGCAGGGCGATGCTCGCGCGATGCAGCTGATCGGCGCTGAGATCACCCTCGCTGCGCAGGGCAATCCAGTAGCCATCATCCGCGAGCGCCATGGCCACCTCGCAGGCCTGCTCCAGGGAGCGCGCGCGCGTCAGGAAATCGAGCAGCCCCACTTATCGGCGCCCGGTCAGCGGGCAGGTCGGGTCGAGGAGATCCTGGATGAGCGGGCCGTAGATGCGCACGACTTCGTCATCGGAGGCCGAGGCCAACGGCTCGAGACGGATCACGTAGCGCGTCGCGGCCAGGCCGGCCAGGTGTGACGAGATCAGTGAGACGCGCATCCTCGCATCCGGCACGCCGATCGCCGTGACCAAGGAGTCGACCAGCGAGAGGTGCATGAATTCGGCCACCGTGCGCGCGCTTTTCTCAATGCGCGGCGATGCCTGAACGACGCCGCCGACATCACTGCGCACGCGATCCTCGGACATCATCGTCAGCGCGAGTCGCACGATGCGCTCGCCCATGCCATCGAGGCCCTGGGCGAAGAGCGCCGGAATCGCGTGACTGGGGTTGACCGGAAGTTGCATCGCGGCGGCGAAGAGCTGCTCCTTGTTATCGAACAAGGACTTGACGACTGCCGGTGCCACGCCAGCCGCGACGGCAACCGACTTGACCGTGGTGGAGGCATAGCCGCGTGAGGCGAAGGCGAGACGTGCGGCATCGAGTATTGGCCCGCGCGGATCCTTCACCATGACTGCAGCGTACTAATGACGAGCCTCGAACGGCCGCCGAGCGAATGCGAGAGCCTCAGCCAGGTCGGCGACCCTCTCCTCGCGCGTGGAGCACCCGCGCGTGGATACCTCGACGATCAGCGCCCCGGCGAAGCTCTCCGCCGCGAGATGCTCGAGTACCTCGGCCACCGGCTGCGTGCCGCGGCCTGGCACCAGGTGCTCATCACGAGCGGAGTCCGTGCCGTCCGCCACGTGGATGTGCGCGAGCCGGCTGCCCAGGTCGTGGGCCATCAGCAACGGGTCGGTGCGCGATACCGCGGTATGCGAGAAGTCGAGAGTGGTGTGCGGATAATCGTCATCGCGCACGTCCCAGCCGGGTGCATACGCCGCCAGCTCGCGGCTGGCCGCACGCCACGGATACATGTTCTCCACCGCGAAGCGCACCTCGGTCTCATCGGACATCCGCTGCAGGCCCGTGACGAACTCGCGCGCATAACCGCGCTGCCAACGGAAGGGCGGATGCACGACCACCGTGCTCGCATCGAGCAATTCGGCTACGTCCTTTGCTCGCTGCAACTTGCCCCACGGCTCGGTGCCCCACACCCGCTGCGTGACAAGCAGGCACGGGGCATGGATCGAGATCACCGGCACTTGATAGTGCTCGACGAGCGCGCGCAGGGCCGAGGAATCCTGACTGGTTGCATCGGTGCCCACCATGATCTCGACACCGTCGTAGCCGAGCGCGGCAGCAATCTCGAACGCCGCTGCGGTCGACTCAGGGAAGACCGAGGAGGTCGAGAGGCCGACAAGGGGGCGATTCATGACGCCTTGCGCCACCGATCGGTGATGATCACCGCGAACCACACCAGCACTGCACCGGCAAGGCCGCAGCTGATAGCGACGACCGTGTACTTCTCAGGGGCGAGTGTGAGCGCGAAGAAGTGCGAGAACCACGGGATGAATAAAGCGCCGAGGAAGAGCACGATCATGAGCGCGACAATGCCGAGGCGGATCCAGTTCAGCGGTCGCGCGGACTGCAGCAGCACCGCAGTCGTGACGATGAACAGCGTGACCGTGGCCGCCGTCTGCGCACTTCCCACCGGCTCGCCTACGCGAATCGCCCATGTGTAGCTCAGCAGCGATGCAGCGGCAGCGATCGCCCCGGCAGGCGCCGAGAAAAGCACGACGCGACGGAAGAAGCCCGGGCGGAAGCGCTCGGTGTTGGGCATCAGCGCGAGGAAGAACCCCGGGATGCCGATGGTCAGCGCGCCGATCAGCGAGAGATGGCGCGGAAGGAAGGGAAATTCGACGGCGAAGATGCCGACCATGATCGAGATGATCATCGCGTAGAACGACTTGGTCAAGAAGACATCGGAGACTCTCTCGATGTTGCCGAGCACACGACGACCCTCGGCCACGACGCTCGGCATGACCGACCAGCGATCCTCCAGAAGCACGAGCTGCGCGACGGCACGCGTGGCACCGCTACCGGAGCCCATCGCGATACCGAGATCGGCATTCTTCAACGCCAGCACGTCATTCACGCCGTCGCCGGTCATCGCGACCGTTGACCCACGGGAGTGCAGTGCGTCGACCATGGCCTGCTTCTGCAGCGGCGTGACGCGCCCGAACACCGACTGGGTCTGCATGACCTGGGCCATGCCCTCGATATCGGCGGGCAACTCGCGGGCGTCATACGGGTGATCAGCGCCGGGGACCCCGGCCTCGCGAGCGATGGCCCCGACCGTCGCGGCGTTGTCACCGGAGATGACGTTGACGTGCACGCCCTGAGCCAGGAAGTACGCGACGGTCTCGGCCGCATCGGCCCGAAGTCGCTGGTCGATCACGACGAGTGCCGCGGGGATGATCGAGCCCGGGCCGCTCTCGGCGGACGGCTCGCCCTGCGCGCGAGCGAGCAGCAGCACACGGGCACCGTCGGCGGCAATGGCATCGGCGCGTGCGCGCAGCGGATCAGTGTCGGGAAGCAGCATCTCCGGTGCACCGATAACCCAGGCACCGTGATCAGCGAAGGTGGCCGAAGACCACTTGCGGGCGCTGGAGAACGGCACGTTCGACATGCAGGACCAGCCAACGATCGGATACTGCTGGGCAATCGCCTGCAGGGTCGGGTTCGGATTCGCCTCGGCGGCCGCAATCGAGCTCAGTGCCGAGTCAATCGGCGCTGAGGTATCGAGCGCGATCACCTCGCGCACCCGCATGCCGGGCTCGGTGAGAGTGCCGGTCTTGTCGACGCAGATGGTGTCAACGCGCGCGAGCACCTCGACGGCGGGCATGTCCTGAACAAGCACCTTCTTCGCCGCGAGTCGGATCACTGCAATGGCCATGGCGATGCTCGTCAGTAGGACGAGACCCTCGGGCACCATCGTGACGATGCCGGCGATCGTGCCGCGAATCGCGTCATTGAAGGGAATCTGCGCGCGGAACACCTGGGAGACGAACAAGAGCAGGCCGACGGGGAGGAGCATGTACGAGAGCAGGCGAATGAATCGATTGATGGAGTCGCGCAGCTCGGAGTTCGTCAGGTGGAACTGCTTGGCCTGCTCAGTGAGGCCGGCGGCGAAGGAGTCCTTGCCGATGCGGGTGGCCTGGTAGGCACCTGAACCGGCGACAACAAAGGACCCGGACATCGCCTCATCGCCCACGACCTTGTCGACCGGATCCGCCTCGCCCGTGAGCAAGCTCTCGTCGATCTCGAGGCCGTCGATCGACAGTACGACTCCGTCGACGACCAATTGATCACCGGTCGAGAGCATGATGACGTCGTCGAGCACGATGTCGACTGCGCTGACCTCGATATCGATGCCATCGCGACGCACGACGGGCTTCGCCTCGCCGAGCACGGCCAACTTGGCCAGGGTGCGCGAGGCGCGGTACTCCTGGATGACGCCGATCGCCGTATTGGCCACGATCACGAAGCCGAAGAGGGAATCTTGGATCGGGGCGACCAGGAGCATGATCACCCACATCGTGCCGATCAGGCCGTTGAACCACGTGAAGGTGTTCGCTCGGATGATGCTGCCGAGACTTCGGCTGCTCGCCTCGGGGGCGACATTGACCTGACCGGCCGCGATGCGCTCGGAAACCTCCGCGGAGGTGAGGCCGAGCACCGGATCGGTCATGTAGGCAGGGTATCCATGCGGTGCAGGATCACGCCTTCCCGGAGGGCCCACGGGCAGATGACGAGCTCGCGAATATCAAGGAGATCCATCGCTGCCTCGGCCACGATCGCACCGGCCACGAGCTGCTCGGAACGGCCCTCGGAGATCCCGGGCAGCCGGCTGCGCTCGGCCGCGGTCATCGCGGCCAGGCGCGGGACCCAGTCCTGGAGATTCGCCAGGGACAACGACCTCGGGGCGTACATGCCCTCAGTCGAGGGGGCCGCACCCGCCATCCGGGCGAGCTGCTTGAACGTCTTAGAGCTTGCGACCGCGATGCGCGGCTCCCCGACCCGGCGCAGCCGGCCGGCCACCTCGGCGATGGTGGCGCGGGCGTACTTGCGTGCCTCCCGCAGGGAATCCGGTGTGGGCGGGTCGCCCATCAAGTGCGAGCGAGTCAATCGACCGGCGCCGAGCGGCACCGAGACGGCGACGTCGGGCTCCTCGTCGGTGCCGGAGGCAAGCTCGAGCGAGCCGCCGCCAATGTCCATCACCATGAGCCGGCCCGCCGACCAGCCGAACCATCGGCGCACGGCGAGGAAGGTCATGCGGGCTTCGTCCTCACCGGAGAGCACCTCGATGGCCAGCCCGGTCTCCTGTTGAATGCGCTGGAGGACTCGGTCGCCATTTCGAGCGTCGCGGATGGCCGAGGTCGCGAAGGCCATCAACTCGGTAGCACCCATGTCCTCGGCCATTGACTGGCCCTTGCCGATGAAGTCGATCAGCTCGGTGACCGCAGCCTCGTCGACATCACCCTCGGGAGTCAGGTGCTCGGCGAGTCGGAGCGGGATCTTCAGCTTCGATGCCGGGATGGGGGCGGCGCCGTGGTGTGCATCGACCAACAGGAGGTGGACAGTGTTGGACCCGATATCGAGCACTCCCATGCGCATGGCCGCACGCTATCGGCTCGGCGTTCACGGGGCATTCATGAGGTCGTCACTACGGCTGTCGGATGCGGGCCATAGGCTGTGGGAATGCCTGAGGTACCCCTTGACTTTCCGCGCCAGTGGGTGGAGTTCGTCGACCCCGCTGATGACGAGCAGCTGATCCGTGCCGATCTCACGTGGCTGACCTCGAGATGGAACTGCATCTTCGGAAGTGGCTGCAAGGGCATCTACAAGGACGGCCCCGACAACGGTTGCTGCAGCCATGGCGCGCACTTCTCCGAGAAGAAGGATGAGAAGCGCGTCAAGCGCTGGGTTGAGAAGCTCACCCCCGACATGTGGCAGTTCTCCGACATCGCGGAGAAGAAGGGCTGGATCGAGACCGAGGACGGCGCACGCAAGACCCGCGTCGTCGACGGCGCCTGCATCTTCCATAACCGCCGTGACTTCGACGGCGCCTTCGGCTGCGTCCTGCACCACCTCGCCGAGAAGGAGGGTGTCTCCTTCGTCGAGACCAAGCCCGAGGTGTGCTGGCAGCTTCCGATGCGCCGCAGCTACGAGAACCTCGAGTACGAAGACGGCAAGGAGCGCCTGGTCGTGCTGATCAGCGAATACGACCGCCGCGGCTGGGGCGAGGGCGGCCACGACTTCGACTGGTACTGCAGCGGCAATACCGAGGCGCATAACGGCGTGAATCCCGTCTACATCTATGCCAAGGACGAACTCACCGCGTTGATGGGTCCGAAGGCTTATGAAGAGCTCGTGCGCATCTGCGATGAGCGGATGGCATTGATGAAGGCGTCACCCGGCAATCTCTCGCTGATGCTGCATCCGGCGGACCCGAAGTAGCCATGGCGAAAGCCGGGCCGAAGTACTCCTGCAGTTCATGCGGCGCGACCGCATTGCGCTGGGAGGGTCGCTGCACGAAGTGCGGTGAGTTCGGCACGGTCGCCGAGATCCCTGAGGCAGCCCCGAATGTCGGCCTGAAGTCCTCGACCACCGGCCGCGCACCAAGCAAGGGTGCTCGCCAGGTCTCCGAGGTCACCTCGAGTGCCTCTCCCCCGCGCATGCAGTCCGGTATCGCCGAATTTGATCGCGTGGTCGGTGGAGGTCTCGTGCGTGGTCAGGTTCTCCTGCTCGCCGGCGAGCCCGGCGCAGGCAAGAGCACGCTGCTGCTCACCGTTGCCGACTCGATCGCGCAGCGCACGGGCAAGCCCACCCTCTACATCTCCGCCGAGGAGTCCGTCGAGCAGATTGCCGTGCGCGCACGACGCATCGGCGCCTCCAGCGAGCATCTGCTGCTCGCCGACGACAACGACCTCGCAGTCGTGATCGGTCACCTCGATCATCACGGCCCCGATATCCCGCTTGTCATCATCGATTCGGTGCAGACAGTGGCCTCGGCCGACATCGAGGGTCGTGCAGGCGGAGTCACGCAGGTCATGGAGGTGGCGCAGGCCCTCACCCGCGTGGCCAAGTCACGCGGTATCGCGATCTGCCTGGTCGGTCAGGTCACCAAGGACTCCACCATCGCAGGCCCGCGTTCACTCGAGCACATCGTCGACACCACGCTGTCGCTCGACGGCGATCGCCACACCTCACTTCGGTTGCTGCGCGCGATCAAGAATCGCTACGGCCCTGCAGATGAAGTTGCCTGCTTCGAGCAGACCGACACCGGTATGCGCGAGGTGCCTGACCCGAGTGCACTCTTCCGCGGTCATCGCGATGCACCCGTGCCCGGCACGTGCGTCACCGTCACCATCGAGGGCCGTCGTCCGCTGCTCGCCGAGATCCAGGCACTCATCGCACCGACCACTAATCCGAATCCACGACGCGGAGTCTCCGGTCTCGATACCTCGCGCGTGGCCATGCTGACGGCGGTCACCGAGCGCGCCGCCAGCCTGAAGCTCTACGACAAGGACGTCTACGTCGCCACTGTCGGCGGCATGAAGCTGTCTGACCCAGGCTCAGATCTCGCCATCTGCCTCGCGATTGCCTCCGGCGCCCGCGACCAGGCACTGCCCGCCGACATGACAGCCATCGGCGAAGTCACCCTCTCCGGTGATATCCGTGCAGTACCGATGATCACCCAGCGCATCGCTGAGGCAAGTCGCCTGGGCTACAGCCGCATCCTGGTACCTCAGGGCACTCGTGAACGCCTCGACTCGAAGGTGAGCGGCATCATCGAAGTCGGCACGCTCAGTGCGGCTCTGAACTCTCGGTGACGATTAGAGTCATCACGTGACCTCCACTGAGACATCCTTCGACGCGCGACTGAAGGAGATCCTCGCTCGCGTCGCACCCGGTACCGAGTTGCATGACGGCCTCGAGCGCATCCTGCGCGGTCGCACCGGTGCACTGATCGTCCTTGGCTTCGATCGATCCGTTGAGCAGGTCGCCAATGGTGGATTCACCCTCGACGTGCCGTTCTCGGCCACGCGCCTGCGCGAGCTGTCGAAGATGGACGGCGCCGTGATCCTCGATACGGCAGGCGCCACCATCGTGCGCGCCGCCGTGCAACTTGTTCCTGATTCCTCGCTCGCCACCGACGAGACCGGCACCCGCCATCGCACCGCTGATCGCGTGTCACGACAGACCGGTTACCCGGTCATCAGCGTGAGCAAGTCGATGAACATCATCGCCCTGTATGTCGACGGTCGCCGCTACGTGCTGGACGACACTTCCGAGATTCTCACCCGCGCGAACCAGGCACTCGCCACCCTCGAGCGTTACAAGTCACGCCTCGACGAAGTGAACTCCTCGCTCTTCGCACTCGAGATCGAGAATCTCGTCACCGTGCGCGATATCGCCACCACCTCGCAGCGACTCGAGATGGTGCGTCGCATCGCCAGCGAGATCGAGAGCTACGTCGTCGAACTCGGCGTCGAGGGTCGCCTGCTCAGCCTGCAGCTCAATGAGCTTCTCGCCGGAGTCGAGCACGATCGTGTGCTTCTCGTGCGCGATTACCTCGCCGCCACCGCTTACAAGAAGCGCAAGGGCCTCGATGTCGCCCTGGAGCAACTCACTGAGCTCAGTGCCACGGACCTGCTCGATCTCGGCTTGATCGCCGCTGCCTACGGATTCGCGGGCGGCGCCGATCTGCTCGACCAGCCGGTGCAGGCACGTGGCTACCGCATCCTCGCGCGCGTGCCTCGGCTCTCCGAGGTGATCACCGATCGCCTGGTTGCTCACTTCGGCGGAGTTCAGCAACTGCTCGCTGCCGGCATTGACGACCTTCAGCAGGTCGAGGGTGTCGGCGAAGCCAGGGCGCGCTCCGTGCGCGAGGGACTCTCGAGGATCGCCGAATCCAGCATCCTTGAGCGCTTCATGTAACTACTTGGTCAGCAGGAATGTGGTGGCCGGACTCTTGGCCTTCAGGTTCTTGCCCGTCACCTGGTAGCGACCGGCCTTCGCCGGGGTGCCCTTGGTCGGGCAGCCCTTGGTCGTGACCTTGCCATTCCACTCGATGCCCGTGCCGACCTTCTTGCCCGGTTTCAAGGTGATGATCTTGCTCTGATCACTCGAGCCGCAGTCGTCACTCGACCACACGTGGTATCCACCCGAGGTGATCTCGAGTGAATTCGCCTTCGGGCCGACATCGCGCTTGCACGGCACGGCACCGATGTTCTGAATGGTCATCGTGAGCTGCGGCTTGGCGCCGACCTTGTAGGTGTCCTTGTCAGTCGATGCTGCAACCGAGATGTCGGCGTTCTTGCAGTCGAGGATCTCCCCGGCAACAACGGCCTCAGTCGCTCCCGGATCCGCGGAAGCCGGCGCGCTGGCCACCACATCACCACTTGCCGTGGGAGTGGGCATGGGCGCAAGGGAGGCCGGGGCCGATGGAACGGTCGAAGCGACAGCACTGGCCGATGCCGCGGGGGCCGGCGTCTCCGAGGAGCCACGAGACCCCAGCAGCCACCACAGTCCGACGATGACCACCAGCGCGATGATGGCGATTGAGCCACGTCGAAGCCAATAGACCATCGAGGGCTCGGGACCAACAGGCGTCAAGGGCACGCCCCCACGCTACTGCGCCCGAGCCGAAGTTCTGAGACCATCAGGCGCCATGCCTGTCACGAATCCACTCGAGCGCCCACTCGCTCGCTGGTTCGCCCGCAATGCTCGCGGCCTACCGTGGCGGGCCACCGATCGCACTCCCTGGCAGGTGATGGTCAGCGAATACATGCTGCAACAGACCCCGGTTGATCGCGTGCTGCCGGCCTGGCTGGCCTGGATCGAACGCTGGCCCACCCCCGCTGACTGCGCTGCGGCGCCCGCCGACCAGCCAGTGCGGATGTGGGGACGCCTCGGTTACCCACGGCGGGCACGTCGGCTGCACGAGGCCGCGCGCCGGATCGTCGCTGACTTCGGTGGCGAGGTACCCGCGGATCGCGAGAGCCTCCTCTCGCTTCCCGGTATCGGTGACTACACCGCGGCCGCGATCCAGTCATTCGCCTTCGGCACGCGATCCATCGTGCTCGATACCAACATCAGGCGAGTGATCGCACGGGCGGTCACCGGGCAGGCCCTACCCCTGCCGCACGTGACCACCGCCGAGCGACTGCTGGCCGATGACCTCACACCTCGCTCCGCGAAAGCCTCAGCGATCTGGAATGCCGCGATCATGGAGCTCGGTGCCCTCATCTGCACGGCTCGAGCGCCCAAGTGTGAGCAGTGCCCGCTTGCCGAGCAGTGCAAATGGCTGGCCGAGGACCGACCGGAGTACGTCGGCACGGTGCGCCGGCAGGCGAGGTTCGAGGGCAGCGACCGACAGGCTCGTGGCGCCATCATGAGCGTCCTGCGCGAAGCATCGTCATCAGTCCCGCAGAGCGCGATTGAGGCGTCCTGGAGCGATGCCCTCCAGCGCGAGCGAGCATTGGCTTCGCTGATCGCCGACGGCATGGTCGAGTCACTGCCCAGAAAGCGATACGGCCTCCCCGCGCAGTAGCGCGAGAAGGCCGTATCGAATCAGTGCCTAGTTGAGGGTCTCAACAGGAGGCGCATCAGGTGCCTCCTCGCGCGGGAACGCGTTGAAGCTGAACTCGCGCTGCTTGTCCTCGCCGGTGACATCGACGACGACAATCGAGCCCGGGTTGAGATCGCCGAACAGCAGCTTCTCGGACAGGGAGTCCTCGATATCGCGCTGGATCACCCGACGCAGCGGACGAGCACCGAGTGCGGGGTCGTAGCCGCGCTCAGAGAGCAGCTTCTTCGCAGCAGGCGTGAGCTCAATGGCCATATCCTGCTCGGCCAGGCGCTTCTCGAGACCGGCGATCATCAGATCGACGATCTGGAAGATCTCCGGCTCGCTGAGCTGGTGGAAGACGATGACATCGTCGATGCGGTTCAAGAACTCCGGGCGGAAGTGCTGCTTCAGCTCGGTCTGAACCTTCACCTTCATCTGCTCGTAGGCATTGCCGTCATTGTCATCAGGTGCGAAGCCGAGGTTGAGGCCCTTGGACACATCGCGCGAACCGAGGTTCGTGGTCATGATGATGACGGTGTTCTTGAAGTCGACCTCGCGGCCCTGGGCGTCGGTCAGACGACCCTCTTCGAGAACCTGCAGCAGTGAGTTGAAGATGTCGGGGTGCGCCTTCTCGACTTCGTCGAAGAGCACGACAGAGAATGGCTTGCGCCGCACCTTCTCGGTGAGCTGGCCACCCTCTTCGTAACCGACGAAGCCAGGGGGCGAGCCGAACAGGCGCGAGGCGGTGTGACGCTCAGAGTACTCGCTCATGTCGAGCGAGATCAGGGCATTCTCATCACCGAACAAGAATTCGGCGAGCGTCTTGCTGAGCTCGGTCTTTCCGACACCTGATGGCCCGGCGAAGATGAACGAGCCCGACGGACGCTTGGGATCCTTGAGCCCTGCACGCGTACGACGGATCGACTTCGACAGGGCCTTGATGGCCTGCTCCTGGCCGATCACGCGCTTGTGCAGGTGATCTTCCATGCGCTTGAGGCGCTCGAGGTCGTCCTCGGTCAGGTCGGAGACCGGGATGCCGGTCATGAGAGCGAGAACTTCACCGATCAGGCGCTCATCGACCTCGGCGACAACGTCGAGATCACCGGCCTTCCACTCCTTCTCACGAGTGGCCTTCTCGGCAATGAGGTTCTTCTCATCGTCGCGCAGTGACGCAGCCTTCTCGAAGTCCTGGCCGTCGATGGCCGACTCCTTCTCACGGCGCACCGCGGCGATGCGATCGTCGAACTCGCGGAGATCCGGCGGCGCGGTCATCCGACGGATACGCAGGCGCGAACCGGCCTCATCGATGAGATCGATGGCCTTGTCGGGCAGCTGGCGATCGGAGATGTAGCGATCGGACAGGCGTGCCGCAGCCTCGAGTGCGCCATCGGTGATCGAGACGCGGTGATGCGACTCGTAGCGATCGCGCAGCCCCTTGAGGATGAGCACGGTGTGCACGACATCGGGTGCCGCGACCTGGATCGGGGCGAAGCGGCGCTCGAGCGCTGCGTCCTTCTCAATGTGCTTGCGGTACTCATCAAGAGTCGTGGCACCGATGGTCTGCAGCTCACCGCGCGCGAGCATCGGCTTGAGGATGCTGGCCGCGTCAATCGCGCCCTCGGCAGCACCTGCACCGACGAGGGTGTGCATCTCGTCGATGAACAAGATGATGTCGCCGCGGGTGCGGATCTCCTTGAGTACCTTCTTCAGGCGCTCCTCGAAATCACCGCGGTAGCGGCTTCCGGCGACGAGAGCGCCGAGATCGAGGGAGTAGAGCTGCTTGTCCTTGAGGGTCTCGGGAACGTCACCGCGGACGATGTCCTGCGCGAGACCCTCGACGATGGCGGTCTTGCCGACACCTGGCTCGCCGATGAGCACCGGGTTGTTCTTGGTGCGGCGCGAGAGCACCTGCATGACGCGCTCGATCTCCTTCTCGCGCCCGATGACGGGATCGAGCTTGCCTTCGCGTGCGGCAGCGGTGAGATTACGACCGAACTGATCGAGGACGAGCGAGGTCGACGGCGTGCCCTCGGCCGGGCCCGCGGCAGCGGGCTCCTTGCCCTGGTAGCCACTGAGCAGCTGGATGACCTGCTGGCGCACGCGGTTGAGATCGGCGCCGAGCTTGACGAGCACCTGGGCGGCAACACCCTCACCCTCGCGAATGAGGCCGAGCAGGATGTGCTCAGTGCCGATGTAGTTGTGGCCGAGCTGCAGTGCCTCGCGCAGGGAGAGCTCGAGCACCTTCTTGGCACGCGGGGTGAAAGGAATGTGGCCGGACGGTGCCTGCTGGCCCTGGCCGATGATCTCTTCCACCTGCTGGCGCACGGCCTCCAGGGAGATGCCGAGGGATTCCAGGGCCTTGGCAGCAACGCCTTCGCCCTCATGGATCAGGCCCAGGAGGATGTGCTCGGTGCCGATGTAATTGTGGTTGAGCATGCGGGCTTCTTCCTGCGCCAGCACGACCACTCGACGGGCCCGGTCAGTAAACCGCTCGAACATCGCTCACACTCCATCTCACTGTGCCAAGGCCGCAGGTAATGACAACCATGGTATCCGCCAGGGCGAACCCCGCTCAGTCGATACAACCACGCCCCAGGGGGCGAATCTTCCCGCTGGGATACGCCCACCGCGAACACTGTTGGACTTCCTGTAATCCGGCCGAAATACGGGATGCGTCAGGATTGACCCCGTGACCGTAAACGCTTCCATTCCTCTCGCGGATTCAGCTGCCGACCTCCGAGCCCAGATCCGCGAGCTGGGCCAGCTGCTCGGCGAGACGATCACCCGCCAGGTGGGCCCCGACACCCTCGATCTGGTCGAGCAGGTGCGCCACCTGGTGCGTGAGGATCCCGCGGCAGCGGCCACCTTGATCAACTCCGTCGACCTCGCCCGGGCCACGACCTTGGCCCGCGCCTTCTCCATCTACTTCGATCTCGCCAATATCGCCGAGCAAGTCGAGAGATCCCGCGATGTCGAGGCTCGCCGCCGCACCCAGGGCGGCCCGCTGAGCATGGTCACCCGCGCGGTCGCCGCCGAGGGTGTCGACACCAAGGCCGTGCGCCATCTGGCCGACACTCTGGCGGTGCGCCCGGTCTTCACCGCCCACCCAACCGAGGCCGCACGCCGCTCAGTGCTGGTCAAGCTGCGCCGCATCGCCGACGTACTGCTGCAGGCGGATAACCCCGATCGCGATCAGCGGCTGGCCGAGCTCGTCGACCTCCTTTGGCAGACCGATGAACTACGGCTGGAGCAGCCGCAGGTGCTCGACGAGGCACGCAATGCGCTGTACTACCTCGACGATCTCACTCGTGGCCCCATCACCGCCGTACTCGGCGACCTCGCGGCGACCTTCGCCCACCTCGGCGTCGAGCTCGATCCGACGTCACGGCCACTGACCTTCGGCTCCTGGATCGGCGGCGATCGCGACGGCAATCCGTTCGTCACACCCGAGGTCACCGAGGACGTTCTCGTCTTCCAGCGCGATCATGCAGTGCTCGACCTCATGCCCATCATCGACGGGCTCCTCGAGGATCTCTCGATCTCCGAACGCATTGCCGGCGCGAGTCAGTCACTGCGCGACTCAGTGGCTTTCGATCTCACCGCGCTGCCGGATCTCGACTCACGCTTCCTGCGCATCAACGCCGAGGAGCCCGTGCGCCTCAAGCTCACGATCATCCGCATGCGCCTGCGCCTAACCCGCGAGCGGCTTCTCGCCGGCGGCCCGCACCTTGCCGGTCGCGATTACGCCTCGACTGACGAACTCCTTGATGACCTGATGCTCATTCGCGCCGATCTGCTCGTGAACAAAGGCGGCCTCGCTGCTCATGGCGTGCTCGACTCCGCCATTCGCACTGTTGCGGCGATCGGTCTGCCGCTCGCAACCCTCGATGTGCGCGAGCATGCTGCGAAGTATCACCACGCGGTCGGGCAGCTCATCGATCGCCTCGGCGAGCACAGCTCGGCATATGCCGACATGCCCCGTGAGGCCCGCATGCACGCCATCACCGCAGAGCTGCACTCCCTGCGCCCGCTCGCGCCGACTCCCCCGCCTCTCGATGCCGAGGGGCTCACCACCTATCGCACGTATGTCGCCGTGCGCGACGCACTTGATCGCTTCGGATCACGCGCGATTCAGCAGTGCATCATCTCGATGACGACCGGCGCTGACGACGTGCTCGCGGCGGTGCTCATCGGTCGCGAGGCCGGGCTTGTCGACACTGTCGCCAGGCGCAGCCGCGTTGACTTCGTGCCGCTACTCGAGACCTGCGACGAGCTGCGCAGCGCCGGCGAGATTCTCGACACCCTGCTGAGCACACCTGCCTATCGCGCACTCGTCACGTCACGCGGTGACGTCCAAGAGGTCATGCTCGGTTATTCAGATTCGAATAAGGACGCCGGCATCACGACCTCGCAGTGGGAGATCCACCTCGCGCAGCGCCGCCTGCGCGATGTTGCCGCCAAGCACGGAGTGCGCCTGCGCCTTTTCCACGGCCGAGGTGGCACGGTCGGTCGCGGTGGCGGCCCCACCTATGACGCGATTCTCTCCCAGCCCGCGGGCGTGCTCGACGGTGAGATCAAGGTGACCGAGCAGGGCGAGGTCATCTCCGACAAGTACCTGCTGCCCACCCTTGCGCGCGACAACCTCGAGCAGATGCTTGCCGCCGTCATCGACGCCTCACTGCTGCATCGTGATGCGCGCTCCGCTGCCGATACCCGCGTGAAGTGGGACGACGTCATGGATCTTGCCTCGGCCTCAGCCCAGCGCGCGTACCGCGGCCTGATCGATGATCCGCAGCTGCCTTCCTACTTCGCTCAATCGACGCCGGTCGAGGAGTTCGGCGCGATGCACCTGGGCTCGCGCCCCTCGCGTCGTCCCGACACCGCGGCGGGCATCTCCGGCCTGCGCGCGATCCCGTGGGTCTTCGGCTGGACCCAGTCGCGCCAGGTGGTGCCCGGCTGGTTCGGCGTCGGTGCCGGCCTGGCCGCTGCACGTGCGGCAGGGCACGGCGAGGAACTGCGCACGATGTACCGCGAGTGGTACTTCTTCCGGAACTTCATCTCCAATGTCGAGATGACCCTCGCGAAGACCGACCTGCGCGTGGCCGAGCAGTACGTCAACGGCCTCGTTCCTGCCAGTCATCGCCGACTGTTCGAAGTGATCAAGGCCGAGTACGCCAGCACGGTGACCGAGATCCTGCAGATCACCGGCGAGGTAGGCCTGCTCGAGCACAATCCGAGCCTGGCGCGCACCCTCGAGATTCGCGATACGTACCTGCTGCCGTTGCATACCCTGCAGGTGTCGCTACTGGAGCGCGTGCGTGCGGTGCGCGAGAGCGGTGCCGAACCCGATCAAGAGCTCAGGCGCGCGCTGTCAGTGACGGTCAACGGCATTGCGACCGGCTTGCGCAATACCGGCTGATCAGCGAGCGAAGAACCTCTCGATGCCGGCAGCCAGCCATTGCGCATACTGCTGCTGACCTGACGCCGAGGACATCCGTGCGGCGTCCTTGGCATTTCGCATGTTCCCGACCTCGATGATCGTTGTCGGAACCTTGTTGAAGTTGATGGTCGACTGATCGCCACGGATCTGCAGATGATTGGCGATGTAGTTCGACGGAACCCCACCAGCTGATTCCATGCCCGTGAGCATTGCCTTCGACAGGCGCCGATCGACCTTGTACGTGTCAGTTGTCCAGCCCTTGATTCGAGTCGGGGCGATGGCAAAGAATCCGTGGGCGCTCGCCGGTGCGCCATCGGCGTGTATGGAGATCATCGCATCGGCTTTGTGGGCGTTCGCGAAACCGGCGCGATCCCAGACGCAGGGGCCGTAGGAGTTGCGGGTGTTCGAGGTGCGAGTCAGCAGCACAGTCGCACCTTGAGCCTCGAGCAGGGGCTTCAGCCGCTTTGCCACCTTCCAGGTGAAGGTCGCCTCAGGCAGGCCGGCATTAGTAGCGGTGCCCGTGGTGTTGCAGTTCTTGACGATCGAACCGTTGAAGCGGGTCTGGGCGATCTGCTTGCGGAACTTCGGATTCGAGTTGCCCAGCTGATGTCCGGGATCGAGCACGATCACCTTCCCGGCGAGCGGCTCGTCAGCGGCGTGCGCAGGCGTCGCCATGGCGAGAAGGGGCAGGACCAGGAGTGCAATGAGCGCGCGGCGCATCAGAGCACCAGCAGCATCCGGTTATTGCCGAGGGTATTGGGCTTGACCCATTCGAGCTCGAGGAACTCGGCCACGCCCTCGTCGTAAGACTCGAGCAGCTGATCGAAGACCGCCGGCTCGACGGGGGTGCCGTCGATCTCAACAAAGCCGTGACGGGCGAAGAAGTCCATTGCGAAGGTCAGGCAGAACACGCGCTTGATACCTAGTTCGCGAGCCCGTTCGAGCAGGCTGCCAAGAATCGCCGAGCCGACACCCGTACGCACCAAGCCCGGCTGCACGGCAACCGTGCGCACTTCGGCGAGGTCTTCCCACAACACGTGCAGCGCTCCGCAGCCAATGACCCGGCCGTCGGCCTCGGCCACGACGAACTCCTGAACGCTCTCGTACAGAGTCACTGTCGCCTTGCGCAGCAGCTTCTGGCCATCGCCCGCATAGGTATCGACGAGTTCGCGGATCGCCTTGACGTCGGCGGTCGTCGCTCGACGCACGACCAACTCGCTCATCTCAGCGTTCCGGCTTCACGAGCGGGAAGAGGATGGTCTCGCGAATACCGAGACCCGTGAGCGACATGAGCAGTCGGTCGATGCCGACTCCAACACCACCGGACGGCGGCATGCCGTACTCGAGAGCGCGAAGGAAATCCTCATCGAGCTTCATCGCCTCATCGTCACCCTTGGCACCGAGCTCAGCCTGCTCGACGAGGCGCTGACGCTGGATGACCGGGTCGACGAGCTCGGAGTAGCCCGTGGCCTGCTCGTAGCCGTTGACGTAGAGATCCCACTTCTCGACCCGACCGGGCTTGGTGCGGTGCTCGCGCACCAGCGGCGAGGTGTCGAGCGGGTAGTCCATCACGAAGGTCGGGCCGGTGAAGGTCGGGATCACGTAGTGCTCGAACAACTCCTCCAGCAACTTGCCCGCGATCCAGCCTGGGGCGTAGTCAACGCCGGCCTTGTCGCAGAGCGCACGCAGGTCGGCGACTGAGGTCTCCGGGGTGAGTTCGACACCCACGGCAGCGGAAGTGGCCTCGTACAGCGAGATCTCATCCCATTCCCCCGTGAGATCGAGCTGGGTGCCGTCGAAATGCGTGACGACCATGGAGCCGGTGGCCGCCACTGCGGCTTCCTGGATCAGCTCACGCGTCGTGCGCGCCATGTCGCGGTAGTCGGCATAGGCCTCGTAGAACTCGAGCATCGCGAACTCGGGCGAATGGGTGGAGTCTGCGCCCTCGTTGCGGAAATTGCGGTTGATCTCGAAGACTCGCTCGATACCACCGACGACGGCACGCTTGAGGAAGAGCTCCGGCGCAATGCGCAGGAAGAGCTCGATATCGAAGGCATTCGAGGTAGTGATGAACGGGCGTGCAGCAGCACCACCATGCATGGTCTGAAGCATCGGAGTCTCGATCTCGACGTAATCCCGAGCCTCGAAGCTACGACGCAGCTGAGAGACCACGGCCATGCGAGTGCGCGCCATCTGCCGTGCCTCGGGGCGCATGATGAGATCGACGTAGCGCTGGCGGATGCGAGTTTCCTCGCTGAGATCCTTGTGCGCGACGGGCAGTGGGCGAAGTGCCTTCGAGGCCATCTGCCACGAGTCAGCCATCACCGAGAGCTCACCGCGCTTGGAGGTGATGACCTCGCCGTGCACGAAGACGGTGTCGCCGATGTCGACGAGTTCCTTCCACTGCTCCAGCGCCTCCTCGCCGACATTGGCGAGCGACAGCATGGCTTGGATCTCGGTGCCATCGCCGGCACGCAGGGTGGCAAAGCAGAGCTTGCCCGTGTTGCGCGAGAACAGGATGCGACCGGCAATGCCGACGATCTGGCCGGTGGAGTGATCGGGCTCGTGGTGACCGTGCTCGGCACGCACGGCCTGGATAGTGGTGGTGATCGGAACGCCGACCGGGTACGGCTCGATACCGAGATCGGCCAGGCGCTCGCGCTTGTCCCGACGGATCCGCATCTGCTCGGGCAGATCGTCCTCGGGCTCGTGCGCCTGGTCGGCCGCAGCCGTGGTCTCGTTCGTCACGAGAGAAAGATATCGGGCGACGTCCTGAGGCCTAGACCGCGTTCTTCTCGAAGACCAGGCGCAGCCCGATCAGGGTGAGATCAGGCTCGTAATGAGTGATGGTGCGGGACTCCGGCACCACGATCGGCGCCAGGCCACCTGTGGCCACCACCGAGGTCACCTCACCGAGCTCTTCGCAGATGCGATCAACCAGCCCATCGACCTGGCCGGCAAATCCGTACAGGGCGCCGGACTGAAGTGCCTCGACGGTGTTCTTGCCGATCGCCGAGCGGGGACGCACCAGCTCTACCTTGCGCAACTGCGCTGCCCGCTGAGCCAGCGCATCGAGGGAGATCTCAATGCCGGGGGCGAGCGCGCCGCCAAGGAACTCACCCTTGGCAGACACGACGTCGAGATTGGTCGAGGTACCGAAGTCGACGACGATGCACGGGCCGCCGAAGAGGTGGTGCGCCGCGATGGTGTTGACGATGCGATCGGCGCCGACTTCCTTCGGGTTGTCGGTGAGAACTGGCACGCCGGTCTTGATGCCGGGCTCGATGATCACCTTGGGGGTGTCGGCGAAGTAGCGGTCGAGCATCAGGCGCATCTCGCGCAGGACGGCGGGCACGGTGGAGCACAGTGCGATTCCGGTGATCTCGCCGGCACCCTCGAGCAGGCCACGGAAGGTGAGGGCGATCTCGTCAGCGGTGGTGCGCGCATCGGTCTTGGTGCGCCACGAACGTGTCATGCGCTCGCCCTCGAACAGGCCAATGACCGTGTTCGTATTGCCCACGTCGATTGCTAGAAGCATTGCTATGTCTCCTGCCGAAGGTCAGCGCCGATATCCAATACTGGCGCAGAGTGCGTGAGGGCCCCGACAGCGAGGTAGTCAACGCCGGTCTGCGCGACCTCTCGCGCCACGTCGAGCGAGAGCCCACCGGACGCCTCGAGCTTCGCGCGGCCGGCATTGCGACGCACGGCCTCGACCATTTCCTGAGTCGTGAAGTTGTCGATGAGGACGAGATCGGCACCGGCGGCGAGTACTTCATCGAGCTGCTCGAGGGAATCGACTTCGACTTCAACCGGAACATCGGGGAACTTCGCTCGCACGAGTGCGAAGGCCTCGGCGACTCCCCCGGCCGCCACGACGTGATTGTCCTTGACGAGTGCGGCGTCGGAGAGGGACATGCGGTGATTCATGCCGCCTCCGCAACGCACGGCGTACTTCTCGAGCTTGCGCATGCCCGGCGTGGTCTTGCGGGTATCGCGCACGCGGGCCCCGGTGCCGGCAATCTCATCGACCCACACGCCGGTAGCCGTGGCAATGCCGCCGAGGCGACCCAGCAGGTTGAGGGCAGGTCGCTCCGCACGCAGCAGTTCGTGTGTCGGACCGGTGATCGAGATCAGGACGTCACCGGGCACGACCCGATCTCCATCGCTCTTTCCGTAGGCGATGTTCACAGCATCACCGCTCATCAGCGAGAACACGGCTGCCGCGACAGGGATGCCCGCGGCGATTCCCGCACGGCGTGCGGTGAGATCGAGAGTGGCACGCTGCTCGAGGGGCACGGTCGCGACCGTCGTGACATCGACGCCGCCATCGAGATCCTCATCGATGGCCCGCTGGATCAGCCAGATCACGTCATCGACGCTCAGGCCCGCAGCCACAAGCCGCTGCTCGATGCCCGGATCAATCGTTCCCACAGTGCTCATCAGACGTCATCCTTACTTCGCGCTGTCGCCATGCACGAGGGGTTCGGTTCGAGTGCGCAATTCTCCATCAGGGCTCAGCGTCGAGACCAACCGCACCTGCCACTGGGCGTCATCGCGGTCGGGATAGTCATCACGCCAGTGCGAACCACGAGTTTCCTCGCGCAAGCGCGCATGCTGCACCAGCGTGGTGGCGAGCATGTGAATATTCGTGGTCTCCCAGTCCTCGGTGCACGGATGCGCATCGTCGGCATGACTCACTGAGTGCAGCTCACGGGTCGCGTCGGCCAGGGACATCGCGCTGCGCAGCACTCCGGCATCTCGGTCCATCGCCTGCTGCATGGTGCGGCGTACGCGATGCGGAAGAAGGCCCTCACTTCCGCTCGGAGATACGGGTTCGCGCACGGTTGCCGGTGCCGAGGTAATTGCCTCGGCGATGCGCTTGGAGAAGACAAGGCCCTCGAGCAGTGAATTCGAGGCCAGCCGATTGGCCCCGTGCACGCCGGTGCAGGCCACCTCACCGCAGGCGAAGAGTCCGGGGATGGATGCGCGACCGAAGTGATCGGTGAGCACGCCACCCGATGCATAGTGCTGGGCGGGCGCCACCGGGATGAGATCGGTGACGGGGTCGATGCCACGACTGCGGCATGACTCGAGAATGGTCGGGAAGCGCTGCAGCCAGGTATCGGCACCGAGATGTCGGCCATCGAGCCATACGTGCGCTTCCTCTGTCTCGCGCATGCGGCGCATGATCGCCTTCGCGACCACGTCACGCGGAGCAAGATCGGCAAGCTCGTGCTCGCCCGTCATGAAGCGCTGGCCGCGGGAGTCCAGCAGGAACGCCCCCTCACCGCGCACCGCCTCGGAGACCAGCGGCTGCTGCCCCTGGGCGAGCGGGCCGAGCCACATGACCGTGGGATGGAACTGCACGAACTCGAGATCAGCGATCTCGGCACCGGCGCGCAGCGCGAGGGCGACACCGTCACCGGTGGCGACATAGGGATTGGTGGTCTGCCCGTACACCTGGCCGAAGCCGCCTGTGGCGAGCACGACATGAGGAGCGAGTGCAGCACCGGTGCCCCCACGTTGACCGGAGCCCATCACGTGCAAGGTCACGCCCTGCGCAGCGCCGGTCGCGTCGACAAGAAGATCGAGCACGAGCGCGTTCTCGACGAGCTCGATTCCCGCGTCGCGCGCGACCGCTGCGACAAGCGCACGCGAGATCTCGGCACCCGTCGCATCACCACCGGCATGCGCAATGCGATCGCGATGATGCCCGCCCTCGCGGGTCAGCGAAATGGCGCCGGAGGAATCAGTGTCGAAATGCGCCCCGAGGGAGATCAGCTCGCGCACGGCATCAGGACCCTGGGTCACGAGAATGCGCACCGCCTCCTCGTCGCACAGGCCCACTCCGGCGATGAGCGTGTCGCGGAGGTGATCCTCAGGCGAGTCATCCTCAGCGAGTGCGGCAGCGATGCCGCCCTGTGCCCAGCGCGTTGATCCCTCATTGACTTGAGCCTTGGTGACGAGCAGGACGGTCAGGCCCGCCGAACGTGCGTGCAGCGCGGTGGTGAGACCGGCCACGCCCGAGCCGACGACGATGACATCCGCACGGGCCTCCCAGCCCGGCGCCTCGGCAGTCAGGCGCGAGGGGAGGTGGTGCGAATGCGCGATGCCCGCGTTGGAGCCATGCGCGTGACCGCTCATCGAGTTCCGCCGAGTTCCATCGCCATATTGTCGAGCAGACGGGTCGAGCCCACGCGGGCGGCTATCAAGACTCGTGCAGGCCCGGACGTGGGCGCGGCCGATAGGTCGAGATCGCGGATCACCAAGTAGTCGAGATCAATGGACGGATCCGCGGCGATCACGGCGAGGCCCGCGTCGAGGGCGGCCTGCTCCCCCAGCGAACCCGCGGCGAGCACCGCGCCCAACGCCTGCGGAATGTGGGAGGCGGCCGCTCGCTCGGAGTCACTGAGATACCGATTGCGACTGCTCATCGCCAGGCCGTCGGGCTCGCGCACGGTCTCGACCGGAACTACCTCGATCGGGAATCGAAGATCGCGCACCATCTGGGTGATGAGGGTCAGCTGCTGGTAGTCCTTCTCCCCGAAATAGGCGAGATCCGGGGCGGTGAGATGCATCAGCTTCGCGACAACGGTGAGCATTCCGCGGAAGTGCCCGGGGCGAGACGCCCCCTCGAGCTCACTGCCCAGCGGCCCTGGCTCAACCTGCACCTGCGTGCCCAGGGTGCTGAGGTCGCTGGTGCCGTAAACGTCTTCGACACTCGGTGCGAAGACAATGTCCGCACCGGCCTCCTCGCAGACGACTATGTCGGCGTCCAAGGTGCGCGGGTAACGATCAAAATCCTCGCCAGGGCCAAACTGGGTCGGGTTGACGAAGTCAGTGACGATGACGCGACCGGAAGTGCCGACTCTACGACGCGCTTCGCGAATGAGTTCGGCGTGACCATCGTGCAGGGCACCCATGGTCATGACGACCGCGGTAAGCCGGTCGTCGGAGCACTCAGCACGAAGCTCAGCGTGGGTGGAGCAGAGCAGCACAGGCATCACTGATCACCCCGCTCGAGATTCATGCCGAGTACGCCGAGTAATTCAGCGGCCTGCTGCGGGGCGAGAGTTCCGGCAGCCACGGCGCGATCAGCGGTGACGCGAGCAAGCGCCTGGTACCCGACGGCGGCCTGCTCGGACACACGTGCGATCGCCCCCAGCTGACGCGCCACCGACTCGGCGTCACCGCGCGCGACCGGGCCGGTCAATGCGTGATCACCGAGTCGGAGCGCATTGTCGAGTGAAGCACTGAGCAGTGGCGCGATGATGCGCTGCGGTTGCTCGATGCCTGCCGTGGTCAGTAGTTCCAGTGACTGCGCGACAAGGGTGATGAGGTAATTCGCGCCGTAAGACAGCGCTGCGTGATACAGCGCACGGTTCTCCTCCGGCACCCAGATCGGATCACCACCCATCTCGACAACCAGCGCCTCGGCCACGGGGCGCAGCACATCGGGTGCTGTGACGCCGAAGGGGCATTCCTCCAGTCGTGCGAGATCGACACTCGTGCCCGTGAAGGTCATGACGGGATGAAGGGCGAGCGGCAGCGCCCCGACACGTGTGGCGGGTTCGAGGATCTCGATGCCGTGACCGCCGCTGGGGTGACACCAGAACTGACCTGGATGCACGTGCCCCGTCTCGGCCAGGCCCGCGACCACAGGCGAAAGTGAGTCATCGGGAATCGCAATGAGGACGAGATCGGCATCGGCCGTGACAGCCGGGATGTCGAGGATCGGGACGCCGGGGAGCAAGGCCTCCGCGCGAAGTCGAGAGAGATCGGACACCGCCGAGACTCCCGTGACGGGATGGCCGGCACGGCGCAGCGCTGCTCCGAGTACCGCACCCACCCGGCCTGCGCCGATGATGCCGACCCGCAGGCGCGGGGGCCCTGACTCCGTCACGCGGTCGAGCGTAGACCGCCATGAGGGGCAGCGCGCCACCAGAGCCGCAGATGGGAGGATGCCCAGGTGACACGGAGCGTGATGGTGGCGATCGGGGCAGCACGCCACCTTCCGCATGATCGCGTGGCGCGCCTCGATCCACGCCATCCACTCGCCCACGCGCCGATGCAACTTCGGCTCGAGCTCGACGGCGAGACCATCTCGGCTGCGGATCCGCAGATCGGACTTCTCAATCGCAGCGTGGAGAAGCTCTTCGAGGCGCGTGACTATCGCCAGCTGATGATGCTTGCCAATCGCCACGACTGGGTCTCACCCTTCGCCTCCGAGTTGGGCGTCGCCTTGACCCTTGAGGACGCCATGGGCATCACTGCGCCCGAATGTGCGACCTGGACTCGCACCCTGCTGCTCGAGCTCACGCGCATCAGCGCTGCACTCCTCTTCATCGGCGCCGCCCTCGGCGATGACGCGACACTCCAGCTGCGCGAGAGCTATGTCGACTTGCAGGAACTCGCTTCTGGCAATCGCGTGCACCCGATGTTCGCCCGCATCGGTGGCATCGCCCAGCCCGTCACGACTGAGTGGCTCGCACGAGCACGCGAACTCGCGACCGTTACTCGAAGCGATATCTCACGCATTCGCGATGCGGTCCATGACTACGCCCACCCGCTGGCGTCCATTGCCGTGCTCACGCACACGGAGGCACTGAGCTTCGGGGCAACAGGGCCGGTAGGAGCAGCGAGCGGAGTGCCTGCCGACCTGCGCGTGCAACAGCCGTATCTCGCCTACGGGCAGCTGGCAGATCTCTTGCCGAAGCCGGCCGGCGGCACCGGTGACCTCGTGAGCCGCTACGAATCGCTGCTCAACCAGATCGAACCGAGCCTGGCCATCGTCGACGCATGTGCCGATCGCGTCGAAGCACTGGGAGATGCGCCGGTGAACGTGACGCTGCCGAAGGTGGTGAAGGCGCCGGAGGGCACGTACTACGGGCGCATCGACTCACCGACGGGAATGAGCGGCTACCTCTTGGTGAGCACTGCAGAGAAGGCACCGTGGCGATTCAAGTTGCGCACGCCGTCGTTCGCGCATGCGCAAGTACTGACCACTGCCCTGGTGGGCTGCCCGGTCGATCAGCTCGAAGATGCGCTGATGTCGTTCTTCCTGGTGACCGGGGATATCGACCGCTAGGCCTTCTCGTGCTCGCGAATGTAGGTAGCGAAACGGGCACGCAGCAGGGCCTCGGTGGTGGGGTCGATGTCATCGTCGCCGAGCATCTCGCGCACGGCCTTGACGGTCTCGATGAACGAGCCTCCGATCGAACCGAGATCGCCACCCTCAGTCTCGACCGCCACCATGCCTGGCATGTGCGTGAAGAGCTCAGTGAAGAAGCCGATATCGACGCGCTTCTCCGCGAGGTGGAACGCGCGGTGACGCAGTTCGGCGAAGGGCAGGTCTTCGAGCGGGGTCTCGGTCATGGCTGGAGTCTACGGGCGACGCCTGCCCTAGGCGGCTGAGGCCCGATCATCATCGATGGGTAGCCGGCACAGGTATTCGAGCCACAGTGCCGCGGCCACGAGTACCAGTGCGCCCACTGCGGACGCGGCGCTCGCCCAGGTCGTGGTCATGCCCGCCGGCGTCTCTCGATGGGGCAGCGAGGCGAGGGCTACGCCCGCGTAGAAGCCAGCCACGAGCGAGCCGGCCCGAGAGGCCGCCATCGCCAGGGCGGCCGTACGAGCCGCCATCAGCGGGGGCATCGGCTTTGCGCCGGGCTTGCGCTGCAGGCGCGGACGACTGAGCGTGGCCCAGATGAGCAACGCCAGTGCCAGCACCCACAAGGTGGCGGCCGCCAGCCAGGGAACCTGGAGCACCTGACCACTTTGTCCCGCCACGATCGTGACGACCGCGTAACCGAGCACGGCAGCGATCGCGGCAAGTGCGATCAGGAGGCGGAGCCGAGTAGTGCCCATCAACGGCAGACGCGCGCACTCATCCTCACGGAATGAGTGACTGCGCTCCCCACAGATTGATGTCTGCCTCGACCGCGAACTTGTCGATGCGGGCGAGTTCGTCATCGGAGAACGACAGGTTGTTCACTGCCGCTGCCGTGTCTTCCAGCTGCTTCACGCTGCTGGCGCCGAGCAGGGTGGAGGTCACGCGGTGATCGCGCAGTGTCCAGGCCACGGCCATCTGGGCCATCGACTGACCACGCTCAGCAGCGATTGCCGCGAGGGAACGCACGCGATCGATGTTCTCGTCCGAGAGATGCTCGCCGAACAGGCTCTTGTTCTGGGCCGCACGGGAATCCGCGGGAATTCCGTTGAGGTAACGATCGGTCAGCACACCCTGTGCCAGGGGACTGAACGTGATGGCGCCTGCGCCGACCTCCTCGAGCACGTCGAGCAGGCCACCCTCGATCCAGCGATTGAGCATCGAGTAGGACGGCTGGTGGATGAGCAGCGGAACGCCCATCTCGCGCAGGATCGCCGCAGCCTCGCGAGTGCGGCTCGGCGAGTACGAGGAGATGCCTACATACAGGGCCTTGCCTGAGGCGACCGCAGTCGCGAGTGCGCCCATCGACTCCTCAAGCGGGGTCTCCTCATCAGGGCGGTGGTGGTAGAAGATGTCGACGTACTCGAGACCGAGTCGATCAAGACTCTGGTCGAGACTGGCAAGGATGTACTTGCGCGAACCAAGGTCTCCGTACGGGCCCGGCCACATGTCCCAGCCTGCCTTGCTCGAGATGACGAGCTCATCGCGCAGCCCAGCGAAATTCTCGGCCAGAATTCGACCCGCATTGATCTCGGCGGAGCCGAACGGCGGGCCGTAGTTGTTCGCCAGGTCGAAGTGCGTGATACCGAGATCAAAGGCGCGTCGCATGATCGCGCGCTGGGTCTCGAGCGGCTTGTCATCGCCGAAGTTATGCCAGAAACCGAGCGAGACCGCCGGCAGCTTCAGGCCACTACGACCGCAGCGGCGGTAGGGCATGCGGCCGTCGTAGCGGCCTGAGTCGGGGACGTATTGATCAGCCATGGCGTCATCATGTCACGCAGGTCACCTTCCTACCTGCCCGCCCGAGAGGTCCATCCGCCACAATGGCGACATGATGAAACTCGGAACCTCTGGCCTCACTGTCTCGCCCCTGTGCCTGGGCGGCAACACCTTCGGCTGGACCGCCGACGAGCGGGAGTCCTTCGAGGTTCTCGACGCATACGTGGCCGGCGGCGGCAACTTCGTCGACTCCGCTGATGCCTACTCCCACTGGATTCCCGGCAACTCCGGTGGCGAGTCCGAGACCATCCTCGGTAACTGGATGAAGGCGCGCGGCAACCGCGAGTCGATAGTCATCGCCACGAAGGTCGGCATGCTTCCGAACTACACCGCGCTGACCGCCGAGAACATCGTGACCGCCGTCGACAACTCGCTCCGCCGCCTGCAGACCGACTACATCGATCTCTACTACGCGCACAAGGACGACCCTGACACCGACCAGCTCGAGACCATGACCGCCTTCGACGCCCTGGTGAAGGCCGGCAAGGTGCGTGCCATTGCCGCTTCCAACTACTCGGCCGATCGCCTGCAGTCGGCGCTCGACGTCGCCGACGCCAATGGCCTCACGAAGTTCGTCGCACTTCAGAATCTCTACAACCTCGTCGAGCGCGGCGCCTATGAAGGCCCGCTGCGCGATGTGGTCGAGCGCAACAATCTCGTGAGCTTGCCCTACTACTCACTCGCCAAGGGCTTCCTCACCGGCAAGTACCGCGTCAAGGGCGAGACTGAGAGCGGTCGAGCCGCAGGCGCCGAGGTTTACCTCGACACCAATGGGCCCGCTGTGCTCGCGGCGATGGATACCGTCGCGGCGGCGCATGGAGTCAGCCTCACCACCATTGCTCTCGCCTGGGTTGCGGCTCAGCCGACCATCGCCACGCCCATCGCCAGCGCACGCGTGGTCTCGCAGCTGCCCGACTTGCTCGCCATGTCCAGCGTCACGCTGTCGGCAGAGGAGCTCAGCCTGCTCGATGTGGCCTCGACGCCCTCTGCCTGATCATTGAGGACCTTCGACCACTTCTGAACGGGACCGATCGTCCTACGGTGGTGACATGAGCACGATTCCCGCCATCAGCCTGCGCGTACTGACAAAGTTCTACGGCAAGCAGCGCGGCATCGAGGGCCTGACCTTCGATGTCGCCGCCGGTGAGGCTTTCGGTTTTCTCGGCCCGAACGGCGCCGGCAAGACCACCGCGATCCGCGTTCTTCTCGGGCTGCTGCGCCCAACATCAGGCGAGGCACGAATCCTGGGGACCGATTGCTGGAGCGACTACCACGTGCGCAGACAGGTCGGCTATCTACCCGGCTCACTCGCGGTCTACACATCGATGACGGTCAAGGCATATCTCTCACTGATGATGCGCATGCGTGAAATCGATTGCGCCGCGTACGCAGCCGAGCTCTGTGAGCGTCTCACCCTTGATCCCACCCGACGCATTCACGATCTCTCGAAGGGCAATCGACAAAAGGTCGGCGTGGTGCAGGCCTTCATGCACTCCCCCGCAGCCTTGATTCTCGACGAACCGACCAGCGGACTCGACCCGATCGTGCAGCGCGAGTTCGAGGAGTTGCTGCGCGAGCATCGCAACCGTGGCGCCGCCGTACTCCTCTCGTCACACGTGCTGAGCGAGGTCGAGCACCTGGCCGAGCAGGTGGCGATCATCGATCACGGCCGGCTCGTGGTCGTCGAGCACATTCGTGACCTGAAGGCGCGCGCCGTGCGCACCCTCGATCTCGAATTCAGTATCCCTGTGGCCATCGAGCATTTCGCCGAACTGGCGGGGGTGAGCGATGTGAGCGCGCATGGCAGTTCGGTCACCTGCACGATGATCGGCAGCGAAGCCGAGTTGCTTCGCATAGCGCTCGACCTCGGGCTCGTCACGGTTGCCTCACATGAGCCATCGCTCGAGGACATCTTCCTCTCACTGATTGACGGAGGTGAGAATCATGCTGCTGCCACTGCTTCTTAAGACCTGGCGCGATCACCTCAAGGGCATCATCGGCTGGGCCGTCGGAACGGCAACTCTCGTTGCCGTCATGCTCTGGGTCTACCCGTCCATTGCCAGCAGTAATTCAGGCATCGACCAGATCAGTGCCGCGTTCCCGCCGGAGTTCCAGGAGATGTTCCGGATGAACGACTACACGTCGCCTGCCGGCTATCTCTCCGCTGAGTTGTTCAGTTTCATGATCCCCTTGATCTTCGTCGCCATGGGCGTGAGTTGGGGCGCATCGGCAATTGCGGATGAGGAGGAGCACGGCACGGCCGACCTGCTCTACTCGCTGCCGATCCCCCGCTGGCGCATCCTGCTCGTGAAGTGGCTCGCGGTGATGATTGCGGTCATCGCTGTCGGCGTGATCCTCTGGGCCACTCTCGCGATCGGCGCACCCCTGGCCGGAATGGATCTCGGCCTGGCGCAGCTGACGGCCGCCAGCCTGGGCACCGTGCTCGTCGGCTGCCTGTATGCGTCGCTTGCCTTCCTCCTCGGTGCCTGCACAGGCCGCAAGGCTATGTCGTTAGGTCTGTCGATCGTGCTCGCTCTCGCGGGCTTCCTTGTCTACATGCTCGCGCCCCTGGTCGACTTCTTCGCCCGCATTGAGAACCTCAGCCCCTTCCAATGGGCCTATGGAAATCAGCCCCTGTGGAATGGGTTCGATGCGGGTCACCTGGCGCTTGTCGTCGCGGTCACTCTCGCATTTCTCACTGCCGCGCTCGCCGTGTATCGCCGGCGCGATATCGGCGCCTAGTCGAGCAGGTCGTCGAGCAATTCGTTGATGCGGCGCTTGATCTCGTCGCGAATCGGACGCACGGCGTCGACGCCCTGACCTGCGGGATCCTCAAGGACCCAGTCCTCGTAGCGCTTGCCGGGGAAGATGGGGCACACATCGCCGCAGCCCATCGTGATGACGACATCGGATTCCTTGACCGCTTCAGTGGTCAGGACCTTCGGTACCTCGGCGCGAATGTCGATGCCCTCCTCGAGCATTGCTTCGACCACAGCGGGGTTGACCGAGGCAGCCGGAGCTGAACCCGCGCTGAGCACCTCGACTCGCCCCTTGCCCAGGTGACCGAGATACGCGGCTGCCATCTGGGAGCGACCGGCATTGTGAACGCACACGAAGAGCACGGAGGGCTTGGACATCACGACACATCCTGACTGATCGGCGAGGGTGAACCCCAGCTCCACTTCCTGCGGAGCCAGAGGGAGACGTAGACGAGGGCCACGAGGGCGGGCACCTCAATCAGTGGGCCGATGACACCGGTGAGAGCCTCGCCCGACGTGACACCCCATACCGCGATGCAGACCGCGATGGCGAGCTCGAAGTTATTTCCCGCCGCGGTAAACGAGACGGTCGCTGACCGCGGGTAGCTCAGGCCCAGCGCTCGTGACGCGGCCATGCTGACGAACCACATGATCGCGAAGTAGATGATCAGCGGAACGGCAATCTTCACCACTGCGGCCGGGTCACCGGTAATGGTGTTGCCCTGCAGGGCGAACAGGATCACGATGGTGAAGAGCAGACCCCACAGTGCGATCGGCGCGATCTTCGGCGCGAACACGTTGTCGTACCACTCACGACCCTTCTTCGCGACGCCGATGCGACGCGTGAGGTAACCCGCCACCAGAGGGATGCCAAGGAACACCAGCACGGCCTTGGTGATCAGCCAGGTCGAGAACTCGACGTTCTGCGTATCGAGCCCGAGCCAGCCGGGCAGGATCGCGAGATAGAAGGTGCCGAGAAGTGCGTATCCGAGAATCTGGAACACCGAGTTGATGGCGACGAGCAGGGCACCAGCCTCGCGATCACCACAGGCGAGGTCATTCCAGATCAGCACCATGGCAATGCAGCGCGCGAGCCCGATCACGATCAGGCCGGTGCGAAATGCTGGATTATCGGGCAGGAAGATCCACGCCAGCGCGAACATCAGCGCAGGGCCCACGATCCAGTTCATGACGAGCGAGAGGCCCAGCATCCGGCGATCACCAGCGAGGTGACCCATCTCTTCATACTTCACGCGCGCCAGAACCGGGTACATCATCGCCATCAGGCCGATGGCTATCGGCAGGCTGGTCTGATCGACCTTCACCGAGTCGAGTGCGCCCTGCATTCCCGGCAGCATGCGACCGAGCAATAAACCGAGAACCATGGCAATGCCGATCCAGATCGGCAGGAATCGATCAAGTGTCGACAGTCGCCCGATGACAGCGGCCTCCTCCTGATCGAGCTGAGCAGACTGCGCCATCAGCACTGGCCCGGTGCGCAGCAGGCGCCACCGGTCTCGGCGAGCTTCAGTGAGGTGAGCGTGCTCGTGCCGGCCGGGTTGTCGTCGGTGACGGTGTAGAACTCCCACGGCGCACCGGCGGGGTCATGTACCCACACCTTGTCCTGGATCGCGTAGCAGCAATCGGTGCCGCGCTCCTCGAGCGTGGCCATGCCCTGCTCGGTGAGGCGAAGCGCAGCCGAGTTCACGTCATCAATGGAATCGACCTCGACACCAAGGTGGTTGAGCGCACCGGCAGCGCCGTTGCCGCGCACTTCATCGGGCGTTTCGATCAGCACCAGCTTGAGCGGAGGCTCACTGATCGAGAAGTTCGCGTAGCCCGGGCGCAGCTTCTGCGGCTGCACGCCGAACATCTTCGAGTAGAACTCGATGGATGCCTCGAGATTCGAGACGTTGAGGGCGAGCTGCACGCGAGACATAGGGACCTCCTGTGGACGATGCCTCATCCTTGCCAAATACATCGATGCATGTCAATATAGACATGCGTCAATGAAATGATCATTCGGTGAACAGGGGCTGACATGGCAACTAAGACTCGTCCGCGAGTGCTCGCTGATCTGCCACTCGCCACCCCCACCCAGGCCTGCTGCGCGCCCGGCGTGACCGAGCCCATGAGTCGTGAGAATGCTGAGGATCTCGCCGTGCTCCTCAAGGCCGTCGCGGATCCCGCTCGACTTCAGTTGATCTCGCTGATCCGCTCGAGCGCGAACTGCGAGGCGTGCGTCTGCGATCTCACCGATGCCCTGGGGCTCAGCCAACCAACTGTCAGCCATCATCTGCGTGTGCTCACCGCGGCCGGCGTACTCAATCGCGAGCAGCGCGGCACGTGGGCATGGTTCACCCTCGACACCAAGCGACTCAAGGAAATCTCGCGCCTGCTGATCTAGGCAGTCGAGTTCAGAGCCAGCCGGATCTCTTGAAGGCCCGATAGATCGCAAAACACGAACCGCCCATCAGGGCGAGAACAGCCGGATATCCCCACGGCTGGTGGAGCTCCGGCATGTTGTCGAAGTTCATGCCGTAAATACCAGCGATCATCGTGGGCACTGCGGCAATCGCAACCCAGCCAGAGATCTTGCGCATGTCCTGGTTCTGCTGAAGATCCTGCAATGAGGTTGAAGCCATCAGAAGGGTCATCAACAGATTGTCGGAGGATTCCACTGCATCGGAGACACGAAGAATGTGGTCTCCGATGTCGCGGAAGTAGCCATCGAGCTCCGACGGGACCCACGTCACCTGCCGCGCGGTGAGGTGCTGCGCAAGAGGCGTCAGCGGATTCGTCGCACGACGGATCTCCACGTTCTCGCGCTTGAGACGGTAGATCTGGTCGACGCTGCTCGAGGAGTAGTCCTTGGAGAACACCTGGGTCTCGAGGTTCTCGATGTCGACGGAGACCTCCTCCGACACCGAGACGTATCCGTCGACGATGGAGTCCATCAACGCGTAGAGAACCCCCAGGGGCCCAATCTCCCGGAGATTCGGGCTCGACTGGATTCTCGAGCGGATACTGCGGAGATCACCGATCTGGCCGAATCGCACGGTGATGACGTAATCAGCGCCGATGAAGACGGCCAGCTGACCGGTGTTCACGTCGGAGGTGCTCTCGACGTAGTCGAGGATCTTCAGGATCACGAGCCCGCGGCCCTTGCGATCAAGCTCGAATTTCGGTCGCTGAGCAGGGTTCGCGGCATCCTCCACGAGAAGGTGATCGAGCGAAAACGTGTCAGCGATGATCTCGAGCTCGGCCTTGGTCGGCTCGAAGAGCCCGATCCATACGAATGATCCCGGGAGGTCTGCGCACCGATTCTTGACCGAGAGCAGCTTGTCCTCGACCGGACCGTCGCCGGGCTCTTCCCAATTTCGGACATCCATGATGTCGATCGCCTCTGAGGGCGTGTAGAGCCCGAGTCCGCGGATCATGTTGCCATTGTGGCGCAGATGAGTGACGACATGGTGAAGGGCCGATGGATTCGCATCCACCGGCCCTTCACCTGAGCGACTTATCCGAAGAAGGCCGAGGCCTTACGGCTGAAGAGCACGAGCAGAATGATCACCGAGATGGCGATCTGCACGATCGCGGTGATGACGTTGCCCGAGAACAGGCCAAGAATGCCGACGATAAGCATCAGCACGGTCACGACCGCGATGAGCATGCGCGCTGCGCGATTTCCGCGGCCCAGCGCTCCGGCGACGGCCAGGTAGATCAGGCCGAGGATGATCAGGATCAACGAGTAGACGATGTTGATGTCATCGCGCAGCATCAGTGCGCTGATCACGCCGCTGATAACCGTCAGGATGCCGTTGATCACGATCAGGATCATGATGAGCGTGACGCCGAAGGGGCGCTGCACGCCCTGGTTGTTTGACATGCGAACTCCTCAGTTCATTCGTACTTCGTGCACGCCGAGGTGGTCGCGCTCGCCCCAAGATATCCGCATGGAGCCGCAAAATCGGTTAGCGCGGGCGAAGTGCCCAGAAAGCGACCGCCGAGGCAGCGGCCACATTGAGGGAATCGACGTCGCCCCGCATGGGGATACGGACGACCACCTCGCAGATCGCTGTTGCCTCTGAGCTGATGCCTGTGCCCTCGGTGCCGAGGATCAGGGCAAGTCGCGAGGGTGATGATGAGGCGTATTGCTCGATGTCGACGGAGTCATCACTCAGCGCAAGCGCGGCTACCGAGTATCCCCGCGACTGGAGAAGTGCTCCAAGATCGGCGTACGTATCGAATCGAGTCCACGGCACCTGGAACACGGTGCCCATCGAGACACGGATACTGCGGCGGTAGAGCGGGTCAGCGCACGTGGGCGAGACGAGAACGGCATCGGCGCCGAGCGCTGCCGCGGAGCGAAAGATCGCGCCGACATTCGTGTGATTGACCAGGCCGTCGAGAATCGCGATGCGCGGAGAGGCGATGCCCTCCAGCGAATCCAGGAGTTCCTCGAGGCTTGGCGGGGAGGGTCGATAGATCGCCGCGAGGGCGCCACGATGAACATTGAATCCGGTGACCTGCTCGAGCGTCGGGTAGTCCGCGATGTAGAGCGGAATTTCCCCGAACTCGCCGGCTCCGATTCCGAAGAGAAGATCCGCGAGTGGCTCTGCCCAGCGATCCGCCATCAGTAATGACTTCACCCGATGCCCCGCCTCGACTGCAATACGAATCACTGTCTCGCTCTCGGCTATGTAGATGCCGAGGGAGGGCTCGTGCTTCGAGCGTCGAGCGACGTCAGTCAGGCCCGTGTAGTCGGAGAGCCGAGGATCAGCAGGATCCTCGATCTGAAATGTAGGCATCTATTCGGTGAAGCTGACCATCCAGCGAACGCCGAAGCGATCCAGGAAGGAGGACCAGTAGGCGCCCCAGAACATCTTCTCCAGAGGAGTGATGTCGCTGCCACCCTCGCTCAGCGCGGCGAAGATCCGCTCCGTCTCGGCCAAGGTGTCAAGCTCAAGGCTGATGCTGAAGTTGTTTCCTTGCACGAGCTTGTGCCCCATGGACTCGACAAAGTCAGTTCCCATGAGCACGGATTCGCCTGGCAAGGGCAGCGCGATGTGCATAAGAAGATCCTTCTCGTGCTCCGGCAGCTCGAATGCCGGCATGTCACGCATGCGCTGAACCGCGAGGAATTCACCGCCAAAGACTGAACGATAGAACTCGAAAGCCTGCTCGGTATTTCCTTGAAAGTTCAGGTAGATGTTCGCGCGTGCCATGGATGCTCCCTCGAGTTCGGTGGCACGACGCTAGCATCGCCGCATGAGCGCAATCACCCCCAATCTCTGGTTCGACGGCAATGCTCTCGAAGCCGCTCGGTTCTATGCCTCGATCTTCCCGAACAGCAGCGTCGACGGTGAGCATGCTGCCGCCGCCGACAATCCGAGCACCACTGAAGGTGAGCCCCTCGTCGTCAACTTCACCCTCGACGGTCGCCCGTTCGCTGGCATCAATGGCGGGCCGATGTTTACCTTCACCGAAGCGGTGTCCTTCTCCATCAACTGCGCCGACCAGGCCGAAACTGATTACTACTGGGATGCACTGCTGGCCGGTGGCGGCACCGAGAGTCAGTGCGGCTGGCTGAAGGATCGCTTCGGGCTTTCATGGCAGGTGATCCCTCAGCAGTTGGGCGAATACCTGGGCGGTCCCGACCCCGATGGCGCTCGCCGTGCCATGCAGGCAATGCTCGAGATGGTCAAGATCGATGTCGAGGGCCTGCGTCGCGCCTACGAAGGCGAGTGAACGACCGCTGACGAGCAGGATCAGCCAGGGCGAGAGACACTTATGTCATGGCCCGCGTGCAGTTCACCGTTACCCGCACCCTCGATCTACCTGCCGATGTCGTGTTCGCTGAGTTGATCGACTGGAAGGCGCACGAGGATTGGGTGCCGCTCACCAAGGTCGTCATTCACAGCGGAAATGGCGGTGCAGGTACCGAGTTCACCGCTACCTCCGGCATCAAGCCACTTGCATTGCCAGATCGCATGCGCATTGATTCGCTCGACGCGGAGGCCATGACTGTTCACGTGACCAAGCTTGGCCCGGTGCTCACCGGCACTGTCGAGCTCTCAGTCAGATCGACCGGCCCACGTTCATGCACCTTGAATTGGTTCGAGGATGTTCACGTACCGGTTCTCCCTCAATTCCTCGCCACCCCCGTGGGTGCCGCCGCGCGCCAGGGCTTCACTACCTCGATCAAGAAGATGGCGAAGAAGCTCGCGAAAGCCTGAATGCAGGTGTGCCATCATCGGCGTATGGCTTTCGCATCCGGTCACTCGCGGCGCACTGTCGTCGGTGTCGTCGCGCTCCTGGCACTCGCGATACCCACTACCTCGGCTATCGCTGCAACAGTGCCGGTCGATCCTGGGCCCGCGCTCAGTGCCGGCAAGGTGATCATCGGCACCAGCCAGAATCTGCCCTCCCTCGAGGTGACAGCCGCCTGGAACATTGGCTCGTACGCTGCACCTCAGGTGAGTGCCTACTACACCTCAGGTCAGGCAGCCATCGATCAATCGTCTGTCACCAAGGCCGCCCTGAGCTGGACCAAGAATTGGGTCAACAGAGCTTGCGGATCCCAGAAGCCAGCAAAGGTCAAGGCCTGCAAGGCGGCAGCCGTGTTCGACATCGACGAAACCTTGCTGAGCAACTACGAGTGGATCTCAACTCTCGCTGTTCCCTTCAGCTATGACAGTGCTGCGTCGAACACCGCGAATTCGAACTGCACGACTCCCCCGATCAAGGCAACTGTCGCCCTCTTCGACGCGTTCAAGCGCCTCGGTGTCACGGCTTTCCTCATCACCGGTCGCAGCGAGAACTCCCGTGCCGTGACTGAGTCGTGTCTCGCGAAGTCAGGGATCACTGGTTACTCCGCCTTGATTCTCGACCCTGTCGGGAACACGCAGAATGCCGGCGATCGCAAGGCCGACCAGCGACAGGCACTCATCGAGAAAGGCTGGAAGATCGGACCGAGCGTGGGCGATCAGATCAGTGACATGTCCCATGGTGCGCTCGGGCGCGGATTCCTTCTCCCGAACCCGATGTACTACCTCCCGTAGGCACTTATTCAGCGTCGACAAGCGAAGCCCCGGTCCGCAAGGACCGGGGCTTCGCTGCTGATCGGGCGTCGGCTAGCCCTTCATGGCTGCATGGCGACCTGCGATGAACCCGAAGGTCATGCCTGGGCCGAGGGTGCCACCGGCGCCGCCATACACGCCAGCAGTCGGCGATGACATTGCATTGCTACAGATGTAGAGACCGTCGATCGGCTTGTCATTCCAGTCGATGACCTGCGCATCGGCGTTCATGCGCGGGCCGCCGCACGTGCCCAGCACGCCAGATTCCATCTTGACCGCGTAGAACGGCGCGTTCTCGATCGGGCCGAGGGTGCGATGGGCTCCTTCGAAATTGCGATCGCCCCAGAAGTTGTCGTAGGTGTTGTCACCGCGCCCGAACTCGGTGTCCTTGCCGTTCGCGACGTCGGCATTGAACTTCGTGACGGTCTGGTCGAGAGCCTTGCCGTCGATGCCGATCTTGTTGCCGAGCTCCTCGATGGTGTCGGCACTCGTCGCCCACGGCGGAGCGACGCCCGACTGAGTGGTGTTGAAGAAGCGGTAGGTATCGACGTAGGTCTGGTCGACGATGATCCAGAACGGCAGGTTCACATAGTCATGTCTGTTGGCATCCCAGTTGAACAGCACGGGCCCGATGGCGTTGTAGTTCGCAGCCTCGTTGACGAAGCGCTTGGCATCGCGATTGACGAGGATGCCACGCGGGCGGGTGCGCTCGGAGTTGCCGATCAGGTAGTTGGCCTTGCCCTTGCCGTGGGCGGCGAGTTCCATGCTCGACTGCAGCCACCACGACTTGCCCATGTTGCCCAGGCTCGCGCCAACCTCCATTGCCATGAGCAGGCCATCACCCTCGCATTCAGGAACGCTGACGGGACCGGTCATCGGGCCGCGCAGGAAAGAGTTGACGAGGCGCTCATTCCATTCGAAGCCGCCGGTCGCGATGATGACGCCCTTGCGTGCCTTGACGCGAAGAGTCTTGCCGTCTTCCTCGGTGACAACGCCGACAACACGATTACCGTCGTGAATGAGATGACGCGCACGTGATTCCCGATGCAGGGGGATGTTGCGATCGAGCACGCCCTTGAGCAGCGAGCCGATGAGTGCCTGGCCCTGTCCGCGGCAATCGCGTGCCTCGCGGTCAGCGAGCTCCTCCTCGCTCAAACCCGGTGAGTAATAGTCCTCGATCATGCTGGTGCGGCGCGGCCAGCCGGTCTTGGGTGGGTTGACCCACTTCGCCCAGGAGCCGAGCTCGACGAACGGAAAGACGTCATTGTCGAGCGATCGGCTGCCGTATTCCTTGGCGCCTTCGGCCCACGACTGGTAATCGGGGAAGCCCTCGAAGAGGCGCAGCTTGACGGGGGTCTTCTCCTCGAACCAGCGCAGCATCTCCGGGCCCTCTTCCAGGAAGGCTCCGAAGGTCTCGGCCTCGAGATGACCGTCATCGGCAAGGCCATCGACATAGGTGACGACCTCCTCGAAGGAGTCCTCCACCCCGTGCTCGGCCTGCTGGTCATTCAAAGGGATCCAGAGCATGCCGCCCGACATCGCCGAGGTGCCGCCAATCATCCCGAATTTCTCGAGGATCAGGACCTCTCCGGCCCCGAAGTCATGAGCGGCCATCGCCGCAGTGAGGCCACCGCCGCCGGTGCCCAGGACGACGACGTCGACCTCCATGTCGAAATCCTGCTCGCTCATGCGCTCTCCTCGTGAGGCCCCTCGGGCATGCCTATGACAGGCCAGAGCCTGCGCTGATTCGCCGACGATACCCGCCGCCAAGCCTTTTGAGAAGCCACTTGGCATGTAAAACATGCCAAGTGGCTTGACTCATTCCGCGGGGAGGGGCATCACGGCAGAATGCGGGCATGCCCGTACTTGTCGACCACGAGAAGACTCGAGATCGGATTGCCGAGCTCGCATGCGGAATCGTGGCCCGCGAAGGGCTGCATGCCCTGACCATGCGGCGCATTGCGACCGAGGCCGGCACCAGCCGGGCCATCGTCAGCACCTACTTTCGCGACATGCGCGATCTCGTGCTCGCGACCTTCCAGTGGACAGCTGCGAAGCAGGTCACCTACATCGAGGCCGCTGAGTCAAAGGGCCTCGGCCTGGAAGGCTGCATCGAGGCACTGCTCCCCCTCGATGAGGAGCGTCTGAACGACTGGCGAGTCACTATCGCCTACCTCGGTTACGCCGTTGCCGACGAAGAACTCGCCGCCATCGAGCGTCAGCGCATCGACGGCGCGGTCGTGCGTTTCGAGAAGCTGCTCATGCGCGAACGCGGCATCACCAAGCCCACCGCTTCGACCACGCGCGAAGCCGAGCGCATCGTGTCGTGCCTGCTCGGTGTCGCTCTCGACTATTCATTCGATCCCGGTGCCCAGGCACAACCGAAGATGCGCAAGCAGATGGTCGATCGCGTGCTCGGGTCGAGCAACTAATGCGCAGACGCGGGAAGAGGTCACCGCGACCTCCGAGACCACGTGCCGTCCAGCCGAACAGGAGAGCAGATCAGTACATGCTGATCGGTGCACTCATCTCGCCCGGTTGCGGGGCCGTCACGTTCGATGTGACGCTCACCTGGTAGTAGATGGTGGAGTTATAGGTGTAGTTCTGCGTCGTGGTGTTGCTACAAGTGCTCGGACTTGAGCAGAGCTTGATGGCCGCCGAGGTCTTGGGCGCCGCCGGCATGCGCGATGAGGTGGCCGAGGGGCTGACAGTCGACGCAGTTGCCGAAGGCGAACCCGTCGCGCCGGCGCCACCGTTACCGCCCACCGACCCAGCGCCACCGTTACCGCCCGGCGACCCAGCGCCACCGTTACCGCCAACCGACCCAGCGCCACCGTTACCGCCCATGGAACCCGCGAGTGGCGAGGGCGAGTCGCTTGCCTGAACCGTTGAGAGATCGACAGAGTCAATGAAGAGCGATGCGGCACCCGCACTCGTCGGCCAGGCATGGTCGTGGCGATCGCCATGAGCAGCAAGGTTGCCGTCAATAGTCGCGGCCTCCTGGTCGAATAGCACCCTGAGGTCAGCACGGAAGGTCTTGTTCGCCGGGTCGTAGCCCACGGCGGTGACCTCGGCGATCAGCGTGTCAGTTATTCCGTCGCCGACGGTTACCGGCTCATGCAGCACAAGGGCCGCATTCGGCGGATCATTCTCGAAAGTTCCGCCCGGCTGCCAGTCCTGCGCCAGCCGCATCGTCGTGATGGCTCCGGATTCGCGAGCAGGCCGATCGGTGAACCAGATGGTGTGGGGATCGACGCCCTCCAGCACCAGAGTCGACGTCATGCCATCGACATTCTCGAAGTGAATCGCATCCGCGCTCAGGGAGAACAGCACCGACGGATCAGGAGCCTGCTCAGCAGTAGTGTTCGAGCACGCGGTCAGCAGAGCCGGGCCCGTGGCCAGGGCCGCCGAGTAACCGATGTACGAGAGCTTCTTCAGCATTCGGGAATGATAACCCAGCTGAGAAAGGGCTCAGGGGTCGTTCACACACGTGAATGAGTCCCCTAGCGAGCCGCGCGAGCCTCGCCCGAGGCCGGACTGACCTGTGAGAACCCCGGACCTACTCCATCCGCAGGGGCGCGTCGTATGCGGCAGGCCGCGGACCACTCACGGTGGCGCTGTCGGAGATAGACACCTGGTAATAGATGGTCTGGTTGACCGTGTAGTTCTGACCCCCCGAACTGTTGCAGGTCGACGGGCTCGAGCACAGCGTGATGGTGGGCGCCTTTGACGTGTCGACCGTGCATGTACCGCTTTGCACGCAGGTCGTCGGCGCTGTGGTGTTTGAGCCGCGCGACGCCGGCGGCGGCAGCGGGGTTTCGTAGCGCGTGACCAGGTCTCCGTTGGGCGCTGTCAGCGTGGCAATGGGGAAAGGCGTGGTCGGCTGTACGGTCCTGCGCACGACGGTCCCGTCGGGGTATGTCGTCGTGACAACGGGGGCGGGCGAGCTCGACTGCGCGGACGGAGCCGACTTGGAGGCCGAGGGCGTGAGGGAAGGCTTCGGTGACGCGGATGGAGTCGAGTGTGCAGAGGCTGATGGAGTCGCACTCGAGGAGACTGCGGCCAGGCTCACTGAATCGATGAACAGCGATGCCGCGCCCGCCCGGCTCGGCCAGGCGAGGTCATGGCGATCGCCATGAGCGGCGAGGTTGCCCTCCAAGGTCGCAGCCTCCGGAGCTGAGAGCACCCTCAGGTCAGCGCGAAAGGTCTTCGCCTGCGAGTCGTAGCCCACTGCAGTGATCTCCGCGACGAGTGTCTCAGCTACCGCCTCATCGACCTTCGTCGCCTGATGCAGCACCAGAGCCGCATTCGGCGGGTCATCAGCAAAGGTGCCACCAGGCTGCCAATCCTCGGCAAGCCGCATTGTCGAAATCGCTCCCGATTCGCGAGCAGGGCGATCGGTGAACCAGACAGTGTGTGGGTCAACGCCCTCCATCACCAACGTCGAGGTCATGCCATCGACATTCTCGAAATGAACCGCATCGGCACTCAGCGAGAACAGCACCGACGGATCGGCGGCTTGCTGAGCGGTCGTGCTCGAGCACGCGGTCAGCAGCGCCGGACCCGTGGCCAGTGCCGCCGAGTAGCCGATGTACGAGAGTCTCTTCAGCATCGGAGGATGATAACCCGCGCCCCGAAAACGTCAGGTCTCGTTCACGATCGTGATGTGCCTCAATCGCGCAGGTGCGAGACCACGCGCGGCTCGACGTAGGCCGAGTCCGCGACAAGCGAGCGCAGGGCTTCCTGCACGTCAGCGTCGGCCGAGGCGAGAGCCTGGTCGAAGGCATCGCCCCGGGGGCGCTCAGCAGTCATGCCAGAAGAGTATCGACAGACAGGTAGCATCCGTGCGTGTCCCGGACGCTGCTCGTTCTCACTCCGATGAAGCAGTCTGCTGCCCAACTCGACCGCTACTTCGCCAACCTCGCCGGGCTCGAGCAGCATCCGGCTGATATCTCGCTGGGCTTTCTCGTGAGCGACAGCACCGACGGAACCCTCGAAGCCCTCCAGGCTCGCGTGCCCGAGCTGTCGGCGAAGTACCGTAGGGTCACCATCATCGAACGAGACTTCGAGTTCGAGGTGCCCGAGGGGCTGCGCCGCTGGTCGGCCTCCATCCAGGCACCGCGTCGCATCACCCTCGCGCGCAGCCGCAATCACCTGCTGTTCGGCGCCCTGAATGACGAGGACTGGGTGCTGTGGATCGACGCTGACGTGTCCGCATATCCCACCGACGTCGTCACGCAGATGCTCGCCACAGGCAAGTCGATCGTGCACCCCAATTGCGTGGTGTCACCGGGCGGCAAGTCGTTCGACGGCAATGCCTGGCGAAATCAGGGCGAGCTGAAGATGGACGGCATGCGCGGGCAAGGTCTCGTGCGGCTCGATGGAGTGGGCGGCACCATGCTGCTGGTGCGCGCCGACATTCACCGCGATGGCCTCGTCTTCCCTGCGTACCCCTACGGGCGCCGCTCCCCTCACCTTCGCCCTCGAAGCGACGTGAACGGACGACTCGGCGGCGAACTCGAGACCGAGGGCCTGTCACTCATGGCGAAGGACATGGGCCATGAGGTGTGGGGCATGCCCGATCTAGAGATCCTTCACTACCCCGAGTGACCATGCGCGCACTGTTCATCACGCCCGTGGTTCCTTCGCAGACAGGCAACGGCCTCGCGATGAGAGCAGGCATGTGGCTCGAGGCCCTGTCGGCCCGCTTCGACACCGACGTGGCCGGTGCACTGATGTTCCCCGCGCATGCCTCCGCGCCCGACTTCACCGCGGCGCATGCGGCGTCCACGACATGGCTCACCGGACAGATCGCCACCGGTGCCGGCATTCCGCGCTTCGTGCCTGAGCTCGACGAGGCTTCGGCTGCTGCACTGAACGCCCTGATCGCGCAGGCAGATGTCGTCGTGGTGTTCCGTCTCTACCTCGCCGGGCTCGCTGAACACGCAGCCGAGCTCGGAATTCCCGTCATCGTCGATCTCGATGACCTCGACTGGGTGCGCGAGGAGCGACTCGGCGACATGCAGGCAGCGGCGGACTTCAGGTCGTATGCCGACGCGATGCTGCATGTCGCCAGCGTGGCCACCACGGCGTCCTCGCTGGATGCCGCGCAGGGTGACGCAATTCATGCCGTGCCGCGGTGGAGCCACGTGCCCAATGGCGTCCGGCCGCCCTCGATCATGAGTGACAAGGTCACGCCTGACATCGACCTACTGTTTGTCGCAACCCTGGGCTACGCGCCGAACGCGCAGGGTGCAGCGTGGTTCGTGCGCGAGGTACTGCCGCTCCTGCCCGATGTCACGGTCGCGATCATCGGCGCCTGGCCCGGCCCCGACGTCACCTCATTCGCCGGCCCTCGCGTGATCGTCCAAGGCGATGTCCCTGATGTCAGCTCCTGGTATGCACGATCGCGCGCCGCCATCGTGCCGATTCACTCCGGCTCCGGCACGCGCACGAAGATCCCCGAGGCCTGGGCTCACGACAGGCCGGTGATCTCGACGACCCTGGGAGCAGAAGGGCTGGAGATCGACGGGGCTGCCGTTCTCGCCGACGACCCGGGCGCCTTCGCGAGTGCCTGCGCGCGGGTGCTCTCCGACGCGCAGTTGCGCACTCAGCTCGTGCAGGCCGGAAGGGAACGACTTCATGCCGCGCACTCGATCGACCGCGCGATGACCTCGGTCGATGCCGCGATTGACCTCGCCTTGACCACGGCCGGCACCGCTCCCCCTCGCTCTAGGATCCACAAGTGAGCCAGAACCCGCAGCGCCGGCCTGAGGTCGAGGTCGTCCCCTCCGCCGACGGCTACCTCGCGCACGTTCCCGGCTCACCCCTGCTCGCCTGGCTTAACAGCACCGGCTACGTCGTGCTCGAGCTGTGCACGGGCGCGAATGATGCCGCTTCGATCTCACGCGCATTGATGGCGGCTTTTGATCTGTACGAGCCACCGACTGAACTAGTGCGCAGCACGATCGCCGAGCTCGTCACCGCCGGGCTTGTCACGCCCGGTGAGGCAACGACGGAGGAGTCCGTCTCTCTCGACATCGCTGTCTGGGCACCCGGTTCCTCGGTCGATGCGGATTCACTCTCGGCAGTGCACGCGCTCATTCGCGAGGCCGAGGCCGCGGGCATCACCACGACCTTGACGATTGACAGGGATCGAAGCATGCGCGGTGCGCGCAATCGGGCCTCCAATCGTTTCCTGAACCGCAGCGACGCGACGCATGCACTGTTCCTCGATGCTCTGCCTGATCCGATGATCGCGGTCAGTGGCTGCGACATCGTCCAGTTGATCGCATCGGGACATGAGGCTGTCGGGATTCCTGTCCCGATCGGCGAGCCGCGCTGGGAGGCTGCAATGACTGCAGCTCGCGCGATACCGACTCTCACCACGCGTGACATCGAGGCATATGCCCGCGGCTACGACGTGTCGATCGTGCGCGCGCCGGAGAAGTCGGATCTCGAAGCGGGCTTCATTGAAGGGCGTCACTGCAATTCCGGTGCTTTGCTGCTGCGTCGATCGGCGCTCGAGCGCATCGCCGGCAGTGACCTTGCCAATCGCCATCGGGGCAACGTGCGCAATGGCGTTGTCGCGTTTGCCGAGGGCCGGGGATTCTTCGATACCGGGCTCTCCGGTGACTTCATCGACATCGACGAGGACCTCGCCTTCTGCGAGCGACTGCGCGGGGCCGGCGGTCAGTTGATGATCGATATCAGCGGCGACCTCGGCACCTGCCTGCATGTCGGCATGCATCTGCAGGGCCGCGGTTGATGACCGACGTCGTCGCGATCGTCCCCTATCGCGCGGATGAGCAGGGCTTCCGTCGACGCAATTTGGAGATCGTGCTCGCGTGGCTTTATGAAGCCGCGGTTCCTGCAGTCCTGATCGAGCATTCCGACGAGCCGGACATTGAACTGGAGCTGGCGATGCCTGTCACCCGCGTTCACATCCCGGCCATAGGCCGGCCTTTCAACAAGGCCCGCGCCTGCAATGCGGGATTCTCACACGCTCGAGCCACGATTCTCGCCCTCGTCGATGCCGACACCTTCGTGCCGAAGGCGGCACTTCACGCGAGCATCGAGGCCGTGCGCGGCGAACTCGACGTTGTCAGGCCGTATGGGCGGCTCCTCGAGTTGGACGAAGATGCCACACGCGCTATTGGCGAGGGGGGCCCTCTGCCGGACGCACCGCCCGCGGCGAGAGACGATGCTCGCGAGGATGAGCGAATCCCGCTGTGCGGAGGAATCGCAGTTCTCAAGTCGAGTGCCTTCGAGTCCGTCGGCGGAATGGACGAGCGCTTCGAGGGCTGGGGTGGCGAGGACGATGCCCTCAGCGTCGCGCTCACACGTGCGGGCCTGCAGTGCGGAATCCTCGAACAAGGAGCCGCCTTTCATCTTGCGCATCCGCGCTCCGTGGAGAGCCGCTATGGACATGCGCACTACGCAGGAAACCTCGAGCGTGCACGCTGGTGGTACGAGGCCTCGGAGGAGGAGATCGCCAGGCACATGCGCGCGAGCAGGGAGCGACTGATCTCAGCCCCTTAAGAGTCTTGTCCTCCGGGGTGCAGGCTCGCCGTGGCGCCAAGGGTGCCTGCGATATCGCCATTGATGACCACGGGGCCGATGTGGCGCGTGGGCGTGCGGATATCCGCCCACACCTCGCCGCCGAGCGTGCGCCACCGATCACAGAGCGCGTAATCCTCGGAAAGGTACATGCCGCGCTCATCGACGAACGGATCGAAGAAGGTCCAGCCATCCTCCTTCTGGTCCGCGGCATGCAGGCCTCCGGTTGCGTACTGCACGCGGTCGGACTCGGAGATGCGTACCAGCGCATCGCGCGAGATCAGCATCGCGGCGGAGCCGATCGCATTGACGGTGATGAAGTCATCGACGGGCACTGCGGTGTCGCCCTCGAACCACACCGCGTACTCAGTCGCGAGCAGGCGAAGGTGCTCGACAGGGAAATGGGGGTGTCCGGCAGAGAGTTCCTTGGCCCGATCCCAGTTGATATTGCGCAGCGCCACCGAGCAGCCGACAACATCATGACCGGAGCGCACTAGCCGCTCGAGACCCTCGGCGGGAACCACGACATCTGCGTCAAGCATGAGCAGGTGCGTGATGCTCGGATCACGCACCACGATGCTGGCGAAGCTATTGCGACTGCGCGTGACCAGGCCATCGGGCTGGGTCACGTGAGCGGTCGACCACCCGAGCTTCCCGCACAGGGCCTGAAAGGACGCGACGCCATGCAGATAGTCATGGGTGACGACACCGCCCGCGACGGGCGTGCCGATGAGAATCTTGATGGGTGTCTCCGTCACGCCAGGAGACTACCGCGCACGTGAGGATTGGGGCCCATGGAATGCAAGGCAACTATCAAAGGGTGAGCAACACCGGTGTCACGTCATGGGCGGCCGCTATTTCGGCTGCCCGCCGATCGAAGGTCACGAAGTTCGCACGGGCATTGCGTGCAATGAGGATCAGGTGCGCATCGGTAACCTCGGAGCTTGAATGCGCCATTTCGCCCAACACTTGATGTGCAGCGGCAAGGCTCACGGAGTCGCTCACGAATTCGTGCCCCGCGAGCGAGCAGATGCGATGAAGTAGGAGTGCGGCCTCACCTGGAGTGCGCGCATCAGGTGTCACGCGCATATTGCTCGACACCCGAATGAAGCCTGATTCGCTCACTCCGCAGGTCAACCAGTCAGACATCTGTGACGAAGCAAACCAGGCTCGCGCAGCCGAGTGATGAACGTGATTGGGCCAGGCCAGTGCGAGCAGCACATTGACGTCGAGGAGGTACCTCACTCGTCGAGTGCTTCGCGTACAAGGGCTGGGGTCATCGGTGCAGTCTCACGGGAGACGGCGAAGGTCGGGAAGTCGTCGTCCGAGAACCGTGGCTCCAGACCACGACGTGCCAATTCCGATACGGCTGCCCCGAGGGACGAGCCGGTCGACTGGCTCAATGCCCGGGCAGCAGCCAACACGGCATCGTCTATCTCGAGGGTAGTGCGCATCACAACATCATAACATCAGCGCATCACATAGCCGTTACTCCTCAGTCCGAAGCCCTTCCGACGGGACCTTGGGCAGGCAAATTTCCAGCAATTCCCACAAATTTCCCCCGACCGTTAGGAATCTCACCCGATGTACGTCACACTTAGACCAGGTAAAGGCATGTCAGCACTAAATCCCAACGAGGACGACGGCGCGATACGGCTTCACCGCGTGACGGACATATCGTCTGCCACGTCTTTCGTTAAGGAGATTTAGCACCATGGCACAAGGCACCGTTAAGTGGTTCAACGCAGAAAAGGGCTTCGGCTTCATCGAGCAGGCTGACGGCGGACCGGACGTTTTCGTTCACTACTCCGCAATCGACTCCGATGGCTACCGCTCGCTCGACGAGAACCAGGCTGTCGAATTCGACATCACCCAGGGCCCCAAGGGTCCCCAGGCTGACAAGGTTCGCGTCGTCTAATTTCAGACTTCGAACATCAAGAAGGGCTCGGCCATCTGGCCGGGCCCTTCTTGGCGTAGTAGAGGGGTCAGCGCACATTAGGTTTGCGCAATGACGTCAACCACGAGCGATGCCCGACGCGGCACATTGGCCATCCTCTGGATCATGGCGGCCGCCGCGGTGTTCCGCGGCAACTCCATTAACTACATCATCGGCCCGGCCGCGACATCGTTCGGACTCGACGGTTCAGGCACCGAACAGTTCAAGTTGATCCCGAGTATCGGGCAACTACTCGTCGTCTTCCTGGCCGGCCTGCTCGCCGAGCGCATTGGTGCTCGGCGCACCCTGGCCTGGGGAGCCCTCGGCCTGCTGGTCGGCGGACTCGCCTGCACGGTCGCACCAGTGCCTGCTGTGATGGATTTCGGATTGCTCGTCGCTGCCTCCGGCACGAGCATGATGATGGTGTCGATCTTCGCCGTCATCGGCAGGCACTACCACGGCACGCACGACCGAGCTCGCGCCTTCGGCATCCTTGCCACGGCCATGCCGATCATCTCGTTGGTCACTCCGTTCATCTGCAGCTGGCTTGTCGAGGCCGCGTCTTGGCGGGCTGCCACGCTCGTATGGACGGTATTCGGCGCCATCGCACTCCTCGCTGCGCTCCTCGGACTCCAGAAGGAATCGCCGAGCGAGAACCGCGATGAGTACCTCACCCCCATGCTGGCGGGCATGCTCCTGGTCTCGGCCGTAGGCATCCTCAATGAGCTCAGCGCCTCGGGCCTCTCTCTCGCCGTCTTCATCTATGCCGCGATTGCACTCGCGAGCCTCGCCGGCATCATGATTGCGCGCCGAAAGATGGCCGGCACGAGCCTGAACCTGGCACCAGTGAGCGATCGCATCCCGTTCCTCATGCTGATCGCCGTTGCGATCGGAACCTTGACCTACCAGTGGTACGTCGGCTTCCTTGCCTTCCAGAACATCTTCGGTATGGACGACATCCAGATCGCCATCGCGATGATCCCGACTCAGGTCCTGTGCATCATTGCCGCGCGAGTTGCCCCGAAGGTGATCGTCGCGCGCGGGCTTCGCACCACTGCTGTCCTCGGCACAGTGATCTCCGGTGTCACGTGCCTGCTCTTCCTCTTCGTCAACGCCGATCAATCGGCTCTCGTGCTCTCACTGATCATGGCCATCTACGGCGCTGTTGCCACCGGTGTCGCGGTGGCAGTCAACAACGCATCCATGAACGCGCTCCCGAGCGAGCATTCAGGCGCAATGTCAGCATTCCGCAGCGCTTCCTCTGCATTCGGGTCGGCGGTTACAGCAGTGGTCATGGGCGCGCTCCTCATCGGCGCCTACGACGCGTCACTCTCGGCTCAGAGCGAGGCAGCCGGTCTCGACGCCACGACTTCCGTGGCCGTCGGAGAGAGCCTCAACAGCGGGATGACATACGCCGACGCAAGTGCTCAGGTCGGCGTACCTCAGGACGAAGTAACCGAGGTCAGCGAATTCTCCACGACGGCGATGGCAGATGCCCTACACGTGAAGTCCCTCGCCTCGGCAGCATTAGCCTTGGTCGCTGCATCGCTGCTCGGTGCAGCGATGAGGCGCCAGAAGTCGGAAGAGAAACAAGGCTCTCTGGCCACCTAAGACAATCCACGACAACCACGATCGCGCCTGCGGACCCTCCGTGGGAAGTTCGCCTGGAACGTCGCCCAGCATCCAGCTCTCCGATCCAGCGTCGTACCCGTACGGCAGGGTTCTCCCCTGCGACCTGAAGGCGAAAGGCTTAAGCGCAGGGGAACGTGGCAATCAGCGTCATCCCTGATGACGCAGGCTGCAGACTCCACTGCCCGCCGAGCGCCTCAACCCACGCCGAGATCACTGTCGTGCCCATGCCAGGCTGCAGCGATTCGGCCTGCATACCAACGCCGTTATCACTCAACACCAAGGTGACCTCGTCAAGTGACGTGCGCGTGAGCTGGATCAAGCATTCCGAGGAACGGCCGTGAATTGCTGCGTTGAGAAGGCCCTGCTCGCAGATGCGATAGATGCCGGTCGCGCGCGAGATCTCGTTCTGATCGCGCAGTCGGGCGCTCAGCACATCACTTTCCACGATCGTCACCCTCATGCCGGGCAGATACGCATCGGCCAGTTCACGCAGCGCCGTGACGAGAGTGACATGACCCAAGGTGGGGCTCAGTTGCCTGCTTGCCTTGCGCACTTCAGTCGATCGCACTCGCTCGAGCTCGTCAAGGGCGCCGTCGAGCTCAGCTCTCATTTGGTCGGCATCGAGGCTGTAAGCAGCTCGAATTCGCAATCCGATCGATACGAGATCGGTCTGCACCCGATCGTGCAAGTAGGACGCCACCTGACCGCGCACGCGCTCCTCCGACTCGAGAAGCAGACGTCGCTGAGCCACGACCACCTGCAGGGCGTCCTTCGCTGCGGTCGCCTCTTTGTTGATACGTGCGAACACGGTTCCGATCACCGCATTGATGAACCACACAGGAATGAAGATCCTGACTGCCGTGTCGATCAGCCGAGGGTTATTCAGGATGTCCTGGTAGTTGTCCGAGTTTCGCAAGAGGAGGTTCATCAGGATTGCGCAGATAACCGATGCAAGAGCAAGGGCAAGAAGGTATTCCGGCCACTTCGGGGGGCGCTGCGTGATGCGCCTTCGAATCAGCCGATAAATGATGAGCGGCACGAGAAGTACGCCAGGAACGAGGATGCCCACGGCGAGGATTCCGATAACCCTGGAACCAAGCGGATCCTGCTGCTCGATCATCGGCTGAGCCCCGAAGAGCCGCCACGTGACGCCAAGGATCATCACCGAGAGGAATGTCCAGAGCGCACCGACATGCAGTGGCCACGGGCCTAGAACGAATTGGCGAATGGCACGACCAACTCGAGAGGCACGTGAGCTAGCGGTCATAGGGGTCCATTGTGCTCATCCGCTTGCCGTCGATCCAGGCGATCACCGCAGCTGTGCGCAGGTCAGTACCGGGTGCCGCATCGGGCACGAGCACTCGATAGCACTCGGAGAGTTCCTTGCGCACTGACACCGGGCGAATGTTGAGTCGCTCGGCAATCACGTTGGCATCGACGCCGGTGGCCGCAATCGACATGATCTGACGCTGCCTGGGGGTGAGCATGCCGAGGCGTTCGGCCGACTCCGGCGCACGGCCGCGTTCCATCGACGGCTCGACCACGGAGAGCCCCGTGGCTGTGGCCTTGATGACCTTGGTCAAGTACTCCGTATCGAGGTTGACCCTCTTCTCGACGTACGACCAGCCCATGTCGATGCGACCGTTCGCTCCATGGAAGTCCCAGGCGTAGTGCTGGCTGAGGATCACGATGCCGATGTCGTCATCGCGCTTGCGCAGGGCATGCCCGAGCTCGACGCCGTTAAGAGACTCCGGGCCGAGGGCCCAATCGAGCAGTGCCACGTCGAGCGGGGCGTCGACCTCCAGAGCCTCTACCGAACCGCTGACCGACTCGACCAGCTCAATACCCGGAAGTCCCGCAAGCACTGTGCTCATCATCGACCTCAGCACCGGGTCGTTCTCCACGTATAGGAGTCGGGTGTCACGGGACATGTTCACATCGTCCTCCTTTTCGGGGAATCTCATTTTTGGGGGGTACACGTGTACCCAAATGCGCGTACACGTGTAGTGCTCGCGCACACGTTCCACCGAGTTTCATTAGCGTCATCGCCACGGGGCCGATGTTCACACTCTCATCATTCGGAGGATGCAATGCCAATCGCCAAATCACTTACTTCAGGTCTCATCGCCGCTGGCCTGCTTCTCGCAGTTGGCGCAGGGACATCCGTCGCATTCAGTGCGAACTCCCAGGCACGTAGCGGTGGCTCTGGAGTCACCTTCTGCGTCAACAACACAACCAAGGTCGTCACCGCGGGAGGCAGCTGCGCGTCAGGCCAAACGGCAATCTCGGTAGCCAAGACCTCTGCCGTGGCAGCGCTACAGTCCGACGTCAAGAACGCAATCAACGGCACAAACGGAACGTCTGGCGCCCAAGGCCCCGCAGGCCCCGTCGGAGCGCAAGGCCCCGCAGGCGCCAAGGGTGCTGACGGCGCAACCGGCCCCGCGGGCCCCGTCGGAGCGCAAGGCCCTGCAGGCTCAGGCGGCAGCGGAGGCACGTGCGCCTTTGCGCAAGTCACTCCAACCAGCACTGGACTAGATTTCCGAGGATGCCAATTCTCAGGTGGGACTTTTCAGCCCTGGGGTTTTGCTCACGGAAATTTCTCAGGGATCGCAGCAGTCTCCTCAAACCTCGGTTCCATTGATTTCAATCATGCTGACTTTTCGAATACAAACCTGTTAGGTACCAATTTCTACGGATCGAACCTGACTGGGGCCAACTTCAATGGCGCAAATCTGACGAGGGCGAGTTTCAACACGGGCACCCTCACTGACGCCACGTTCGTGGGTGCGACCTTCTCGAACACCACGTGTCCGGATGGTTCGAACAGTGACACGAACACGCCGCAGACCTGCGTTGGCCACTAGGCGGTTCAAGCCAGAAGTTGATCAAGAAGGGGAGAGCGCAAGCGCTCTCCCCTTCTCCCTTTCGTCGTGGAGGTGCCGGGATCCGTCGCTTCGCTACCGCGAAGCTCCTCCCGATTCCCGCAACTCAACTCAACAGAAATACGAAGACCCAGGGGATCAACCCTGGGTCTTCGTATTTGTGGAGGTGTCGCGCACTGCGTGCGCTCGACCTCCACTCCTCATTCGGAAGGGGAGAGCGCAAGCGCTCTCCCCTTCTCTCTTTCGTCGTGGAGGTGCCGGGAATCGAACCCGGGTCCGTGCAGGCCTCTTCCGTACTTCTACGTGTGTAGCCGCGCTATCGCTTCTCGGCCTCAATGCTTCGTGCGGCACTGCATCGAGCGGCCCAGTTACTGTTTGGCTTTCCGCCCGCTCCCGTAACCGGAGCGATTGGTGAGTCCCCTAGCGACGTCAGACCCCAATTCGGGGACGCATTGGGCTGACGGCTGATCTATGTACTACGCCGCGAGGGCGTAGGACTCAGCAGACTGCTTGTTTTTGGCAGTTATTTGTTTTCAAGGATGCTTAACGAGATCACCTTGATTCTCGACACGCTTCTCCGGTCAAAACATCTGAACGTCGAAACCTGTCACCCCCATATGGAATTTTCTAATTGCAATGAGCCTTGGGCTCAATTCCATGGTAAATCCTGAGCTCGCAATCGCGAAATGTTCGTCGCAGTCATCGGTACACAGAACCGCTGTTTTCGACCATTCGTCCACAGGCCCCCTTCTCCCTATTTCCAGAGCCGTGCCCGACGCCCAGGATTTAGGGGTCGGGCAGGGTTGCCAAGATGTCTCACCAGTGAGACTATTGGGGGGTGAAGGAAGTGACCGTACGAGATCTACGCAATAACGGGGGCGAGGTCCTCGATGCCGTGATGCGGGGCGAGGGCATGACCGTGACTCGGCAGGGTCGGGCCATTGCTGAGCTTCGGCCGCTGCGCGGGCCGGGGGTTCGCATCGAGACGTTAGAGAAAGTGTTCAAGGGCTGCCCGACCTTCGAATACGCGGGTCTGGTCGATGACATGGGCGAGATCATGGATCTCTCGCTATGACCGGCCGTCACGCACACGGTCTGCTCGATACAAGTGTTGTCGTTGATCTGCCGCACTTGATCGGCACTGACTCACTGCCACTGGAGTCGGAGATCTGCTCGATCACGCTGGCTGAACTGTCGGTCGGCCCGTTGATCGCGAAGAAGCCCGCCGAGCAGAGCGCACGGCAGGCGATGCTGCAGATCGTGGAGTCAACATTTACTCCACTGCCCTTCGATGAAACGTCAGCGCGCATCTTCGGTCGCGTTGCTGCGCAGCTTCGGTTGAGCGGTCGCAAGACAAAGGCGAAGGCATTCGATGCGCTGATCGCATCGGTGGCAATTCAACATGAGCTGCCGCTGTTCACGCAGAATGCCTCAGACTTCGATCTGATCGAAGGCCTCGAGGTGATTGAGGTTAGTAGCCCTTCGAACGCCGGCCAGTAGCCCGCTCGGCCTCGCGCTTGGATTCCTTCTCGGCAATGGCCTGGCGCTTGTCATAGTTCTTGCGGCCACGGGCCACAGCGATCTCGACCTTGGCGTAGCCGTCCTTGAAATACAGGCTGAGCGGGATGAGCGTCAGGCCGCTCTCCTTCATCTTGCCCGTAAGGCGGCGCAGTTCGTCACTTGTCAGCAGGAGCTTGCGAGCACGGCGTGGCTCATGGTTCGTCCAGGTGCCCATGTCGTATTCGGGGATATGAACCCCGCGAAGCCAGGCCTCGCCGTCATCAATTGAGGCGTAGCCGTCGGTGAGGGTGGCGCGACCGGCGCGCAGCGACTTCACTTCGGTGCCAACTAGCACGAGGCCGGCCTCGAAGACGTCTTCGATGGCGTAGTCGTGACGAGCCTTCTTGTTCTGGGCAATGAGGGTGCGCCCCTTCTCACGTGGCATCACTCTCACCGCCTTTCGTTTGCTCTGGCCTCGACGGACTAGCAGCCCACCGGCTGCTTCGAATGCCCGAACCAGCCCAATGGATCATATGGCGTGCCGTTCAGGTGAACTTCGAAGTGGAGGTGGGGGCCGGTTACCCAGCCGGTTGAGCCGACCTTGCCGATCACCTCGCCCTCCTTCACCCGATCGCCTTCCTTCACGTCGATCTCGGACTGGTGCGCGTAGAAGGTTGCCAGGCCGCCAGAGCCGGAGATCAAGGTGGCATTGCCATAGGCACCGCCACTCGTGATCGAGACGACGGTGCCGGACTGAGCGGCGCGAATGGGCGTGCCCGTGCCACCTTGGATATCGATGCCGGTGTGGCATGACTTGTAGCCGTAAACGGGGTGGATGCGGGGGCCCACGCCCTGGTTCACCCCGGCACCGGCGATCGGCCAGGTGAGCTCGCCCGACGGGCTCTCGGGTGACTCCCCTGCCGCCGCTCGCCGAGCCGCCTCCTCGCGCGCTGCCTTCGCGGCGGCAGCCTGGATGCGTGCCTGCTCGGCCTTGAGTTCCTTGAGGCGTTCCAGGACGGCATCGCGGTTGTCCTGGGCAACCTTCAGTGCACGCGCCTGCCTCTTCACGAGTGAGACAACACTCGCGTGCGCCCGTGCTGCCTCCGCGCGTGCCTGCGTGGCATCGTCCGCATTGGCTTGGGCTGCACGCGCGTCGTTGTCGGCCTGGACCCGAAGGGCTTCCAGCCTGACCTCACGCATGGTCATATCGGCCTTAGAGGACAGAAGTTCTCTCTGCGCGCCCGCCTGCGCACGCGAGACAGCGTCGACACTCGCCAGCCTCGACATCACATCACCGGGGCTCTGTGCATTCAGCACGACCTCGATCTCGCCGAAGGGCCCCTGTTGGTAGACGGTTCGGGCGAGCTGACCCATGCGGTCGGAATTGCGCTGCACCTTGGCCAACATGGCGAGCTGCTCGGTATTGAGATGGAGGATCTCAGTGCGTGCGGCATCAGCGGCTGCTTCAGCCTTCGCCGACGCTCGCTCGGCGGCAACAGCGCGAACAGTGGCATGTCGGAGGCGATCACGGGCGGCGGGCAGCTCACTGCGCATGCGCGCGAGGGTGCGCATCGCCTTCTTGACCTTGGCATTGGCTGAGTCGACGGCCTCACCGGCGGCATCGATGCGCTGGGAGATCGGGGGCTTCTTCTTCGGGCTCACGTTCGAGCTCTCGGCCGACATAGCAGGGGCCATCGGCAACGCGAGAAGGGAGCCGGCGGCGATCAGGATCACCGCCCGGCGGAGCGGGGGAAGCACGATCCCAGGCTACGGGCTGATCACACCCGCCCCAGGCGTAACACGCTGGGTCAGACGCGCAGGTACTTGCGCAGGGTGAAGAAGGCGGCCAGGCCCGCCAGGCCCACACCGGTGATGAGCATGATCGGGGCGATCGCGAGCACGGAATCCCAGCCGACGAATGCCGTGAACTGGAACTGCGGTGCGAGGAACTTATCGATGAGCACGCTCTTCATCAGCACGACGGAGACGATGGCGAGCAACGCTCCGACGCCGGCAGCGAAAGCCGCCTCCAACAGGAACGGCAGTTGGATATAGAAGTTCGAGGCACCGACCAGGCGCATGATGCCTGTCTCACGGCGACGACTGAATGCAGCCACGCGCATGGTGTTGACGATGAGCAGCACAGTGACGACGAGCATCAAGATCGCGATTGCAAGTGCAATGGCCTGCAGGCCACCGAGCAGTCGGAAGAACTTGTCGAGGATCTGTCGCTGGTCGTTGACCTGCTCGATGCCCGGGCGGCCGGCAAAAGCCGACGCGACGACGTCGTACTTGGTCGGGTCAGAGAGCTTCACGCGGAAGGACTCGGGAAGAGCGTCCTTCGTGACGTTGTCAGCGATCGGCGAGTTCTTGAACTGCTCCTTGAAGCGGTCATACGCCTCGGCCGACGACTCGTAGTAGACGTCCTGCACCAGCGGGCGAAGGGACTCGAGATCAGCCTTGATCTGATCGCGCTGCTCCTTGGTCACCGCACCGCCTGCGCACGAGGGCGTATCACTGCCCTTGCCACAGAGGAAGATCGACACTTCGACCTTGTCGTACCAGAAGTCCTTCATGGTCGACACCTGCGAGCGCACGAGAAGACTTGCGCCGAAGAGGCCGAGCGAGACGGCAACGGTGATGATGACCGCGAGGGTCATGGTCAGGTTACGACGAAGACCACTGCTGACCTCGCTCGCGACGAAGTTAGCTCTCATTGGGCGTATCCGTAGACGCCGCGGGCCTGGTCGCGCACGAGATGGCCGCCTTCGAGCTCGATGACTCGGCGGCGCATCTGGTCGACGATGCTGGCATCGTGCGTCGACATGACAACGGTGGTGCCCAGGCGATTGATGCGATCGAGAAGCTTCATGATGCCGATTGAGGTGCCCGGGTCGAGGTTGCCCGTGGGCTCGTCAGCAATGAGAAGCATCGGGCGATTGACGAATGCGCGCGCGATGGCCACGCGCTGCTGTTCGCCGCCGGAGAGCTCATCGGGGCGTCGCCCCTCCTTGCCTTCGAGACCGACGACCTCGAGAACCTCGGGAACGACCTTCTTGATGTGAGAGGACGGCTTGCCGATCACCTCGAGAGCGAATGCGACATTCTCGGCCACAGTCTTGTTCGGCAGCAGGCGGAAATCCTGGAACACGGTGCCGATCTGGCGGCGCAACTGCGGGATCTTCCAGTTCGACAGTCGGCCGAGATCCTTACCCGCGACCCAGACCTGACCGGTCGTGGGACGCTCCTCGCGAAGCACCAGGCGCAGGAAGGTCGACTTGCCCGAGCCCGAGGGGCCGACGAGGAAGACGAACTCACCCTTCTCGATCTCCAGGGAGACCTCCTCCAGGGCTGGCCGAGTCTGATTCGGGTAGACCTTGGAGACGTTGTCGAAGAGGATCACGCTGTCAGTCTAAGCCGAGGGGCGGGGGCTACTGGCCCCGCGACCCCTGGATCCGCCAGCGAACTCCGGCCTCGATGAATTCGTCGATTTCACCGTCGAGAACGGCGGTCGTATTGCCCGTTTCGTACTCCGTACGGAGGTCCTTGACCATCTGGTACGGGTGCAGCACGTAGGAGCGCATCTGGTTGCCCCAGGAGCCGGAATTGTCCCCCTTGAGGGCATCGAGCTTCGCACGATCCTCCTGACGTTGGCGCTCGAGCAGCTTGGCCTGCAGCACGACCATCGCGGTCGCGCGGTTCTGCAACTGCGAACGCTCGTTCTGGCACGACACGACGATGCCGGTCGGAATATGGGTAAGGCGAACAGCGGAGTCAGTCGTGTTCACGCCCTGGCCGCCAGGGCCACTCGAGCGGTACACGTCGACGCGAAGGTCGTCCTCGGGAATCTCGATGCTCTCGGTCTGAGCAATCACGGGAATGACTTCGACACCGGCGAACGAGGTCTGGCGCCGGCCCTGATTGTCGAACGGTGAGATGCGCACCAGGCGATGCGTGCCCTGCTCGACAGAGAGAGTTCCGTAGGCGTACGGCGCCTTCACTGCGAAGGTTGCCGACTTGATGCCGGCTTCTTCTGCATAGGAGGTTTCATAAACCTCCACCGGCCAGTTGTGACGCTCGCAGTAGCGCGTGTACATGCGCAGCAGCATCTCGGCCCAGTCGGCTGCGTCAACGCCGCCGGCTTCGGAACGAATGGTGACGAGTGCCTCGCGTGCGTCGTACTCCCCCGACAGCAGCGTGCGGACCTCGAGATCACTGATCGCCTTCTGCAGATCGTCGACCTCCTTCAGCGCCTCATTCAGTGCTGACTCATCGCCCTCGGCTTCTGCGAGTTCGAAAAGGATCGGCAGATCGTCAAGGCGGCTGCGCAGGGCCTCGGCCTTGCGAATTTCGCCCTGCAGGAATGACAGCTTGCTCGTGACGACCTGGGCCTTGGCCTGGTCATCCCAAAGATCGGGGGCCGAGGCCTCTTCCTCGAGGGCTGCGGCGCGGAGGCGCATGTCGGGGAGGTCGAGAACGTTCTCGATGCTGCCCATCGTGGTCTCGAGGGCGGAGATGGTCTCGGGTACGTCGACGGCGGCCACGGGGCAAGACTACGGCCCACACTGCGAGGCGCTTACAGCGTCTCTTGGCGGTCTCCCCCTGGACACATTACAAGTTAACTTGCTAGATTTGTGTGGATAACCGCTTAACGACTCCCGGAGGTGATGTCGATGCCACGTTCAATAGACGAAATCATCGCGCATGCCGATGAGTACGCAGCGCGTTTCGAGAACTATGAGCCAAGAGTTGAAGATGAAGTGCCGTCTGGTGCGGTGCATCTGCTCCGGCAAGCAGTTCGGTCGAGAGCAGATGCCGAACGAGACATGCTCGAGGCGGTTATCGCGGCGAGACAACTCGGTACGCCGTGGTCACTGATCGGCTCGATGATCGGCACGAGTGGCGAAGCTGCGCGGCAGCGGTACGGCTCGAAGGTCGTGTCCTGAGCGAGTTCGCGCTTTCGCCCTGATCCACAGGGCAACTCGAGTGACATCACATCCACAGCTTTCCGACGCCCAGGCTTCCTTGCCGAGCCCGCTTCTAGCGTCCCCGCATGAACATCCCCTCGAACTCTGGCATTCGCGGTATTTATGTACTACACTATTAACGCGGCGTGGTTCATGGTTCGACCCAGCGCGCTGCGACATGGCATCACCGAGAAAGAAATCATCCATGCGATCGAATTCGCACTCCTCGAGGAGGACCTTGATGCTGAGCCGCCTTATCGCCGGCTCAGGCTCGGTCCGGACTTCGCGGGCAATCTGCTCGAGGTGGTGACAGTGATGCACGACGACGACGAAGACGGCAGCAACTTAGTGATTCACGCGATGAAGGCACGCAAGCAATACGAACGACTATTGGACGGAGGCCGACGTGAGTAAGGATCGCGAAACGAAGATTGTGATGACTTCAGGGGGCGTCCCGCTCACCGAGGCTGACCTTGACAGACTCGCGGATGAAGCTGAGCGCGGATACGACGTGAGCCAGCTCAGGCCCGTCCGCCCTGGGCGCCCTTCTTTGGGACGGGGAACCTCACCAGCGATTCAGGTGCGCCTGGATCCACGGGCGTACAAGGCGCTGCAGGCTCACATCGCTGAAACAGGGCTCAACACCAGCACGATCGTGCGCGAAGCACTCGCTCAATACTTGTCGCTACCGGAGTAGCTCAGGGCGGTTAAGACTCGCTGGGCGCCGCAGCCGTGACCTTGAGCGGCACGAAGGTCTGCACCCGGATGGGCTCGGGCAGCGGGGTCAGCCCGAAGGTCTCGAGGGAGCCCTGTCCGGCCAGGCGCACGAGGTACTGGGCACTGGAGAGCGGCAGCGGATCAGTGCCGTCGTCACAGATCATCATGTGAGCGATGCCAAGGATCGGCCAGCCGATCATTTCCTGGCCTTCGGCGAGAACGACCTTTGCCGCAGCCGCATCGAAGTTCTCAGGAACCGGCGTTCCGCCGACTGCGGGAGTGGCGACCATGTTGCCCTTCGCATCAGTCGTGACAGTGATCGCGCCGATGCCGACCTTGAGTAACTGCGTGTCATCGACACTGATCGTCGTACCGTTGATGTCGGCGCTTGCCATCGGCAGCGCAGAGTTCAGTGCCTGGATCGCGGGGATGACCGCGACAGCACCATCGGTGGCGGTCAGTTCAGCCATCAGATCTGCGGTGGTCGCGAACTTCGTTCCGATTTCAAGCGTGTTCACGGTGCCGGCAGTCCAGCTCTCGGGGGCCGTCTTGCTCAAGTAGGCAGTCATTGCATTCACTGCACCGCTGCCACCCTCGAGTGACATGACAGTGATGTCAGAAATACCGCTGAAATCTATGCCGGGGTTCGCATCAGTGATGAGCGGATCAGTCCAGCTCGTGACCGTGCCGTTCAGGATGCCGGCGAGGGCCTTCGGGGTCATGACAACGCCCTCGAGACCGACAACGTTGAGAGCCAACACGACGGGGTAGCCGAAGACCGGCACGGTGATCGCGCTTGAAGGGCAGACCTTCTCGAAGGCAGCAATCTGCTCAGCGGTAGGAGCCATATCGGTGATGGTGAGACTGGCCTGCTCACCGGCAGCGACCTCGACCAGGCTTTGGTCGGGGCAGGTGCCCGAGAGGGTGGCGTTGACGGCGTCACTGGCGCCGGCGAAATCCTCGGGGAGGCTCACGTTCTGGGCGCCGGTCTGGCACGTGATGTTGGCCTCGGCCTGGGCCGCTAGCACGTCGGGCGGCAGCGGCGGGGTGCAGGCGCTGAGGAGAAGCGCAGCGCCTGCGGCTGCACAAGCGGCGAGGACGATGCCCCGGGTTGACGTAATCATCCGGAACATCGTCCTCACCTTTGCTCGAGCTATTTGAGAGATTCAGTTGTGGTCGTGCGGGGTACTGCTACTGGATCTTGGTGACGAGGGTCTTCGCGGTGGCGAGAACCTTGCCGCCGACCGGCACGTAGCCGAGCGAGGCTGCGCGCGACGGGCCGCACTTCTGGAGCACGTAGTCAGCGAACTGGCGGACACCGAGGCCGTTCGGGCCCTTGCCGTCGGTACGGGCCAGCATGTAGCTGAAGATACCTGCGGGGTAGGCGCCCGGAACCTTGACGTTGTAGTTCAAGGTGATGAGGCCATTGGCGCCCACGTTGGTCTGGTTGGCCAGGTTCTTCGAAGCCGAGGCGGCCGACGGTGCGATGAACTCACCGTTGGCATTCTGGATGCGAGCAACCGGGTAGCCCTTGGCATCGCCGAAGTCGACGTAGCCGATCGAGCCCTCAGTGGCATTGATCAGCGACATGACGGTGGCGTTGTCCTTGCCGGTCTGCGAGGAGGCCAGCGGGATAGAGCCCGGGAATGCGGTGGAGAAGTCGTCCTGAACCTTGCCGAAGATCGACGGTGCCCAGGCGTTCAGGTACTGGAGGGTGTTGTTGGTCGTGCCCGAGTTGCCCGAGCGGTAGACCACGGTGATCGGCTTGGCCGGGATCGACTTCGCGATACGCGGGTTGGAAGCCAGGATCTCCTTGTCGTTCCAGCTCTTGATGACGCCGCCCATGATCTTGGCGAGGGTCGACTGCTTGAGCTGGATCGAGGAGCCGAGGGTCTTGCCCGTCGTGGTGCTCTTCAGGTTGATCGGGAAGGCAATTGCGCCGCCGATGGTGGGAATGTACTCCCAGCCGAAGGTGGGCTCACCCGAGGCGTACTTGGAGTCGGTCTGGGCGTAGACGAAGGTGCCCTTGGTGAAGTTCGACTTGCCGGTGCCCGAGCCGGTCGAGGTGTACTGGATCGCGAAGTTGCTCTGCGACGCATTGAAGTCGGCAGCGCACTGCGAGATGAAGGGGTACGGGAACGAGGCGCCGCCACCGCTGATGGTGTTGGCAGCGTGTGCAGGTGCTGCAATGGCGACGGTGGACGCAGCGATTGCGACACCGGCCAGAAGTGCGAGTGAACGACGCACGAGATTCTCCTTTAGTGGATTAACGCTTACGGGGATGAAGTTATGGACCTCAGGTAACGCGTTCTCATCCCTTGTCTTGCCTTGCGCCAACACTTAGATGAACAGTGGGTGGACAGGTGAACAGCGGCTTAACCGAAGCGCCCGTTGACGTAGTCGAGGGTGCGCTGATCCTGCGGATTTCCGAAGATCTCGGTGGTCGGCCCCTGCTCGACAACGTGGCCCGGCTCGTTCTCCGCTGCCAGGAAGAAGGCGGTGTTGTCAGCAACGCGCACTGCCTGCTGCATGTTGTGCGTGACGATCACGATGGTGATGTCCTTGGACAGCTGGCGAATGGTCTCTTCGATCTTCAGCGTGGAGGCCGGATCGAGTGCGGAGCACGGCTCGTCCATAAGAAGAACGTGGGGGTTCACGGCGAGCGCGCGTGCAATCACAAGGCGCTGCTGCTGACCACCCGAAAGGGCACCGGCCTCGGAGTTCAGGCGATCCTTGACCTCATTCCACAGGCCGGCAGAGGTAAGGGTCTCCTCGACGATCTGGTCGTGGTTATCGCGCTTCATGCCTGAGAGCTTGAGCCCGGAGAGCACGTTGCCGCGAATGGTCATGCTGGGGAACGGGTTCGGCTTCTGGAAGACCATGCCGATCTTCAGCCGGATGTGCACCGGGTCAACCTCGGGTGCGTAAATGTCGCTACCTTCGTAGTGGATCTCACCGGCGAGCTTTGCGCCGGGGATCAACTCGTGGAGACGGTTCAGGGTGCGCAGGAAGGTCGACTTGCCACAGCCCGACGGACCGATGAGCGCCGTGGTGGTGTTCTTGGGGAACTTGATGTTCACGCCCTCGAGCACCTTGCGCTGTCCGAACCAGACACTGATGTCGCGCGCATCCATCTCGATCTTCTGCTCGGATGCGGTCGAATCCGCGGTCATGGCACTCTCCTCGATCGTCGCGATCTGCTCGAACTCGGCAGTTGACATGGCGTTTCCTTTGTTCTCGTTAGTTTGGCTCATCGACCTGGTCGCTTCGACGTCAGGATGCGGGTCACGGTGAACAGGATCGCGACCAGGATCATCAGCACGAGTGCTGCACCCCAGGCTCGGGCAACGGCGGCCGGGTACGGCTGAGCGACGTTGCTGAAGATGTAGACCGGCAGGGCCGTAATGGGCTCCATGATCGGGTTGAGCACGGTCTTGTCGTTCTTCAGAGCGGTCATGAGCAGCGGCGCAGTCTCGCCGACAACGCGGGCGATGCCCAGGATCATTGCGGTGATCAGGCCTGTCTTCGCTGCAGGAACGACAACCTTGAGCACGACGCGAGCTCGGGTGGAGCCCAGTGCGAGCGCGCCGGTGCGCAGGTCATCGGGAATCAGGCGCAGGACTTCCTCGGCCGTACGGGCGACGGTCGGGAGCATGAGGATCGCGTAGGCGAGGCCACCGGTGAGTGCACTCTGCTGGAAGACGCCAGTGAGGATGAAGACAGTCAGGATGAATAGACCGGCGACAACCGAGGGAACGCCCGACATCGCCTGCACGAAGAAGCGCACGTAAGGCACGGCCTTACCGCGCACCTCGGTGATGTAGAGCGCGGTTGCGACGCCGATCGGCATTGAGATCAAAGTCGCGATCGCGACGATCATCACGGTACCGAGCACTGCGTGGCCAACGCCGCCCCAGCCAAGCGGAGTGCTCGGGGAGATGTACTCGTTGTTCTGGAACAGGAATGCGAAGCTCATCGCCTCCATGCCCTTGCTCACGATCGACCAGAGCAGCGAGAGCAGGATGATGAAGCTGAAGAGGGTGGCACCGATGGCGCAGACGATGATGACGGCATCGCCGGCGGCCTTGGCCCCGCGCTGCGAGATCGCGGCGGAGACGGCGGCGATGATCTGCAACGGCAGGTAGATACCGATCATGATGACCGGCCCCTGGATGCTGGTGAAGAGAAACAGTGCGCCGATGATGAGTGCCGGCAGGACCACTGCCAGGGCGACGATTCGCTTGAAGCTGGAGGTTCGCTTATTCCATGGAGCCTGCGGATTCTGCTTCTGCAGTTCCGGGATGGCGTTGGAGTCGAAGGTGATGGTTGCGCTCATGACTGCAGGCGTCCTGTCCGCTTGACGATGAGGTTGGCGATGACGTTCACCACGAGGGTGCCCGCGAAGAGGAAGAAGCCTGCGGCGAGAAGTACCTGGGTCTCGAACGGACCGGACGCATCACCGAACTTCGAGACGATCAGGGTCGCGACCGAGCCACCACCCGACTCGAGGATTTGGTAGTAGTTCACGTCGAAGACAAGCTTGAGGACGAAGAACACCGCGATGGTCTCGCCGAGTGCGCGGCCCAGGCCGAGCATGATGCCGCCGACGATGCCGCCACGACCGAAGGGCAGCGCGACGTAGCGCAGCATCGTCCAGAGCGAGCAGCCCAGTGCCTCGGAGGCATTGATGAGCTCGGGGGGCGTGCGGCCCATGACCTCACGGGTGACCGAGGTGATGATCGGGATCATCATCACGGCGAGCACGAAGCCGGCGATGAACGGTGTGCCGTTGAAGTTCCCACTCGAATTCTGGAAGATCGGGATCCAGCCGAGGTACTGGTTCATGAGCTCCTGCCAGCCGACCGCTGTCGGGGCGAGCACGTAGAAGGCCCACAGGCCGATGATGACTGAAGGAATCGCGGCCATGAGGTCGACGACGTTGGTCATAATCTTGGCGAGCTTGGTCGGGGCGATGAACACCATGAAGATCGAGAGCAGCAACGAGGCCGGCACGGCGATGACGAGAGCGATCACCGACAGCAAGATCGAGCCGTAGAGCATTCCCCAGATTCCATACTGGGGCGGAGTGCCGAGGGAGTCCCACACGGTCGAGGTCAGGAATGAGAGGCCCTGGTCCTTGAGCACCGGAATGGTCTGAGCACCAAGGAAGACGGTGATGCCGGCCAGGATGATCAGCGCCGAGAAGGCCAGACCGGTGATGACACGATTGAAGATGCGGTCACCACGGTGGGAGTTGACGTTCGTCGCGAGATCGCGGAACTGCGGTGCGTCGACCTGAGCCATGGCCAAATCTTGGTGACCCGACATGGCGTCAGGTCGTGCGCCGCGGAAACACCTCCTGACCAGCAGATGAACACCAGATGAACCCCCACGAGGGGTGGAATTCCCTCATAGGGGAGCCGAAAATCGGGCCTTTATAACGATTCGGTATAGCCCTAGACACTCGGTGTGTCTAGGGCTGGACAGAAAACCTGTATAGGCCTATACTGAATCCACATACGAACACAGAGTTCGCAAGGAGGCACCATGAACATGCATATCTTCAAGCGCCACAGCGCCACGACTGTCGTCACCGCGTCGAGTTCGAGCGAGCTCGGTCACCGCGTCGAGTCGACCTTCGATTACTCGACCTGCCACTTCGTTCTTACCTGCACCTGCAGCAGTCGCTACGAGACCAATCACATCGATGAGGCCCTCGAGTGGAGCGAGATGCACAAGGCCATGGCACCCCTGGCTGACCGCCTTCCTGCTTAGCCATGGTGAAGGCAAGCGCCTCGGCCAAGGCCGAGGCGACCAAGGCACTCGAGAAGGCCACCAAGGACTGGCGCGCCGCTAAGAAGAAGGAGCGCGCCGCCCGAGACAACCTGGCCCTGATAGTTCAGGGCTCGGTTGAGGCCGGGATTCTCAGCGAGAGCAAGGTTTCCCAGCTCACCGAGATTCCCCGAATGACGATTCGCAAGATGCTCGGCAAGGACGACGGTAAGCAGTCCGACAAATAGTCATCACAAAAAGCTGTGACAGGCCCCGGTGCGCTCAGCGCGCCGGGGCTTTCTCATTGCTCCTGCTGGCCCTTCAGTCGATTGAGTACGGCTGGCAGGATCTCGCGGGCCTGAGCCTGGAGCGTGGCGGGGTCATCGGCGAATCCGAGGATCACTGCGCCCTCACGGTTGCCATGGACCATGACCTGGTGGTCCCCCACCGCGGTCACCTCGAGGCCGAGGGGTGCAGCAACGACCTCTGTGTCCCGGGCATCGATTCCGCAGAGCACGATGAGGTCACTGCGGTAGGCATTGTCATCGACCACCGCCTCGACCTCGGCTAGGTCGTCAAGCACCGGTGGGATGCGAAAGGCGGTGCCGCCCGCCTCTGTGACGAGCGCGGCCGCGAGGAAGCTGAGGTGATCGGCCACGAGGCCGGTTGGAGTGGGAACCCCGGGTTCGACGTATTCAGTGCCGACCGTGACCACCAGAACTCGAGGACGGGGATGCACTTCCACCGACCGGATGCCGGCGCGCGCCAGGATCCCGATGAGTTCGGCGTCGAGCAACTGTCCGGCCCGGGCGAGCGGTGCACCGGCTGTGATGAGTGCACCGGCCCTGATGACCCCGCTACCCGGAGATGTTCCATCGAGGATGACTCCGCCGTCCACAGATCGAGAACTTGCGAGTGCGACAACTGTGTCTGCTTCGTCCGGGACTGGTGCGCCACGAGTGACCGCGATGCACGTGCCCGGGATCAATGCCTCGGATGCGCGAAAACCGGCAGGTACGTCATCGACGACCCTGAGCACCTCACCGGGCTCATGGTCATTTGCACGAATTGCGAAACCCGCACACTCCGCGGTCGCGAAGGCCGGCACGTCAGCAGGAGCTACGACATCGCGTGCAAGCACGCACCCCTGGGAATCGAGAAGGGGAAGCGCGATGGGCTCGAGCGCTTTCACATCCGCAAGTAACGCGCTTTGTGCAGAACTCATCTGCTGCATAGTCAGGTTGCGTCGGGGTCGAATGCAGGTCGCGGCGGATCCGAGGCTGCGGCCTGCGTACTCCCCTTGGCCTTCGGCGCGGGGTCATCGGCCATCAGGCTCGAGGCAATCTTGCGCGGATGCAGATCGGTGAGGCTCTTGACTGCGTCCATGGTGTCGCCGAGATCAATACCGGCCGAGTCGGCGAGATCATTCTTCGCATTCATCGCCATCTGCCGAATCTGGCGAATCCACTTGCCCGCATCGGCGGCGGCGCGCGGGAGTCGCTCGGGGCCGAAGACCAGCAGGCCCAGGGCGCCGAGCACGATCAGCTCGCCGATACCGATGTCGAACACGTCTGCAGACTACTCCGCTGATCCAAGGGTGATCGTGGCGCTGACGGAGCCGCCACCGCGATCGATCTTCACGTCGACCTTGTCACCGGGAGCATGGGTGCGAATGGCGACCACAAGTTCGGTGGCATCCTCGATGAGACGCCCACCGAGGCTCGTGATGATGTCGCCCTTCTGCAGACCGGCGGCTTCTGACGGGCCATTGGCCTTGACCTCCAGCACCTTCGCACCGGGGCCCTCGTAGTTCGTGTCGAGATTTACTCCAATGACCGGTGTCTGCGACGTGCCGGTCGAGATGAGCTCCTCGGCGATGCGCTTGGCAGTGTTGATCGGGATCGCGAAGCCGAGGCCGATGCTTCCTGCCTCGCTATTGCCGGTGGCCATGGATGCAATCGCGGAGTTGATGCCGATCACGTGACCTGCCCCGTCGAGCAACGGTCCGCCGGAGTTACCGGGATTGATCGCGGCATCAGTCTGGATCGCGTTGATGAACGAGGTGTCGCCACTGTCACCAGCGGTGACCGGACGATCAAGTGCGCTGATGATTCCGGCGGTCACGGTGCCGTCGAGTCCGAGCGGCGCCCCGATCGCGATGGCCATGTCGCCGACGGACACCTCATCGGAATTGCCGATGAGCATCGCGGGCAGGCCCTTCTTGGCCACCTTGACGACAGCGATGTCGTACTCGGGGTTCGTGCCGACGACATCGCCCTTGATACGCGTGCCGTCGTTGAAGACCACTTCGAGCTTGCCGCCCTTGGCGATCGCGACGACATGATTATTGGTGAGGATGTAACCATCGGATCGGATGACGAAGCCGGAGCCGCTGCCGGCGGAGTTCGCGCCGGTAGCGACGATGGACACGACAGACGGCAGCTCGGCTGCCGCGATCGCCGCAATCGACGCACCGGGGGTACTCGCTGCGCCGGTGTCGTCGCTGGCCTGCGGCAGGCTGACAACGGTGCTCGACGAGGAGTCGATGCCCTGGCCCATCAGATAGCCGCCGAGCCCCGCGAAGAGACCGACGACCAGCGAGGTGACTGCCGCGATCATGATGACGGCGAAGACACCGAGTCCGCGTCGTGACGTGGCAGGGGCAGGGACCGCGGGCGCGGTCACGACCGAGGGGGCAGGTACGGGATCCACGGGCGAGCCCTGGGCCGGCGCAGGCGGCATCACGGGCTCGGGGGTCTGGTCCGACATGCTTGTCCTCTCACGGTTCCTGGCACCAGGCTAGGCTGCCCGTGATCACAGCAACAGCGGAGGTGCGTCATCGCAACCACATCACGACCCCTGAACGCCGAGTCCTGGACTCTCGCCAACGACTGGCTCGATGAGTCCGAGGCAGTTCGCACGGCCCGCGCGAAGGCCGCCGACCTGGGCTCCGATGCCATCAGCCCCTCGACTGCTGCCCTGCTCAGCGTGCTGGCCGCTTCTGTGAATGCCTCGGCCGTCGTCGAGATCGGTGCGAGCACCGGGGTCTCCGGCGCGGCGCTCCTGGCCGGCATGACGGACGAGGGCATTTTGACCTCGATCGACGTCGAAGCCGAGAACCAGCGCGTGGCTCGCGACACCTTTACCGCCCTGGGCTACGACCACGTGCGCACGCGCCTGATCACCGGCCGCGCCCTCGAGGTGCTCCCCCGCCTGCAGGATTCGGCTTACGACATCGTGTTCGTCAATGGCGATCGCACCGAGTACCCGGCGATCCTCGCCCAGGCACGTCGCCTGCTGCGCTCGGGCGGACTCATCGTCCTGAACTCCGCACTCGGTACCGGCGGCCTCGCAGACTCCGGTCAGCGCGAAGCAGGCCAGCAGGCCCTGCGCGAGGCGGCGAACACGCTGCGCGACGAGGATCACTGGCTGCCGGCACTGCTGACTGTGGGCAATGGCCTGCTGATTGCAACCCTGCGCACCCACGAGTAGCAGGCGCACCCGAACATGACATGAGCCCCGTCCCTCAGTGAGGGACGGGGCTCATGAATGTCAGGTACTAGGAGAACAGGACCAGCAGCTTCTCGCCGAGCTCCTTGGCCTCTTCGGCATTGAGCTCAACGACCAGGCGTCCGCCACCTTCGAGCGGAACGCGCATGACGTAACCGCGGCCCTCCTTGGTCACCTCGAGCGGGCCATCGCCCGTCCGTGGCTTCATCGCGGCCATGTGGAACCCCTTTCATGCCCGGCCAGGCCGGGAAACTCGTGTGTCCCATTATCTCGCATGGGGATTCGGCCGCACGTGGCGGGGCAGGACAGCCCGCGATCTCGACCCCGAGGCGGCCCGGGGAGCGCGACACGGGCCTAGTGGCCCGAAGTCCCCTGCTCATAAGCGGACAGGCGGGCTCGCAGGTCAGCGAGCTCGGCGTCGACTTCGTCCATGCGGTAGCCGCGCAGCACGACGTCGAATCCGGCCTCGGCCGGCCTGCGGTCGGCAGGGGCCTCGGGCAGCTCGCCGAGGCGGCCGACGGAGGCAAGGGCAATGCCGGCGATCACGGCAATGGCCACGAGGACGAAGACGAGCATCATGTGCCCATCCCATCATGGCCGGGGGCACTCGGCCCACTTCTGCCAAGGATTCGGCTCCGTCCATGTCCTCAGCCACCTGCCGAATGTCCTTACCTCCCCTTTAGACAACGGCAACCGTCCTCGAAATCCGAGAGCGCAGAGTGGAGTCACACGGCAGGAGCACCAGCCCCCGCCAGGAATCACTAGGAGTTCACATGTCGCGTAAGAAGAACATCACGGTCGTTGCCGGTTCGCTCGCCCTCGGCGCCCTGCTCGCCACAGGAGTCTCCGGAGTGGCGATGGCTGCCAATGGCGACAGCTCGTCAAGCACCGGCACCTCAAGCACCTCCGGCCAGCATGGCAAGCACGGCATGAAGGATGCTTCCGGCGCCGTCGCACAGCGCGATGGCCAGGGCAACGGTCGCGGCGGAGATCACGCCGGAATGGGCATCGGCCGCGGTCACGCACTTCACAGCACCGCCACGGTCAAGGATTCCACCGGAGCATTCGTGAACCTCGCCTCGATCAATGGCTCGGTCACCGCGGTGAGCGCGACGTCGATCACCGTCAAGGCAGCAGATGACTTCACCGCCACCTATGTGATCAATGCGAACACGAAGGTGCACACCGATGCGAAGAAGGACGGCACCATCGCTGATGTCACGGTCGGCCAGAATGCTGAGGTTCGCGGCACGTCGTCGGGAAGCACGCTGACCGCTGATCATGTGCACGTGCAGGCAGCGGCGAGTGCGGCCAGTAGCAACTGATCACGTCACGAGCAGTGACCCGCTAGCACCCCCCTGCTAGTGCGGGGAAGCCCAGTCTGCGGCGATCAGGTCGAGTGCGCTCTCGACAGTGGTCGACCATTGCAGCTGGGCTTCTCCGTGCTCATTGACGAAACCGGTGCTGCGCCAGTGCGTGACCTGGGCGCGAAGATGTGCGTAGTCATCCCATGGATCCAGGGCGACAACGGGCTTGTCGTGCATATGCAGGTGACGAGCTGTCCAGACCTCCATGAGCTCTTCCAGAGTGCCAATGCCACCGGGCAGGGCGAGGAAGGCATCAGCGCGGTCGTCCATGATCGCCTTGCGCTGGCGCATGTCAGTGGTGACGATCAGCTCGTCGGCATCGTGGTCGGCGACTTCCATCTCAATAAGCTTCTGCGGGATCACGCCGACCGTGTGCCCGCCGCCGGCTCGCACGGCCCTGGCCACGGCCCCCATCATCGAGACTGAGCCGCCACCGGACACCAGGCCCCAGCCGCGAGCGGCGATGGCCGTGCCGACCTCGGCAGCCAAGCCCAGGTAGCGGTCATTGATGGCCTCATTCGCCGAGCAATAGACGCAGATCATCGGCTGCCGGCCCTCGCGAGGAGTTGTCGTGGCGTTCACGTCGACCACCCTAGGGGGACTTGCGCCGCGCGAAATCTAGTTGTATATTCAACAAACCAATTGATCTTTCAACTAATAAGGAGACTCACATGGCTGACCTCAGCGCAGCGAACGGCACCTGGGTGATTGATGCCGCCCACACCAACATCGGCTTCACGGCCCGCCACCTGATGGTGTCGAAGGTCCGCGGCAGCTTCACCGCCTACGAGGGTGGTTTCACCATCGATGCGGCCAACATCGGCGCCAGCTCGGCCAATCTCACGATTCAGGCCGCCAGCATCTCCACCGGCAGTGCCGACCGCGACGGTCACCTCATCTCCCCCGACTTCCTCGATGTCGAGAACTTCCCGACCCTGACCTTCGTCTCGACCGGCGCAGTCGACAAGGGCAACGTCGTCGAGGTCACTGGTGACCTCACCATCCATGGCGTCACCAAGAGCGTCGTGGTTCCGTGGGAGTTCATCGGCGTCAGCACCGACCCGTGGGGCAACACCAAGGCCGGCTTCGAGGCAGAGCTCGAGATCAGCCGCGAGGAGTTCGGTCTTTCCTGGAACGCAGCACTCGAGACCGGCGGCGTGCTGATCTCCGACAAGATCAAGCTCGTGCTCGACGTTCAGGCGCTCAAGGCCTAGTCAGCAGTAAGCCAGCTGCGCAACTGCATCTCGCACGAGCGCAACTGATCAAGCGGGACGAATTCGTCCTTCATATGCGCGATAGATGGGTCCCCCGGTCCGAAGTTCAGGGCCGGGGTTCCCATCTGCGCGAAACGTGCCACATCAGTCCAGCCGAACTTCGGCGCGGGAGAAGCGCCCGTCGCCGCGAGGAAATCCACGGTCGCCTGGCGCGACAGCCCCGGCGACGCGGCCGGGCTCACGTCAATGAACTCCACCTCAAAGCCGTCGAATACCTCGCGGACATGCGCCAAGGCCTCGTCAGTCGAGCGATCGGGCGCGAATCTGTAATTCACGGTGACGACACACTCATCGGGAATGACATTGCCCGCGATGCCGCCGCGAATGCCCACAGCGCTCAGGCCCTCGCGATACTCCAGGCCATCGACCATCGGTCGCCGCGCTTCGTACGTCTCGAGTCGGCTCAGGATCTCGCGGGATGCGTGAATGGCGTTGACTCCCATCCACGGTCGAGCACTGTGCGAGCGAACACCGCTCGCCTTGATCTCTGCGCGAATCGTGCCCTGGCAACCGGCTTCGATGCCGGCATTCGACGGCTCCATCAAGATCGCGAGATCGGCCACGAGCAATTCGGGGTTGCTCTCGGCGAGGTGTGCAAGACCGTTGTACTTGCCGTCGACTTCCTCGCACTCGTAGTACACGTAGGTAACGTCGCGCACCGGCTCAGCGATGGACGCGGCGAGCGAGAGCGACACCGCGACACCACCCTTCATGTCGCACGCGCCAAGACCATAGAGACGATCACCGTCGACGTGATGGGGCATATTCGAGTTGGCCGGCACCGTGTCGAGATGGCCGCCGATCAGCACGCGCTCGGCACGACCGAGTTCAGTGCGAGCCACCACGGTGTTGCCGAAACGACTGACGGTCAGGTGGGAGTACGTGCGCAGGGCGGTTTCGACGTGATCGGCGAGCTGCTGCTCATGATGCGACTCGCTCGGAATGTCGATCAGGGCAGCGGTCAGCGCCACCACGTCGGTAGAGAGATCAAGCCCTGAGATCACTTCATGTTCCACATGGCTACGGTAGTGCGATGACCAACGCAGCAGCCGCAGACCTCACCGCAGTCACCGGATCCGCATCGGCCACCGGCCTGGCCACCTACTTCGGTGACCAGATCCTCGATGTCTGGTACCCCAGCCCCGCGCTCGGCCCTGACCCGATCGACGTTCCCGGCATCGGCTCGGCCATCGACTCCGATGAGGTGCGCGGCGTGCACGTGCGCACCATCACCACGACCATCGCGGATCTCGCCGAGGCTCCCGCCGACACCGCCGACGCCTACCTGCGCCTGCACCTGCTCTCGGCCCGCCTGGTGAAGCCGCGGACGATCAATCTGACCGGCATCTTCGGCCTGCTGCCCATCGTGGCCTGGACAAACCTGGGCCCGGTGCCCGTCGAGCGCCTGAACGACGTGCGCCTGCATGCGCGCGCGAAGAGCATCAACCTGGCCGTGCACGGCGTCGACCGCTTCCCGCGGATGACCGACTATGTCGTTCCCTCGGGAGTGCGTATCGCCGACGCCGATCGCGTGCGCCTGGGCGCCTATCTCGCCAGTGGCACCACGGTCATGCACGAGGGCTTCGTGAATTTCAATGCCGGCACCCTGGGCAGCTCGATGGTCGAGGGTCGCATCTCCGCCGGCGTCGTTGTCGGTGACGGCTCCGACATCGGCGGCGGTGCCTCGATCATGGGCACGCTCTCCGGCGGTGGCACCGAGGTCGTCACCATCGGTACCGGCACCCTCATCGGCGCCAACGCCGGCGTCGGCCTCTCGCTCGGTGACAACTGCGTCGTCGAAGCCGGCCTCTACGTGACCGCAGGCTCCAAGGTCACGCTCCCCGACGGCAACGTCGCCAAGGCCAAGGCAGTCTCCGGCGACAGCAACCTGCTGTTCCGTCGCAACTCGCAGACCGGAGCGATCGAAGTGAGCTCGCGCACCGGCACGTGGGGCGGCCTCAATGCCGCACTCCACTCCAACGACTGAGCACGGCCGCCACTTCTCAGTGGCAACGAAGAAGCCCTGGCGCCATTGGCGTCAGGGCTTCTTGCATGAGCAGTGCTTAGCGCTGGCTCATCGGTGCGTAGTCGCGCAGGACCTCGCCGATGTAGACCTGGCGCGGACGGCCGATCTTGGTATCGGGATCGCCGATCATCTCGCGCCACTGGGCGATCCAGCCCGGCAGACGACCCAGGGCGAAAAGCACCGTGAACATCTGGGTGGGGAAGCCCATCGCCTTGTAGATCAGGCCCGTGTAGAAGTCGACGTTCGGGTACAGCTTGCGCTCGATGAAGAACTCGTCGGAGAGCGCGACCTCCTCAAGGCGCAGCGCGATGTCGAGCAGCGGATCGCTGACACCGAGTGCCTCGAAGACCTCGTAGGCGCTCTTCTTGACGATGGCCGCACGCGGGTCGTAGTTCTTGTATACGCGGTGACCGAAGCCCATGAGCTTCACGCCATCCTCGCGGTTCTTGACCTGGCGGATGAAGGTGTTCACGCCGCCGCCCGATGCGTGAATGTTCTCGAGCATCTCGAGCACGGCCTGGTTGGCGCCACCGTGCAGCGGGCCGAACAGCGCATTGACGCCGGCCGACACGGAGGCGAACAGGTTCGCATGCGATGAGCCGACGAGACGCACGGTCGAGGTCGAGCAGTTCTGCTCGTGATCTGCGTGCAGGAGCAGGAGCTGGTTGAGAGTGCGCGAGATAACCGGGTTGACTTCGTACGGCTCGGCAGGGACACCGAAGGTCATGCGCAGGAAGTTGTCGACGTAGCCGAGCGAGTTGTCGGGGTAGAGCATCGGCTGACCCATCGCCTTCTTGTGCGCGTAGGCCGCAAGGGTCGGCACCTTCGCGAGAAGACGGATAGTCGAGATCTCGACCTGTGCGGGATCGAAGGGATCCAGCGAATCCTGGTAGAAGGTCGACAGTGCGGAGACCGACGACGACAGGACGGGCATCGGGTGCGCATCGCGCGGGAAGCCATCGAAGAAGTTACGGAGATCCTCGTGCAGCATCGTGTGCATGCGGATCTCGTGCTTGAAGGAGCTGAGCTGCGTCTCCGACGGAAGCTCGCCATAGATCAGCAGGAACGCCGTCTCGAGGAAGCTCGACTTCTCGGCGAGCTGCTCGATCGGGTAGCCGCGGTAGCGCAGGATGCCGGCATCGCCATCGATGTAGGTGATGGCGGACGAGCATGCAGCGGTGTTGAGGAAACCATGGTCGAGGGTGACGTGACCTGTCTCCTTCATCAGCGGAGCGATGTTCAGGCCGCTCTCGCCTACGGTTGCCGGCACCTCGGGAAGGGGCAGTTCGCCGCCCGGGTGCTTAAGGACGAAGTCGGTCACAGATCCTCCTGGAAAACGCGTGCGGGGTCGCCGCTTTGCCGTTGTCGTAACCGTACCCACCCCGCGGACACGGGTGAAATGGAGTTGGCCTCTCGGCCTGTGAGATGACTCTCACCGACCTCCGGAGCAATGGTCGGCCGAGCCTGGGGGCCGATTCCCAGGCCCCGTCCATGACCCGAACCAATGCGTAGTCTGGGAACCCCACGTGCACCCGACCCGGATTGGCCCGCCATGACCCACGCCGTTGTTCTCGTCTCCGGCGGCGACGCCGTCTCGCCCTTCACGACCCCTGAGGCCGCCTGTAGTTCCGGACTGGCGGCCGGCAACACCAACACGTACCTGCGCGAGCGGCTCCTTGCCGCCGGCCATGCGGTGTTCACCGCGCCGGCCATGAATGCCCGAAGTGCTGTGGTCGACGCCGAACCTGGCTCCTTCGGTGCCTTCGGCGGTCAGCCCGAGATCCTGCCCGCCCACATGACCATCATCAGTAACGGTGACATCGACAATGCCGGGGAGCACCTCACCCGCTTCGTCCAGTACCTGCAGGAGACCCGCGGCGTCACCGAGATCTCCTTCGTGGGCCATTCCAATGGCGGCCTCTTCGCCACGGCAGCGATCCGAACCCTGCGTGATATCGGCGCTGGCGTGAAGGTGCGCACCCTTGTCACCCTCGGCACACCGTGGATGGGCACCATGCCCCTGCGCGTCAGCTATGACGAAGTGCCCGCCGACTCGCTACTCGGTGACACCCGCGCGCTCGCGATCGTCGACGCCTTGCGCAAGCATGCAGATGCAACCGATGCCGGGCTCGCACGGCAGGACACCTACGACTACCTGCTCGGCAGCGATGGCTGGCTGGCCGCGCAGGCAGGAGTGCTCGACGACCTTTCCGTGCTGCTCGTCGGCGGCACCTGGCTCGAGCACGACGGTGGCAATAAGGAGCTCTGGCCCTTTGACGGTCTGGTCTCCGAGTACTCCGCCCTCGCGAAGGGCGTCGACCTTGGGATCATCCCGAATCGCATCGAACTCAGCGTTCCGCTCCTGCATTCGATCTTCCTTGCCGACGTATTCACGCAGCCGTGGGAGACGGGCATGACGTGGAACTCGGGCGTTGCCGATGCCGTGATCGCTCACCTGGCCGCACAGACGGCCTGACGGCAACCGACGAGGTCGAGATCAGCCGAGGCGCTCGGCGAACTCGCGCACATCGGCATCGGTGGCCGTGAAGGCAATGCGCACGTGATGGGCACCTGCGGTGCCGTAGAAATCTCCGGGAGTGACCAGGATGCCGCGGTCGGCGAACCAGCTGACGGTCTCCCAGCAGTGCTCACCACGGGTGGCCCATAAGTACAGGCCTGCCTCGCCGTGGTCAATCGCGAAGCCGTGCGCACGCAAGGAGTCGGCCAGGATCTGCCGACGCGCGCGGTAGAGCTCTCGCTGCGCAGAGACATGCGCGTCGTCGGCATAGGCAACCGCCGCCGCATGCTGAACCGGTGCCGGAACCATCAGGCCCAGATGCTTGCGCACGACGAGAAGTGAACGGAGAACATCAGGATCACCAGTGGTGAAGCCGAAGCGATAGCCCGCCAGACTCGAGCGCTTCGAGAGCGAATGCACGGCCAGGACGCCGGAGTGATCGTCACCGACGATCGACGGGTGAAGTACGGAGATCGGATCGGCATCCCAGCCCAGTTCGAGGTAGCACTCATCGCTGACCAGCAGTGCACCCGTGGCGCGCGCGTGGGCCACCAGCTCGCGCAGCCTGTCGGCATCGAGCACCTTGCCCGTGGGGTTGGACGGCGAGTTGATCCAGATGAGATCCGCGCGCTCTGCCGTCTCAGGTGAGTCTGTCGCGGTGATGCGCGCACCGACAAGAGCAGCTCCCACCGCGTAGGTGGGGTAGGCGACCGTCGGGACGATCACATGGGAATCAGGACCCAGGCCGAGCAAGGTCGGCAGCAGAGCGATGAACTCCTTGGAGCCGATGGTCGGCAAGATCGCCTCAGGGCTGACGGTCGCGCCCAGGATGCGCTGCACCCAGTCGGCGCAGGAGCGTCGGAGATCAGGGGTTCCGACCGTGGTCGGGTAACCGTGAGCGTCAGAGGATTCGCGCAGTGCACGCTGGACGATCTCAGGGGTCGAATCAACCGGGGTGCCGATCGACAGATCGACGATGCCTCCGGGGTGAGCACGTGCCCGCTCACCGAACGGCGCCAGGAGATCCCAGGGGAAATCCGGCAGCCGCTCGGCGGGCGACGACATGATCAGTGGTCGTGCTCCTGCGGCGGCACGGTGGCCAGCAGCGCAGCGTCGGTGGTCTGGGCGCCGAGCTTGGCGGCTCCACCGGGCGATCCGAGATCGGCGAAGAACTCCGCATTGGCTGCGGTGAAGTCCTTCCACTCATCGGGGACGTCATCCTCGTAGAAGATGGCCTCGACGGGGCAGACCGGCTCGCAGGCACCGCAATCGACGCACTCATCGGGCTGGATATAGAGCATCCGGCCACCCTCGTAAATGCAGTCGACCGGGCACTCTTCGATGCAGGCCTTGTCCTTCAGGTCTACACAGGGCATTGCGATGACGTAGGTCACCTGAACCTCCGAAATAAGCGGTTGATCTCTGGCGTGGGGGTAAACCTACACACATCGGGCCCCGATTCGGCCGAGAGGTGACCAAGGCGACATGACCCTAGGCTGAGGGGGTGCACCTCTATGACACCAAGGCCAAGTCCGTGGTGCCGATCGTGCCCGCCCGAGCCGGCTTCCTGAGCGTGTACGCCTGCGGCCCGACCGTCTACCGCGATGCCCACGTCGGCAACATGCGTACCTTCCTGCTCCCCGATCTGATCCGTCGTGCCGCCGAGGCCGAAGGCCTCCGGGTGCGTCTCGTGCAGAACATCACCGACGTCGGGCACATGGCCGATGACACGGGTCTTGGAGACGATGCCTCGCGTGGATCGATCGACGAGGGTCAAGGCGACGGCGACGACAAGGTGCTGGCCCAAGCCGCCCGCGAGGGCCGAGGGGCACTGGCGGTGGCGCGTGCGTACGAGGATGCCTTCCATCGCGATCTCGCGCTGCTCAACATCTACCCGGCCGACGAGTACCCGCGTGCCAGTGAGTCCATCCCGCTGATGATTGACCTCATCACCTCTCTCATGAATTCCGGCCACGCATATGTCGGCGGCGACGGCTCGGTCTTCTTCGATGCGCGCAGCTACCCGCAGTACGGCGAGCTCAGTGGAAACAAGCTCGATCAACTTCGCCCCGGTCACCGCTTCGATGGCGGGGTCGATGACTCCAAGCGCTTCCACGCCGACTGGGCCTTGTGGAAGAAGTCGGGCCCGACTCGCACCCAGCTGGTCTGGGACACCCCGTGGGGCGCGGGCTTCCCCGGCTGGCATACCGAGTGCAGTGCGATGAGCCTGAGCCTGCTCGGCGACACCATCGACATCCACACCGGCGGCATCGACCTGCGCTTCCCGCATCATGAAGACGAGCGTGCCCAGAGCAACTGCGTCACCGGCACCGAGGTCGTGCGGCACTGGGTGCACGGCGAGCACCTGCTGTTCGAGGGTCGCAAGATGAGCAAGTCGACAGGCAACGTGGTGCTTGTCAGTGACGTCATCGCGCGCGGATTCGATCCCCTCGCACTCCGGCTCGCCTTCTTGTCGAATCGCTATCGCCAGCAGCTGAACCTCACCTGGGAGTCCCTCACTGCTGCCGACACGACGATTCGTCGCTGGCGCGAGCGAGTCGCGATGTGGGCAACCGGGCCATCCGCCGCACTCTCCACTGATCACCTCGAGGCGATGAAGGCGGCTTTTGCCGATGATCTCGATACCCCGCGAGCTATCTCCGTGCTGCGCGAACTCGAGAAGGATTCCTCCATCGCTGATGGCACCAAGCTCGAGACCTTCCTCGCTGCCGATCGACTTCTCGGCCTCGATCTCGCCCGCGATATTGGCAAGGCGCCTGCCGTCGTCGAGATCACCGATGAGGCCGCTGAACTTCTCGAGCAACGGCGCATCGCACGCGCCGAGAAGCAGTGGGCGCGCAGTGATGAACTTCGCGATGCGCTAGCCGCGCTTGGATTCGCGGTGACCGACACCGCCGACGGTCAGGCAGTCGAACTGATCTAGTCGGGCTACGCCGCTGACTTCGACGGCTTGGGCGTGGCCTTCGCAGGCTTGGAGGTCGCCTCGGCCGATGGCTTCTTGCCCGGCTTCTTGCTCGCCTTCGGCGTGGGGCTCGCATCCTGGGTCGGCGCCGCATCGCCACGTGATGAAGCACTTGCCTTCGGCTTGCCCGACGATGAACCGCTCGCGGAACCGCTCGGCTTGGCGCCGGGCTTTCCTGAGGCCGAGGAGGCCAAGGCGCATGTCACCTGGGCATTCGGCTTCGTGCTCGGCTTGGCCGAGGCTGCCGTCACGCAGTCATCCTTGGGCTTGGGCTTCTTGCCGCAGATCACCTTCGGCGCAGGTCGGTACGCGGTGCTGATGGTCTCGCGCTTGACCTCGGCACCGTCCTTGTAGAACACGCGATCGACGTCGATGTCGAAGCCCTCGGAGCCGTCCTGGCCCAGGCACTTATCGGACTTGTCATAGATCGTCGCGAACGGCTTGATGTTGGTCTTCGGGCCGAACTCGGCCTTGATGTCGTCGTAGACCTTGGTACTCCAGAAGTTCACCTGCATCGAAGTGTTCGTCATCTTGGTCGTGATGAAGACGCCGTAGGGGCTCGTGTTCTTGAAGCTCATGTCGAACAGGCCCCAGCCGACTGTGGCCTCGAGGCCGGCCTTGTAACGAGAGATGTAGATCGAGTGCGCCTGCGTGTGGACGCGCTCCATGCCGGCGTAGAAGGCGCCTGTCCAGACGGTGGTGGCCGAGGCCGAGACACCACCACCGAGATCCTCGGCGAAGACACCGCCCGGGCCGATGAGGAAGCCGACCGTATAGCCGTTCTTCTCCGTGCGCTCGTGAATGGTGTCGTTGAGGGAGAAGGTCTCGCCGGGAAGGAGCAGCGTTCCGTTGACGTACTTCGCCGCCTGGCCGATGTTCTGCACGCGGTAAGCGGCATAGGGGAAGTGCTGGGTAAAGCTGGAAATGCGTTCGGTCACGCCGAGAGCCTGCGCCTGCTCGGTGGTGAGCTCGGGCTCGCGCACGCCCATGGTCACTGCGACCGTGCGATTCGGCTCAGGATTCCCGATCACGGTGAGCACCTTCGACGAGAGCTCGTCATCCGAGACGCCATTGCCGACCACGGCCGGCACGACAACCGGCTTGCCCTTGAGGATCTCGAAGGTCGCATTACGACCCTTGGTCTCGACTCCCTTGAGCTGCTTGGCAATGGCCTGATGCAGCACTGCGCCATCGAGGGAGGGCACGAAGTGATCACCATCGGGAGTGAAGTTCAGAGCATGCGCGAGAGCAGGTGCGGGGATGGTGGCCACGGTGCCTGCCGCATCGACCTGCACCGGAGCACTCGTGGCACTCTTCGCGAGGGCCTTTGCCTCGTCGACCGCCGCGGGAGTGATGGTCGGATCAGCAGTCATGACGGGCGCTGCGATCGGCTTGCGCGCACGCATGAACGCTGTGCTCAGGGCTTCGGCCATCGCCGGCTGATCGAGTACGAGACCGGGCTTGCCGTGCTCGACCTTCGTGCCCTTCTTGGTCACGCTGATTGTCGGCTCTGTCGCCGGCTGGTCGATCGTGTCGGCGAGCTGCGAGACCTGCGAGGCGAGCTTCGCCGAATCGACCGAGGTGACGGGCTCGAGTTGATGAGTGCCGGCCAGGCTGCCGATCATTGCGAAGGGGTTCAGCGTGCGCCCGGAGGCCTTCTCGACCGTGGCCTCGGCATCGAAGGCGAGCCCTGCCGCCACCGGATCCACCTGCAGTTGCTGCTCTCCGGCACGCACCTTCAACGGCTTGGCCGCTACCTTGCCGATCGAATCATCGAGGGCAGCCACGGCCTCCTCGCGCGAGAGCCCGCCGATATTGACGCCATTGACCGTCGTTCCCGCGCGCACTCCACTGCCGGTGACGACAATGGCCGCGACATACAGGGCGATGAGGACGGCGACTGCCGCGAGGGCGATCAGGATGAGCTTGCGTGCGGCATCAGATGCAGGCAGCTGCCAGCGATGCTCGGTCACGGGTGCGTCTCCAGGTACTGACTACATGTCGACGGCCGCCGACTCACCATGGTAGGCCGATCACTCGACCAAATCGGACATCCGACTCACCCCAAGGCGCGTGGATCAGTCGATCTCCGCCACGAGCTGCGCGCCGCGAGGGGTGGCGCGACGCAGGGGCACCGGAATGGTCGCGGTCGCGACCGCCAGGATCACTCCGCCGATCAGGTAGAACATCTGACGGCCGCCGCCGGAGAGCGCAACGCTGCCACCGGGCGACTCGGAACTGAGCACGATGGTCATGGCCAGCCAGCCGATGAATGCGGCCCAGGCCGACCAACGGGTCATCGCCAGCCACGCAGCACCGCGCACGGTGAGCACGAGCACCAGCAGTACGAGCAGGGTGCCCCACGGGATCACGACCATTCCCCAGGGCGAATCCCAGATGTATCGCACGGCCTGCACGTACGCACCGAGGATTCCGACGATGAGGCCGGCAAGCAGGCCCACGATGGCGAGCCACAGGCGTCGTCGAGGTACCTGCGACTCGGCTGCCGTGGTGAGGTCAGCCATCAGGCAGTGATCCCGTCGAAGAGATCGGTCTCGAGCCCGGCCGCATTGCGCGATGCACCCGCGGTGCCGAGCGCGAGGCGAAAATACTCGGAGGAAAAAGCCTCGGCACCGACACCGTCGGCGAGTGCGAACAGGCCGCCGTCGACGCTGATCTGGGTGCCGTGCGCACGCATCGCTGCGAGCTTGCTCGGAAGGAACTCTGCGCCCTCGATCACGGTCGTGATGAGCTCGTCATCGCAGGCGAAGGGAATGTCGTCAGGATCCATCATCGCGAACTCGCTGTCGGAACCCTGGGCCTTCAGCGCCTCGATTGATGCACGCATGATGCTCTTCGGAAAGGCCGACCAGTAGACCTTGCTCACCTGCCACGGTGCGCCGAGCTCAGGGCGGAAGGTCGGCGACGCCGCCAGATCGAGTGCGTAATGCGTGACGCGATGGGCCTGGATGTGATCGGGATGCCCGTAGCCGCCGAAGTCGTCATAGGTCACCACGACCTGCGGGCGCACCTCGCGGATGACAGGCACGAGCTCAAGGGCGGCGGTCAGGAGATCGGTGCGCCAGAAGCAGTCAGGGCGGTCATTCGGTGCGGTGCCGACCATGCCCGAGTCGCGGAAACGGCCGGGGCCGCCGAGCAGGCGCCAGTCGGTGATACCGAGGGCAGCCATGGCCTCGGCCAGCTCGGTCTGCCGATGCTCGCCCAGGGTGTCGGTCTTATCTGCGGCCAGATGAGCGAGATCCTCGAGGATCACCTCGCCCTCCTCGCCGAGGGTGCAGGTGACTAGCGTGACCTCGGCGCCCTCGTGGGCGTACTTGGCCATCGTGATGCCGGTGCCGATGGTCTCGTCATCGGGATGGGCATGGACAAGGAGGAGTCGCTGGGTCACCAGCCCAGGCTACCGAGGTGCCCCGCGTAGGGCACGATGCGCATATGAGCAGTGCAGGTGCCAGCCGCGAGCCGACCGAGACCTTCCCGCGCCAGAAGGCACGCACTCGCTTCTTCCAGCTCGGCAGGCCGCGCTCCTTTGCTTGCTCCCCTGCCGGCTCCCGGGCGCTGTTCATTCGCAGCGCGTCGGGCTCTGACGATCAGGGCTCCCTCTGGCTCCTCGATCTCGATGCGGCAGTTCCCGAGACCTTGCTCGTGGATGCCGCGCAGCTAGGGAGCGGCGATCTCGAGCTCCCCGATGCCGAGCGGGCACGGCGTGAGCGCATGCGCGAGGTCACCGCCGGAATCACGAGTTTCAGTACCGACAGCGTGATGAGCAAGGCGCTGTTCACCGTCTCGGGCATCCCGTATCTCGTCGAGATCCCGCAGGCGGGGGGCGATCACGCCGCTCCGGTGGAGCTACCCGCGCCGGGCCCAGTTGTCGATCCGCGGCTCAGCGGCGATGGCACTCATGCGGCTTTCGTCGTGGACGGCGCTTTCCATGTCGTCGACCTCACGACATTGGCCGTGACCGCACTTGCTCAGCCTGAAGGCGAGCACGACTTCTGGGGACTGGCCGACTTCGTCTCCGCGGAGGAACTCGAGCGCATCCGCGGGTACTGGTGGCTCGAGGGATCTCGACGACTCCTCGTGCAGCACACAGATGAGAGCGATGTCGGCATTCGCTGGATCAGCGATCCGGCGAATCCCGAGAGGGAGCCGGTGCAGCATCGGTACCCGTCAGCCGGCACCGCCAATCCCTCGGTGCGCCTGGCAATCCTTGATCTCGATGGCACGCGCATCGATGTCGACTGGGATCACGCGCAATTCCCGTATGTCAGCTCCGTGCATGTCACCGAGGGTGGCGTCGTCTTGAGCCTGCTCACTCGCGATCAGCGCACTCAGTCGGTGTGCGCACTCGACACCGAGACGGGCGCACTGACCGAGATCGCCAGGCATGCCGACGACTGCTGGATCGATGTCGTGCATGGGGTGCCCGCGCTTCTCTCCGACGGCCGCCTGCTCGAGGTACTGCCTGACAGCACCACTGATACCTACCGCGTGTACCTCGATGGCCTGCCCGTCTCCCCCGAAGGCCTGCAGGTTTCGGCGGTACTCGATTCAGCCGAGGATCACCTCATCGTGCTCGCGCAGCCCACGGCCATTACCCAGGCGGGATATCGACTCGATCACGACGGCACCTGCGAGCCGCTCACCGACACCGACGAGTGGAGCTCACTCACGGCGCGTGGACAGATGCGTATCGTGATGCGCGCGAACGGTACGAATCCGCGCACGGACTACACGGCATCGAATGGCAGTACGTCTCACATAATCGCTAATCTCGCCGAGACCCCGATCGTCAGGCCGCAGGCGCATTTCGTGAAGGCGGGTGCCCGCGACCTCAATGCTGTCGTCCTTCTTCCCACCGGCTACGCACGCGGAAGTGCGCGCCTGCCGGTCATCATGAGTCCGTATGGCGGCCCGCATGCCCAGCGCGTGATTCGCGCGGCAGGCAGTTTCCTGACCGAGCAATGGCTGGCCGATCAGGGCTTCGCCGTCGTAGTCGTCGACGGAGCCGGTTCCCCGGGTCGTGGTCCGGTCTGGGAGCGCAAGATCCATCTCGATCTCGCACGCGGGATCCTGCAGGATCAAGTCGATGCCCTCGAGGGATGCGCCGCGCAATTCCCCGAGCTCGATCTCGACAGAGTCGGCATTCGAGGATGGTCCTTCGGCGGCTACCTCGCAGCGCTCGCCGTACTTGACCGCCCCGACCGCTTCCATGCTGCCGTCGCAGGCGCGCCCGTCACCGAGTGGCGGCTCTATGACACTGCCTACACCGAGCGTTACCTCGGAGATCCGGCAACCAACGCCGCCGAGTATGACGCCAGCTCGCTGCTGCCCCGCGCGCCGAAGCTCACGCGACCTCTGCTGATGATTCATGGCCTCGCCGACGACAACGTGCTCGTCGCTCACACGCTTCAGCTGTCGGCGGCACTGCTCGCCGCAGGCAAGGCACATGACGTGCTGCCGCTCAGCGGGGTCACGCATATGACGCCGCAGGAGATCATCACCGAGAACCTGCTGCTCACCGAGGTCGAGTTCTTCACCTCAGCCCTGCGCTGACACACGCTCAGCCGAGTGGCTCTGATGCAAAGCCGATGTTGACGACGTCATATTGGTTGTCGAACGCACCGGTGGTCGTCACGTTGCTCAGGCCCACAGGGCGATACGCGAGTGTCTGGGTGAACGCGAGCGGAATGTAGGCACCCGAATCGAGCACGAGTCGGTCAATGATGCGTCCGACATCGGCCTGGACGATCGGGTCGGACGACGCGATCTCCTTCGAGGAGAGCAGCGCATTCACTGTCGCCATGTCGAGGCGTGCGATGTTCTCGCGATAGGGCTTGCCCGGGGCGATGCTGCCGGCCAGGGGCCGCCAGTAGCCCGCGACTCCGGGCACCGTCGCGGAGTAGTTCAGATACACGGCATCCAGTCCGAGCTCGGTCACGGCCTTCACCGACTGCACCGTCGCCGAGTAGTCGACTGCATCGATCGCCTTCCCGATGACCATGATGCCCACCCGTGCGAGCGACTCCTTGATCACGGCGAAGGCTGCGAGACCGGTAGTCGAGTCAGGGAAGCCCAGGGTCATCGAGAAGCCCTGTGCGTGCCCGCATGACTCCAGCGATGCCTTCGCCGCCGTCACGTCGCCGGAGCCATCACCTGGCGAGAACGGCTGGTAGTTCGCATCGAACGAGGCGATCGTCGGAGCCGACAAGGTGGTCGCCTGCGCGGCACCGATATTGGCCTCACCTGCCGTGGCGCCGAGGACCTGACGCAGGGCTGTGCGATTGACGGCCGAGTAGACGGCTTGACGGCAGGTGTCGGCGGAAAGTGCGCCGGTGCTGGGCAAGATCGCGAGCATCGTGACCTGACCGGTACCAGGGTTATCGGCGTGAGCTGCTCGTGCGGGGTCGCGAAGCACGGCCACGGTGAAGCCCGGGTCAGTGCGTGACGAAAGGGCGAGATCGACACTGCCCCTCAGCAGCAGTTGATTGGCCTGTGATTGAGTCGTCGTCCAGGTGATTCGCATGTCGCGTGCGACCGGCTTGCGCACCTGGTCGCTCCCCGCATCCCACATCGGATTGCGCACCAAGTGCGAGGCACTGGACGAATCGACAGCGAAGGGGCCGGAGAACTTCACCGAACTGCCCGGTGCCTGCGGTGCGGCAATTGCCAACGCGGCCACCGCATCGAAATCGTGGAACGCGCGATCGAGATGCACGGTGATCGTCCGATTCGCTCCGAGATCGATCGAGGTGATGCTGAAGTCGGGACGGCGAAGGTCCAGATTGCGCAGGCCACGGGCGACATCGACCGTGGTCAGCGGTGAGCCGTCATTCCACTTCAGGTATGGCTTGAGCGTGTAGGTCCAGGTCATTCCCTCGGCATCGGACTGCCCGAGTTCGGTTGCCAGATCGGCGGTGACCACCGAGCCTGCCCGGCCCGGCGCAGACACATAGGTGGTGAGCTGGCGGCTCAGCGCGCGCTGCAGGTTCGCACACGCGGCCGAGATCGTGAGCTCGGGCTTCCACCCGCTACAGCCTCCCGGCACGGCAATGCGCAGGTGGCCGCCTTGCTCCTCGGAGGGATTGACGACCGACCCCAGTGCTTCGTTAAAACCCGGGGCGATCGTGCCCGACGGTGCGGGAGCCGGTGACGAAGCATCGGAGCAGCCAGCCAGCAAGGCCAGGGAGATCGCGAACGGGGTCATGAGGATGAACCCGTGGCGACGCATGGGACAAGTGTGCCTGAGCCTCAGAGCCCCGAACGCAGGGCACCAACCGCGTTAGACGGAGGTCACAGCCTCGAGCGGGAAGTGGCAGGCCACCACGTGCTTGTCGCCGCTGGCGACGAGTTCGGGCATCACCTCGGCGCACTTCGCCTGGGCCTGGAAGCAGCGGGTGCGGAAACGGCAGCCCGATGGCGGATCAGCGGGGCTGGGGAGGTCGCCCGAGAGCGGAATGCGAGTGCGCGAGCGCTGCACCACAGGGTCTGCCACAGGAACAGCGGAGAGAAGCGCTGCCGTGTACGGGTGCTGCGGATGCTCGTAGATCTGCTCGGCGTCGCCGTACTCGACAATCTGGCCGAGATACATCACTGCGATGGTGTCGGCGATCTGCCGCACCACCGCGAGGTCGTGGCTGATGAACACGTAGGAGAGACCGAGCTCGTCGCGAAGATCCATGAGCAGGTTCATCACCTGTGCCTGGATCGATACGTCGAGGGCTGAGACGGGCTCATCGGCAATGATCACGTGCGGGTTGAGCGCGAGCGCACGCGCAATGCCGATGCGCTGACGCTGGCCGCCGCTGAACTGATGCGGGTAGCGGTTGATGAATTCCGGGTTCAGGCCCACGCGTGCCATGAGATCGCGCACGGCGCCCTTGGCATCCTTGCCCGCGGGAATCGCCTCGGGATGGATCTCGAAGGGCTCGCCGATGATGGCGCCGACGGTCATGCGCGGGTCAAGGGAGGTGTACGGATCTTGAAGGATGATCTGCAGATCACGACGAGTCGCGAGTAGCTCTCGCGCATTGAGGGTCGACAAGTCGGTGCCGGCCACGGTGACCGAGCCGGATGTCGGCTGCTCGAGGCCGACCAGCAGGCGACCTACGGTGGACTTGCCGCAGCCGCTCTCCCCCACGATGGCCAGGGTCTGGCCGGGCATGAGATCGAAGGTCACGCCGTCAACAGCGTGCACCGTGCCCACGCGCTTGCGGAAGATGATGCCGCGCTCGATCGGGTAGTGCTTCACGAGATCACGCACGCTCACCACCGGAGCCTGGGCACCTGACATGTCATCACTTGCCATGCGCGTACACCTCCTCAGCGAACCAGCAGGCGCTCTTGTGCGCGGGGCCCACTTCGACGAGCGGAGGGACGGGATCGACGCGGCACGTGTCTTCCGCGCGCGTGCAGCGCACGTGGAAGGGGCAGCCGGAGGGAGTGTTGAGCAGGTTCGGCGGCAGGCCTGGGATGGCCGGCAGGCGCCCGATACGCGCGTCGAGTCGCGGGATCGAGTCGAGAAGACCGATCGTGTACGGATTCGCGGGGCGCGCATACATGGCGTCCACATCGCCTTGCTCCATGACGCGACCGGAGTACATCACCACGATGCGCTCGGCGACCGAGGCCACGACTCCGAGGTCGTGAGTGATGAGAATGAGGCCCGTGCCCGTTTCGCGCTGCAGTTCCTTCAGCAGTTCCATGATCTGCGCCTGCACGGTGACATCGAGCGCTGTCGTGGGCTCATCGGCGATGAGAACCGCGGGCTTGAGGGCGATCATCATCGCGATCATGATGCGCTGGCGCATGCCGCCGCTGAACTGATGGGGGTAGTCGCCGTAACGCTGGGCTGCCGCCGGAATCCCGACGTGGCCCATGACCTCGATGGCCTGCTGCTTGGCCGACTTGCGCGAGGCACCTGCGTGCACGCGGAACATCTCGGCCACCTGGTCACCCACGCAGATCACGGGATTCAATGCCGAGAGAGCATCCTGGAAGATCATCGCGATGTCAGTGCCGCGCAGCTTGCGATGCTTGCGCTCTGGGAGACCGACGAGTTCTTCGCCGCGGAAGGTGATGCTGCCGGAGGGAATGCTGGCCACCTCTGGGTCGAGGATGCCCATGATGGCCTGGGCCGTGACGCTCTTGCCCGAACCGCTCTCGCCCAAGATGGCGATGGTCTCGCCCTCATTGAGATCAAAGGTCATGCCGTTGACCGCGCGCACGATGCCATCGCGCGTGCTGAATTGCACGTGCAGGTCATCGACGCGGAGTAGCGGAGGAGTCATGGTCACTTCCGCAGCTTGGGATCGAGGGCATCGCGCACGGCATCGCCCATCAGGATGAAAGCGAGCACGGTGACGGTGAGGAAGAGGGCCGGGAAGAAGAGGGTCCAGGGAGCAGTGAAGAACACCGACTGGGCATCACTGATGATCGAGCCCCACGAGAACTCCGGCGGCTGGATGCCCAGGCCGAGGTAGCTGAAGGTCGCCTCCGCGCCGACGAATCCGCCGAGGCTGATCACCGCGACGACGATGGCGGGGCCCATGGCGTTCGGCAGGATATGCCGACGCATGATGCGCAGGTTGCTAGCACCGAGGGCGCGGGCCGCGAGTACGAAGTCCTGGCTCTTGGCCTCGATGGTCGTCGAGCGCACCATGCGTGCGGTGCCGACCCAGCCGAGCACGACCAGGACGAAGATGACGCCCCAGAGCCCGGGTGAGCCGAGGGCGGTGAGGATCACGATGCCGCCGAGTAGCACCGGCAGGCCGAAGAAGACGTCGGTGATACGCGAGAGAAGCGAGTCGAGCCAGCCGCCGTAGTAGCCGGCGATGATGCCGATCAGGGCCCCGATGCTGACGGTCGCGATCGTCGCGATGATCGCGGTGATCACGCTGGGGCGTGCTCCGTAGATGGTCAGCGAGTAGACATCGCAGCCGAGCTGGTCAGTGCCGAACCAGTGGGTCGAGCTCGGGGGCATCAGCGAGTCCATGAGCTGGCAACCGCCGGTCAGGCTCGAGGTGGTCTCCTTGTCGGCGAAGAACTGGGGGAAGATCGTGATTGCCGCGATGAACACGATGAGCACGAGCGAGATCCAGAAGTACCAGGTCCGGCGCAGCCCGTACCAGGCATCGCCGAGAAGACCTCGCGGATTGCTCGCGTCGGTAATGCGCTCGGTCGAGGCGAGCGACGGCAGGCCGGCGTCGAAGGTATCGGCGTCGGTCGAGCCCGGGAAGAAATCACTCATAGCGAATCCTCGGGTCCAGGACGCCGTAGAGCAGGTCGACGATGAGATTCGCGAACAGGTAGATGATCACCAGCACGGTGACGATGCCGACGACAACCACGCTCTCGTGCAGGCGAATGCTCTGGTACAGCTGCTGACCGATGCCGGGGATGTTGAAGATGCCCTCGGTGATGACCGCGCCGCCCATGAGCGTCGCGAGATCCGCGCCGAGGAAGGTGACGACGGGGATGAGCGAGTTACGCAGCGAGTACTTACGGAGCACGGTGCCCGGCGGAAGTCCCTTCGCCTTGGCGGTGCGTACGTAGTCGCTGTTGAACGCCTCGAGAAGTGACTGGCGAGTCAGGCGAAGGGCATACGCGAGCGAGAGGCTGGCGAGCACGGCCGCGGGCACGATGTAGCTTTTCGGCCAGCCGTCCTGGATACCGGCCGGGGCTACCCACCCGAGCTTGACGCCGAAGACCCACTGAGCCACGTAGCCGAGCACGAACACCGGAACGGCGACCACGATGAGCGTGCCGGTGAGCGAGAGGTGGTCGAAGACCTTGCCCTTGCGCAGTGCAGCCCAGATGCCGAAGCCGATGCCGAAGAGCACCTCGAGCCCGAAGGCCGTGAGAGCAAGGGTGACGGAGACGGGCCAGCGCTGCTGGAAGATCTCGAGAACCGGGGTGCCATTGAAGGTCTTGCCGAAGTCGAGGGTCAGGATTCCCTTGAGGTAATCCAGATACTGAATGATGAACGGCTGATTCAGGTTGAACTGTTCGCGGATGTACTCGAGGTACACCGGGTTGGTTTGCTTGCCGATGGTGAGGTTGCGCACCGGATCACCGGGCAGGGCGAACATCAGCGCATAGATCAAGAAGGTGGTGCCGAAGAAGACAGGGATCATCTGGAGGATCCGTCTGATCGCGTACCTGCCCATGACCCTCCTTCCGACTCGCGCCTGCTTACGTGACTCTCTCCGTGCCTTGGAGAGGAACGTACCCCCTCGCAAAGGCGGAAACGGGGGCATCCCGAAGGATGCCCCCGCTCCGTGGTGACTAGCCCTGCTTCGTGACCTGGATCTGATCCAGGTTGATGAAGCCCTGCGGGTTCACGATGACGTTGGAGACGTTCGTGGAGTAGCCGTAGGTGGTGTTGCGCCAGCTGGTGGCGTAGGCCGCGAAGTCGTCGTAGAAGACCTTCTGGGCTTCCTGCCACTTGGCGATCTGCGTTGCCGAATCCGCTGCTGCGTTGCCCTCGGAGATGAGCGCATCGAAGGTCGGGTTGCTGTAGCCGATGTAGTTCGACGGCGAATCGGTGCCAAAGAGCGGCGCGATCATGTTCTGCAGGGTGGGGTTATCCGCACCCCAGCCGAGGCCGCCGATGAAGCCGGCGTCAGCAGCAGTGATCTTGCCGTAGGCATCCAGCAGTGCACCGAAATCCGGGAACAGCTTCAGCGTGCAGTTCACGCCGAGGTTGGTCTGGATCTGGTCGCACTCGGCCTTGGCCACGGTGTTCGGGCTGCCCTGCAGTGCGGCGATCTGCACCTTGTTGCCCGGGATTCCGCCGACCGAGTCCAGCAGTGCCTTCGCTGCTGCGGGGTCGTAGACGCAGGAGTCGCCGCATGCATCGGTGCCGCCGCCGGGGATGGTCGACGGAGCGAAGGCGGTTGCCTTGGTCTGCGTGTTGAACAGCAGCTTCTCGTTGATCTGATCCATGTTGATCGCCTTGGCGATGGCCTGGCGAACTTCCTTCTTGGCGAAGGTCGAGGACTGCAGCGGGAAGAAGGAGTAGCTGAACGACAGTGCGCCCGGGGTGTTGACGTAGCGATCACCCAGGACCGAGGCGGCCGTGGAGAGCGCTGCCTGCGGGATCTGAGGTACAACGTCGACGTTGTTGGCCTGGAGATCGGCCCACTCTGCCGTGGTGTCGTTGTAGACGCGGAACTCGATCGAGTCGGCGTTACCTGCAGTGCCGAGGTAGTTCGGGTTCTTGTCGATGACGATCTTCTGGTTCGGCACCCACGGGGTGTTCATCATGTACTGGCCGTTGCCGATCGGGTTCTTATTGAACGCCTCGACGTCAGTGAAGGCCACCGACGGCATCGGGAAGATCTGCGGGCCGGCGAGGAAGTTGTAGAAGATGCCCTCGCCCAGCGGGGAAACGAGCTTCATCTGCAGTTCCAGCGGGCCGGCGACTGTCAGGCCCGACATGGTCTTGGCCTTATTCGCTGCCACATCGTCGTAGCCGACGACATTGAGCTGCGAGGAGCCGAAGACGAAGCCGAGCTGCTGGCCGTTGTCGCCGTAGGCGGCAAAGTTCCACGTATCCGCGAAGGTCTGGGCGGTGATCTTCTCGCCGTTGGTGAAGGTCCAGCCGTCCTTGATCTTGATCGACCAGGTCGTGCCGCCATCAGCAGTGGTGATGGAATCGACCATCTCGGTCGCCACGGGAACGACGGTGCCGTCTGCCTGGGTCTCGAAGCGGAACAGACCGGTGAACATCATGTTCAGCACGTTCGCGCAGTAGAGGTCGTAGCAGTTACTGGGGATCAGGTTCTGCGGCTCCTCAGAGGCCACCGAGAAGGTGCCGCCTGTCGCTGCAGGTGCCGAGGATCCCGCTGCGCTGGCGCCACCGGCGGAGGAACCGCCCGATGAGCCGCCGCAGGCGGTGAGGATGAGGGCGAGTGCGGTCACCGAGACCGCGGCTGCGCCCAGGCGGGACTTCTTCATGGAACCTCCTAGGAACGTCCGGTAACGAGGGTTACCGACGAGTAAATAGGAGTATTGCACTCGTGGCTAACCGGAGGCACCCATTGCGGGTTTCGGTCAGGTAACGCTTAGTCCTTGGACTTGCGCCCGGCGCGCACGCGATCGGTCTGCGAGAGCAGCACCTTGCGAATGCGGACGGTACCTGGGGTGATCTCCACGCACTCATCCTCACGGCAGAACTCGAGTGCCTGCTCGAGGCTGAGCTGCTTGTGCGGAATGAGCGGAACGAGGATGTCACCGGAGGACTGACGCATGTTGGTCAGCTTCTTCTCCTTGGTGGGGTTGATGTCCATGTCGTCGGAGCGCGAGTTCTCGCCGACGATCATGCCCTCGTAGACATCGGTGCCGGGACCCACGAACATGGTGCCGCGCTCCTGCAGGTTCGCCAGGGCGAACTGAGTGGTCGGACCGGTGCGGTCGGCGACAAGTGAACCGGTCGGTCGGGTGCGAAGCTCGCCATGCCACGGCTCGTAACGATCGAAGACGTGATGCAGGAGGCCGGTGCCGCGAGTCTCGGTGAGGAACTCGGTGCGGAAGCCGATCAGGCCACGGGCCGGGACGATGTAGTCCATGCGCACCCAGCCGGTGCCGTGGTTGACCATCTGCTCCATGCGGCCCTTGCGCAGTGCCATGAGCTGGGTGACAACGCCGAGGTAGTCCTCGGGGATGTCGACAGACAGACGCTCCATCGGCTCGTGCTTCTTGCCGTCGACCATCTTGGTGACGACCTGCGGCTTGCCGACAGTGAGTTCGAAGTCCTCGCGGCGCATCATCTCGACGAGGATCGCCAGCTGAAGCTCGCCTCGACCCTGGATCTCCCAGGTGTCGGGACGCTCGGTCGGGTTCATGCGGATCGACACGTTGCCGACGAGCTCCTGCTCGAGGCGCTGCTTGACCATGCTGGCGGTGAGCTTCTTGCCGCTCTTGCCGGCCAGCGGCGAGGTGTTGATGCCGATGGTCATGGAGATCGACGGCTCGTCGACGGTGATGACCGGAAGTGCAATCGGGTTCTCGAGATCAGCGAGGGTCTCGCCGATGGTGATCTCGGGGATGCCTGCGACGGCGACGATGTCGCCGGGGCCGGCACTCTCGACCGGCACGCGGGTGAGGTTCTCGGTCATGAGCAGTTCGACGACCTTGGCACGCTCAGTGGTGCCGTCGGCCTTCATCCACGCGACCTGCTGGCCCTTCTTGATGGTGCCCTGGTGAACGCGGCACAGTGCAAGACGGCCGAGGTACGGCGAAGCGTCAAGGTTGGTGACGTGCACCTGAAGCGGCATAGCCGGATCGAACTTCGGTGCCGGCACGGTCTCGAGCAGGGTCTTGAAGAGCGGCTCGAGGTTCTCTTCCTCGGGCATACCGCCGTTCTCGGGGCGCTTGAGCGATGCACGACCAGCCTTGGCCGAGGTGTAGATGATCGGGAAGTCGATCTGCTCCTCGGTGGCGTCGAGATCGAGGAACAGCTCGTAGGCCTCGTCGACAACCTCTTCGATGCGCGAGTCGGGGCGATCGACCTTGTTGATCACGAGCACGACGGGCAGGCGCTTCTGCAGTGCCTTGCGCAGCACGAAACGGGTCTGGGGCAGCGGGCCCTCGGATGCGTCAACGAGCAGCACGACGCCGTCGACCATCTCGAGACCGCGCTCGACCTCGCCGCCGAAGTCAGCGTGACCGGGGGTATCAATAATGTTGAAGGTCACGCCACCGTCAGGAGCGCCCGGACCGGTGTAGTGAACCGAGGTGTTCTTCGCGAGGATCGTGATGCCCTTTTCGCGCTCGAGATCCATGGAGTCCATGACACGGTCATTGACGTCCTGGTTCTCGCGGAAGGCACCCGACTGCCAGAGCATGGCATCGACGAGGGTCGTCTTGCCGTGGTCGACGTGGGCAATGATGGCAACGTTGCGGAGATCTTCGCGTGAATTCACCCCACAACCTTACGGGCGCAAGCCAATATCACGTTAATCGCCCCATGAACAGGGGTTCAACCGAGCTTTTCGGTTACTGCGGGTTCTCAGCTCGGTAGACCGCCACGACCGCATTGCCATGACCGTGGCCCATCCCGTGGGTTTCCTTGAGGAAGGCCCCCTGCTCCATATGAGCCTTGCCCTTGACCTTCTTCAATTCCTTCATCCAGAAGTCGATGGGCTTGCCGTACTTCTTCTCGATAGACGGGAAATACGACTTCGGACCGGTGACCTTCTCGGCCATTAAGAGTCCCCTTGCTCATGGATTCGACCTGACGAGGCTACCTTCGACAATGCACCGTCACAACGATGTTGAAAGTAGAATTTGACCATGGCAGCAGCACGGGGGAACACACCGCATGATCCGACCCAAGGTCGCAAGGCGGCGTACTTCGCGCGCAACCGCATCGCTCTGTTGAAGGCTGCGCAGGCAGTGCTCGCCGAGCAAGGCCCCGACGCCACCATCGATCAGTTCGCTGACGCGGCCCAGATCTCGATCAGCACCATCTACAAGCACTTCGAGAACAAGGACGCTCTCGTCGAGGCTGCTCTCATCACGGCCATGACCGGCTGGGAGGAGTGGATGGCAGGAGTAATGGCCGAGGTCACTGATCCACTTGAGCAGTTGGTCACGCCAATTCGACTATTCCTGCGCATGCGCACCACTCACCCGCGATACGCGCAGCTTATTGCTCGCAATCTCGCAGCAGTCAGCACCCACACGCCGGCTCTGTCGATGGGGATTCAGGCCCACGTCAAGCAACTTCTCAAGGCCGGAGTTCTCAAGATCGACAACCCCGAACTTCGTCTGCGCAACCTCAGTGCAGTGATCTTCTCCGCGATGCAAGCCCAACTCGTTGATGCAAAGTCAAAGGACGCCGCCGCGGATCTTTCTGTCGAGATCGGCCTCGGCATGCTCGGGCTCACCCCCGCGAAGGCGCACAAGATCATGTCGGCGCCTCTGCCGAAACTCGAGCCAGCACCTGCTTCGTTCTGATCTCGCGTTAAGGACGAACTGCCCACTGGCCCGAGGGAGTCCAGTAGAGCGACCGAGTGCATACATGGCCACCCGTGCCGTCGTTCATCCATTGCGCCCAGGAGTTGGCCCAGCCACCTGAGGCCGCACCGCCCCAGTTCAGCGCAGCATCCGCCAATGCATCGCACGAGTGGACATCAGAACCGCCGAACTGCTGCAGTGCATCAGCCGGCGCATCCCCCGAATCGGACGGTGACACTCTCGGTACCCCATACGCCTCGAAGTAGAAGGCAGGTGCGTTCGCAAACCACGCGCCGAGATTCGAGATAGCGCCGTGAGTTACCACCGGCTGGTCAATGCCGGGTGGATCAACGCTCTTTTGAACCCAGCCGAATCGAGTTCCGGTTGACGACGCCACGATGGCGTAGTGAACCCCGGCCTGAAGCGCGAGCGGCGTAGCAAGGCTGACGTCCAGGGCAACTCCGGCCACGTTCCCGTCAGGAACGTCTGCTGCTGCAACAGTCACCGATGACAGGGCGACACCCGTGGGTACGTATCGCGAACCTGAACCGCCGTAGTCGACAACAGTTGTGGCGTAGATCTGAACAAGCACGGGTGCAGTGGGAGCCAGTCCGGGGGTGTACGCGCGTATGCCGAGCTTCAGGTCGGTCAGGTCAACATCAGTGGACGCCAGGAACGACTGCGAGAGAAATTGGCTCGAATTGATCGACGCTTGGGAAACCCACGAGGCAGCGAGGCCGGGAAAGTCACCTTGGATGAGGGCGGGGGAAGCCGAAGCAGGCTGGGCGGACACCGCGAAGAAGAACACCGTGAACATCGGAATCACAGCGATTCGAGGCCAAGCCCTCATGACCGCTCCATGGATAGAGAAGATAATTCCGATATCGAATCATTCTTCTTCTATTCATGCAAGGCGGTCTCTTTCGCGGGTTAACGAGCGAACTGCAGGAGCGCCACGATGATCGACAGCACCAACAGGATGAATGCTGGGCCTATGTCCTTCGGAGCATCCTTCACGCGCGCGTGAGCAATGACCGCGCCGATGAAGTAAAGAACAAAACCAATGGACGCGAGCAGGCCGAGAATCGGGATCCAGATGCCGATAAGCAGGCCGAGCGCGCCGAGGATCTCGACAGTGCCGAGAAGACGGATCTGTCGATCCTTCAAGCCGACCCCGTAAAGGCTCTCCACTGCCCGAGCATTCATCGAGTACTTGCCGAATGCAGAAAAGGTGGTCATCAGGCCAAGAAGTGTGGCGAGAACGACGAGTGCGATGTTCATGGGGCCTCTTCGGATCGGGGGTTAGGAAACCGCGTTAACTTCACGGTACCTGCATGAGTACTACTTCTTAGCTAGGGCAGGCAGGACACGCGTAACCAGCAGAGGGGCGAGGTCATCGCGATCGGACATCTCATCGGGGTGAAGCCACAACAGGTCCTCAATCTCGGCGCGAACGGCGAGGCCATCAATCCACGGGTGCTCGAAGATGTGGCCGTGCACCGTGTGGTCGGGTTCATTCGCCGCCGGCGCAGTCCACTCCCCCAGAAAAAGGAGTGAATCCGGCTCTAACTCCGCACCGACCTCTTCATGTAGTTCACGAACTGCCGCTTGCGCAGGCGACTCGCCTGCTTCGATCTTCCCGCCGGGAAGCATGTACTTGCTCGTTCCGCGCTTGCGAACAACCAGCACCCGGTCCTGTGCGTCGCGGATGACAACAGCCGACACCACGAAGTCCGGCACAGTCGACATGCACTGAGTATCACGTACGGACCTTTGCGTTCGTCCTACTTGTGCCCCGGACGTCGCCCGCATGCTCGTGCTCATCCGCCGCAATCGCATTCGGGCACGTCAGCCCCCGGCCTCATCGACGAATCGTGGCCCAGGCCGAATAGGCGGAGAAATCCGACGTTGCAGGGGCGAACCAGTGCACGCGGAGCCGACCGCGACTGCCCTGAGTCGCCACGAGCCGCGAACCTGAGGCAGTCGTCTGAATCGCCTTCACGAGTGGACGGGTGCGCCCGTCGCGCCTCGCGGTCACCGTGACCGAAACTTTCTGACCGGCATTCGTCAGACAACCTCCGCGAAGCACTCTCACAAGTCGTCGATCTGCCATCCGCTTGATTTTCGCGGCACATGATTTCAGCGGCGTCTGCGAGCGCAGGGCAGGAATCGTGATCGGCTGCGGTAGCGCAGGCACGCTCGGCAGCACGGCGAGGCTGGTGCTCGTGGGTGCCGAAGCTCCACTCGACTGGCTCGTGCTCGGAGTCGGAGCGGGGCTCGGCGGCGTAGCAGCAGGGTTCACCAACGCTGACGACGATTCGACGCTGGAGCCACGGCGCCAGATTCCGGTTGCCAGGTAACCGCTCGGGCTCAGCACCACCTGGGGCGACATAAGACTGTCGGCCGACGAGACAATCGTCGTGGGTGACGCATCCCAGGCGGCTGACGACTGGCTTACGGTCGCACCGATGGAGTCGATCGCGGTGCCGTTGACCGTGCCGGTGAGCCACGCGGCAATTGCTCGTGATCCATCGGATGAGATTCCGATGCTCACCACAGACGAATCGAAGTCTTCAGAAGACACGATCTGCGGAGAACTCGCCGACAATGCGCCCACGTCGCCGACATATGACTTGATCCGGAAGTGCTGGAGGTCTCCATCCCAGAATCCCCAGCCGACCGCGACGCGCTGGCCGTTAGACGACAGCGCGAGTGCCGGATCCCAGGATGGTGCCTGCCCTCCAGGCACATATTCGAGTGAGAGCGCTGCGGAGACCCCGCCCGGCACGATGCTGAGCGCAGCCAACTCCACGGCCCCGTTGTCTCCGTGTTGCCATAGCGCCGCAGCCCGCGACCCGTCGTTCGAAAACGCAAGTTGGATGTGCTGGGCGCTGAAGCCGGTTGCGATGTTCTGAGCGGCGCTCCACGTGGCAATACCTGACACGATCGCTGCTGAGGCGAACCCGACATCCCCCGAGCTCGTATCGAACCCATCCTGGTTCCACGCAGAAATCACCTTCGACCCGTCCAGCGACATGGCCAGGGCGAAACCGCGTTCTGTTCCTGTCGGATTCGAGAGCATGCGGATCCCGTCACTCCAATTCGAGGTCAGGCCATTCACCAGCCCCGAGCGAACCTTGACGAGGTAGTGACCACCGGTGACTGAGTACCAGGCGACCGAGACCACAGTGCCATCCGCTGACATCTCCAGAATGGGATCGGCCGCCCGCTCCCCTGGTGTCGAGATGCTCTGCGCCGTGCCCCACGTTGCCGTGCCATTCGAGATGACTGCTGAGGCAAAAGTCACTTGGTCGTTGCCGTCCGAGGCATGGTTGAGCCAGGAGGCGCTTGCGAGTGTCCCGTCGGAGGAGATTCTCACCTGCGCGTTGGAGCAGCCCGATTGGCAATCAGGTCTGGAAACTGTCACGTAGGAAGAAGCTGACGACCAGACAGCCGAATTCCCCTGAATCGATGCCGAGGCAAATCTGATCGGATAAGAACCGTCGGAAAGCCAGATTGCCCCCGCATGGGTTCCATCTGGCGAGAGAGACAGATAACTCTCCCCAGCTTCGACCGGGGAGATTTGCTCTGGTAGCTGGACGGGCAATTGCGAAACCGGCGTCGACCACAACAACTCGAGCCCCGACGCACCCTGCGCAGCACTTGCCGTTGAGATGGGGAGCAGTGCTCCTGACAAGAGAATCAAGAAGGCAGTGACCGCAATCGAGCGGAATGCCCGGGGTGGCTGAATCGGGAGTCCTCGGAATACCTTCATGCGAATGTCCAGACGTTGCGCAAGTCGCGAATCTGAATACAGTAATTAAATTACGTTATAACAGCAATACTGCCTCGTTGATCCCCTGAACACAGACTAGGGCGCACAGGAGGCCGACGTGCCATTCCTGGAATCGGCGAAGAGTTGGCGACAGCACTTCGGCGCGCACATTGATCCGGACGGACCGAGCTCACTCGGCACCGTCGCTTATGCGGCGTGAACCGCGAATTCGGGTCAAACGTTGAAGCGAAACTCAACCACGTCGCCATCGGCCATGACGTAGTCCTTGCCTTCCATGCGCACCTTGCCCTTGGCCTTTGCCTCGGCCATCGAGCCATTGGCGACAAGGTCATCGAAGGAGACAACCTCGGCCTTGATGAAGCCCTTCTGGAAGTCGGTGTGAATCACACCGGCAGCTTCCGGTGCCGTGGCACCGATCGGGATGGTCCAGGCACGTGCTTCCTTGGGGCCTGCGGTCAGATAGGTCTGCAGGCCGAGGGTCGCGAAACCGACGCGAGCGAGGGCATTGAGGCCCGACTCCTGCTGGCCAACTGACTGCAACAGCTCGAGTGCTTCAGCCTCATCGAGTTCGACGAGCTCCGCCTCGAGCTTGGCATCGAGGAACACGATGTCGGCAGGTGCCACGAGATTGCGCATGGCTTCCTTGAACGCCTCGTCACCGAGTTCGTCCTCATCGACGTTGACGACATAGAGGAACGGCTTGGCGGTGAGCAGGAAGAGCTCGCGCAGCGGCTCAGGATCAAGACCGGAGGCGAAGATGGTGCGTCCTTCGTTGAGAACCTTCTGCGCTTCCTCTGCAGCAGCGAGTTGCGCACCCTTGGTCTTGTCAGTACGAGCTTCCTTCTGAATACGCGGGATCGCCTTCTCGAGGGTCTGCATGTCAGCGAGGATCAGCTCGGTGTTGATGGTCTCCATGTCCTCAGCCGGCGAAACGCGACCTTCGACATGCACGACGTCGTCATCCTTGAATGCGCGCAGCACCTGGCAGATCGCATCGGACTCGCGAATGTTCGCGAGGAACTTGTTGCCGAGACCGGCACCCTCGCTCGCGCCCTTCACGATGCCGGCGATGTCGACGAAGGTCACCGAAGCCGGGAGCTCGCGCTCGGAGCCGAAGATCTTGGCCAGCTCACCGAGACGAGGGTCCGGAACTCCGACCACGCCGGTGTTGGGCTCGATGGTCGCGAACGGGTAGTTCGCCGCGAGAACGTTGTTCTTGGTCAGCGCGTTGAAGAGCGTTGACTTGCCGACATTGGGGAGACCGACGATTCCGATAGTGAGAGCCACAACGCACGATCTTAGGCGTGGCCCGCACCCGTGCAGCAATCGGTTGAGTACCGTTAGCGATTGTGAGCAACTGGGACGATCCCCTGGATCCGGCTAAGGACGAGGCCTACGCGGCCCTGTTCCGCCCCGATGAGCCCGATGCCCCCATGTCTGCCCCTGCCTACGAGGCACCTGCGCCGGCGTTCGAGGATTCCGTCGAGATCGAACTGGTAGCTGACGAGCCCTTCGCCGCAGAGAAGATCGTGGCGAAGGAAGAGGTCATCGAGGTCGTGGCGCCTGCCGTGGCCGAGCCGGCGGTCCCGGTGGCCGCACCTGCCGCACCCCGTGAGCCGAGCGACACCGGCCGCCTCTTCCGCAGCTCACGTGCCGAGTCGGCAACCGCGATCATCGCGATCCGCCCCGATCAGGCCGCAAAGCTGCGCACCCTTACTCCGTCGGCGGTTCCTGTCGCACCTGCTCCCGCCCGTATCGACTCGGCAGCACCGATCTCGATCAACTCCTCGGCGGCTCCTGCCGCTGCCCTGCTCCCGCCGGTCGAATACGAGGCCGAGGGCAGGCGCTCCTCTCGTCGCGAGCTTCCGCGCATTCCCTCAATCGGCGGAGGCTTCACCTCGATGGCTGCTTATGTGTTCGTGATCGTCGTAACTCTCGTCGCAGGATTGATCGATGCCTTTGCCTTCGGTGAGGGGCTGGGTGCCTTCACCGGCGTGTTCCTGCTCATTGCGACAGTGATCGCTGCGCTGCGCGTTCAGGTGCAGGATGCGATCGTGCCGGTGCTCGCAGCCCCGATCGCGATGCTTATTGCGGCAGTCACCGTCGGCCAGTTGAATCTCGGCAACTCCGGTACGTCGACTGCTTCGCGCGCCGTGGCGTTCTTCTTCACCTTCGCGAATAACTGGTTCTGGATCTTTGCATCGGTGATCATCGCTCTCATCGTGATGATCGTGCGTCGTTCCCGTACGCGCGGCTAGCTATTTCTGTTTCGCGGCTTTCATGTCGCGACGAAGTTCCGGCGGCAAGGCGAACACGAGGTGCTCCTCCGCGGTGCTGACTTCCTCGAGATCCCCGAAGCCGCGAACCGCGAGCCATTCGATGACCTCTTCGACCAGGATCTCGGGCACTGAGGCACCACTCGTGAGTCCGACCGTGGTCGCGTCATCGAACCAGCACTCCTCGAGCTCTGCTGCGTAATCGACGCGATACGCGGCCTTCGCACCCGCCTCGAGGGCGACCTCGGCAAGCCGCACGGAGTTCGACGAGTTGCCCGAGCCCACAACGATGACGACATCGCAGTGCGGCGCGATGGTCTTGACCGCGCCCTGGCGGTTCTGAGTGGCGTAGCAGATGTCGTCACTCGGCGGGCTGATCAGATTCGGGAAGCGCTCCTTGAGCGCGTCGACAGTCTGAAGAGTCTCGTCGACGGAAAGAGTGGTCTGCGAGAGCCAAATCAGCTTCTCGGGATTCTTGATCTCGACATCGACAGCGTGAGATGGGCCATCGACGAGGGTCATGACCTCAGGCGCCTCTCCCATCGTGCCGACAACCTCTTCGTGACCCTCGTGGCCGATGAGGATGATCTCGTAACCCTCGGAGGCGAAGCGCTTGGCCTCGGCGTGCACCTTTGTCACAAGTGGGCAGGTGGCATCGATCGCCTTCAGGTTTCGGCTCGCGGAATCCTCGTGCACCACCGGGGCGACGCCATGGGCCGAGAACACCACGGTGGCACCCTCGGGAACCTCCTCGACCTCGTCGACGAAGATCGCGCCGCGCTTCTCGAGGGTCTCGACGACGTACTTGTTGTGGACGATCTGCTTGCGTACATATACCGGCGCGCCATAGAGCTCGAGGGCCTTCTCGACGGTCACGACCGCCCGGTCAACTCCGGCGCAATAACCGCGCGGGGCTGCCAGCAGGACCTTCTTCGAGTTCGGCATGGCTCAATCGTAGGCGGTATCTCGCGATTCGACTCGCCCGCAGTCAGGCCCCTGCAGGAGAATGCATGCATGCCCACCGTTCGCTCCGGCCCCTGGAGCCCCGATGCCATCGCCGAGTACCTGGCCGGCATCGCGATTCCGATTCGACTCGCCAGCGTGGGCAAGCACTTCCCTCTGGTGCAGTCACTGTGGTTCCTCTACGAGAACGAAGAGTTGCTCTGCTGTACCCAGCATGATTCGGTGCTTGCGAAGCGTCTGGAGCGCGACAACCACGTGGGCTTCGAAATCTCGGCCGATACGCCCCCGTATCGCGGCGTGCGAGGCAAGGGCCGCGCCCGTATCGAGCAGGGCTCTGCGGCAGATATTCTTCCGCGTCTCGTGGAAAAGTACCTCGGCTCCGAGCCCACCGATTTCAGCTCGTGGTTGCTTTCGCGTCTCGACAGTGAAGTAGTGATTCGCATTAGCGAACTCAGTGTCACGTCGTGGGATTACTCCACTCGCATGCCTAAGCAGGCGTAGGCGTGGCCCTGGAGACAAGCGCCGACAGCCCGGCCGCCGTTCGCACGGTCTCTCGTCTGCTCGCCGACTGGATCGGTCGCCTCGGCGGCATCTGGGTTGACGGCCAGGTCGCGGAGTTTCGGCGTCGCCCAGGAGCGCGCAATCTCTATCTGACACTGCGTGATCCCGATGTCGACATGTCGATCACCGTCGTTGCCGACGTGTCGGTGATCGGCGCAGTCGAACCGCCACTCGCCGAGGGCCAGCGCATCATCGTGTTCGGCAAACCCGAATTCTGGACAGGCCGCGGCACGCTGTCGCTGCGCGCGAAGGAGATTCGCGCTGTCGGACTGGGCGAACTGCTCGCTCAGCTCGCACGTCTTCGCGAACTGCTCAACTCCGAGGGCCTGTTCGCCACTGATCGCAAGAAGGCTCTGCCCTTCCTGCCCCGTCGAATCGGATTGATCTGCGGTCGGAACAGCGCCGCGATGCATGACGTGCTGGTGAATGCACGCGAGCGCTGGCCTTCGATCCAATTCGTGGTGCGCGAGGTTGCGGTGCAGGGCGTCCAGGCGGTCTCGGCCGTGAGTGAAGCACTTGTGGAACTCGATGCGCTGCCCGATGTCGACGTCATCGTGATCGCCCGAGGCGGTGGCAGCGTTGAGGATCTCCTGCCGTTCAGCAACGAGACCCTCGTGCGCGCGGTTGCCGCGTGCGCGACACCTATCGTCAGCGCGATTGGTCATGAGCAAGACGCCCCGCTCCTCGACTTCGTCGCTGATCTGCGTGCCTCGACTCCCACCGATGCCGCCAAGCGCATCGTGCCATCACTCGCCGAGCAGACAGCGCTGGTCTCGTCCCTACGTGCACGCTCACATCGCGTGGTAGTCGGCCAACTCGATCGTGAGTCGCAGCGCGTTACCGATCTGCGCCGGCGAAGCCGCACCGTCGTACTCAATGCGATCACCTCGCGCGAGAGCGAGATCGGTCACCTGTCGGCACGCGTGCGCACGCTCTCCCCTGCGGCAACGCTGGAGCGCGGCTACGCGATCGTGACTAACGCGGCCGGGGTGATCGTTCGCACTCCTGACGATGCCGACTCGGCCCTCGATATTCGCGTGAGCGGCGGACGCTTCACCGCCACGCGCACGGATTGATGAACGAGACAGGGAATACGGTGAGCGCATGACGAAGGCGAAGGATCCCGGAAACGGATACGAGGCAGCTCGCGATGAACTCGTCGGCATCGTCGCGAAGCTCGAGGCCGGGGGTATCAGCCTTGAGGAGTCCGTGGCGCTCTGGGAGCGCGGCGAGCAGCTCGCAAAGGTCTGCACTGACCTTCTCGACTCCGCGCGTCAGGCAGTGGCCGAGGCCGAGAGCCCCGAAGCGACTAGCTGAAGTCCGGCCCAGTCGAGTGTCCCCGCCACGACGGTCGTCAGTTTCGGCTCCACCCGCACGAGCGACCTGCGCTGCTCGCTCTCGAATCGCTGCCAGGTCACGCCGTCGATCACGATCGGATCGAGCGGGGCACCCTTGCCGGTCTGCTCGGGGATGAAGCGCTCGCTCGCAGTCGCTGACTCGGAGATCTCGACGTATTCCTCATCGGGAGTCACATAGCCGATGTGCCATACGGGATCGGGCTTCGTCGCCTCCGTGGGTTCCCAGCGCACACTTGTGGGCACGTACTCACTCGTGCCCACACCGGCGATGAGCACGGGGAAGCCTGCCTGCGCCCTGGCCACCGTGAGAAGAGGCGTAACGTCGACCCGCGTAATCGGGTCAGGATGCGGACGAAGCGTGATGATCAGGATGACGGCCACGAACCCCAGGACAACCGCGAGTGAACGCACCATGTCACCGACGGTCTGGCGCATACGGGCGTTCTTGCGACCCGTGGGCTGCGGAGTAGTGGACGACACGACTCCATCATGGGCCACGACTAAAGTGCATGCATGACGAGGTTCCCGAATCCGGTGAGTGGACGATGAACGACCAGCAGCGCACCCCCGAGGTTCCCGATCGCAACCTGGCCCTCGAGCTCGTACGCGTAACTGAGGCCGCTGCCATGGCCGCAGCCCGCTGGGTCGGCCGCGGCGACAAGAACGGTGCTGATGGGGCTGCCGTCAATGCGATGCGCCAGCTGATCGGCACTGTCTCGATGCAGGGCATGGTCATCATCGGTGAGGGCGAGAAGGACGACGCCCCAATGCTCTTCAACGGCGAGCGCGTAGGCGACGGCACGGGGCCTCGCACGGCCGTGGCAGTCGACCCGATCGACGGCACCACCTTGGCAGCCAAGGGCATGCCCAATGCCATCTCCGTGATCGCCGTGACCGAACGCGGGGCCATGTTCGACCCGAGTGCTGTCTTCTACATGGAGAAGCTGGTGGTTGGCCCGCAGGCGGCCGGAGTCATCGATATCACCGCACCTATCGCCTGGAATCTCGAGCAGATCGCCAAGACGAAGAGCGAGAGGGTCGCCGATCTCACGGTGTGCCTGCTCGATCGCCCGCGTCACGAGCAGTTGGCCGATGAGATCCGCAAGGCCGGCGCTCGCATCAAGTTCATCTCCGACGGCGATGTGGCCGGTGCGATCATGGCGGCCCGCCCGGGCACCGGTGTCGACCTGCTGGCCGGCATCGGCGGAACCCCGGAGGGAATCATCGCGGCATGCGCGATGAGCTGCATGGGTGGCGAGATCCAAGGTCGTCTGTGGCCCAAGGACGAAGCCGAGCGCATCAAGGCCATCGAGGCCGGCCACGAGCTCGGGCGAGTGCTCACGACCACTGACCTGGTGACCGGCGATAACAACTTCTTCTGCGCCACCGGCATTACCGACGGCGAGCTACTCGAGGGCGTGCGCTACACGCCGAACGGCCCCACGACCCACTCCATCGTGATGCGTAGCAAGAGCGGCACCATTCGCGAGGTGCGCAGTGAGCATGCCCTCGACAAGCTCTCGTCTTATTCGGCAGTCGACTTCGAGTAACCGCTTGCCATGTAACGGCAGCATGAAACAGATGACAATCCGGCACTTGCCAGGATCACCCCTGCCCTGCATGATGCGGTGAGATGACACCGCTTACATCGTGAAGGACCCCATGATCTCCCTGAGTTCCCAGGGTGCCGCTGCACTGCAGCAGGCACGTGCGCAGCTCGCTGCTGCCCTGCGCAAGGACTCCGGTGTCGATGACCTCCTGGCACGTTTTGATCGCTGGGGGCCCGATCTCTGGAATGGGCTGGTCGGCGCGTATGACGCCGAGACGGTACTGCCGCGCTTCGTCGAGCTGATCGCGCAGGCTCATCGAGATCGCAGCAAGGAACTTCGCGCCCGCGACATGGAGCGACTTCTGCAACCCGATTGGTTCCAGCGGCCCGAAGCCATCGGTTACGTCGCATACGCCGATAGATTCGCCGGCGATCTCGCGGGCGTGCAGTCGCATATCGATTACCTGAGCGATCTCGGCGTCACCTACCTGCACCTCATGCCGTTGCTCGAGCCGCGGCCGGCGCCGAATGACGGTGGCTACGCGGTCATGGATTACCGCAAGGTGCGCAGCGATCTCGGCACGATGAAGAACTTGCGCGAGCTCGCAACGGCACTGCACGAGGCAGGTATCGCACTCACCCTCGATCTCGTGCTCAATCACGTCGCGCAGGAGCACGCGTGGGCCGTAGCGGCCCGCAAGGGTGATGTCGCCAAGCGCGAGTACTTCCTCGCCTATCCCGACCGTACGCTTCCCGACGAGTACGAGAAGTCCTTGCCCGAGGTCTTCCCCGCCTTCGCGCCCGGCAACTTCACCTGGGATGACTCCCTCAGTGCCTGGGTCTGGACAACCTTCAACACCTGGCAGTGGGATCTCAACTGGGCAAACCCCGACGTGCTGTGCGAGTTCGCCGACATCATCTTGTTCCTCGCCAACCAGGGCGTCGACTGCCTTCGTCTTGATGCGATTGCCTTCCTCTGGAAGCGCATGGGCACCAACTGCCAGGGTGAGCCCGAAGTTCACTCGATCACCCAGGCCCTGCGCGCAGCTGCACGAATTGCCACACCGGCGTTGATCTTCAAGGCCGAAGCCATCGTCGGCCCAGATGATGTGGTGAAGTACCTGGGCGTCGGCGAGCATGCCGGCCGCATCTCCGATCTGGCGTATCACAACTCGCTGATGGTCCAGATCTGGTCGGCCTTCGCTATGCACGATGCGCGACTGCTCACCTCATCTCTCAATCGCTTCGCACAGATCCCGTCGACAACTGCCTGGGGCACCTACCTGCGCTGCCACGATGACATCGGCTGGGCGATCGATGATCGCGATGCCAACAGTCAGGGTTTCGACGGCGGAAGCCATCGCGCTTTCCTTGCCGAGTACTACGCCGGCGAGTTCGACGGCAGCCCGTCGCGCGGGGCTCACTTCCAGAGCAATCCGCTCACCGGCGATCGTCGCACCTCCGGCTCTGCTGCGAGCCTGGCCGGTATCGAGTCGGCACTCGAGGCACACGACGAGGCAGCACTCACGCTCGCGATCGACAAGGTGCTGTGCGGTTACGCGATAGTGCTCGGCTTCGGCGGCATTCCACTGATCTACATGGGCGATGAGATCGGCCTGCTCAACGACTATTCGTATGTCGATGAGCCGGAGCACGCCGCCGACAACCGCTGGCTGCATCGACCGATGATGGACTGGCCGCGAGCGAAGTCGGCACCCACCTCATCTGACTACTCCGGTCGGCTCCTGCGCGGGCTGACCGAGCTGATCGAGGCGCGCAAGGACTGCGAGGCCCTGCATGCGGCAACCCCGCCCGAGATCTTCCATGGCGCCGACTCGGCGATCCTGGTCCTGCGCCGTCGCCATCCCGGCGGCACCGTCGTGCAGGTGTTCAATATGGCCGGCAGCGCCCGCGAGCTCCCAGCTGAATCGCTCTGGCCGCTCGACACCACTCATCTGCGCGACCTCATCAGCGGCAGTTCGGTGAGCCTTTCGGGCGCAAGCCTGCGCCTGCCGGCCTATGGCACGCTCTGGCTCGTCGATACGCCCTGAGCGAGTTTCCTCCAAAAAAGCCCGATGGCGGCTGTCTCTGTGCTCTGAATAAATGTATGGTCTGCTGATATTGAAAGATCATCCTTTTATCTACTGCTGAGACGAGCTCCGATGAAGCGCACCCTGACGGCCCTGCTGTCTGCGGCGCCACTTATCGCAGCGATGGGGTCCATTCCTGTCCAGGCTGCACCCCTCGCCCGCGTCGACTTCACAACGGTCGGCGCGACCACGTACACCGTGCCTGCGGGAGTCACCTCACTCCATCTCGAGGTGGCCGGTGGTGGCGGTGGTGGCGGATACGCCGCACGTGGAGGCAATGGCGGCGTCGTCACCGTTGACATCGACGTGACTGAGGGCGAGGTGCTGTCGATCTTCGTGGGTGGCGGCGGAGTCGGTGGACGACTCCCCGGCTCTGGTGCCGGCGGTGGTGGCGGCGGCGGCGCGTCGAGCGTCAATGCCGGCCTTCCCCGGCAGGTTATCGCCGGCGGTGGCGGTGGTGGAGGCGACAAAGTAGGCGGTAACGGCAACGGCGGAAACGGGTCAGACGCGACATACGGCGGACTCGGTGGCAGCGGAGGGATCGGCGGCCTCGCCGGTGCGTGCCGAACAGGACAGTCCGGCAACTACGGCACAGCGGGTGGATCCGGCAATGGCGGGGCTGGCGGTCGAGGCGGCTACGGAACCGGCGGTGCTGGTGGCGCTGGCTCGGGATCCGGAACAGGCGGTTCCCAAGGGCCGACCGGCACCGACTGCCCGGGCGGTCACAATGCCGGCTCTGCCGGTGGCGGTGGCGGCGGGTATGGCGGCGGCGGTTCGGGGTTCTCGCAGATTAATGACGGTGGCGGAGGCGGCGGCGGTAGCACGGGCCCGACGGGTCGAACCTTCAGCATCGCAACGAACAGCGGGGCAGTCGCGACCGCAGGCGGCAACGGATACGTCTACATCACGCCCGACGACACCCCGAGGAATGCTGTCGACGCATCGCAACTCCCGCCGGATGTCTTCCAGAGCGTCGGACTGCCGCAGTCGGGTACCTGCGTATCCGTCGACGACTCAGCCCTCAACTGGGGCGGCTCGAGCAGCGGCGGCTGGACTCCCTCGTGGGCGCAATGGATGAACGACGGGCACGGCGGCGCCGTCTGCAACCGCGTTCTCGGCTACGACCCGTACCTCGAGCACTGGATCACCCGCTGATCGTGACCAACTGAACACCGGCCGGACTATCGGGGGCCGTGGTGCAGACCTACGCTTGAGTGGTGACTGACTTCCTGTACACCGACATGCTTCCGCTGGGCCCCGACCAGACCACGTACCGCCTGATCACGTCCGAGGGCGTCGAGACGGTCGAGGCCGCGGGTCGCACCTTCCTGCAGGTGAGCCCCGAGGCACTTCGCCTGCTGGCCTACGAGGCGATTCACGACATTCAGCACCTGCTGCGCCCCGGTCACCTGGCCCAGTTGGCCACGATCCTCAAGGATCCCGAGGCCTCGGCCAATGACCGCTTCGTGGCACTCGATCTGCTGAAGAACGCGAACATCGCCGCGGGCGGGATCCTGCCGATGTGCCAGGACACGGGCACGGCGATCGTGATGGGCAAGCGCGGCCAGAACGTCTGGACAACAGGCCAGGACGAAGAGCACCTGTCACGCGGCATCTTCGACGCGTACCAGAAGCTGAACCTCCGCTACTCGCAGCTCTCGCCCATCAGTATGTGGGAGGAGCGCAACACGGGATCCAACTTGCCTGCCCAGATCGAGCTGTATGCGAATACGCATGAGGGCCACGAAGCGTCGTACGAGTTCCTGTTCATGGCCAAGGGCGGCGGTAGCGCGAACAAGAGCTACCTCTACCAGGAGACCACAGCGCTGCTAAACCCGACGAGCTTCGCGCGCTTCCTTGACGAGAAGCTGCGTTCACTCGGCACTGCAGCGTGCCCGCCGTACCACCTTGCTGTTGTGGTCGGCGGCACGAGTGCGGAGTTCGCACTGAAGACCGCGAAGTACGCGAGTGCTCGCTACCTCGACTCACTGCCGGTGCATGGCGATGCCGATGGCCACGCCTACCGAGATCTCGAGATGGAAGCCGAGATCTGGAAGATGACCCAGGAGTTCGGCATCGGCGCGCAATTCGGTGGCAAGTACTTCTGCCACGACGTGCGTGTAATTCGCCTGCCGCGTCATGGTGCCTCGTGCCCCGTTGCCATCGCAGTGTCGTGTTCAGCCGACCGTCAGGCACTCGCGAAGATCACCGCCGAGGGTGTCTTCCTCGAGCAGCTCGAGACCGAGCCGGCTCACTACCTGCCCGAGATCACCGACGATCATCTCCATGACGATGTCGTCGCCATCGATCTGAATCAGCCGATGTCGGAGATTCGCAACACGCTCTCGAAGCTGCCGGTGAAGACTCGCGTCTCGCTGACCGGATCGCTGATCGTCGCGCGCGATCTCGCGCATGCGCGCGTCAAGGCAATGCTCGATCGCGGCGAGGAGATCCCGCAGTACTTCAAGGATCACGCGGTCTATTACGCCGGCCCCGCCAAGACTCCCGAGGGCTACGCCTCCGGGTCTTTCGGCCCGACCACCGCAGGTCGCATGGATACGTATGTCGATCAGTTCCAGAAGGCTGGTGGCTCAATGGTCATGCTTGCTAAGGGAAATCGCAGTAACGCGGTCACCAAGGCCTGCCAGGAAAACGGCGGCTTCTATCTCGGCAGCATCGGCGGCCCTGCCGCTCGACTGGCGCAGGACAACATCACCAAGGTTGAAGTTCTCGACTTCGCCGAGCTCGGCATGGAAGCTGTCTGGAAGATCGAGGTTGTCGACTTCCCGGCATTCATCGTGGTCGACGACAAGGGCAATGACTTCTTTGCCGAGACGATGAAGCCGATCCTGTCGATCGGCATGGGCGCACCGAAGCAGTAGCTAGCGCTTCTGGTTCTTCTTCTTGGCTGCTGCGGCCTTCTTCTTCGCCACTGCCGCCTTCTTCGCCTTGGCCTTCGCTACCGCCTTCGCGTGGGCTTTCTTCTTTGCCACTGCCTTGGCATGAGCCTTCTTCTTGGCGAGCGCCTTTGCCTTGGCCTTAGCCGCCGCCTTGGGATGCGCCTTGGCCCATGCCTTCTTCTTCGCGGCTGCCTTCGCCTTTGCCTTCGCTACGGCCTTTGCGTGCGCCTTCTTCTTGGCTACCGCCTTGGCGTGAGCAATCTTCTCTGCCTTGATCTGGGCCGGCGACTTCCAGCACAGGCCCGACCAGTGGCTGCGCCCCTTCCCACCTCGCCAGATGGTGAAGAAGGCCCTGTCCTGCCAGTAACGGTTCCACTTCGCAATCGGTGTCTTGCGCAGATTGCTCAGGATCTTGACACCCTCGGCGCCGAACTGTCGCTTTACCGAGGGCTGCATCATCCAGGTTGCGCCCCGCCCGAGAGCACGGCTCATCTGGTACGCGCCTTGGTAATAACTACGCGTACCACCGGAGGCGTAGTTGCCATGGCTCTCGCGCCTGGCGATGCACAGGCGGTTCTTCTCGGCCGAGTAGCTGTAACCGGCACCTCGGTAGAGGCTGGCCATCAAGCCTCGGCGGTCAGCAGCGACTCCCTTGCCGCGTGCGTAATTGCGCTCCCGCTCGACAGCCGACGACGTGCTCGTGACGCTCTGGGTGCTCGGAGCCGCGGGCGCAGCAGCGGGATCCGAGGCTGTCGGTGCCGCAGTCGCGATCGAAGTCGTGGTGCTGTCGGCCTCTGCAGCGTCCGCAAGCGGCGCGAGCACCGCACCGAGGCCGAAGGCCCCGAGGGTGAACGCAGCCACCGTGACGGACTGCAACCGGCTGAGCATCCCCCTACGGTGCCTAAGAATCCGGGATCTGTCACCTTCGGATGCCTGTAACAACGTCACGAGGAGGAGGGACAAAGGGGACGTACCCCTCGGGTTTCCCCCATGATCCGACCCACGAGTGACGGTGGTCACATTTGATGGATCGAGGGCGAATCCAGGTCAGATCTGGAGATCCTCGAGCATCTCGGTGACCAGTGCCGCGATGGGCGAGCGCTCTGACCGGGTGAGGGTGATGTGCGCGAAGAGGGGGTGACCCTTTAGTTTCTCGACCACGGCGACCACACCGTCATGACGGCCCACACGCAGGTTGTCGCGCTGCGCGACGTCATGGGTGAGCACGACTCGGGAGTCCTTGCCGATGCGCGAGAGCACCGTGAGCAGGACATTGCGTTCGAGTGACTGCGCCTCATCGACGATGACGAAGGCATCATGCAGCGAGCGTCCGCGAATATGCGTGAGCGGCAGGACCTCGAGCATCCCGCGATCGACGATCTCCTCGACTACCTCCTGGGTGGTGATGGCGCTGAGGGTGTCGTAGACCGCCTGGCCCCACGGCCCCATTTTTTCCTGCTCGCTGCCGGGAAGGTAGCCGAGCTCTTGGCCACCGACAGCGAAAAGCGGACGGAACACCATGACCTTGCGATGCTGCTGTCGCTCGAGCACCGCCTCAAGGCCGGCGCAGAGAGCGAGGGCGCTCTTGCCGGTGCCGGCACGCCCGCCGAGGGAAACGATGCCGATCTCGGGATCCATCAAGATGTCGAGAGCGATGCGCTGCTCAGCGCTGCGGCCGTGAATGCCGAATGCCTCGCGATCACCGCGAACCAGGCGCACGCGCTTGTCCGCCGTGACTCGGCCAAGAGCGCTACCGCGATCCGACATCATCACGAGGCCGGTGTTAACAGGCAGGTCAATCGCGTCGTCGACATCGACGATGGTCTCTTCGTACATCGTGTCGATGGTCTCTGACGACACATCGAGCTCGACGATGCCGGTGTAGCCGGAAGCAACGACGAGCTCGGCGCGGTACTCCTCGGCTGTAAGCCCAGCGGCCGAGGCCTTCACGCGCATGGGGAGGTCCTTGCTGACCAGCACAACTTCGTGACCATCAGCCGCAAGGTTGCGCGCGACAGCGAGGATGCGCGTGTCATTGTCACCGAGGCGCAGGCCGCTCGGCAGGATCATCGGATCACTGTGATTGAGCTCGATGTGCACGGTGCCACCGGCATCGCCGACTGACATCGGCTCGTCAATGCGCCCATGTGCGATGCGCAGCTCATCGAGCAGGCGCAGTGCCTGTCGCGCGAAATAGCCGAGTTCCGGGTGGCTTCGTTTTGCCTCAAGCTCGGTGACCACCACGACCGGAATAACGACGTCATGCTCGTCAAACCGCAGGAGAGCTCGCGGATCAGACAGCAGTACGGACGTATCGAGGACGTAAGTGCGGCGGTCTGACTTGGGCACGAGGGGCCTCCTGATGGGCCACCGTCGGGTAGGCCCGAATATCGGTCACGAATCAGCGGATGCTGGCTCTGACCTGACGCTAGGACTGCCTACCGCTCGCTAACCTTCGACACGCCGCTCGTGAAAGTGAGCACGAGGTTGCGTTCTGGTTACGTGCCGTAGCGACGATTGCGATCAGCGAAGGCGCGCATGGCACGCAGGAAATCCACGTGCCGAAAGTCGGGCCAGTAGGCCTCGCAGAAGTAGAACTCCGAGTGCGCGCTCTGCCAGAGCAGGAAGCCCGACAGACGCTGCTCACCCGAGGTGCGGATGACGAGATCGGGGTCGGGTTGCCCACTGGTGTAAAGGTGCTGGGCGATGTGATCGACGTCGACCAGCTGGGCGAGCTCGTCGAGCGTGGTGCCCGCGGTTGCATGCTCATTGAGAAGCGCCTTGACGGCGTCAACGACCTCGCGCCGACCGCCGTAGCCGACGGCGACGTTGACGAGGGAGCCGTCAATACCGGCGGTGGCCAACTCGGCTTCCTTGAGAAGCGCTCGTGTCTGCTCGGGCAGCAGGTCGAGCGCACCCACCGGATGCAGGCGCCACTTCCCCTGACCGACGAGATCGGACACGGTGTCCTCGATGATGCCGAGCAATGCGGTGAGCTCGGGCTCCGGTCGATTCAGATTGTCGGTGGAGAGCAGCCACAAGGTCACCACCTCGACACCGGCCTCATCGCACCAGCCGAGGAAGTCGACGATCTTCGCGGCACCGGCACGGTGACCTGCCGAGGAGGAGGAACCCTGGGCTTCGGCCCAGCGACGATTGCCGTCGAGGATCACCCCGACGTGGCGAGGCCGACGCTCCGGCGGAATCTGCGCCATGAGACGGCGCTCGTATACGCCGTACAGAACATCGGAGAGACCCACGCCCGAAGGTTACCTTGTGAACCCCTCCAGGTGAGCCCGCATGGATGAAGCCTCAGTCACGGGAGCCGTACAGACGAATCCACGGCAGATATACGCCGCTGCCCGGCCATTGACGAGCGGGCGATCACGCATCAGCGGAACATCCGGGTCACCCCAGGCAACAACCGTGCCCGGCAGCGGAACGAAGCGGGCAGCAGCGAGCAGGTCAACGAAGCCTTCGTCATCCGGCGCGCCTGCAACCGCGATCTCGACGGGCCCGGCAAGTAGTGCCGATGCAGCGACCAGGCCCCAGCCTGCCACCCGCGGCGCACGCGAGGCCAGCATCGTGACGATGCGCAATGCCTCCTCCGCGATGACCCGGTACTCGTTCAGCCCGGTGAGTGCGGAATAGGTGACGCAGGCATTCGCGACGGCGAACCACCCGGAGGGTTCTGCATTGTCGGACGGATCCCGCGGGCGAATAATCAGCTGTTCCGCATCATCTGCAGTGTCGTAGAAGCCGCCCTCGTCATCAGCAAAGTGCTGGATCGCGACATCGAGAAGCAGCCCGGCAAACATCAGCCACTCGTCATTGCCCGTGGCCTGATACAGGGCGAGCAGGCCCTCGGCCACGCTGCCGTAGTCATCGAGTACTCCCGCGCTACTCCCGGCAACCCCATCACGCGAAGTGCGAGCCAGGCGATCGTCGCCGGTGGCACCGAGATGCACGGCGATCAGCAGGTCGGCAGCCTCGACAGCGACTTCGATCCAGGTGGGCTCGTTCAGCAGCACGCCTGCGTCAGCGAGCGCAGCAATAGCGAGGCCATTCCATGACGCCACGACCTTGTCATCGCGGCCCGGATGCACGCGAAGCTCCCGCGCTGCGAACAGTGCCGCGCGGATACGAGTCCAGCGCCCGAGATCAGACGTGTCATTGAGCATCTGCAAAGTCGAGGAGCCGTGCTCGAACGAGCCCTCGGGCGTGACTTCGAGCAACCCGGCTGCCCATGTCCCGTCGGCTTCGCCCAGCACCTCGATCAGCTCGGCAGGTGTCCATGCGTAGAACTTTCCCTCGACACCTTCGCTGTCGGCATCAAGTGCTGCGGCGAAGGCGCCCTCGGGGGTACGCATGTCGCGCAGCAGGAACTCGGCTGTCTCACGCACGACCCGATGCGCCAGCGGATCAGCAGTGAGGCGGTACCAGTGCGCGTAGACGCGCAGTAGCAGTGCGTTGTCGTAGAGCATCTTCTCGAAGTGCGGCACCACCCAGCCGGCATCGACGCTGTAGCGGGCGAAGCCACCGCCGAGCTGGTCATAGATGCCGCCGCGAGCCATTGCTTCGAGAGTCGCCGAGGCCATCAGGTAGCTCTCACCGACGCCCGTGCGCGCGGTTTCGCGCAGCAAGAACTCCAGGATCATCGACGGTGGGAACTTCGGTGCACCACCGAGACCACCGTTCACGGCATCGAATTCACGCTTCAGCAACTCGATCGCCTTCGCGAGCACCTCGGCATCAGGGAGGTCGTCGTCGGACTGGAGCAGGCGACGTTCCCCGAGTGCACTGCCGATGCGATCGGCGGCCGTAATGATGTCGCCTCTACCGGTCTGCCACGCCTCACTGATTCCGGTCATCAGCTGTGGGAATGAGGGCATGCCATGCGCGGGCCGGGGCGGGAAGTACGTGCCTGCATAGAACGGGCGCGCATCGTGATCGATGAACACGCTCATCGGCCAGCCACCCTGGCCCGTCAACGCAACGGTGGCATCCATATAGACCGAGTCGACGTCAGGCCGCTCCTCGCGATCGACTTTGATCGACACGAAGTTCTCGTTGAGGTACTCGGCCATCGCCTCATTCTCGAATGACTCATGAGCCATGACGTGGCACCAGTGGCAGGCGCTGTAGCCGATTGACAAGAAGATGGGCACGTCTCGACGCCGTGCTTCCTCGAAAGCCTCCGGCGACCACTCCCACCAGTCGACTGGATTCTCGGCATGCTGCTGGAGATACGGAGACGTGGAGTTCACGAGACGGTTGGGCACGATCCCATTCTCTCGCGATGTGCGTGATGCGCGCGCTCGGGCTTGGTCAGGCAGCGCGCAGGATCAGCAGGAACTGCCCGCCACCTGGTTCGATCTTGGTCGTAAGCGAGAGCTCGGGCGCAAAGCGCGAGAGCCGATCGATCAGCCAGTCGGCTGCCTGATCGGCATCATCTTTGCTGGGGCAACGCGCAACGACTTCCTGGCCGCCCTTGCGGGCGAGTCGGTCGACCGTCGCCACGATCGGCGCAGGATCCACGACAAAAAGCTCACTGCCCCACGGAACGACCGGCGCAATCTTTCCCTTACGCGTATTGCAGGAACGGTGAGCCAGGCGCTCCACGCCTGCCTTCGCCTTCTTGTCCTTGGAGACGAGACCTGAGTCGACACTCGGCCCGCGATCAGCGTTCACGGATGCATCGGGGTCAACTGGCTCATCGCAGAGCCAGCAACGCCAGCCATCACGCTCGCCGACGTCATTGAGATCGCTCATGCGACCAGGCTA
>JAHEIZ010000026.1 GCA_024639145.1 Actinomycetes bacterium | reverse complement strand
GCCCCGGTAATCAATGGCTACCTGCTCGGTCACCTTGATCTTGAGCAATTTTTGGATGTGTGGGATGCAGGAAGCACCTGGAAATCCCTCGGCAGGTATTTCACCCGCATGCGTCCGAAGACTCAGGTCGACATCATCCACAACACCTTTTACCTGCCGCACGGCCTGGCCGGATATCCGGGCGCGAAGCGCGTAGTCACCGTTCACGACATGATCCCCGAGCAGATGCCGGAAACGCGTCGGCGTCTCGACTTCATCACGCTCAAGAAGCGGTACGTGAAGTCGGCAGATCACGTCATTTGCGTATCGGAATACACCCGCAATGACTTGTTGCGCACCTACGGCGAGATCTCTGCGCCGATCTCGGTCGTGTACCACGGGGTGGACCCCGTGTTCCAGCCCGGAGCGGAGCCTATTGAGGGCTTCCCGGAGCGATACCTGGTCTTTGTCGGCAATCGCGGCCAGTACAAAGACGCCAATGTGCTCATTGAGGCCTTTGCGAAACTTGATAATCGTGATCTCTCACTGGTCTTCGTAGGCGGCGGCGCCTTTTCGCGTGATGAGCAGCGCAAGCTGAACGAGTTGGGAATTGCAGATCGCACGATTCAGCAGTCACTTCCCGATTATCTGATGCCAGCGGCATACGGCAATGCGCTGCTCTGCGTATTCCCCTCCCGGTTCGAAGGCTTCGGACTTCCGGCGCTGGAGGCAATGGCCTGCAACACCGCAACCGTGCTCGCTGATGCGACTTCGCTTCCCGAGGTGGGCGGCGAAGCCGCCCGCTACTTCACGCCGGGTGACGCAGTCGGGCTCGCTGGACTCTTACGTGACCTGCTCAAGGATGAAGGTCAGATTTCCGCCCTCAACGCGGCGGGACTCTCAAGGGCCCAGAATTTCACCTGGCTTGCCGCGGCGGAAAATACGAAGAGCGCATATCGAGCCACTCTTGGTTAGCGTGCTGGTGAAAGTGGGCGAAGGGACATGATGAAAGTTAGAGCGGAATTCGTGTCGGTGCCCGGCTTTCTCTCCGAGGTCCTGAGCCCGGAGCAGCGCGCAAACGTATTCTTGCCATCCTTCAATCAGTGGGATTTCGCGCTGAGCGCGCTGTCCGAATGTGCCTTGGCACTTAGCTCACTGGGTTCACAGGTGACTCTTGGCTTCTGGGCTGACAGAACTCCACTTCATGACACTGGATGGACAACCAGTCATGCTCTGGCACGCCTTGCATTCTCGCCAACAATCGATGACAGATTCCGGCGGGCTTTGCGGGCTTCGGGAATCCACGAAGACTCATGTGCCAAGCCGCCGATTCGCCACTGGAGTCCGACGGGGATGATTCAGCGTCCGTCCACATTTCGGCGGTCCGATGTTCGTGAGTTGAGGTATCGCGATGCGGCTGTGGGCCGAGCGATACTTCAGGTGCGCCCAGAGCCGATGACCCCCACCGCCGAGGACCATGAATGGCCTCAACGGTGGGTAAACGCGTGCTCAAGGTCCTTTGCGTGGGCGTATGACCAGACCAGAGCAATCATTGAGCAGCGTGGAATAACCGCTCTCATTACCTATAACGGCCGATTTCTTCATGATCAAGCTGCAGCGGCGGCAGCAAGGCACATGGGGATCCCCGTTCTCTATTACGACCTAGGGGGCAGCGACACCTCCTTCGACCTCACTCGCGACGAAACGCACGATTGGCACGCATTGCAGGATCGAATGCGCCGCATGTATGAGGGCTGGCCAGCGCCTGAACGCGATGAAATCGGCGCGCAATGGTTCCTAGATCGAGCCCACCATGTGGACCCGAGGAACGCCCACTTCACTGATGCGCAGAAGCCGGGCTCTATGGTTCATCTGCCCGACGGAGAACGGGTCATTGTGTATTTCAGCTCGTCGAGTGACGAAATCGCGGAACTGGCCGTTGATTGGTCGGAGTACTTTGCTGATCAAGCGAATGCACTGCATTGTGTCGCAGAGGAGTGTAAGAAGCGGGAGGGGTACAGGCTGGTCGTTCGGTCACATCCTCACAAACGGCGAAAGCCCCGCCGAGACGTAGACGAATGGCTTAAGACAGTGGACGAGGTGTCGCCAGACTTGCACCTCGATCCGTTCTCAGAGGTTGACTCGTATGAACTGATGCGACACGCCGATGTGGTGGTCACGTACGGTTCGACCACCGGTGTTGAGGCAGCATTCGCAGGAAAACCGGTTGTGGTCATGGGCCCGTCGGCCTATGACGAACTCGGGTGCGCCACTCGAGTGCGCACCACTGAGGAATTGGGCTTGGCACTGGAAACATCCCACGCACCTCACCCGGAGAACGCGGTGTTGTATGGCCTGATGATGAAGCGTCGAGGTTTCCTCAATGAGCACATTGTCGCCGATCCACGAGGATTTCAGTCCTTGGGAGGGGTGCCGCTTGTAGACTCGCGGCCGATCGTTCGCCATGGCAGCCATCTACTTGCCCGCTGGAACCGTCGGTACTACAACACCTAAGGAGACGGAATGTCAACGGTGCGTGAGACTGTGCGCAGAGCAATCCCATTCAGTACGGAGCTTTACGAATACCAAGACAGTCGACGCCGACTTTCGCGCTCCCGCAAGCACTTGAAGTCTCTTCGCGAGTCCGGTCGCGAGATCTCCCTCGATCTGGGCGGTGGTGATCGAAAGGGCACCAGCGGGTGGCTCACCGTTGATATCACGCACAACTGCGATCTCTACTGGGATCTTCGCCTCGGCATTCCCTTCGCCGACAACAGCGTCTCGCGCATCTATTCCTCGCACATGTTCGAGCACCTGACCTACTCGGAGGGGCAGGGACTTCTGGACGAGTGCATGCGTGCACTGAAGCCTGGTGGCTCTTTCTCGATCGTGGTCCCAAACGCCGGCATGTACATCGAGGGCTACGTCGGTCAGCGCCAGCTGCCCGAGGAGTACTTCGGCTGGGAGCCCGCCTACAACGGCACCACGCGAATCGATGCGCTCAACTACGTCGCATACATGGCCGGTGAGCACAAGTACATGTTCGATCAGGAAAACCTTCTGCACATTCTCTCGGCCAAGGGCTTCGTGAATGTCAGTGCTCGAGCCTTTGATCCTGAAACAGATTTGCAGGAACGCGATTTTGAGTCGATTTATGCGATCGGCTACAAGCCTTCGTAGTTCGATTTAGCATGAAATTGCAGGGTGAATCTGCCTTCTTATGCGGACATCGAAGCTGAGTAACGCTGAAGCACCCAGGGCATCTGCGCAAATCGATCACGCATGAGCGATGTTGGTTCGAGGGACGGCCGCTCATAGTCGGCCCCGAAGAGTGATGTCGCGAATTCGATCTCGAGAGCGAGACGATCCCCGCCGACCGGTGTCTTTCCCTTGTGCAGGCCGATCGTGTCGACTGCCATCAGCGAACCTGCGGGCCCTGCGATCTCCGAGACATCGCCCCACAAGCCCGCTGCACGCACGGCGTCGTCGTCCTTGCGGCCGTCACCGCGCAGCGACCTTGGGATATCCCGATGGGATCCGCTGAGATATACGTGCGGACCTGTATCGGGGCTCACGTCGGTGAGGTAGACGAAGAACTTGAGGAACGAGAGTCGATCTCTATCCTGATGGAAGAGCTGAGCATTGAGGTTGGCCATTTCCGAGTGCTGGGTGGTGGTCCACCAGAAGGCCACCTCATCCATCATTACCGGCTGCTCAAGGTACTTCTGGGCGATGAGCGCCATGCCCGGGTCGGAGACGAACTCCTGCACTTCGGGACACCCGAGAGAGACTTTCTCCGCGATGTCGTACCGACCGGCCAAAGGAGCGCTTCGGGGATACTTCGAAACGGGCAGGTCGAATCCTCGGGCCTTGCATGGTGCACGTTCGGCATACTCCCGAATCGCGGTCACGATGGACGCGCCCACCACCTGGTTGAACACGTAGAATCCGCGCTTGCGGACACCTGCCACTGCGGTGTCGATCTCGGCAGGGTCGACTAATCGGCTCGTGTTCACGTCGGCGATGTTCCAGGCGAGTGGCGCCTTCTGTTGAATCGCCCGCTTCGAGATCCACTTGCCAATTCGCGGGTTGAGATCCATGGCCGAACGCATGCGGAACTGGGCCTGCCCGTCGGTGGAAGCAGGGGTGGGATTGCCGGCCTCAAAGGCACGCGCGTCACGCAGAGTACGCATCAATCGTGGATAACGGAGCACGTTCTCGACGAGCTCGCTCATGACAACTCCGATCGCATCAGGCTCGGCACAACTCTACCTGCTGGCCTTATCGCAAGCGGCGTCGGAAAGTGTCCTTGAACTTCGAGGCCAGTAGCTGGCCTACCTCGCCGTAGGAGAGGTACCGGCTCAAGGATTCAGGCTTGCTCGCAGTGGATTCCACGACACCGAGGTCGCGAGAATAGTTCGAGTTCACAACTACGGCCAGGTACCCGCGGGCGATATCGGCCTGGGTGACTCCGCGAAGGATGTACTCGAGGTGATGGCCTTCGTGGTGGAAGACCTTGACGAAGGGCTCGCGAGCATGGATCTCGATGGAGTGGTCCTTCTGCAGCCACATGTTGTACCAGCTGAACTCGTAAGGTGATTGCGCGAGTGCGTCGACATATGACCAACCGCGAGGCTCAAGGAATTTCTCCTTGAATGAGCGCAACACCGCGGCAGAGAACACCTGGTGGCCATGGCAGGTGCGAATCACCCGTGTGTCGAGGCCGACAAGTTCCTGGATGTGCCGAATCTCGGCCTCGCGAGTCTTCCAGTACTGCTCGTAGTACCGCGGCTCAACGAGAAGCTCCTTGTCCTCCACGAGCACTGTGTAGGGAGCGTTGTCGGAGGCCATGAAGTCCGCGAAGCCGAAATCGCGGATGAACTCGGCATCGGAATCCACGCAGAAGTAGTTCTCCGCAAGGCCGAGCTCCCAGAAGGCGAGCTTGATGATCTCCTGGTTGATGTAGCCGGGGCGCATGCCGTGCACGGTTTCATCAGTCAGGTATTCGCCAAGGCGGGTCTCGCTGAGCAGTTCGACATTTGACCCGACCAAAGCTCCGAAAAGCCCAAGATCACTCTCAGGAACGACAACGTAGAGAGTCAGGCCTTCAGCATTGTGCCGCTGAAAACTGGAAACCAGGCGCTTCGCATAGGTGAAGTCACCTGAATATGACTTCAGCAAAAGCGCGAGAGTGGCCATGCTCAGGCGGGGTTCTTCGTGGCTTCGATCAGGCCTGCGGAGCACAGGAACATGCCGCGCCAGGTGCCCTCGTGCTCAAGTGCAACCTGTGCTTCGCGATAGGCACGGGAATCGATATTCCCGGCGATCATGGGGTACGCGGGGTGGTAGTTGTACCAGTGGAAGCGAATATCCGAGTAGCCCGCCGCCTTCACTACCTCGACGAGTTCGAAGGGGTTGTGGAAGCGCGAGAGAATCTCGTCGTAGCCGTCACCGGTGGGGCGAGTGCGCTTCGGAGGCTTGTCTACCGCCAGGCGGGCGTCGAGATCAGCAGCGACGACATCGCGAATCTCCTGTGACACGTCGACAAGCAGCTCATCAAGGATGAACTCCTTGGTAAGGCGGTTGAAGGTGAACATCGAGAACATTGAGTTCCGGAACTGCAGCAGAAGCTGCCCACCGGGGCGCAGGAAGTCATCCATGGCCGTGACGAAAGCAGCATCGTTGCTGACATGCGGGATGACACCGAGGGCCATCACCGAGTCGAATTCCCCCCGAAGCTCATGCTCTGCGCGCACGGCGGCAGCATCCTGGGCGTCGAGCAGGGTGATGAGCGAGCCATCGAGGCCCTTGGCCTCCATGTTGGCGCGTGCCACCTTCACCATCTCGGGGGATACGTCGTTGCCTGCCACGCGCAGGCCGGTTGCTCCAATGGTCGACAGCGGTGAGGCATCGCCAACCCCGAGTTCGTAGACAGAGGTCGACCCGGCTTCAGCAAGAAGGCGCTGAACCAGCTGAAGTCGGAAGAGGTTCGCCGGGTACTCAGCATTGGTCCAGAGCTTCTCGGGGTCGTACTGGTCTCCGTAGCTGGAGGCGCTGCCGTCGTAGTGGGAGGCGACCGACATCAGGAGTCCTTCTTTCCGGGCAGCTTCACGAGCAGATCGTGCTCGGCGAGTTCCTGCACGACAGCGAACACGTCGCCGACGGGCAAGTCAAACTTCACGGCCATATCGAGTACTGAGTGGTGTCCGTCGGCATAGGCGAGCACATTGGTGCGCAGCAGGATGATGTCAGCCACGGTCCGTGCATGAATTGCGTGATAGAGCCCGCGACGACCCAACTGAGGCTCGCCCAGCACCGTGGTCTCGAAGTATTCGTTGACCTCGAGAACCTCGATGCACTCACGCACGAGATCGAGACCGCCCTGTAGTCCGGCAGGGGTGACAACGGTCAAGTTATCGAATGATGTGTGGTATTCGGGATAAGACCCGTACTTGGTGCGCATCAGGGAAATCATCGGCAGATCGATGCCCGGCATTCCGTACTGCCGCTCATCGCTTCCGCGATCAAGGTAGGAGTACTCCACTGCGGGTGTGCGTGTTGACAACACGTGGCGCGCGATGCGATCGATCTCCAGATTGCCGAGGCGCGAAGCGAGGTACGAGTAGTCACCTTCATCACCAATGCAAGTGAGGTTAAAGGCCGCCACCGTGGATGAGCGCAGTGCGTCGAGGTGGAGGCTCGCGTAGGTGATAGCGCCGATGGTCTCGGGTGCGAACACGAAGCGGTAGGTGTAGCGCCGGCGGGGTAGTGACATCAGCCAGAGCGCGAGTGCCGTGGAAACCATCGGGCCGGAGAGCTCATTGTTGGCCAGCGACGGGTGGCAGATGTAGGTCGTGATGAAGACTTCTTCGGTCGATTCACCGGGAATCACCAATTCGCCGTAGGTCAATGAACCCGGTTCGAGGGTTGCGTCGATAACAGCGCGGTACGCACCCTCGGGCAGAAGCTCGCGCAGTGAGTGCGGAAGGCAGAAGCCCCAGGTGCGGTTGTAGTAGCTGGTGACGTAGGGGATCGCCTCGGGGAGTTCGGGCGTGGAGTGCAGGTGGCCCTGCAGCTCGGCGAGGGGCAGCACAGTGTCGATGGGCACCGAGTACCCCACGACATGGATATTCGAGTCAGCGAAGTCGATCACGCGGGAGCCATCGGGCCCCTCGAGGTAGGCACCACGAATATTCCACTCGTCGGGCACTTGCCAGTCGAAGACCTGTGTGCCGCTGGGCACCTCATGTACCTGGAGCCCAGGCAATGCCTCCTGAAGAATGGTGAAGGTCTCGCGAACACCGTTGCCAGTCAGGCTGCGGCAAATCGGGAAGAGACGGGTGGCCAGATCATGCATGAACCGGCCCTCGGCCATGTCAGAACCGCTCACACCGTCTCCTTGTCACGAAAGCCTTAGGATATCGACGTCATGACGGATCCCCGGGTGCTGATGGTGATCCCCACGCTGGGTCGTCGCCCCGAGTTCCTCGAGCAGTCCATCTCCTCGATCGAGCAGCAGGGTGTTCCGGTGAGCATCGTCCTCGTGGCCCCGCTCGATAACCCCCATGTTCAGGAGCTCGCCGCCCGTCATGGCGCCCAGGTCGTGGCTGATCCGGGCAGCCTGCCGGCCGCAGTGAATGCTGGCGCGACCTATGGCTTGGGGCAGGAACCTGCCTGCTCATACGTGAACTGGTTGGGCGACGACGATCTCCTGGAGCCCGGCTCGCTTGCGCGAACCGTGGCTGCGCTGGAGGCAGACAGGAATGCCGTCCTTGCTTTCGGCGCCTGTCGTTACATCGATGGCAATGGGCAGGAGCTCTGGATCAGCAAGGCCGGCCCTTGGGCACCCCGCATCCTCAAGTGGGGCCCTGATCTCATCCCGCAGCCGGGCATGCTCGTGCGGGCTACGGCGTGGAGCGCCGTTGGTGGTGTCGACGACTCACTGAAGTTCGCCTTCGATCTCGATCTTCTGCTCAAGCTTCAGCCGCTGGGTCGCTTTGTCGACGTGGGCGAGGTCGTCTCGAGCTTTCGCTGGCACGCAGACTCGCTCACTGTCGGTGACCGAACGCAATCGCTGCAGGAGTCAGAGAGAGCGCGTCGTCGCGCTCTTAGCCCCTTCGCACGCAAGTGCGCCTGGATGTGGGAGGGCCCGGTTCGTGTCGCTACACGAATTGCCGCCAATGAGGTCAGCCGACGAGCTCGGAAGATCAGCAGCGATCGGAAGCCAGCCGCAGGATCGTGACATCGTCATTCGCGTAGGCCACCTCGGCCCAGGGGGACCAATTGCGCACTTCAGTGCGCGCGTTCTCTACCCAGACCCAAGACACGCCTGCTGCGCACAGCGGCAAGATGGATGAGGCGGAAGGCGTGTCAACGAAAGCAAGCGATGCCTTCTCTCGATCCAGCACAGTCGGCAACTGCGAAGGGGTTCCGTACGGTGCCTGGTAGAGCAAGCCTGCGATCATCATGCGATGGCGCGTGAGTGCCGGTACCAGCGGACTGAACACCACGTTCGTGGCGATGATGTCGTCGGGTTCCGTATTCGCAAGAATCCATCGGGCGGAATCCTGATCGTGTGAAGACCACTCGCGCACGACAGTGCGATCAATGTTCTCCACAAATGGCATGATCGGTGTAAACGCGGTCGAGCTCAGGCCGGTGTTTGGGAGAACACCAAAAGTCGTAGAGGCGAATCCGAGAGCGCGACTCGGAGCAGAGACGCAGACCAGAATAAGAATCGACATCGCAAGAAACAGCCCTCGACGGCTACTGACGAGTGAACCCGAACGGGCGAGAAGCCAACCGCTCACCAGGGCACCGACGACGCCGACAATTGGTGCGAGCCAGCGAAGTGAACTTCCACCCGTTGCCCACACGGCAGTAACCACGATTGCGAGTCCGAGAGCGACTAATGCACCAAGCCAGATGACGGGAGCGGGTCGATCGATTGAACGCGGTGACACCGTCGTGACTGCGCGACCAACGCCCACTGCAGATAGCACGGCAAGCGGCGCTGATGCCGCGAGAGCGAACCAGGTGTCATTGAGGCCACCGCTGATCAGCACGACAGTCGCGAGGCCGGCAATCGCCAGGCCCATTCCGAGAATCGTCGAAGCACGCCAGCGAGTACTACGTGCAGCTATCAGCCACCCCAGACCTGCCCAGCGCGGCAAGATGGCAAGCATCATGATGACGGTGCCAACCACGATGCCGCGTGGCGTATTGATCGGGTTCAGGCCCTGCACGCTCGAAGCTCGATCAACAAGCTGAAGAATCTTCAATCCGCCCGGGTCGGCCGAACCAGCGACCACGATCAAGTACGTGAGAACCAAGGCAACACCGACGACGACAGCTGCCAGAGCTGCGTGTCGAGCCCAATGAGAGCGACGAAGCAACCCGACGATCGCGGTGAAGGCGACGCCTGCGGCGATGATGGCGGCCGAACTGATCTTGCCGCCGGAGACTGCAATGGCCAGCACGGCGATGATCACCAGTAGCCACACGGAAGATGCCCTGCTGAGCGATGAGGCACGAAGGAAGGCGAGGAAGGCCACGCTGAGCCCGAGCATCCAGATCATGCTCAATGACTGCGAAGGTGAGTCGAAGTTGAGAATCGTGCCGTATGTGGCGCCGACGTAACCGCCGCTGATGAGAAGCACCGTTGCGAGGGTGGGTACCCACGCAACCTTCGTCATGCGCTGTGCCCAGCCAATGGCAATCGTGACCGTCGCGATGATCGCCACGATCGGCAGAACGCGCGTGAGAACCACGAAGGATGCAGCATCGGCGGAAAGGCTGATCTGCCCTGACCACGCGTAGGCCAGCCAGTGGTAGCGAATGTTCCCGCCCGCCATCAGGATGCTGTCATTTGCTCCGAATCGCGCGATGCCCTGCGAAATGGCCTCGAAGAACAGCATGTCGGGGTGGTATTTCCCCCACGTACCTGACCAGGTCAGTGGATAGTTGATTACGTTCGCGGCGAGTGAGAGCGCGCCAAGCACGCCACCCACCACGAGTGCCACCACGCCTGCTCGATTCGGGGTTGTGCACGAGGGCAATAGATGCCCGCGTGCCCGGCGAATCACCCAGATGACGAGAGCAATGATCGAGGGCAACATCCACGACCAAGTGGTCACCGGGCGAAGAGCCGCGCCGCAGAAAAGAGCCGCCGCGGTGCCGACCGCTAAGCCAACACCTGTGGCCTCGATGATTCCGACTGCACGATGTCGCTGCGCGAGCCGCCACATGAAGGCCCCACTGAGCCCCTGACTCGAGACGATCAGTGAGACAAGGAGCGTCTGCGATAGAGAGACCTGCGTGATCAGCAGGAACACCATCGCGACGATGAGCAGGGCAGTAGGCGTGACCCAGACGCGGGATGCGAGTGACTTCATGCGCGGCCTCGACGCAGCACGCTTCTCACAATGAAAACCTTCGCATACTGGCTCGCCGTGTTCCAACGCTCCCGAATCGCCACGAAACCGCTGGGGCGAAGTATCGACATGCGCGCGGCATGGAATTGGCGGAAGGACTCCTGCCACCGTGTTGTCGACACGCCACCCTCGGCAAAGGTAGCGATCACGAAGTCGAGTTCGCGTGGGTCACTCACCTGTGACAGACGAAGGAAGGCCGCGTAGTCGGCGACGATTGAGTACGAGGTGTCGAATCCACCGAAGGAGCGCAGAGCCGATGTCGAGGCAAAAGTGCCCTGGTGGCAGGGGAAGTGCCCGCCGCTGAAGCAGGCGGCCTTCTCGGCCGCGTAATCCCACGAGGGCGTGATGACTCGAGTGCCGTCTTGGCTAAGGATCTCAACCGGCCCGAAGGCCCAATCCGAGACAGATGCGCCGCTAACGGTCAGCGAAGCGCGAACGCGAGCGAGAGTGTCAGTTGAGAAAAGCACGTCGCCCGCGTTCGCGAAGTAGCAGTACTCGCCGGTGGAGAGAGCAAGCCCGGCATTCATCGCGGCGTAGATGCCGGCCGGCTCTACCCACTGCACTGCAGCAGACGACAGAGCAGGGTAATCCGCAAGTGCGCCGGGAATAGCCCGCCGATCAGCCGAGCTGTCGATGATGACGTACTCGACTCCGGTGAGATCCTGTAGAGCAAGTGACTCTGCAGTACGGGTGAAGTCGGCCGTGGCGTCCTTCACCACGGTGATCACCGTGAGCCACGGCCGGGTGCTCATCGGCGTTCGCCTAGCGTGTCTTGACGAAGACGCGGCCGGAGTAGTCGATCTGGTGCATGTAGGGGCGCTGGCCCGCGAAGTAATCGTCGACTGCCTTGCGTGCGCCTACCCAGTGCCCGTAGTCATCAAGGATGCAGACACCACCGACGACAAGACGCGGATACATGATCTCGAGACCGATCTTCGTCGACTCGTACCAATCGGTGTCGAGACGCAGTAGTGAGATCTGATCAGGAACGCGAGTGAGCAGAGTCTGCGCAACGTCACCTTCGACGAATTCGAAATTCGACATAGGGTAGCCGGTGGACGCGACATTCGCTCGCACATCGTCGATACCCGCTACGCACCAGACGTTATTGCCATCACCGATTTCGGTAGTCGAAAGCATGTCGGCGGCGGTGACGCCGGTGCCTGCTTCAATGTCGTTGTCGGTCGGTGCTGTCATGCCGGCGAAGGTGTCGTAGAGCCAAATGCGGCGGTCGGTGACTCCGAGCCGACCGAGTTGCTTGGCCATCGCCATCACGCTGCCGCCGCGCCATACCCCGCACTCGGCGAAATCGCCAGGCAGGTTCTGATCGACGACGTAAGAGACAGCATTGATCAGGCTCCAGAGGCGCTCGGCGCTGGTCATCGTGAACGGGCGCAGCGAGGAGATCAATTCGGCATCGGCTGGCGTTGCCTCGATCGGCAGGCGCATCGCTGCGGAGTTGACGCGCGAGATCTGAAGGCCCAAGCGACGGGCAACGGAATCGACGGCCTGCTCGTAGCGCTTCACTGCGGCATTATCGCATCGAGAGCTGGTCCATCGGGCCAGGCGTGACGTTCCAGCAGCCACCATTACCTAACGAACCCGCCTCGAACATGTTCATCAGGGCGATGTTGAGCTTCCAGTCGATGGGCACGACCGGAGTCATGGGAAGTGATTCCATCTCGGCCAACAGATCTCGTAGGAACTTGGCGCGGTAGAGAATCGCGCAGACCGTGTTCGTGACCGGTCGGGATGCGGCCAGCAGGGCTCGAGGGGAGCTGCCTGCCCACGACGTGCCCGCCACCGGGGTGAGCAGGTGCTCGATGCCCAATTCGGCATTCGTGAACGACTGGGAGACATTCACGTAGGCGGGCGAAGTGCCGGAGACGCCTGAATCCAGGTTCATCAGCCCGAGAAGCCCCTGAGCGCAATCCTCGAGATCGATGGTTGAGGCGTCATCCTCGATGATCAGCACCCAGTCGGCCCCTGAGGCCAGGCCCTCTCTCATAAGGGTGAGGTGAGAAATCTCGATATTGACGAGGCGGCGCACCAGCCTTTGGGCGTCGGAGTGACTCAGCCCTGCCGACTGCCAGGGGCGCCAGTACCGGCCGTAGGCCCGTAAGCGCCGAATTGCCATGTGGCCGATCTGGCGAGCCCGAGTGAAGGCGGAGACGGGCTTTCCAGCCATCAGATACTGCCGCCAGCGGCTCTCCAGCCGCAGTTCCTCGGAGACCGAGGCCCAGGCGACCGAGCCGTCGATGGGCAGTGCAGCCGGGTCGTAGGCATCGTCGGTATTGACCCGCCACGAGGTCGTGACGCCCAAATCGCCCAGCCGGGCCGCGAGCGTCTGGCACAGGCCCGCAGGGCCCTGATTCACGGAGAATCGAGATCCCTCGTGACTCACCACGCCGATGAACAGGCTCACGAGCGGGCTCCGACAGCCTCGGACACCGCATCAAGGAGGTCCGGCGCCGAGATCGGCGCGTGATCACTGTCCTGCCGCACCATCCGGTGAGTGTGCCCGCAGGCCTTGGCCAGGTTTCCGAAGATTGGGGCCACGTAATCGGGCACCGGCGGGAGAATTTCGATGACGTGCCCGCCAGGAGGCATCCACACCATGTTCGCTAGCCCAGCGCCGTGCTGGCCTACGAGGACCCGGGTGTTGGCGAAGATCTCCAGCTGTTCGCCCGGGGGCACGTGAGCGGCATCGATAACGCGAGTCTCGATGGCGAACGCGTCAGGCTGAAGAATCTTGCTCATGTTGGGCGTAGAACGAACAGCGGCTCCTGACGCGGGGACTTCCGCAGCCGCAGTGGAATTGAACTCTCCGCTTGTACGTCGATCGATGACAGTCATCAATTCAGGAGTGTCGACCGGCAGGATCTTGTTCCAGTCGAACATCAGTGCCCGAAAAAGCGCCAGGTGCCCTGAGTTGAATTTCTGAGGGTCGTCGTTCCCGGTCAGAACAGCCGACCGATGGTGTCGACCGGCGTACATGTGCAGCATGTCTCCAGGGCTCATGATGGTGAAATCGGTGCCTGCGGGCAGCAGCTCCAGCCAGGGATTCATTGGCCCGCAGTCGCGCACGGCAACTGGCTTACCTGGGTGTCGGTGAATCCACAGTGCGATGGGTGCCAAGTAGCCCAAGATGAAGTGGTAATACTCCTGGACTGATCCACTCCACTGATCAGGCACCAGAAGTACTCGTGGCTTACGAGACCGGCCGAATGGAATACCAAGAGAAAGTTTCATCAGATCGTGATCTCCGAACCGGAATAGATTGTGCGCAGGAGTTCAGTCGGTCGAACGTAGTCATCACGCGGAACGGGCTGTTCATGCCGTCCCAGCCGCACGTGTCGAGTATCGGAGTCATGCCACATGTGCTCGGAGCCGAGGTATTCGCGAATCGCCTGCTGCTTCTTTTGAAAGATGTCTGGCGAGTCGCGCTCAAGGTCAACTTGTTCAGAGAAATTGAAGTACCACAGTGGAATCGAAGTTGGCACGAGTCGAGCCATTGCTTCCGAGATTGCACGGTGAAGCGGGTGGCCATATTCGCCGTCGGGTCCATGAGTGAGCACCATCGTGATGCGCCCGGATGAAAGAACACTCGACAGGATGCCGTCGAGCCACACGACATCAGCTGATGTCGGTGGATGCTCCTTTCTGTCTGGCATATCGAGAATTACCCCCTGGGTATCAAGAGCTTTCATCGCAGACCCGAACGCACGCCGCCGAGTTTGCGACCCCCTATTGGTCAGGCAAAGCACCCCCCAGTCCGCTTCACGGGCAAGGGTGCCTCCGCCCCAGAATGTCTCGTCATCAGGATGAGCAACGACCATGAGTTTCGTACACCCAGCAAGTTTGTCTATCTCAGAGTGCTCATCAAAGAGTCGTCGCAACTTGAGCTTCACCATGTTTCAAGACTTCGCTGAGAAAATTTGATGGACGACGTCGAGGAGACGCGCGCGAATGGTGGGAGGCTTGGGGCCGATGAGCTCGTGTCGGGCGATTACGTATTCCATGGCCTGTGTGTCCGTGGGGACCTCTCGAGCGCTGGCATTAAGTGATTCCCAGATCGGGAACCGTTCCACGAGTGCATCGACACGAGTTTGTACTGAGGCAAGACGTTCGACTTCCAGAGTGCTGAGCTCGACCTCTTTCTGGTCGATGGGTCCGATGTGACCGGCGTGCCACTGGGAATCTCGATCGAAGTGAGTGAAGTCGCCCGACCATGCCTCAGCCGAGTCGAGTTGATCGACGACTTTCTTCACTTCGGCCTTATCGAATTTCTTGGCGACCTCGTCGGCGACCTGATTGCCCGGATTCACGTCGAGGAATTGAGCTAACCGGTTCACGATTTCCGCGGAGCGAGATGAGACCCACTCTTCTCTGACGACTGCGACATGTCGCATGTGGGGGAGCACTGCCTCATACGAATCCAAGTCACGCTCGAGCCAGGAAATCAGGTCGGAGCGCTTGGCTGTTTGAGTGCGAAGCAATGAGCGGAAGGTCGGACGGGCATCGCGGACCATCACGCACGCCATCAGATTGAGTCGCGAGTCATACTGGTTCACGAGCGACAGAGGATCAGCCCGATGTGACTTGATGAGAACGGCTCCACCCCAGTCCGGATCCGGTCCTTCAAGGCCGTCGGCGACAATCCCTGTGGGGGAGTCGGATACCACGAGCAGTTCTCGGAGGATGTTGAACATCCACGTGGTTCCCATGCGCGGCGGCCCCCACGAAAGTACGACACTGCTGGGCTGCATAGAGAAGACCATATCTTCCCGAGGCAAGGGGCTAGGCGTCCTGAACCTTCACGGTGACCAACGAAAGTAGGCTGTGCCCGTGAGTGAATCCACGCCGAGCCTGGCAAATGAGCCCGATGCTCCGGATGGCAGCCTCGGTGTGACCGCCTTCAGCAGCCCTGGCGTTCCTGCGGCCATCAAGCAGGCCGTTCACCTCATGTCGCCCGGCAAACGCCGGCTCCTGATCGCGGCATCGGCCGTGCAGGTTTCACTCGGTCTCCTCGATCTGCTGGGAATCGCCCTCATTGGCCTCGTCGCCGCAATCGCGGTCTCGGGCATCAGCAAGGCAGGGTCGACCGGACAGATTCCTTCCTGGGCTCAATCGATTCTGGATGCGATCGGTCTAGGCGGACTATCAATTTCGCAGTTGTCTGTGATCATCGCGCTTGCGGCGGTGGTCATCCTGGTTCTCAAAACCGTGCTGTCGGCATTCATGTCCCGCCGCATCACGTACTTTCTGGCGCATCGCCAGGCTGATCTTTCCACCCAATTAGCTCGAGAGTTCTTACGCAGACCGCTCGCTGACGTGTTGCGATGGACCACCTCTGAGGCCACCTATGCGCTGAACAATGGTGCTAGTGCCGCCACAATCTCGCTGCTCGGGTCGGCAATCATGATCGCCTCTGAGAGTTTCCTCTTCCTCATCGTGGGGGTTTCCCTGCTCATTTACGATCCCGTCTTGACCATTACGGCAGCGGTGTTCTTCGGAATCATTGTGCTGTTTCTTCATCGGATCCTTGGCTCATGGTCTGCTCGAAATGCCCAAGTCATGACTGATACGTCGATCAACACCCTCACGGCTGTTTCGGAGGCGCTCTCTACTTACCGAGAGACAATGGTGCTCAATCGTCGAGACCTCTACGTCACTCGTTACGAAGGCCTTGTAGGAACAGCGGCCACCACGGGTGCAGCGAATGCTTTCATCCTTGAGGTGCCCAAGTACGTTCTCGAAGCAGCTCTGTATCTCGGCGTCCTCGTACTGGGAATCGTCCAATTCCTGACCAAGGACTGGGCGGCGGCTGCTTCCACTGTCGCGGTCTTCCTGGCAGCAGGATCCCGAGTAATTCCGGCGATGCTGAGGCTCCAGGGTGCCGGCATCACCATTCGCAACGCCGCCGTTCAGGCGCAGCCGACCTTCTTCATGGCCGACTTCCTTGAAGAGCGCCGGTCTAGTGATCCGTCACACGACGGGCCACGCATGACGTCGGCCCGGATTCGAGACCACATCCTGACTGGTTTCCCTGACTTCGAGGCCACCATCGAAGTTCATGACGTGTCCTTGACCTACGCGGACGCAACTGAGCCAGCAGTCGCCAATGCCTCGTTCGTGGCGCCCGAGGGAACCTCAGTTGCCTTGGTGGGATCCACGGGAGCGGGAAAATCAACCCTTGCTGACATCGTTCTGGGGGTCCTCGTGCCGGGTCAAGGCCAGGTGCTCATCAGTGGTGTCACACCCCGAGAGGCGATCGAACGCTGGCCGGGCGCCATTACGTACGTCCCGCAGGCGGTTGCCTTGGTAGCGGGCACGGTTCGCGAAAACGTGGCACTCGGTCTTCCGAGCGAAGACATTGATGATGAACTCGTATGGGAAGCTCTTCGGCGCGCACACCTTGCTGATTTTCTGATCGAGAATCGGGAAGGGCTCGACACCTTCGTGGGCGAGAGGGGGTTCCGCTTAAGCGGGGGTCAACGACAGAGGTTGGGAATTGCTCGGGCGCTTTATACGCGACCGAAACTCTTGGTCCTTGACGAGGCGACCAGCGCCCTTGACGCCGAGACTGAGCAAGCCATCATTGACACGTTGCAGGAGCTGGAAGGCGAAGTAACCACATTGACCGTGGCGCATCGCTTGGCCACGATCCGCATGGCAGATCAGATCATCTACCTCAAAGATGGGCATGTGGTCGCGAAGGGCAATTTCGACGAAGTTCGCGCGCAAGTTCAGGACTTCGATCGCCAGGCATCGCTTCTCGGACTCTGATCATGAACCAATCAACAGTGCTGACTGCCGCGGAGGTATCTGCTGTCGTCTGCACGATGAACTCCATCAGTGGCATCGAGAGTTGCCTGACGAGTCTCCGAGCTGCCGGTGTCGGTCAGTTGGTGGTTGTCGACGCTAATTCGCAGGATGGAACCAGGCAGGTAGCTGAGCGACTGGCCGATGTCGTACTCACTGATCCTGGCATCGGGCTGGGAATGGCACGAAACGTGGGCATTGCAGTGACGACGAAGTCACTCATCCTTAACATGGGCTCTGACAACGTGATGCCCGAGGGCGAGCTTCAGCGCATGATCGACTTCAAATTTCGTGGGAGGTTTGACGGAGTCAGTGCTCAGACCCTCATCGCAGGCGGGGACTATCTATCGCAGGGTCTGAACTCATGGCGCAAGGGCAGGTTCCGCCCCGGGAAAGCGGCTGTCATCGGGACTCCGACCCTTTTCACCGGTGAAATGCTTCGCCAGCATCCTTACGATGCATCACGTCGCTTCTCGGATGACTCCGAGCTGTGCGAGCGGTGGGAACGTGATTTCGGCGCGACGTTCGCAATCTCCGACGCCTACGCTGAGGAAATCGGCAAGACCTCGTGGAAAGAACTTGTCGTCAGGTGCCGCATGTACGGCATCTCCGACGAGGAGGTTTTCACGCGAGGTCGCGAGAGCGGCTGGTCGATCCAGAGGCAACTCAAGTCACTCACTCATCCGGCACGTGTCGACTTCATCGATCCAATCACTCACCTGAGCCCGATTGAGGCGGCCAAGTCCGCGCCCTTCCTCGCAGCCTTCGCGGGGATGCGCTACGCGTTCTGGGCTGAAAGGGCGATCAAGAACCGCTGAGCGCGCCATGGGATTGATGGTCTGCCCCGACAAGATGGTCGCGATTGAATGAGTAGCGCAGAATCGGCACGAGTGCAGCGCCGAGTAGCAAGGAGCCTGCAACGAGCCCGGCGATGCTCGTAAGAAGGATGCTGTAACCAATAACGCATGCAACTGCGGTGAGTGCGGCGCAGACCAGCGCGGTGTAAAGGGCGGCACGATTTCTCTGTGTGGCGAGTACGCCAAGCAAGGGAGCGCAGAGCAGCAGGAATGCGGCCTTGTACTGGAATCCGAATCCTGCGATGAGAATCGTGAGGAGAAAGAGTGTGGCTCCAGATGCGGCAAGAATTGCTGGCGCCCAGTTTCGTGTAGGAGTGATTTTTCGCCCGAGAACAAGGCCCCACATCAGAGCCGCGACGCACATCACGACAACGATCAAGCTAGCTATGCGCTCATTCGGGATTAAGGATCCTTCAGACAAGAGGCGTGCGGTAATCGCGGTCCGCCCGAGGGCCGGAAAGTCGGTGACGATGACGAAAGTGTCGTAAATGCCGGAAGTTCGTCGGAACTCCTGCCAGTTCACCAGCATAAAACCGAGGCTCGCTATGGCAAAGCTCAGGAGAATGATCCAGCCTCGCCGAACACGCAGCACAGGGAGCAACAGAATTCCCAATGCGAATGGATAGAACTTCCAGGTACCAAGAATCCAAATGGCCGCAGCAACGGCGGTCCAGGTCCAGTAGTTATTCCAACGTCGAAGCACGATCACGGCCACGACGGGGAGCAGGATTGCCAGTGCATCGAGATTGGCACGGTCCAGGAGCAAGATCCACGCGCCACCGAACACTGCGACCAAGAGAAGGCCGCCACCGAGCGGGCCCGACTGAGAGGCGAGCCAACCTATTGCAAGGCTCATCACGAGGACGAGCACGATTGCGAGTACGGGGGTGAGCGGTACCAGATTTACCCCGAAGGCAAGATGATGCATCCATGGAAGACCTGGGCCGTAGTTGGCGTGAAATTCGGTGCAACCTGAGCAATCGATCCATCGAAGTACCTGGAAAAGATCGGCAAATTCCCACTTCGATCGCAGGACCTGTAGGCCACCATATGTCGACCAGGCAAGCGAATCGCGACCCGAGTGAACCAGCAGCCAAAGCCCGACCGGGATTGTGAAGGAAACCAGACCGATTAGGTAGGGGAGCCAGCGGGGTGCGCTGAGTTCAAGGCTTCGTACGAAGAGTGGGATCACTGCGATCAGTGCCAGAGCGAAGGCGGCAGTACGGCCTCCGCTGTCACTCCCTGCATCTGCGCCCGACGCAGCGATCTGGATGAGTGCAAGCGTGAAGAAGATAAACGCCCACGTAACGACGATCCAGGTTCGAGTGTGCTTGAGAACTTGCAAAGATGCTCCCCCGTGAGCAAGCCGAATCTTGAACGTGTGCCTTAACTCATAAGTCTATTCGAGGTTCAAGGGTCACTGTCGGAACCATGTGGGTTCACTGAAGGTCAGACGAGATCGACCCACGAGAGATGCTCCCCTGATTCAAGATTCCGAGTGAGCCGCTTGCCGATGGTAGCCTCGACCTCATGCGCGGGCACTGCATCGGCGGGTGCTGGGCGCACGACTACGAGGTCCGAGCGCTCGATGACAGTTCCCGCAGGTAGGGCTCGTGCAGTTCGCACGCAGCGGCGCTGAAGGATCACGGTCTTCTGCTCGTTTTCCTCGACGCCCTTGTTCCCGTTTCCAAGAGAAGCCTCCAGGAGGCGGGTGTCATCAACCATTGCGCGCCAGGTCTGGGGATCCATAGAGAACGCGTGATCGGGACCATTGCGGGTGACATCATCGGTGAAGTGCTTCTCGATCATTCGAGCGCCGAGTGCAACCGCGCCGAGGACTGAGACGTGGCCGTGAGTGTGATCAGAGAGCCCGAGGGTGATGTTCGGGTACATCTCGGCGTACTGGCGCAGGACGAGAAGGTTGAGATGGTGAAGGTTCTCGATGGCACCCGTGTAGTTCGTGTTGCACTGCATGAGCACGATGTCGACGTCACTTGCGATTAGTAGATCCATCGCGCGGATCACATCGTCAATCGAAGCGGCGCCGGTGGCGATGATGACGGGCTTTCCGTAACTGGCGATAACTCGCAACTCCTCGAGCCAATTCACGTCACCAGAGCCCACCTTGAAGGCGTTGACGAATGGATCGAGGTGAGCCACAGCTTCGAAGTCATAAGGAGACGACATGAACTCGATGCCGATCTTCTTCCCGTGCTCGGCAAGCACAGGAGTCCACTCCCAGGGCAGGCTGGCATCGACATAAGTCTCGAAAACGGACTTCTTCCAGGAGGCCTGGTGATCCCACTGGCCGCCAAGGTTCGTGAAGCCGTAATCGCTCACAATGTGTTCGGCACGAAAGTGCTGGAACTTGGCGCAATCCGCTCCGGCATCTTTCGCGAGGGTCATGAGATCGAGAGCCCGCTGCAGATCACCATCATGATTGGCAGCGATATCGGCGATGAAGTAGGTGGGCTGATCAGTGCCGACCAGTCGGTCGCCGATGGCGAAGGTGGTCATGCGCCTGCTCCTTTTCCTCGAAGTCGCCCGGTCAGGGCGGCCTCATTATCGTAGGCCGTGGCAATGCCCTCAGCTTGGCTCGGCGACGGGTACCCGAGGACCGACTCCAACTTGGCGGTGGAGAGTGAGAGATCTCGATTGCGAGAGGTCGAGTGGTCAGCAGCTGTTGAGTCACCCGGATGCAGCAGCGAGGCATCCAGCGCAAAAGTCTTGGCGACAGTGCGCCCGAACTCAAATTTCGAGAGCGCATCGTGCGATGCAACGTGAAACGTTCCGGTGGAACCGCGCTCGACAAGAGCAGCAGTCGCTGAGAGAAGCTGCTGAACGTAGATCGAGGTCACTGTGAAATCCGTGTAGCCCGTCATCTGGCTCCGACTCCTGAAGCCATTTACGAAGAACTCCAAGATGGAACGAGTTCCTGACGGACTCCAACCGAAGAAATTGGTGCGGAGGATCAAGTGGTGATCAGTTGCTGCTCGAACAGCATCTTCACCCGCGAGTTTCGATTGGCCATATACGGAGAAGGGATTCGCAACATCCGTCTCCGCGTACGAACCCCGCGAACCATCGAAGACCGCATCGGTGGAGACGTAGACCATCAAGGCACCACATGAGGACGCTGCCTTGGCTAACGAGGCAGTTGCTGTCGCATTAACCAACATGGCGCCCGCTGGATCCTGCTCACAAGTTTCATGGCTAGACATCGCCGCGGCATGAAATATCACCGACGGCTGGATGCTCTGGATGAGAGCTGAAACTGATGCCGCATCTGTCAGGTCAAGTTCCGCGGATGCAGTGAAGGTTGTTGCGGCAGAGCCAGTTCGCACCTGACCTACGGTCTCGGCTTTACCCTCAAGGAACGCCCCAGCATTGGAACCCAAGAACCCATGAGCCCCGGTGACCAGCCATGTCGACATGTCGGTCAGAGGTTCAGGTCCGTGAGCATCGCGCGAATCTGCTCCACGTCGAGCCACAGATCATTCGTGTCAGACGTGTAGGAGAAGCCATCTTCAACGGGGTCGCCGGTAGGTGAGTCAAAGCCCCAGTCGGCAAGGGTGGGCAGCACGACATAGCGGTCGGTCTGTCGAAGAGTCCGGCGCGAATCCTCGGCAGAGATCATCTCTTCATGGAGTTTCTCGCCCGGGCGAATTCCGACCTCGACGAGTTCAGCATCGGGAGCGACAGCGCGAGCTAGGTCGACAACCTTCATGCTCGGGATGCGTGGCACGTAAAGCTCACCACCGGCCATGTCATTGAACGAGCTCATCACGAACTCGACCGCCTGGGGGAGCGTGATCCAGAATCGGGTCATGCGCATGTCGGTGATAGGTAACGGCTGACCAGATTCAGCCAGGCGACGGAAGAACGGAATGACAGAACCCCGGCTGCCCATCACGTTGCCGTAGCGCACGACGGAGAAGTGGGTGTCATAGCCGGCTGCGTAGTGGTTGCTCGAGACGAAAAGCTTGTCGGCCGTCAGTTTGGTGGCGCCGTACAGATTAACCGGCGAAGAGGCCTTGTCGGTCGAGAGTGCGACGACCTTTTTGACTCCGGCCTCGATGGCGGCCTGCATCACGTTCTCGGAACCCAGGATGTTGGTCTTCACATATTCCATGGGGTTGTACTCAGCCGTGTCGACCTGCTTGAGGGCTGCAGCGTGGACGACGTAGTCGACTCCGTGCAGCGCCATCTTCAAACGATCGCGGTCGCGGATATCGCCGATGAAGAAGCGAACCCGGGGGTCATCACCCCACACCTGGCGCATCTCGTACTGCTTGAGCTCATCGCGCGAGAAGACCACCACGCGAGCCGGGCTACGAGTCTCGAGGATTTGCTTGAGGAAAGCCTTGCCGAAGGAGCCGGTGCCGCCCGTGATGAGCACGGAAGAGCCCTCGAAAATCGCCACGTGCCCCTCATCTCCACTGCGGCGAGAAAGTGCGCCGCTATTCGGAGCCCGAGTCTACCCAGCCGAGATGCCATGATCGGGGGATGCAGGCACTCGTGCTCGGTACCGCCCAATGGGGAAGCCCATACGGGGTGACCAACGAGCGCGGGCGCCTCGACGACTCTGACCTTGCTGAGATCATGGCTGCCGCCAGCGAGGCAGGCATCGAGAGGGTCGACACAGCCGCCGGATACGGCGATGCCGAGGCTCGGCTCGCCCCCTGGGCGCCGAATCTGGACATCACGACCAAGGTCAAGGCCGATTCGCCTGTGCCGATGCTCGACCAGGCGCGCGAGAGCTTGAATCTGCTCGGGGTCGAATCGGTTCGAACCCTTCTCATTCACGACTGGTTCGCGCTCGACTCGGCCCGTGCTGCTGCGGCTGCCCGGGAGCTCGCCGGCATTCGGGATCTCGGAATTGCCAGCGAAATCGGCATTTCAGGCTATGAACCGACTGATCTGGAGACGGCCCTCACCTGTTTCGACCACCTCGATGCGGTCCAGGTGCCTGTGAATGCCCTCGACTCGAGACTCGACCAGGATCCTGTCCTGGCTGAACTCACCGCCGGTGGCACCCGAATTCAGGCTCGAAGCGTGTTTCTCCAAGGTCTTCTCGCTGCCCAAACCACGGTGCAACTCGGACAGCACCCTGACGTAGTGCACTTCCACACGGCCTGCGCGGAAGCAGGAATTTCCTCGATAGAGGGCGCCCTGGCCGCTGTCCGCCAACGCGCCTGGGTATCGGAGGTCGTCATTGGCGTCACCTCGAGCCAAGAGCTCGGGGAGATCGCCAGCGCCTGGCCAGCGGCCGCGGATCAGACCCCCACCTTTTCGCCTTCACACGACCTCGCCCTCATCGATCCCCGCAACTGGGCGTAATCAGGCCGTTCTGTGAGACTTGCCCCGTGACCACCCTTGCTGTCCTGCAAGCCCGCATGACCTCGACCCGATTCCCGGGCAAGGTGCTCTCCCCGTTGCTGGGCGAGCCGATGATTCTGCGCCAGTTGGAGCGAGTCTCCCGCGCAGGGCTGATTGACGAGTTGATCGTCGCCACCTCGGCTGATCCGAGCGACGATCCGCTTGTGGAAGCGCTCGAGTCCGCTGGTTACAACGTCTACCGAGGCTCTCTCGACGACGTTCTCGCGCGATTTATCGGCGCTATCGACACCTTCGAGAGCAATACGGGCTTCACAGCGGAAGTAGTCGTCAGGTTGACCGCGGATTGTCCGCTGGCCTCCCCCAGGGTCATCGACGAGGTCATCACAGAATTTCGTGCTTCAGAAGCCGACTATCTCTCCAACACCATGACACCCACTTATCCGGACGGCCTAGACGCCGAGGTGGTCAAGGTCAGTGTGCTTCGCGAGGTTGCCTCACTCGCGATCGACCTCCCTGAGCGCGAGCATGTAACCCTCGGTGTTTATCGGCGGAACGACGCCTACGCGATCGGTAACCACGCAGATTCCCGAAACAACTCTGATCTGCGCTGGACAGTGGATACGCCCGAAGACTTCTCGTTCGTTTCCCAGGTATACCAAGAGCTCTACCCGAGTAACCCGAACTTCGAATACGAGGATGTCCTGGACTATCTGCGAAAGTATCCGGAGAGAAGTAGGACGGAGAAGGATGCTGTCCGAAATGCCGCACTTCAAGGAATCGATACGGGAGCCATGAATGCCTAGTCTGACTGAGCGTTACGCGGCCTCTCTCATTCATTTGGCCAGGGCCGAGCAGGTGATTCCGCTCGGCTCGCAGACTTTCAGCAAGTCGCGTACCCAGTACCCCGTTGGCGCAGCACCATTCTTCGCTCAGCGCTCTCTCGGAAGTCACACCTGGGATATCGACGGAAATGTGTACGTCGATCTCGTGAGCTCGCTTGGTGCAGTAGCTCTTGGCTACGGCGATGCAGAGATCAATGAAGCCGTGGTCAAGCAGCTTCAAGACGGCGTGACTCTTAGCCTGTCTCACCCCATTGAGGCCGAAGTGGCCGAACGCATGATCGATCTCATTCCATGTGCCGAAATGGTGCGTTTCGCGAAGAACGGTTCGGACGCAACCTCCGCTGCTATCCGACTTTCGCGCGCTTTTACCGGGCGCGACCACATCATCGTGTGCGGCTATCACGGATGGCAGGACTGGTTCATCGGCAGCACGAGCATGAATCTGGGAGTACCAGAGGAAGTTCGTCGACTGACTCATTCCATTCCATTCAATGATCTGGCTGCACTCGAGGCGGTGATCTCGGAGTTTCCTGATCAGATCGCCGCCATGATCATGGAGCCGATGACCTCAACGTGGCCGAATGAGGGTTATCTCCAGGCAGTTCGCGCGATCACTGAGAAGCTCGGAATCGTGCTCGTGTTTGACGAAATGCTCACCGGATTCCGATTTGCGGCAGGCGGAGCTCAGGAGTACTTCGGAGTGACCCCCGATCTCGCTGCCTTTGGCAAAGCACTCGCCAACGGCTTCCCCCTGTCGGCCATTACCGGGCGTGCGGACATTCTTGGTGTCATGCCACGCATCTTCTTCTCCGGAACATTCGGAGGAGAGACCCTCTCCCTCGCGGCTGCCAAGGTTGTGCTGGACCGCATGAAATCAGGTGCTCCGACCGATCGATTGGCGGAACTGGGAACCGAACTCATTCAGCGCATTGAAGCTCGGCGGGATCCTCGCTCAAGGGCCTTCCTCGAATTCTCCGGACACCCCTCGTGGCTGTTCCAACAATGGCTTATTGATGACCCTGAGATTCTGGCCCAGGCGAAAACCCTCCTCCTTCAGGAGATGCTTCGTCGCGGAGTGCTCGTGCTGAACACTCACGACTTGACAACGTCCTTCGACAGTTCAGACCTCGACCACGTCGCCAACGCCTACGCGGATTCTCTCGCAATTGTTGGATCGGCTCTCGAGGAGAATAGCTTTGGTGACCATTTAGAGTGCGAGCCAATTCGACCCCTTTTCCGCGTTCGCTCGTGATGCGGTTCCGCGGGGGAGCACGAAGTGGGTCAACCTTCGTGAGTGGAGATCGAGTGAACACCGAGGCTATGAGATTCCGCTACATCCAGTGGATTCCGGTGCTGTCCATTCTGGGGGTCTCGCTGGCTACCGCTCTACTTTGGCAATTCGGGCCTGAACCGCATCGTGAGGCGGTTCCGCAGGGGCTTTGGATTGAACAAGCAGCAAATGCGCTTCAGGAGCCAACAGACAAGCTGATTCTCTTCTCTTGGTGGCTTCTGCCAATCGGGATCGTTTCTCTTGGGTTGATCCGTAGCGCACGAATTAGCAAAGGCAGGGCCACAAATCCCCGCTTTGGCATGATGGTCTTTATCACCCTTGCAGTCTTAGCATTGATTGTCGCCGTCACGGCTTCGCTCTGGCGGGCTGACGGCTGGGGGTATTGGCGCGGTATCTCCGCAATCTCGATCGCAGGTGGAGTAGTGATAACCGCGGTGGTCATCCTTTCCTGGAGGCTCACCCCTCGACGTGGATTGTTGATTTCCTTGGCACTCATCGCGATGGTCGCAATGTTCATGATTCCGTCACTCTTGGAGACTGCGAGTCATCTCCGAGATCCTTATGACTTCGGCTTTACCGGTGATGAATTGTCGGCCCCAGCGGCTGGTCGCTGGCCACTTGCAGGATACGTTCCTCAGTACACCAACCTGTTGGGCTACCCGATAGCCCCGCTCTTGATCCTCTTTGGCCATGGCGCAACCTCGATTACGGTCAATTGGCTGATACTTCTTCAACTTGTCACGATCGCAGGCGCAATTTCTATTCCATTGATTGTAAGTGGAAGACGAATGTTGGGTGCCGCCGTGGTGCTCGTTGCGGCACCGCTCATGATCTCCGGGATAGGCACGACCCAGACGCCCTTGAGCTATTTCGCCACGATGCCCTTGAGAACAGTTCTACCAGTGGTTTTGATCGTGGTTGCACTTGTGCTTCTCCCGCGCGTATCAGCGGGGCTGCTCCCCGTTTTTTCCACACTGGTGTTGGGTGTGCTGGCTGGTATCACTGGTCTCAATAACGCCGATTTCGGCTTACCTGCTGTGTTGATGGTCGCCGTGGCTCTTGTTGTAGGGATCCGCTCCACGAGAATTCGGTGGACGGGGCTACTTTTCTACCTTTTTGGCGTTCTCCTTGTTCCAATTGGCTATTTCTGCACTGTCACCGTCATCAGCGGTCGATCAGATCCCACCGACTACCTCCTTTACGCACGCACATTTGCTTTGGATGGTTTCTACCAGGAACCGATGGATGCCTTCGGCTTACACGTGGCAGCGACCGCACTTTTTGTCGCCGCCGCCTCAACCGGTGCTTGGCTCTTGCTGCGGCGAAATTCTCGCGCAATGTCTTTCGCCTCAAGAGAAGGTCTTGCTCTACTGCTGTGCGGCGGATGGGCGCTCTTGACTATGGCCTATTTCGCGGGAAGGTCCTTGGTCCCTACCTTTATCGGGGGGGCTGCACTCCAGATCGGTCTCGTGGCAGCAGCATTCCTACCGCTGATCCGTTGCACGCTTCGGCGCGCCCGAGTCGATAGAAGTTCTGGCGGGTACGGGTTGTGGGCCGCCGTTATCTTCTCGGTCGTGCTCACGACAATTGTTAGCGCGCTTCTCTGGCAAGCGAGAAAGCCAATCGATTCCATGATCGATTTTCTCGATTCCGGATCCGGTCAGGCTCTCGATGTGAACGGTCCAGTTCTAGATGTTTTGCGAAGATCTGGAGTACGAATCGACAATTCGGGTGAAGTTCTGCAGTTGCTGCCCTGGGCCGGGCTCACTCAACTCGAAACCGGAATCCCGACTCTCATGAGCTTCAATAGCCCGGAAGTGTTTACCATTTCCCCCGCTTTTGTCTCGCGTCAGTGCGATTTGATGTCGGCGTCGAGCTGGAAGACCGTGGTGATTGACCTAAAGTTCGCCGAATTCCTCTCGAGGGAAGTTGCATGCCGCGATCTGTTGGACTTTGAACAATCGCAGCAAGCCCAAGTTGGCAAGAGAGTTGTTGCAGCAATCCCGAGGGCCTCGAGTAGTTAGCGGTTATTCCCCGACCAGTCAATGGGCGTGCCGTTGTTCCAGGAAATCAACATGTGCACCCCAAAATCGAATGAAGCTTCCGGGTGAACGAAAAAGTAGAGCATGGGAAGGAGCGTAACCAGAGCTGCGCTCCAAACGAGCCACGTGGTTGATGATCCAGGCAGGCGCTTGAATCCTTCAGCGGCCAGCGCGGCTCCAACGACGCTGATCAGGATGATCATGGGTGCACCCACGATGACTAAATCACGGGTGGGATCCTCACCGAAGAACAGCGTGGTGAAGAGCGGAAAGCCAATTACGGCGAGAAGTATCCAAACGGCTGCTATCAGGCGTCGCTGAGCTAGGAGAATTACCACGAACACAAGTAGAGCGGCACCCAGATAGCTCCAAATTAGCGACGGGCCATTAGCGAGGCCCTCATAGAACTTTTGTAAAATGGAAGCTGCAGCTCCCTGTTTCGCATCGAATCGAGATGGGGCTGAAATCTGATGGCCGCTCAGGAATTTAAACGAGAGTCCAAGTCGAGTCGCGTAAGGATCCCCGGCGACTACAAACCACACTTGAACCGCCGCCGCCGCCGCGATTGCGAGAGCAGTGAGGCCAAGTGCCCGAGTTCGCCATTGACGGAAAGTGTGAGTAAGCGTCAGCGCCAGGAGTGCGATACCGGAGAGCATCGCTTGCTCCGGAGCACTCACAGCTGCGACAGCGAGTGACGCCCAGATCACCCACGAGCGATTCGTGAGCAGCGCAATTGCGATCGCAACCAGGAATATGACGTCGTATCGGCCAATCTCCCGCCAAAGAACAGCAGCAATTCCGGAAGAGAGCACCAATGCTGTTGCGAGATACCCCGAAGAGAGGTGTGTCTTTCGGTAGACGAGGACAGCAATTACCGAAATTCCCACGATTGCAAGGACCACTTGGGTGATGAGCCAGAGAGGTCCGTTAGGTGAACCCAAAACGTGCAGCCAGCCAGTTCCAATTGCATTAAACACGACGTTAGATTGGAAAGCATTATCGGGATTGCTCCACTGGTCCAGCAGATTTGGGGAGAGATAAAACCAGTTCCACAAGACAAAGCCAGTTCGCAAGAAGCTGATGAGAATCAGAACGCCAAGGACCAACGCCGAGGGCTGGCGAAGGACTAGAGCACTGAATCGCGCGGCGCGTGCCAGGAAACGATCAACGCGACTGGTCGTGACATTTTCCACGGGTGCGTCCGTCCACTTCGAGATCTAGGGGTTATTGCATAGCCTGGAATGACTCAATCTGCCCCATGGTGACAGATAGCGGATCTGAACCGCTCTCGACATCCTGAAACCATTTAATCGTCCATTCGACTGCCGACTCAAACGTAAGTTGATTTCGCCATCCGAGGAGTTCGGTTGCCTTGGAAGCATCAAGAGCGAGGAGGTTTGCCTCGTGGAACTCCGGGTCTCCGGTGCACTCCCACGCGACGTGCTCGCCCCAGAAGCGTGAAGCCAGAGTTGTGACGTCACCCACCGGAACGAAACTGGTCGAATCCGGGCCGAAGTTCCATGTGCTGCAGGTCGCATTCGGTGAGGGGGCCGAAAGGAGAGAGTCGATAAGTGTCAGATAGCCATGCAGGCAATCCAGCACATGCTGCCATGGTCGAACCGCTTGCGGGTATCGAAGCTGAGGTGCACGATTTTGGATGAGAGCGCTGACAATGTCAGGGAAGAGACGGTCCTTGCTCACGTCCCCACCACCGATGACGTTGCCTGCACGTGCGATCGCGGTTGGTGGCCCACCGAAACTGGTTACCCAGGATTGCGTGAGAATGTCGGCCATAGCCTTTGATGCGCTATACGGGTCGTCACCTCCGAGGGAATCGCCTTCTGCGTAGCCAGCGACTTGATTGACATTGCGATACACCTTGTCCGTGGTGATGATCAATTGCGCTTGAATCGAATCTGTCGCTTGTGACGCCTCGAGCACATTCATCGTGCCCATCACGTTGGTCTCCATGGTCCATCTCGGGTTTCGGTAGGACTCCCTCACCAGTGGCTGCGCAGCCATGTGAATGACAATGTCAGGAGAAACGCCCCGCATGACTCGATGTACGTCATCCGCATTGCGAATGTCTACGCGAGAGTCACTCGTAAGTTCAGGTGCGATAGCAGCTACTTCGAAGAGTGATCCGGGTTCGGGATCCAGAGAGAGTCCGTGGACTTCGTGCCCCTGCTGAAGGAGCCACAGCGAAAGCCATGCCCCCTTGAAACCAGTGTGACCGGTCACCAGATAGCGCATGATCAGCCTTGGACGAACTCGATGATCGAATCAGCAATGTAGTCGAGCATCGGCTCGGTCAAACCAGGGAACACGCCCACCCAGAAGGTACGACGCATCACGATGTCAGTGTTCGTGAGATCTCCCACTACACGGAAATCAACATCCTTGTAAGCCGGCTGTCGCAGAATATTTCCGGCGAACATGAGTCGAGTTCCGATCAGACGTTCATCGAGAAAACGAAGCAGGTCCTCGCGATTGACGTCAAGATCCGGGTCAAGGGTGATCGGGAAACCGAACCAGGAAGGTTCTGATTTCGGCGTCGCCTCGGGAAGGATCAGCCCGGGAGTCTCCTTCAGACGCTTGTAGAGGTAGTCAAAGTTCTCGCGTCTACGAGCGACGAAAGTATCCAGCTTTGCCAGCTGAGATAGGCCAAGTGCGGCCTGCATATCAGTGGCCTTCAGGTTGTAACCGATGTGCCCGTATGTGTACTTGTGGTCGTAGCCCTCGGGAAGATCGCCAAGAGTCCATCCAAAGCGCTTGAGACAGGTGTTGTCGTGACCTGTCTCGCAGTAGCAGTCACGTCCCCAGTCGCGGAAAGACTCGACCTGCTTTCGCACCAACGGCGACTTCACGAACACAGCGCCTCCCTCACCAGTCGTGATGTGGTGAGCGGGGTAGAAGCTGGCAGTCGCGGTGTCACCGAAGCTACCTGTGCGCTGGCCGTCGTACGTCGAACCGAGGGCATCGCAAGAATCCTCGATCAGCCATAGGCCATGCTCCTTGCAGAGCTCTTGGACGAGTCCGAGGTCAAAGGGGTTGCCCAGGGTGTGAGCCATCATGATGGCCCGCGTCTTTGGGCCAATCGCCTCCCGCAGCATCTCGGGCTTCGCGTCGTAGGTGCCCAGCTCGACGTCGACCACGACTGGGCGAAGACGGTTCTGAATAATCGGATTCACCGTGGTGGGAAAGCCCATCGCAACGGTAAGTACTTCGTCGCCAGGCTTCAGGGCCTTCTTCCCGAGTTTGGGGCTGGTGAGCGCCGAGAGCGCTAGAAGGTTGGCGCTCGAACCACTGTTGACGAAGACCGAGCTTCGGGCGCCGACGTATTTCGCGAGGCCACGCTGGAACTGCTCCGTGAATCGACCAGCGGTTAGCCAGCCATCAAGGCTCGAATCAACCAGGGCCACGAAGTCGCTTGGGTCGAGAACCTTGCCCGAGACCGGGACCGGAGTAACGCCAGGCTTGAAATCCCCTGATCCGCCACGAGAAGCAGCGTAAGTACGAACTGCCTCGAGAATTCCTTCTCGATCCTTATCGACG
>JAHEIZ010000032.1 GCA_024639145.1 Actinomycetes bacterium | reverse complement strand
ACACCTTCTTGCCGATGGCGCCGCTGCTCGCCGCGGCACCGCTGGTCGTCGTGCGCGGCAACCACGAGGACTGCCCTCGCGGTGGCAACGGCTACTTCATCTACATGGATCCGCGCGAGGGCACCGAACGAACCTGCGCACCGACACAGTCGCCCAGCGGGCAGCTGCTGAAGCCAGTACCCGAAGCCACTCCGCCTTACGCTGTCGATGTCACGGTCAGCAAGGGCAACAACCTGCGCATGATCGTGGTGGACTCAGCTGCCGGATTCGACTGCCAGGTCACGCCGCTTCTGCCCACGGAGACCGCCAATTACGTCAAGGCTCGCAAGCTCGCCAAGGGCAGCGATCAATACTGGCTGCTCGTGCACCGTCCCATCGCTGCCTGGACCTCGGCAGATGACTGCGCGCCAGGTGGCAGCTGGGTGACGGCTGATGAGCAGATTGCCAGTTACGGGCAGCTCGATCCGTACGGCCTGATCCTCTCCTCGCATATTCACCTCGTCGAGTCGATGAATATCCCCGGCATTCCAGGCCAGTTGATTCTCGGAAACGGCTCGACCCTGCTTGAAAGTGCTACGCCTTTCACGCTTCCGACTTCTGGACCGGCTTGGGATCCGGCGAAGGCCTACCCCGCACCCACATCGGGCTGGTGGGCAGTGCGGTTCGGTTACGGCATGGCCCACCCGGGCAAGGCGAATACATGGACGATCGATCTGCGATCACCCAAGGGAACGCACTTCGCTCGCTGCCAGGTCGCCAAGCGCACAGTCGATTGCGCCTAGCGCGGAGTAGCTAGCGCCCCGTGATCAGGGCCATGGCCTCGGCACGCGAGGCAGGGTCACGCAGTGAGCCGCGTACCGCACTCGTGATGGTGCGCGAGCCCGGCTTGCGCACGCCGCGCATCGACATGCACAGGTGCTCGCATTCCATGATCACGATCGCCCCGCGCGGCTCGAGGATCCGCACGAGCGAGTCGGCCACCTGAGTAGTCAGGCGCTCTTGCACCTGCGGGCGCTTGGCGAAGACATCGACCAGGCGTGCCAGCTTGGAGAGCCCGGTGATGCGGCCGTTCGCGTTGGGGATGTAGCCGATGTGGGCAACGCCATGGAAGGGCACGAGGTGATGCTCACACGTGGAGTACAGCTCGATGTCGCGGACGATAACCATTTCATCGTGACCGGCATCGAAGGTCGTGGTGAGGACTTCCTCAGGAGTCTGGCGAAGGCCACCGAACATCTCGGCGTAGGCACGTGCCACACGAGCCGGCGTATCGCGCAGGCCATCACGGTCGGGATCCTCGCCGATGGCGATGAGCAACTGGCGCACCGCGGCCTCGGCCGATGCGGAGTCGAACTCGCGTGTGACAGCGCCGTCAGGCAAGGACACGGGATCGATGCCCGACATCAGATCTCGAACTCAGGTGCCTCGGGGACGGCAGTCTCGACGACAGCAACAGAGCCGTTGCTCGCCTGGCGGGTTTCTGCCTGACGCTTGAGTGCCTCGTGCGCGGCAGGCACCGGACCGTTGGTGTCGGGGCGGCGGCGTGCCGAACCTGTCCAGGCCGGGCGCGGCTCACGCAGCGACAGGGCCTCGAAGATGGCTTCGATTTCCGCCTTGTCGAGGGTTTCCTTCTCGAGCAGATCGACCACGAGGGCATCGAGGACGTGACGATTGGCCACCAGGACTTCGTAGGCCTCCTGGTGCGCGGTCTCGATAAAACTGCGTACCTCTTCGTCGATCGCTGCAGCGATCTCCTCGGAGTAATCGCGCACATGACCCATATCGCGGCCGAGGAAGACCTCGCCCTGCTCCTGGCCGTAGCGGATTGCACCGAGGCGCTCTGTCATGCCGTACTGAGTGACCATGGCGCGAGCGACCGACGTGGCCTTCTCGATGTCATTCGAGGCACCCGTGGTCGGATCATGGAAGATGAGCTCCTCGGCAGCGCGACCGCCGAGCATGTAGGCGAGGGTGTTCTGCATCTCGCTGCGCGTGGTCGAGTACTTCTCTTGATCAGGAAGCACCATCGTGTAACCGAGGGCGCGACCGCGCGGCAGGATCGTGATCTTGTGCACGGGGTCGGTGCCAGGGAGCGCGGCGGCGACGAGGGCGTGACCGGCCTCGTGATACGCGGTGATCAGCTTCTCGTGATCGTCCATGAGTCGCGTGCGCTTCTGCGGGCCGGCGATCACGCGATCGATGGCCTCGTCGAGGGCCTCGTCATCGATCTGGGTGCGACCCAGGCGCGCAGTCATGAGTGCGGCCTCATTCAGCACGTTCGCGAGATCGGCACCGGTGAAGCCCGGGGTGCGGCGCGCAACGGCGCGAAGATCGACCTCATCGGCCATCGGCTTACCGCTCGCATGCACCTTCAGGATCGCCTCGCGACCGTTGAGGTCAGGGCGATCGACAGCGATCTGTCGATCGAAGCGACCAGGACGCAGGAGAGCCGGGTCGAGAATGTCAGGACGGTTGGTGGCCGCGATGAGAATGACGTTCTGGCTGACGTCGAAGCCGTCCATCTCGACCAGCATCTGGTTGAGGGTCTGCTCGCGTTCGTCATGACCTCCGCCGAGGCCGGCACCGCGATGACGGCCCACGGCATCGATCTCGTCGATGAAGATGATGGCCGGCGCATTGGTCTTGGCCTGCTCGAAGAGATCGCGCACGCGACTCGCGCCGACGCCGACGAACATCTCGACGAAGTCAGACCCGGAGATAGAGAAGAAGGGCACGCCTGCCTCGCCGGCGACTGCACGCGCGAGGAGAGTCTTACCGGTGCCGGGCGGTCCGTAGAGCAAAACGCCCTTGGGGATCTTTGCGCCGACTGCCTGGAACTTCGCGGGCTCGGCAAGGAACTCCTTGATCTCCTGCAGCTCTTCAACTGCCTCATCGGCACCGGCCACATCAGCGAAGGTGGTCTTGGGCATGTCCTTGCTGATGACCTTCGCCTTGGACTTGCCGAAGCTCATGATCTTGTTGCCGCCGCCTTGCATCTGGCCCATGAAGAAGAAGAGCAGGAAGACGACGAGGATGACCGGAAGCAGGGAGACGAGAAGCGTGACCAGCAGGCTCTCGGTCGGCACCACGACGTTGTAGCCGCCCGGCAACTGCCCGGCATCGGCCTTCTCCTGGAGCAGCTGCTGAAGATTGACGCCCTGGCCGGTGATGTAGGAGGTGCGGGCCTTTGAGCCGTCCTTGAGGGTCAGCTCGAGAACCTGGTCGCGATCGATCAGGGTCGCAGTATCGACCTTGCCGGCCTGAATATCAGCGACGGCAGCACCGGTGTCGATGTTCTCGGGGCCTCCCACGCTGCTGAGCAGGCTGGAGCCGATGAGAACGGCGGCAATGGCCAGCACGATCCAGAAGATCGGGCCCTTGATGATGCGTCGGAAATCCACCTCATGAGGTTACCCCGTCGCTGAGGGGGCCGCTCCCGCGGCCGAGGTGCTTGAGCCGAGAGCGGACGAGGATCAGCCTTTCGGGGCTGGTGGGCCGGTCAGGCGCCGTAGACGTGAGGGGCGAGAATCGCTACCGAGCGCAGATTTCGGTACTTCTGCGCGTAGTCGAGGCCGTAGCCCACGACGAACTCGTTCGGGATGTCGAAACCGCAGTACTTCGGCGTGATCGGCACCTTCACTGCATCGGGCTTGCGCATGAGGGTGAAAACCTCGACCGAGGCGGGGCCGCGCGAGGAGAGATTGCGCAGTAGCCAGGAGAGGGTCAGGCCTGAGTCGAGGATGTCCTCGACTACGAGCACGTGGCGACCGGCGATATCTGCATCGAGATCCTTGAGGATGCGCACGACGCCGCTGCTCTTGGTGCCCGAGCCATAGGACGACACGGCCATCCAGTCCATGCCCACGTGGCGGGTGAGGGATCGGGCGAGATCGGCCATGACCATGACCGCGCCCTTGAGAACTCCGACGAGCAGGAGATCCTGACCCTCATAGTCGATCTCGATCTGATCGGCGAGCTCCTTGATGCGCGCGTGAATCTGCTCCTCGCTCAGCAGTACTTCGGCGAGATCGTTTCCGAGATCCTCAGCGTGCACGCATCACTCCATCTCCGGGGGCCAGACCGACAGCCTTCCATACTCACGGGCGGCATTCAGCCGCCCGGGCAGATTGAGAGTGCCCTGTCCATGCCAGCGCGTGATCAGTTCGTCGATGCCCGCGAGATGACCGGCATCGAGTTCGGTGGTCCCACTCCGCTCGCACATCACCTTGTAGACGCGAGTGCGGATGGCACGGGGCAAGGTCTCAAGCGCGCTGACATCAATAGAGCAGCCGGGACGCGCATCGAGAACGTGGGTCGCCACCTCGACCATGGCCCATGCGTCAAGGGCGTCGGCATCGTCGCGGAGAAGTTGAGCAGACCGCGAGAGTCCGCCGATTACCCCCTCACCGAGGGTCTCGGCGAGAAGTGGGAGTGCTTCGCGGACTCGTACCCGAGAGTAGGCAGGGTCAGTGTTGTGCGGATCACTCCAGGGACTCGCACCGATGCGTGCGCATTCCTCAGCTGCGCACTCATGAACGATCGCACGAGGAATGTCGAGCATCGGACGTCGCCAGAGTCCAGTGGCAGGTGACATCGCCGACAAAGACCGCGCACCTGATCCGCGAGCGAGCCGGAGAAGGACCGTTTCGGCCTGATCCTCGCGCGTGTGACCGAGAAGAACGGCTGACGCGTCATGCGCATTCGCGGCTTTGGTCAATGCCGCGTACCGCGCATCACGCGCCGCTGCTTCAGGACCACCACTCGTGCCGACTTGAACTCCTTCGACGATCACGGGATCGAGGCCGAAGGCGATGCAGGCACGTGCAGCTTCCGCGGCCACATCCGCGGAGGACTCCTGCAATCCGTGATCGACTACGACCGCGCCCACGCGAAAGCGCTGCCGCTGCCCCACCCATGCCGTGCACGCCGCCAGGGCAAGCGAATCCGGGCCGCCGGAGCAGGCCACGAGCACCAGGGCGCCATCGGCGAGATCAGCGCATGCGGCCTCGACGGCATTGCGGACCGCGACGGTGGCCTGCGAGCTCATGATCAGCGTGCGTCAGTCGGCGCATCCGGCGCCGGCGGTCGACACGCGACCGCGACGAGTGAACGTGAACCCTCCGAGGATGCCGACCAGTCGCCTGCGGTGAACGGAATCAGCAGAACATCGCCACGTGCGACCTCGTGATCGCCCTGCGCGGTGTGGATGATGCCGCGACCCTCGGTGGCCAGCACGATGGAGAAGCCGGCGTCGACTCCCACGGCCCCGGCGGAGGTATCGATGCGCTGGGCGCGGAAGTAAGGGTCCGCGGCGGCGGGCATGATGCTGCGCAACCCGGCGACGTCGAGCTGATCGCGGGTGAGCACGAGTCGATCGAGATCCGACGACGACACCGCCGACAGGTCAACCGCCTGGAGTGCCGTCTCGAAGCCGAGATCGAGATGACCGTCCTTCGCCCCGTCGACCGCGAACTCCGCCCACTCGAGGAGAATCGAGAGATCTGTCGGCTCCTGAAGCTCGAGCACGAAGACGCCGTCAGCAACAGTGTGCGGCAGACCGGCGGGCACGAGCATTGCATCTCCCGGTCGCACGACTCGAGTCTGCAGCGCGCTGAGCAGCGCGGCGCTATCACGCTCGCGCACCCAGTCGCTGACCTGATCGAGGCTCATGGCGTCCTTGAAGCCGACACCTACCTCGGCACCCTCCGGTGCGTCGAGCACGTACCAGGCCTCGGTCTTGCCGTGGGCGAGCCCGAGGTGCGTCTTGGAGAACGCGCGATTGGGGTGAAGGTGCACGGGAAGGCGCTGATCGAGATCGAGAAGCTTCACGAGCACCTCAGTGCTCGTGCCGTAGCGCGCCAGGTGCGCAGCACCGAGCCATGCCTCAGGCTCGTCTTCGATGGCCTCGATAAGCAAGCGGCCGTCGGGCAGCACGCTGAAGCCCTGCGGCGCCTGGCCGAAGCGCGCCGTGGTCGAACCGATCCATTCCTCCGGTCGCTGCGGCCCACCCGGGCCGCGACGCAACTCACCGATGCGATTGCCGCCACGGTAGAAGTGATCGAACTGATTGCAGGGCAGCAGGGTGACCTGAGCACTCATCGGCATCCGCATTTCGCTAGTTGGTTCGCGATCTTGTCGACCGTAGCGCGTGCTGCGACCACGGAGGGGATCTTGTTGGCAAGTACCGCGAAGGCCAGCACGCGGCCATCACGATCGCGCACGCTTCCGGCGAGCGCAACTGTGTCATTGAGGCTGCCTGTCTTGGCCCGCACGTAGCCAACAGCCTGCTTCATGGCCTTCGCCGTGAATCGGTCGGCAAGGGTGCCCGTCAGACCGGCGATGGGGAGGCCGGATGCGATCGGCCACAGCGTCGGCGCTTGATCGCCGGCCGTTGCAGAGATCACCGAGGCGAGGGTGACGGGCGTGATGCGGTCTCGATGAGACAGCCCGCTGCCATCGACGAGATGCAGGCTCTCGGTGGGGATGCCGAGGTCGTCGGCCGCAGCGATGGTCGCGCTGGCACCTGACTTGAAGGTCGCCTTTCCGGTTGACTTCAGTCCGACGAGATGAGCAAGGGCCTCGGCAAGATCGTTATTCGAGTCAGTGAGCATCTGCTGCACGAGAGCGGAAACAGTCGGTGACTCGACTCGGGCGATCTCGGTGGAGCCGTCGGTCGCCTTGGCATTCGCGCCGAGCGTCGCCTTCGCGCCGTCGAGGTTGAGCAGGCCGACGAACTGCTTCGCCGCCAATCGCGCCGGATCGGAACTACGAGTCGTCGAACGCTTGGTCATTCGTCCTTGATCGGTCATCAGTGCCGTCACCGGCGTCACGAC
>JAHEIZ010000025.1 GCA_024639145.1 Actinomycetes bacterium | reverse complement strand
ACCGCCCCGTGGGACTGACCTGCCAGCACTGCCTCGACGATGACCCGATTCTTCGACATCCGGCAAGGGTTAACGATGTCCCGGGACAGGGGTTAACTAAGTCGTGAAACACGGCACTGTCAGCCCGACCACGTGAAGTCCCGGGACACCGCTGGTGCCCGGGACTTTGCTCATTCCCGCGCAGATCTGTCTAGGAAGCCCCTAGCGGGCCGTGAAGCCGCCATCGACGTGCATTTCCTCGCCGGTCATGAACGAGGCGTCGTCGCTAGCCAGGAAGGCCACGGCCGCCGCGATCTCGGACGGACGGCCCAGCCGGCCCATGGGCGTGGCATCCAGCATCCGATCGAGTACACCCGTCTCGGCGGCATGCTCGAGCATCGGGGTGTCGGTGAAGCCCGGATGCAGGGAGTTGACCCTGACGCCCTTGGTGGCCCACCTGATCGCCGTGCTCTTCGTCAGGGTGCGGACGGCACCCTTGGCGGCGCTGTAGCCGGGGGAGCCGCCCAGGCCTCCCGTGGTGCCGAGGATCGAGCTCATGTTGATGACTGATCCGTGCCCCGAGGCCTTCAGCAGCGGCCCGCACGATTTCATGCCCAGGAAGACACTGGTCTGCGACGCGGCGACGACCTCGTTGAACTCCTCGAGACTGGTGCCCTCGATCACTCCGAAGTCCGTGCGGCCGGCATTGTTCACCAAGACGTCGAGCCGTCCGAAGCGCTCGCCGATCACTTCGACGACCTCGGCCCAGGCTTCCTCGCTCGCGACATCGTGCACGAGAGTGAGAGCGCCGAGTCTCTCGATGGGACGGATATCAGTCGCGACGACGATCGCGCCCTCGGATTCGAGACGCTCGACGATCGCTCGTCCGATGCCGCCGCCGGCGCCGGTGACGAGTGCGACACGGTCTGTAAGTCGGTTCATGATGCCCTTCGGTCAGGTCTCAGTATCCTGCCCGAATGGCTCCCTTGAGAATCGTGACCGCCAATGTCAACGGAATCCGCGCCGCCCAGCGTCGCGGCGGACTCGAGTGGCTTGCTGCCGCCGAGGCAGATGTCATCTGCCTTCAGGAGGTGCGTGCGACGACCGAGCAGTTGGCCGAGGTTCTCGCCGGCTCGCCACTCGAGAGCTACGAGGTCGTGCATGCTCCTGCGGCGACCCTTGGCCGCGCGGGTGTCGCGATTCTCAGTGCGCTCCCGGTCAAGGCCGTTCGCATCGGAACCGGCACACAGCCCTTCGACTCCCAGGGTCGCTGGATCGAGGCGGATCTCGCCCACGGACGCAAGAAGATCACGGTGGTAAGCGCCTACTTCCACAGCGGCGAGGCGGGGACGGTCAAGCAGGACGAGAAGATGGCTCACCTGGCCGAGATCGATCTGCGCATGCGCGAGCTCGCCGGTTCGCCTGATGTCGTGATCTGCGGTGATCTCAACATTGCCCATCGTGAGGTCGACATCAAGAATTGGAAGGGCAACCGCGACAAGGCCGGATTCCTGCCTGAGGAGCGTGCCTATCTCGATGCGTGGTTCGAGGGCGGCTGGACTGATCTCGGCCGCGTGCTGGGCGGCGAAGGCCCCGGCCCCTACACCTGGTGGTCGTGGCGCGGTCGCGGCTTCGACACCGATGGCGGCTGGCGGATTGACTACGCACTGGCCTCGAAGGGGATTGCGAAACGTGCTCACACGGCCACGGTGGGCAAGGCAGCCACCTACGCCGAGCGGTGGAGTGACCATGCGCCCCTGATCGTCGACTTCGACTAGAGAAGCTCGACCAGGATTCCGATGACAGCGCTGGCGATAGCCAGCCAGATCATGATGACTCCGATTGCGGCTACGCGAAGAGGCGCTCGGTATTCACCGGCCGCATAGTGCCCTGCTCGCTTCACGACCTGCGCGAGAGGAGTCGCGTCGCGTCGTGGATCGCCCTGCGGATCGCGCTGAGACCAGTAGGCGCGCTCATTGGACATGCCAAGGGCGATGAAGGCCAATCCGAACGCCGCCAGGCAGATGGCCAGGATGATCAAGGTCAAGGCTGTAATGGACACCTCGGGAGACTATCGGAGGCAAGGGCCGGAGGGGGAATGCGAAGGGCCCTCGGCTTGCGCCGAGGGCCCTTCATCTTGTGGACCGTACAAGACTCGAACTTGTGACCTCTCCCGTGTCAGGGGAACGCTCTAGCCAACTGAGCTAACGGTCCGTATTACGAGTCGAGAGCCTATCAGTCGTGACTGAGTGCTCAGCGCCAGGGCCAGCGGCCGTCAGCCACCACTCTTGCGACGGAATTCCTTCTTGCCACCGGCTGCGCCGGAGGACTCCTTTGCCTTGCCGCTCGTGGTCATGGGCTCAGTCCCGCGGTGACCGCCCTTGTTCTTCTTGGCGTCAAGTGCCGCCTTGAAGCGCTCACGGGGATCATTGGGGTCTGTTGCTGGTGTCGTAGCCATGCCATCAGTCTGGCACCTCAACGTGGAATCTCTTAACCGAGTGGCCTCTGAGGGCACTGTGTGGAGGTGGAGACGGGATTTGAACCCGTGTACGCGGCTTTGCAGGCCGCTACCTCGCCTCTCGGTCACTCCACCGCGAGTACCCCGGTTCAGGGTACTTCGAGCGGACGACGGGATTCGAACCCGCGACCCTCACCTTGGCAAGGTGATGCGCTACCAGCTGCGCTACGTCCGCGTGACCTCTCGGTCGAGTCAGAACCATATCTGACGACCGCACTGCTCCGCCAATGAGGTCCGCTTTGGGGGTGCGGGTCACCTGAAGCCGCAATGATGGGGGAGTGAGTCTGCCCCCCTTCGCGTGTGTCGGCGGGCTCTGGGCATCGGGGCTTGCTGCGGTGTCTCATGACCCTTCGGTGCTCAAGGAGCCGGGTCGCTGGATCGCCGTGTTGCCTTACCAGGGCGATCAGGTCTATCTGCTCTTCTCCCACTGGCAGAGTGCGCGGCCTGAATGGGTGCGCGATGAATGGCGCGGACCCACTCGCACATCCTGGCGTTCGTCGCTCAACGCGGACGGATACCGCGATGCTGTCGAGAGAACTCGCGAAGCTATCGCTCGCGGTGACGTCTACCAGGCCAATATCTGTCGGGTCCTGTCATCGAAGAGCGATACACGGCAGAGCCTGCTCGGTCTCTTCGATCGTGTGGTGACCGGAAATCCCGCGCCGTACGCGGCAATAGTGCACGCGCCCGAGATCGGCATCGAAATCGTATGCGCGAGCCCGGAGCTCTTTCTTCGCCGAGACGGCCAGTATTTGGTGTCGGGGCCGATCAAGGGCACTGCCACCACGGAAAGTGACCTTCTCGACAAGGACTCTGCCGAGAACATCATGATCGTCGATCTCGTGCGCAATGACCTTTCGCAAGTGTGCCTCACGGGATCGGTGGAGGTGCCGCGACTACTCGAGGTCGAGGAGCATCCCGGGCTGGTACACCTCGTCTCGCAGGTCAGCGGCGAGCTTGAGCCAGGCACGTCCTGGGCCGAGATCCTGGCGGCAACCTTTCCGCCGGGTTCTGTCACCGGTGCGCCGAAATCCGCTGCACTCAGGATCATCTCCGAGCATGAGACATCACCTCGCGACCTTTACTGCGGTGCGCTCGGATGGATCGAGCATGGTGGCGAGCAGGCCGAGCTTGCCGTGACGATTCGTACCTTCTGGCGTGACGGCGCGATTGTGAAATTCGGAACCGGAGCCGGCATTACCTGGGAGTCTGATGCGCACGCTGAATGGCTCGAGACCGAATTGAAGGCGCGTCGACTCATTGACCTGGCAAGTGAGGGGAACGAATGATCTGGATCGGTGAGGGGAACCTCGGCAGCCTGGTTCCACCTGATGAAGCCCTCGTGAGCGTCCTCGATCACGGATTCACGGTAGGCGACGGGGTCTTCGAGACGATGAAAGTCGTCGATGGCCAGGTCTTCGCATTGAGTCGTCACCTTCGGCGCCTCGACAGATCTGCACAGCTGCTCGGACTTGCATCGCCCGATCATGACGTGGTGCGAGAAGCGGTTGCGGAAGTGCTCTTCGCCCATGCCGCGTCCATCACCGGGCCGGCGCGTCTGCGCATCACGCTCACGGGCGGAATCGCCCCGCTCGGCAGTGATCGAGGGGAAGTCCTGCCCACCCTGGCCATCGCGATGATGGGAGCCTCAGCGTGGTCGGAGTCCACCAGCATCGTCACGGTTCCGTGGGTCCGCAACGAGCGGTCGGCTATAGCGGGCGCGAAGACGACCTCTTATGCCGAGAACGTGGTTGCCCTCGATTTTGCCCATGCGCGTGGAGCCTCGGAGGCAATCTTCGGCAACACGGTGAATCAACTGTGCGAGGGCACTGGTTCAAATGTCTTCGTCGTCGTCGATGGAGTCGTGCTCACGCCTACTCTGTCGAGTGGCTGCCTTGCCGGTATCACCCGTGAGCTGGTGCTCGAGTGGTCGCACGCCTGCGAAGCGGAACTTGATCTCGCTGTTCTCGCTTCGGCGGACGAGATCTTCTTGACCTCGTCGACGCGGGACGTCCATCCGGTGACGCGTGCTGATGATCGAGAGCTCGGGATCGGGCCGATAACCTCCGCGATCCGGGATGCCTTCGGAGTCAAGAGCTCTGCGGATCTTGACCCCTGACATGCGATGGGCCCCCGCCGAGGCGGAGGCCCATCGATCAGTGCTGCGTGACTAGCCCCTGTAGCTGCGGGTCACGACGTACGGGTTCCACTGGTTCGGAACTCCAGGTGCCGTGCCCTTGATGTTGCAGGCGCCCTTCTTGATCATCTTCAAAGTGACCGAGCCATCAGCGGGGTATCCCAGTTTGCACACCGAGTTCTTGCCCTTGGTGATGGTCCAGCTGATGTTCTGGCCGGCGTTGGTGTCGACCTGACCGGGGGACTCAAGCACGTAGGTGCGTCCCTTGGTCAGCTTGCCCGACAAAGGCGCTGCGAGGGTGGCCGTCTGGTTGCCCAGGCCCGGCAGCACGGTGTAACCGAGGGTGACAGGCGCGTAGCCCTTGCCACCCGGTGAGCTGGCCTGAATATTGCACTGGCCCGAGGCCACCGGAACCGTGATGGTCAGACCCTGCACCGTGCAGGGACCTGTCTCGGTGAGCGTGACCGGCGAGCCCGACAGGGTTGATGCCGTCATCGTGGTGCTGGTGCCGTTCGGCAGGTTGTACTGGCCGTTGGGTGCCCAGGTACCCCAGCCCGGTTGGGTCAGCGTGATGACGTCCTGCTGTGCGGGGCCATTGACGATGTTGACCTTGTCGATCGTGGATCCGCTGGCTCCACCGTTTGTGGTGTAGCTGGCGCCCACCACTGCTGCGCCGGCGGTCGTCGGGGTCCACTGCATGCTCGCCGAACCATTCACGATCGGGATCGATGCGCTGATCGGCTTGCCGTTGAAGGTGAAGCCCACCGAGCCCTGGATGTTTGACGGCACAAGCGTGGCAGTCAACGTGACGGGAATCCCCACTGTCATGGTTCCGGGCGCGAGCAGGGAGATCGTGTTACCGGATACTGAGGCGAGCACGAGGTCGGTGGCCGACTGTGAAGCGCTGGCAACGGAGTCGCCGCCGTAGTAGGCGGTGAAGGCGTACGTGCCGGTCGTCGGGGGAGTCCACCACCAGTAAGCGTAGGAACTACCTGCATTTGACTTGGAGAGTCCCATGGTGGCCACGGTGTTGCCGGAGCCGTCCTTCACGACGACGCTACCCGTGGGGGCGTAGGCGGCCTGTCCCTGGCTGGTCACGTTGACCTGCACCTTGGTAGCCACGCCCACGGTCGCGACGTTCGGCGCTGCGATGGTGGTGATGGTCGTAGTTCCACCGATCACGGCAGTGGCGATATTGGATGTGTCGCTGCTGTTGCTTGCCTGGATGAGCCAGGTGCCTGTGTATGCCGGTACCCACTGATAGCGGTAGACGTCATTGCCGTTCGAGCAATTATTGAAATTGGCGTAACCGATCACGGAATACGAACTTCCACCATCGGTTGATCCGCTAACAACCATCTGCTCAGGCTGAGTGCTGCCGCATGTCGAGGACGAGTCAGTGATGGTGAGGTTCTGAAGGCCACCTTGAGGACCGTTCCCGACACCGCTGAGTGAGATGTTCTGGGTGGCATGGGCGGGAACAGCGGCAATGCCGACCGTCCCGAGAACGAGCGCCGAGGCCGCTAAGGCCTTGACGATAATGCCGCGCAGGCGGCCGGATTCGCGCATGGAGAAACTCCTCGTGCTTGTAGGTATTTCCACGCTAGACCGAGGTCCCTAGAACCAGGGTCCAGACTCGCGGTGTCGCAGGCGATTTCTCGCACTGATCTAGCGACGGGCGGGCTTTGCAAAGTGTGATGCCGGCCTTCTCGCGGGCCTGGGGCCAGTCGCGGTCGCTTTGGCCGGGGTGAGGGTGGCAGGGAAAGGCGCTGCTGTCGGGAGTAGCTGAGGCTGTGCCGAGGCGGGCAGCACGTTCACCCATTGGGCGACCTGGCCCTGGACTCCCGCGACGTTTGTTGAGCTGAACGATGCCCCGAACTCTTGCCATCCCAGTGAGCCGGGCGTGAAGGTGAACGTCGCGCCGCCGTTGACGATCGGAACAGAGGGACCTAGACCCCAGCCATTTCCCGTGAAGCCGATCGATCCCTGAAGTGAACCGGGGTAGACAGCCGCTGTCAGTGTGGCCGGAACTCCGAGGTACATCTGCGGTGCGCTCATCGATACGTGCTGCCCTGATGGAGTGGCGAGGATGCTGAACGGTTCTGCCGTTGTTGATCCGGCCAACGAGACTCCCGCTGCGACGTTGTATTGGGCAGTAAAGGAATAGGAGGTCTGCTGCGTGGGCCACCACGGCAAGGTCGCGACCGCATTGGCCACTGAACTTCCGCGTCCTGTCGCTGCAGTACCGACGATCTCGCCCGACTGATTGCGGAAGACAACGCCGCCCTCGGGCTGGGTCACGCCGTCACTCGAGGTGATCGACACCGTGAGCATGTTGTACTGGCCGATCGCGGCGGTGGGTGAGGACGTGAAAGTGATGGTCGTGCTCGGCACCGCGCGCGCGGGAACCGCGAGCACTGTGGCAGTGATGGCCAACGCAAGAACTGCGGCACCGAGCGGTCGAGCGAGCTGAATCATGGGTCTCCTGGGGTGGTGAGGTCCCGACGGTAGTCGAATGTGGGGGATGGGGCCGAGGGATGTGGGATTGACCTGGGGTAGAGTCATGGCGCTTCGGTCGATTGGCTCAGTGGTTAGAGCACTCGCTTCACACGCGAGGGGTCACTGGTTCGAATCCAGTATCGACCACCGAGATACATGCAGGGGTAACTGCGGTGTCCAGATGAATGG
>JAHEIZ010000037.1 GCA_024639145.1 Actinomycetes bacterium | reverse complement strand
CCGTGCGAATGGGGCTGTGGTCGCCGAGCTTTCCACGCACCTGCGCGACGTGCACGTCGACTGTGCGAGTACCCACGACGGCCGCGTATCCCCAGACCTCGGCGAGCAGTTGCTCGCGGCTATACACGCGACCGGGGTTGCTCATCAGGTGCGCGAGTAGGTCGAACTCGGTAGCAGTGAGATCGAGGGGCTCGCCCGCCACGGTGGCGCGGCGCGTGACCTGATCGAGGGAGATCTCGCCCATGACGAGCGGGCCTTCGCCCATCTGCGCCCTGGTGGCGCGGCGCACGACCGACTTCACTCGTGCGACGACCTCCCGTGGGCTGAACGGCTTGGTGACATAGTCATCGGCGCCCAGCTCGAGACCGAGCACGCGATCGACCTCGTCGTCGCGGGCGGTGCAGAAGAGCACAGGCACCCAGTCGTTGTCGGCCCGCAGCTGACGGCACACCTCGGTGCCGTCGATGCCGGGCAGGCCGACGTCGAGGATGATCGCGACAGGGTGCAGATTGCGTGCGGCAGCGAGACCGGCGACTCCGTCAGACTCGACATGAACCCCGAAGCCCTCGCGCGAAAGGTACATGCGTAGCAGATCGGAGATCGCTCGCTCGTCTTCGACGACGAGCACTAAGCCCTTGACGGTTTCCACATGCACACCCTGTCATGAATACGCGAGAAGGCGCACGCGACGTGTACGGAGAAGCGTCAGGAATGTGTTCGGTGCGCGTAAGAAGTCGCGCGTGAGGCGTGCTCAGGCGTGAGCAGGGCTCTTCTTACCGAGGCCGGCCATGGCCATGACCTTGCCGATGACCGCACCCAGAATCAGGACGCCGACACCCACCCAGAACATGATCCAGTTCGCGAGCATGACCCCGAGGGTGCCCAGGATGAAGGCAATAACCGTGAAGATGACAACGGTCCAGGCAGCAGGGGTGGAACCGTGATCGTCATGATGCTCGTTGGCCATGGCGCAATCTAAGCAGATCACGGTTACTGAACCCGCGCCGCGCGCTGCGAGGCATGGGTCACACCCTGAGCGCGTGGCACCGTGACCTAGGAATCGAGGGTCGGATCCTGCCCCTGGTCGAGCGCCTGCCATGCGGTGAGCTGCCGAGGATTCGTGCGGTCGTACTTTCGGCCGAGCCCGGGCCACATGCGACCACGGGCACAGGTGAGCAGGCCCGCGGCGAGCACCAGTAATGAGGCCAGCAGGGTCGGGATCCACCACACAGTGATCGAGAACTCGCCGAGATCGGCCAGCGCCTCCCCCGCATGGGATTCCGCTGCCGCCTTGATTAGGCCACTCGAGGCCACCGCAAACCAGACCGCGGCGAGGGCCGAGCCCGCTCCCGCGAGGGCCACGATCGCGCCGACGATCACCCGACCCCAAGTACGGGTGGCGATGATGCCGGCGAGCCCGGCTGCAGCGATCCAGCCCGCCATCGACGCGAGTGAGGCGATGTCGTGGCCACTGAGCTCGACCTGGCTCGAGGCCGGCCCGCCCGTCACGATCGGGATGGAGACAGAAGCCCACGGCATGGAGTAACCGAGCAGCAGTAGCGCGGCGCCGATCACCAGGGCGATCAGGGCATATCTATAGGTGCGCGGCATCATCACCCCGACTCGGGCGCATCGTGGCGGCAATCGCCACGGCGCGCAGCACTGCTGCGGCCTTATTGGCGCATTCCGCCGCCTCGCTCTCAGGAACCGAGTCGAGGACGATGCCGGCGCCTGCCTGCACGTAGGCCACTGAGTCCTTGAGCACGGCCGTGCGGATCGCGATGGCCATGTCGACATTGCCGGCGAAGTCGAAGTAGCCCACGCAACCGCCGTACAGATTGCGTCTGAGCGGCTCGAGCTCATCGATGATCTCCATCGCACGCGGCTTGGGCGCGCCCGACAAGGTCCCGGCCGGGAAGGTCGCCGCGAGAGCCCCGTAGGCCGACGATGACGACTCAAGGGTGCCCGTGACAGTCGAGACGAGGTGCATCACGTGCGAGTAGCGCTCGACTTGCATGAACTCGACGACATTGACCGTGCCCGGTGCGCACACCCGGCCGATGTCGTTGCGAGCGAGATCGACGAGCATCAGGTGCTCGGCGCGCTCCTTCTCGTCGGCGAGCATGTCGTCGGCCAGTGCGGCGTCATCCTCGACCGACGCACCGCGCGGGCGGGTGCCCGCGATCGGGTGCACGACCACGTGCGCGCTACGCACCGTGACAAGCGCCTCGGGTGATGAGCCAACGATCTCGAAGGCCACGTCATCGGACAGGCGCCCTGCGGCCTCGTCGGCCGCGACACCGTCATCGTCAGGCAGACGCAGCAAGTACATGTACGGGCTCGGGTTCGTGGTGCGCAGAATTCGATAGACATCGAGCGCCGGCGCCGGGCACGGGGTGCTGAAGCGCTGCGAGAGCACGATCTGGAAGGCATCGCCTGCCCGGATGTACTCCTTAGCCGTGTCGACGGCCGCGAGATAGTCGGCGTGCTCAGTGGACGCAGTGACGATGGGCACCGCTGCTGCGTCGAAGGAGACGACAGTGGCAGGTGCCGCGGCGCCGAGCGCGGCCTCCATCGCATCGAGGCGGGTGACCGCATCGGCCCACGCGGCATCGACATTCGCATCGGAGTCGTCGTAATTGATCGCGTTGGCGATGAGCATGATCGAGCCGTCGGCGTGATCGACAACCGCGAGATCGGTGGCGAGCAGGAATGCCATGTCGGGGATGCCCAGCTCATCGGGATTCGCATCAGGGATTCGCTCCCAGCTGCGCACGGTGTCGTAGGCGAGGTAGCCGACCATCCCTCCGGTCAGCGGAGGCAGCCCCTCGATCGGCGCGGTGTGCAGGAGGTCGATCGCATCGCGCAGCACCTCGACCGGCACAGCTCCCTCGGGCACGCCATGGGGTGCACGGCCTAGCCAGACTGCGCGTCCATCGCGTTCGGTGAGCATTGCCGCGCAGCGCACGCCGATGAACGAGTAACGCGACCACGAGCGCCCCTGCTCCGCGGACTCGAGAAGGAAGGTGCCGGCGCGATCGCCGCAGAGGGTGCGAAACAGGCCGATGGCGCTCTGACCGTCAGCGAGCAACCGGCGCACGACGGGGATCACCCGTCGTGACTGAGCGAGCCCACGAAAGGCATCGAGATCGGGAGTCACGACCCCCATGGGAACGCTCACTGGCCCGCGATCGTCAGCGAGATGGCATCGAAGCAGGTGCGATCACCGGTGTGGCAGGCGCCGCCGGTCTGATCGACGAGAAGCAGAAGGGTGTCGCCATCGCAGTCGATGCGCACCTCGCGCACGAATTGGCGATTGCCCGAGGTGAGGCCCTTGACCCACTGCTCGCCGCGACTGCGCGAGTAATAGGTGACCTCACCGGTGGCCAGCGTGCGCTCGAGGGCGGACTGATCCATCCAGGCCATCATCAGCACCTCATGGGTATCCCACTGCTGGGCGATGGCAGGCACGAGGCCTTGATCGTTGAAGTTCACCCGGGCAATGAAGTCTTGGGACATAGGGACATTCTGCCGTCCCGCGATGAGGATGAAGCCCTCGCCTCGCTAAAGACGAACGGGGAACCCCGAGGCGGCCAGTTCGTCCTTTACTTCGGCGATTGAGAGCGTGCCGAAGTGGAAGATGCTCGCGGCGAGCACGGCGTCAGCGCCTGCCTGCACGGCCGGTGCAAAGTCGGTGAGCTTGCCGGCCCCGCCGCTTGCGATCAGCGGCACCGAGATCTCGCGGCGCACCATCTCGATCAGCTCGATGTCGTAGCCCGCCTTCGTGCCATCGGCATCCATCGAGTTCAGCAGGATCTCGCCGGCGCCGTGGGCCGTGCCGTCGATGGCCCATTGCACTGCGTCGATGCCGGTGCTCTTTCGCCCGCCATGGGTGGTGACCTCGAAACCGCTCTCGGTGACAACACCGGGCGGGCAGCGACGAGCATCAACGGAGAGCACGACGCATTGCGAGCCGAAGCGATCGGCAGCCTCGCGCAGCAGTAGCGGGTTCGCAATTGCGGACGTGTTCACGCTGACCTTGTCAGCACCCGCACGAAGCAGGCGATTGAAGTCCTCGACCTCGCGGACTCCCCCGCCGACGGTCAGCGGGATGAAGACGGTCTCGGCCGTGCGCGAGACGACGTCATAGGTCGTCGAGCGATCAGAACTGGAGGCGGTGATGTCGAGAAACACGAGCTCATCAGCACCGGCCAGCCCATAAGCAGTCGCGAGTTCGACCGGATCGCCGGCATCACGAAGTTCAGCGAAGTTGACGCCCTTGACGACTCGACCTGCGTCGACATCAAGGCACGGGATGACTCGGACAGCGAGGCTCACGGCTGCGGGGGGCCCCACTGGTACGGGTCGTAACGCGGCTCGATGGCAGCAATCGCCTCGACCAGCGTGAAGGCTCCGTCGTAGAGAGCGCGACCCACGATCGCGCCCTCGATGCCCTGCGGCACCATCTCGGCGAGCTTGTGCAGGTCTTCGAGCTTGGAGATGCCACCCGAGGCGATAACCGGCTTCGACGTGCGAGCGCAGACATCGCGCAGCAGGTGAAGGTTCGGCCCGTGCATCGTGCCGTCCTTGTTGACGTCGGTCACGACGTAGCGTGCGCAGCCGGCCGCATCGAGACGCTCGAGGGTCTCCCAGAGATCTCCGCCATCTTGAGTCCAGCCGCGAGCCGAGAGAGTCGTGCCGCGCACATCAAGGCCAACAGCGATCTGCTCGCCGTGCTCACGAATGACCTTCTCAGTCCATTCCGGATCCTCGAGTGCTGCCGTGCCGAGATTCACGCGGGTGCAGCCGGTTGCCAGCGCGGCCTTGAGCGACTCGTCATCGCGAATACCGCCGGAGAGCTCGACGCGCACGTGCGAGCGCACATCACTCACGACCTGCTTCAACAGCCCGGCATTGCTGCCACGGCCGAAGGCCGCATCGAGATCGACGAGGTGGATCCAAGTCGCGCCCTGCTCGACCCACGCACGGGCGGCGTCGATCGGCGAACCGTAGGACTTCTCGCTGCCTGCCTTGCCCTGGACAAGGCGCACGGCCTTGCCATCAGCAACGTCGACAGCGGGCAGGAGCTCGAGCATGGAGGGCTTGGTCACGACGACAACCTTATGTCGTCGCCCACGCGGCGAGACTGCCCGGTCAGCACGACTACGCGAGCGAGCTGACCCAGGTGCGCAGCAGGTGCAGCCCCGCATCGCCCGACTTTTCGGGATGGAACTGGGTGGCGACCAGCGGGCCGTTCTCGACTGCAGCGATGAAGGGCTCGCCGTGCTCGGACCACGTGACAAGCGGCGCCGCGATCTTCGGCTGGCCCTGGTGGAAGTCCCAGGTGCGCACGCCGTAGGAGTGCACGAAGTAGAAGCGCTCATCCTCGACACCGGTGAACAGGGTTGATCCCTCGGGAACAGTGACGGTGTTCCAGCCCATATGCGGAAGCACAGGCGCCTGAAGCTGTTCGACCACGCCCGGCCATTCCCCGAGGCCCTCGGTCGTGATGCCGTGCTCGACTCCGGTGTCGAACATGACCTGCAGGCCGACGCAGATGCCCATCACGGGGCGCCCGCCGGTAAGCCTGCGATCGATGATCATGTCGCCGCGCACCTTGCGGATACCGGCCATGCAGGCATCGAAGGCACCGACGCCGGGCACCATCAGACCATCGCACTCCATGGCCGCGTCGTAATCAGAGGTGACGACGACATCAGCGCCCACCTGCTCGAGGGCACGGTGAACTGAGCGGAGATTGCCGGACCCGTAATCGAGGACGACGACCGAAGGTGCCACGACTAGCCCTGCGGCGTGAGCGTGCCCTTGGTTGACGGCACGCCGACAACACGGGGGTCACGCTCGATAGCGGTGCGCAGTGAGCGCGCCACTGACTTGAACTGGGCCTCGACGATGTGGTGGGCATTGCGACCCGAGAGAACCCGCACGTGCAGGGTGATCTGGCTGGTGGCCACGATCGACTCCCAGATGTGCTTGGTCAGCGTGGTGTCGTAGGTGCCGATGAGCTCGACGATCTCGGGCTCCTCGTGCACGAGGTACGGCCGACCGGAGAGATCGACTGCCGACTGCACGAGGCACTCATCGAGCGGCACGAGCGCATCGCCGAAGCGGCGCAGGCCGGCGCGATCGCCAAGGGCCTGGTTGATCGCCTGGCCGACAGCGAGCGAGGTGTCTTCGACCGTGTGGTGCGCATCAATGTGGAGATCGCCCTTGGTGCGGACGACAAGATCGATGCCGCTGTGCTTGGAGAGTTGCGCGAGCATGTGATCGAAGAAGGGGACGCCTGTATCGATGGTGTTCGCTCCGGTGCCATCGAGATCGAGCTCGACGAAGACCTCGCTCTCCTTGGTCTTGCGGTCGATCGTTGCGGTGCGGCTCATCATCATCCTTCTCGCGCAGTGAGCAGGGCCTGCCTAAACATAGCGTTCTCCTCAGGGGTGCCCACGCTCACGCGCAGCCAGCCCGCGGGGCCTGTCTGGCGGATGAGCACACCCTGGTCGAGCAGGCGCTGCCAGACGGCGGCCCGATCATCGAACATCCCGAAGAGGATGAAGTTCGCATCGCTGGGTGCCACGACGTAACCCTGGTCAGATAGCCAGGCGGCAAGCGCATCGCGCTCGGAGCGCAGGAGGTCGACCTGGGCCTGAAGTTCGTCCGCGAACTCGAGGGCGGTGAGAGCAACAGCCTGGGTCACTGCCGACAGGTGATACGGAAGTCGAACGACCTGCAGAACATCGATCACGCGCGTGTCAGCGGCTACTGCATAGCCCAGACGAGCACCCGCAAGGGCGAAGGCCTTGCTCATCGTGCGCGAGACGATCACGTTCGGGTAGCCGGCAAGTAGTTCGAAGGCCGTGCGCGTGCCTGCGCGACGGAATTCGGCGTACGCCTCGTCGACCACGAGCATCGCTCCGGCCGCCAGGCAGGCAGCAGCGATGCGCTCTGCGTCAGCGAAGTCGAGGAAGGTGCCTGTCGGATTATTCGGCGAGGTCAGCAGCACGAGGCTCGGGCGAAGCTCCGCGATGCTCGCGATCGCTGCGTCAACGTCGACGGTGAAGTCATCGCGGCGAGCGAAGGTGCGGTACTCGGTGAACGTGTCGCGCGCATATTCCGGATACATCGAATACGTCGGGTCAAAGGTGATCGCGAGACGACCCGGGCCACCGAAGGCCAGGAAGATGTGGTGCATGACCTCGTTCGAGCCATTGGCCGCCCAGGTCTGCGCCGCAGTGACGGCCACACCGGTCTCGCGAGTGACGTAGGCAGCGAGCGCTGCACGCAGTTCATCGGCATCGCGATCGGGATAGCGATTCAACGAAGGAGCAACTCGCGCAACGGCAGCAGCCATCGCCGCAGCGAGCGCAGGTGAGGGCCCGAACGGGTTCTCGTTCACGTTCATGGGCGCAGCAACATCAAGCTGGGGCGCGCCGTAGCTCTGCACGCCGACCAGGTCATCGCGGATCGGCAGGGTGAAGTCGGTCATGGTTACTTGCCGCCGACTCGGATGGCGATCGCATCGCCGTGACCGGGGAGATCCTCGGCGCCCGAGAGAGCAATCACGTGCGGGGCTACGTCAGCAAGTGCCTGCTCGTCGTACTCAATGAGGTGGATGCCGCGCAGGAAGGACTGCACGGAAAGACCCGAGGAGTGACGCGCCGAACCCGCGGTCGGAAGAACGTGATTGGAGCCCGCGGCGTAATCGCCAAGGGAGACAGGTGCCCACGTGCCCACAAAGATCGCGCCGGCATTGCGCACCCGCATCGCTACTGAGCGAGCGTCGCGCGTATGAATCTCGAGGTGCTCGGCGGCATAGGCATCGGCCACGCGCAGTGCGGCATCGAGATCGTCGACGAGCACGATCGCGCTCTGGGTGCCGGCGAGCGACTCGCGGATGCGGTCGGAGTGCTTGGTCAGGGTGATCTGGC
>JAHEIZ010000029.1 GCA_024639145.1 Actinomycetes bacterium | reverse complement strand
CTACTTGATGCACTCCCTTCAGCACGGCCGGGATCTAGAGAGCTCTGAAGGCGACATGGCTCGTACCTTCGCCACCGCAGCAGGCCTGAGCACGTTGTCGCGCATCGTGTACCTCGGCGGCCTTGCACCTGACGTACCTACCGATCGCATGAGTCCGCATATGCGCTCTCGCGTGAATGTCGGCGAGATCCTTCGTGGATCCGGAGTACCAACAGTCGAACTCCGAGCCGCAGTCATTATCGGCTCGGGGTCGGCTTCCTTCGAGATGCTGCGCTACCTCACCGAACGACTTCCCGCCATGATCACTCCGCGCTGGGTGCGCACGCGCACGCAGCCCATTGCCATTCGCGATGTACTTCGCTACCTGACTCTCGCGGCGGATCTTCCTCCTGAGGTCAATCGCGCATTCGACATCGGCGGGCCCGAGGTGCTCTCGTACCAGGAGATGATGCAGTCGTATGCGCGCGTAGCGGGGCTTCCGCGTCGGATCATCCTGCCCATCAACCTTCTCTCACCGGGCCTCTCGAGCCACTGGGTCAATCTCGTCACGCCGGTACCCAAGGCCATCGCTCGACCGCTCGTGCAATCGCTACGCCACCCGTCGGTGTGCCGCGAGCATGACATTGCCGCGTGGATCCCGAATCCACCCGAGGGTCTGCTGACCTTTGACGCCGCAGTCAAGCTTGCACTGGCTCGCATTCGCGAGGCAGATGTCATCACGCGATGGTCAGGCGCTGCCACTCCCGGTGCACCCAGCGATCCGCTTCCCACTGACCCCCAGTGGTCCGGCGGGACCTTGTACACCGATGTCCGCGAGGTCGCGTGCCATGCGTCGGCCGACGAGCTGTGGCAAGCGGTCGAATGCATTGGAGGTGGCAACGGCTGGTACTCGGCCAATCTGCTGTGGAAGATCAGGGGCCTGATCGACCGCCTTCTGGGCGGTGTGGGCCTGCGCAGAGGTCGCCGGGATCCGCGCTACCTGATGGTCGGCGAGCCGGTCGACTTCTGGAGGGTCGAGACGAAGGATCAGCCCGACCTGCTTCGGCTTCGTGCCGAGATGAAGATGCCGGGCCGGGCCTGGCTGGAATTCCACGTGCAGTCCATCAGCCCGAATGAGTCACGACTTGTGCAGCGCGCCGTCTACTGGCCGCGAAGTCTCGCCGGGCATATCTACTGGTGGTCAGTCGCCCCATTCCACGCCTTTGTCTTCCCGCCCATGGCGCGCCACATCGTGGAGCGGGCGCAGCAGACCGCGGCCCATCAGCCACAATAGGAACGTGAGCGACACCGAAAAGCAGATCACCCCGTACGAGCAGTTCGGGGGTCATGAGTTCTTCAGCAAGCTCGTCGCGCACTTCTACGCCGGGGTTCGCCATGACTCAGTGCTGGCCCCGATGTACCCCGCTGCCGAGATGGACGAAGCCGAGCGCCGTCTACTCATGTTCATGGAGCAGTACTGGGGAGGCCCACAGACCTATGGCGAGGAGCGCGGCCATCCGCGCCTTCGCATGCGTCACATGGATTTCGCCATCGACGCCGAGGCCCGCGATCGCTGGCTCACGCACATGCATGATGCGATTCTCGAGATGAACATGCAGGACTCCGAACTCGAGAGCCAACTTTGGATGTACCTCGTCGGCGCCGCTCACGCCATGCAGAACATCGACGACTCCCCCGGTTCCCACTAGCCCCGAGGACTCACCCCATGGACACCAATGCCAATTGGTGGCGCGATGCCGTCATCTACCAAGTCTACCCCCGCTCCTTCGCTGACAGCGACGGCGATGGCATGGGTGACGTGCGTGGCATGATCAGCCGGCTCGACTACCTACGCGAACTCGGTGTCGATGCCCTGTGGATCTCGCCGTTCTATGCCTCACCTCTGCACGACGGCGGCTACGACGTGGCCGACTACCGATCTGTTGACCCTCGCCTCGGCACGCTCGATGACATGACCGAGCTGATCGATCAGGCACATGCTCGCAATCTGCGCGTGTTCATGGACATCGTCCCCAATCACACGAGCAGCGAGCACGCCTGGTTCCAGGAGGTACTGAGGTCGGATCCGGGATCCGCGGCCTGGGATCGCTACATGATCCGTGCGGGCAAGGGTGCGAATCACGAACTGCCGCCGAACAACTGGAAGAGCGTCTTCCATGGCAGTGGCTGGTCGCCGCTGACCGACTCGAAGGGCAATGCCACTGCCTTCTGGTACCTGCACCTCTTCGACAGCACCCAGCCCGACCTGAACTGGGAGAACGAGGAAGTGCGCGCCGAGTTCCGCGACATCCTGCGCTTCTGGTTCGACCGGGGTGTCGACGGCTTCCGAATCGACGTGGCACATGGCATGGCCAAGGAGTCCGGGCTTCCCGACTACGACTACGCCGACGGCGAGCCCGAGTTGCTCGGCGACCAGCCCCATGCTCCCTTCTGGGATCAGGATGCCGTGCACGACATCTACCGAGAATGGCGCAAGGTCGCCGACGAGTACGACCCGCCCCGAGTGTTCTGCGGCGAGACCTGGGTACCGAACCCCGAGCGGCTAGCGCGTTACCAGCGCCCGGATGAGCTGCACACCTCGTTCAACTTCGACTACCTGCAGGCCGGCTGGGATGCCGCGAAGATGCGAAAGTCGATCGATGACACCATCGCGAACCATTCGAAGATCGGTGCCCCTCCCACCTGGGTACTCTCCAACCACGACGTCGTGCGTCATGCGACGCGCCTGGCACCCGGCTTCGACAATGACACTCGCCTGACCTGTGAGGTCGATGCCGAGCGCGGCCTGCGCCGAGCGCGCGCAGCGACGCTGTTCACGCTGACCCTTCCGGGTTCGATGTACATCTACCAGGGTGAAGAGCTCGGCCTACGTGAAGTTAGTGAGCTGGATGCCTCAGTGCGCCAGGACCCAGCCTGGCATCGCAGCGGAGGCACTGACGGCACCCGCGATGGCTGCCGGGTTCCGATTCCGTGGTCCGGCGAAGTGGCGTCCTTTGGGTTCAATTCCGGATCGTCCAGCTGGCTGCCGCAGCCCGCGGACTGGGCCGAGGTGTCCGTGGCCGCCGAGACGGGCGTCGAGGGCTCGACTCTCGAGCTGTACCGCGATGCCCTGCATCTACGTCGTGAGCTGGCCGCCCTCGGGAAAGGGCCGCTTGAGTGGCTCGATCACATGAGCGATGTGCTTGCCTTCCGCCGCACAGCACCCGATGGCTCGTCCGTCGTCTCGATCATCAATCTCAACAACGCGACAGTCCACCTGCCTGCCACCTGGGGCAATGAGGTGCTGATCAGCTCGAGCGACGATGTGGCACTGCTCAACACAGGTGGCGAGGATGTGCTGGCCGTAGGTCCTGAAACTGCTCTCTGGCTCCGCGATGCCGGCTAACTCATCGAATGCCGCGCTGAGCACGATCCTGGCTGACTATCAGCGCTACCACTTCGTGCTGGTTATTGTGAGCACTCTCCTGCTGCTCGCCCTCATGTTCCTGATTGTCATCTGCTGGCGCCAGTTCAGGTTTGCTCGGCGCTCAGAAGCCGGGGCGAGTCGGCGCCAGACGTGGACATATCTCGCATTCATCGTCGTCGGCATCCTTGTCGGACTCTTCCTCATCCTGATCGCCTTCGCGAACCTGACAACTGCTCTCGACCCTGCCCGTGGATTCGCAGATGTCGGAATCAAAAGTCAGCTCTTCACAGACTGGGTGGCATCGGGAAATTCCTCGATTCCATCCGAGGTACAGCGTCTCGTGGACGCCAGGCTCTCGTGGCAACGTCCGAAGGCCATCGTCGTGACAGTCCTGCTGATCGCCGCGATCCCCGCGTCACTGTGGATTTGGCGCCGGTGGGTGAGCCGGACCTTTTCCTCCAGGATCGCCAACGCGAGTCTGCTCGTCTCGGGTGTTGGACTGGCAATCGTCTCACTTCTTCTAATGCTCATGGTGATGGGTAACTCCCAGGCAGCCATTGCCCCGCTTGCCATGACGCTTGCGTTCGGCTGACCCTGCACGCACCGCACCACAGTGCCGAATTTCCCGAAGTCGAAAGAGCGCTAGTTCACCAGGTGTAGCGCGAGACGCGCAGATGATCCACTCGTGCGCGAGAAGATCTGCCCGCGCGGAGTGCTGAGGCGTTTCCATGGCCCGTTGGTCGCGGCGGAGATACGCGCGGAGTCATTGCCGATCATGCCCAGTCGCTGGGCAGCATGCAGCGCGCGCATGGGCAGACCTGCCCATGCCGTGCGTTCCCAGATCTCGTCGGCGATCAGCTGGCGCTCACCCTCGCCCTTGCCCTCCGCACGGCGGGTGAACTCCTCGGTCGCCCCGGTCACCATGGTGAGAAGATCGCCGGCCACCGCGGTGATCGGGACCTGCCAGCCCTCTGTCGGAGGCAGCTGCGCCACGTTCATCGAGGCAGTCACGGGAACAGTGACCTCAAGAAGGTTCTCGGCGTCGAAGGGCTGCCCGTCGGCGGCGACGCGCTCGAGCTCCTTCATCACCGAGTGAAGCGACACAGCAACATCAAGGGGAACATCGTCGACCTCGGCATCGATGGGAATGGCGAAGAATGCGAGCACGTCCATCGGGGGTGCGGTGTAGACACCCATGGCCTTGGCAGTGGTCAGCACTCTCGCGCGTGCGCGCGAATCCCAGGAGGCCTGACGCTTGCACACGGCAGCGAGCACTCGGGCGTCCTCGATACTGATGCGAAAGCTCACGCGTCGATTCTCAGTCCTTCGAGCACTGCCCGCAAATCGTCGGGAATGCGTGTGGGGCGGCCGGCGACAGGATCGATGGTCGCCATGGTCGTCGAGGCCTCTGCCGAGAGGTCACCATTGTCATCGAGCACTCGATACCCAAGGGAGTACGAGGTATTACCGATCTTGCTGACCCACACCTCGACCACGATGGGCTTGAGGCTGAGCAGCAGTGGCTTGCGATAGGTCATTTCCTGATGAACGATCACCTGCTGGAGATCACCCATTGCGGAGTGCCAGATGTCGAAGAGCAGCGCGACGCGGGCGTCCTGCAGGTAATCGAAGAACACCACGTTGTTGACGTGCTGCTGCTGATCGATATCGCCGTATCGACGGATGATCTCGTGCCTGAACGGTGCGGTCATCACTAGTCGCGCGTGAGCTTGCGGTAGGTCGCACGATGCGGGCGAGCCGCATCAGCGCCGAGACGCTCGATCTTGTTCTTCTCGTATGACTCGAAGTTTCCTTCGTACCAGAACCACTGCGAGTCACCCTCGTAGGCGAGGATGTGGGTGGCAATGCGATCGAGGAACCAGCGATCATGCGAGGTGATGACGGCGCAGCCCGGGAACTCGAGAAGTGCGTTCTCGAGAGAGCCGAGTGTCTCGACGTCGAGATCGTTAGTGGGCTCATCGAGCAAAAGCAGGTTGCCGCCCATCTTCAGGGTCAGGGCGAGGTTGAGTCGGTTGCGCTCGCCACCGGAGAGCACCTTCGACTGCTTCTGCTGGTCAGGGCCCTTGAAGCCGAAGACCGAGACGTACGCGCGTGAGGGCATCTCGACATTGCCGACCTTGATCCAGTCGAGGCCGTCGGAGACGACCTCCCAGACATTCTTTGTCTCGTCAAGACCGGTGCGGTTCTGGTCGACATAGGAGAGCTTCACGGTCTCGCCGACCTTGATCTCTCCCGTCGTGGGGAGCGCATCGGGATCACTGCCACCCTCGGCAGCATTGACGATCATCTTGAACAGAGTGGTCTTGCCTACGCCATTGGGGCCGATGACACCGACGATGCCATTGCGCGGCAGCGTGAACGACAGGTTGTCGATCAGCACGCGGTCGCCGAAAGCCTTGGTGAGGTTCTTCGCCTCGACCACGACGGCACCCAGGCGCGGGCCCGGCGGGATCTGGATCTCCTCCATGTCGAGCTTGCGTGCCTTCTCCGCCTCGGAGGCCATCTCCTCGTAGCGATCGAGTCGGGCGCGGCTCTTGGTCTGGCGTGCCTTCGCATTCGAGCGCACCCACTGGAGCTCGTCGGTGAGACGCTTTTGCAGCTTGACGTCCTTGGCGCCCTCGATCTTCAAGCGGGTGGCCTTGGTCTCGAGGTAAGTGGAGTAGTTGCCCTCGTAGGGATAAGCGCGACCGCGGTCGAGTTCGAGGATCCACTGGGCGACGTTGTCGAGGAAGTAGCGATCATGGGTGATCGCGATGATCGTGCCGGGGTACTTCTCGAGGTGCTGCTCGAGCCACTGCACACTCTCGGCATCGAGATGGTTGGTGGGCTCATCGAGGAGCAGCAGATCAGGCTGGCGCAGCAGCAACTGGCAGAGCGCGACACGACGCTTCTCGCCACCGGAGAGCAGACTGATGTCGGCGTCACCGGGCGGGCAGCGAAGGGCATCCATCGCCTGCTCGAGCTGGGCATCGAGATCCCACGCACCGAGGTGGTCGATCGACTCTTGAAGCTTGCCCATCTCGGCGAGCAGGGTGTCGTAGTCGGCGTCGGGCAGCGCGAGCTCCTCGGAGATCGCATTGAAGCGATCAACCATGGCCTTGGTCTCGGAGACACCATCTTGGATGTTCTCGAGAACGCTCTTGGACTCGTCGAGCTTGGGCTCCTGCAGCAGGATGCCGACGGTGTAGCCGTCCATCAACTTCGCCTCGCCATTGGACACCTGGTCGAGGCCGGCCATGATCTTGATCAGGCTCGACTTGCCGGCACCGTTGGGGCCCACGACGCCGATCTTGGCGCCGGGCATGAACGAGAGCGTCACGTCGTCGAGAACGACTTTGTCGCCGTGTGCCTTACGAGCCTTACTCAGGGTGTAGATGAACTCAGCCATAAGGGCGAGCCTACTGGGACGCGGGATCGCCTCCCGAAAGCACCAAGCGCACCACGCGGTCACCCGCGGGATCGATCACGATCGGCACGCCCCAGTCCTGCTGATGGATGTGGCAGGCGGCATGGGCATCAGGATCACCGCCGGTGTCGTCGCAGGAGGCGCCCTTGGCCGCCACGTGCAGCACCCCTTCAGCAGCCACCGCTTCGACCTGGATCTCACGCACGAGATCGGAGGTCGTGCCGGCACCCGCACTGATCAGGCCAGCGGGCGATGCGCTCACCACAAGCTGGGTCGACGGTCCGTAGCGATCATCACGCTTCTCGCCGGGCGGCGGCTCGAAGATGACCTCGATGGTCACAGCGCCCGGTGCGACCGTGATCGCCGGTCGACTGGTGCGCAGGCGCTCGCTCTCGACCCTCTCCCCTGCGGCGATCGGAATCGCGGTGAGGGCACCGGCTGCGGACTCGACTACCAGGAGCGTGGCGCTCTCGGGCAGGTAGACGACATCGCTGGGCTCGCGGAGGTCACGCGCAATCGTGGTCACCGTCTCAGTGGAGGGGTCGTAGCGTCGCACGGCACCGTTGTACGAATCGGCGATCACCAGCGAGCCATCAGGGAGGACGGCGGCACCGAGCGGATGCTGAAGAAGAGCCTCGGAGGCAGCACCATCGACATGGCCGAAGTCGAAAAGCCCGTGCCCGATCGGGCTGCTCACGGAGTCACCCTCGATACGCCGAATTGCCGAGGTCTCGGAATCCACGACCCAGAGGACCTCGCCGTCAGAGACAACGGCAGACGGCTGGGCGAACCACGCCTGATCTCGAGCACCATCGACCAGGCCCTCGTTGGTGGTTCCCGCAAAGACCTCCACGGTCGAGGCGACGGGATCAAAGGACCAGATGCGATGCTCGCCGGCCATGGCCACCACTACGCGGCCGTCATACCAGGCCACATCCCAGGGAGTGCTGAGTCGAGTGGTCCGGGCATCGCCGTGTGAAGCATCGCCCTGCATCCACTGCTCGCCCGTGCCCGCGACAGTGGTGACAGCGCCCGTGGCGAGCACGACACCGCGCAGCGCGTGATTGACGCTGTCGGCGACGACGAGGTCATAGCCCACCTGAGTCGCGATCTCGTCGGGGAGGCGGAGGACGCCATACGGCTCGTTGAACTGAGCCTCGGTTGCAGATCCATCGCGCAGGCCGCGTGACCCTGCACCGATGGTGCGCACGATCGCATTCGGATTCGCGGGGTCAGTGATCACCAACCGATGATTCGCGCTATCGCTGACCAGCAACGTGGCCTGATCGATAAGCGTGGCCTTGCCCGGTTGGCGATAGATCGAGCGCGGCGGTGGCGGAGCGATGAAGACATCTGCCCCTCGGATCAAAGTGCCAGCGGCCTCGTGAACCTTCACGAGCTCAGCAATGGTCGCATCGATCGCATGCGCGTGGCCCTCACCGGAGAACTGGGCAACTACGGAGCCGAGCGGATCGATGAGCACGAGCGTGGGCCACGCACGTAC
>JAHEIZ010000027.1 GCA_024639145.1 Actinomycetes bacterium | reverse complement strand
TCGGAATTGCGTACAGCTCTTCGGGAACCGGGCCCTTCACGCCGAGCATCTTCTTGTTCATCACGACGATGGTCGGGTTGTCGTCGCGGATTGCTCCGACGATCAAGCCCTTGGCGTCGTAAGGGCTGGCGGGCATCGCGACCTTCAGGCCCGGGATGTGCGCGAGCCAGGCCTCGAGGCTCTGGCTGTGCTGCGCAGCAGCCGACATTCCGCCACCGCCTGCAGTGGTAATGGTCAGCGGGACGCGAGCGCCGCCACCGAACATGTACTTCATCTTCGCAGCCTGGTTGAAGATCTGATCCATCGCGACCCCGACGAAGTCCATGAACATCAGGTCGCACACGGGGCGCAGGCCACGTGCTGCGGCACCGACCCCCAGGCCGATGATGGCCTGCTCGGCAATGGGAGTGTCCTTGACGCGCTTATCACCGAACTCGGTCAGCAGGCCGTCGAACATGTGGAACACACCGCCGTAGCCGGCGACGTCCTCACCGATGAGGAAGACATCGGGATCAGCGGCCATCGCCTGGTGCATGCCTTCATTGAAGGCCTTGACGTACGTCAGTTCGCGGGTAGTCACAGGAGTTCCTTCGTATGTCAGACGGTGTAGACGTCGTCGAGGATGTCGGCAGGATCAGGATCTGGGCTGTTGCGGGCGAATTCGATCGCCTCGAAGATCTCGGCCTCGGTCTCTGTCCAGATGGACGCGAACTCAACCTCGGTGACAAGCCCGCGGGCGACGCCGACGGCCTCGAGAAGGCGAATTGCATCGCGCTCGCGCCATGCCTCGACCTCAGCCGGGTCACGGTAGGGGATGCGCATGCCCTTGATGCCCTGGTGATCGAAGTAGCGGTAGGTCTTCGCCTCGATCAGGGTCGGGCCCTCACCGCGCTTGGCACGCTCGACGGCCTCAATCGCTACGGCGCGCACGGCGAGGACATCCATGCCGTCGACGACAACTCCCGGGATGCCGTAGGAGGCGGCACGCTCGGCGATGTCTTCGAGCTTCATGTGATTGTCCTGCGAGGTGAACTCGGCGTAGCCGTTGTTCTCGCAGACGAAGAGCACGGGGAGATCCCAGACGGCAGCCATGTTGACTGCCTCGTGGAAGGCACCGATATTGGTGGCGCCGTCACCGAAGAAGCTGGCGGCCACCGTGCCGTCGCCGCGGTACTGGGAGGCAAAGGCTGCTCCGACCGCAATCGGGATTCCGCCGCCGACGATCGCGTTGGCACCGAGCATGCCCTTCTGCGTATCGCCGATATGCATGGAGCCACCGCGGCCCTTGCAGTAGCCGGTGGTCTTGCCGTAGAGCTCGGCGAACATCGGGCGGAACTCTGCGCCCTTGGCGATGGCGTGACCATGACCGCGATGCGTGGACGTCATCTGATCGGCATCGGTGAAGACCGACATCACGCCGGTGGCGACTGCCTCCTCGCCGACGTACAAGTGCAGGAAGCCGGGCATGTCACCGGACTCGACCAGCTTGCCGGAGTGCTCCTCGAACAGACGGATGCGCACCATCGTGCGGTGCAGTTCGAGCACCAGCTCGCGGCTGACATGGTCGGCGTATCCCTCGCGCGGGCCATACTGCACGCCCGGGGCTGCGGTTTCCGTCATTCAGAAGCTCCTCACAGTTATAGGAAGCAGACTATAGTAAGTACCCCAGTAGCGACAGCCCCCTGCGCGTGATGCGCGCGACCTCCACGAGCGGAGTTCCGATGTCGGCAGCCAAGCGAATCCTGGTCATCACCGGCGGCCACCGGGTCGCCATGGATGACTTCCTGGGCGCCATCGCCTCCATCTGCCAGGAGCGCGACTGGGTATTCGCCCACGCAATCCAGCCCGCTGCCCAGAACTGGCTCTCCGCCGAGCACGCCGGGCAGTGGGATGCCATTCTCCTTCACGACATTCCCGGCCTGGCCCTCAAGCGTGGGGTCGCGCCGCAACCCATCGCCCCGGCGCCCGGCGTGGCCGAGGATCTCGTGGCCCTCCTCGATGCTGGCCAGGGCGTCGTCGTGCTGCACCACGCGATCAGTTCCTGGCCTGCCTGGGAGGGCTGGGCCGAGGCCATCGGCGGTCGCTTCCTCTACGCACCCGGCACGCTGCGGGGGGTCGACCTGCCGTCCTCGGGCTACCGAGTCGGCCCATTCACGGTCACGGTCACCGCCCCCGACCACCCGATCTGCGCCGGGGTCACCGACTTCGAGGTCGACGACGAGCTGTACTTCGCCCCCGTGCTCACCGACCGCATCACGCCAATCCTCGGCCATGACGCCGACATGAGCGGCGAGCTCTTCCAGGACACCTTCGACGAGGTCAGCCACGGCACCTCGACGGGAGTCACATGCGCCGGCCGACCCGCTGACGGAGGACTCCATGGCGGCAGTTCGCTCATGGGCTGGACTACCACGGCAGGTCGCAGCCCGATCGCGACCTTGCTGATGGGCGATGGCCCCGGCACCTTCGCTGATGAGATGTTCCGGCGCCTGCTGGGCAATGCCCTCGACTGGGTTTCGACAGATGCGGTCAAGGCCGAGGCTGCCGCACATCCATTCGCGATTCCACTGCCGTAACGACACCACACCCGCTGCCTTCACCGCGCGGGTTCACCCCTCGGCATGAGAGAAGGGGCGGCGCAGCTCTCGCTGCACCGCCCCTTCTTTGCTCAGTGATTACTTCCGACGACGTGCGGTGCGAGCGGCCAGAGCCATGGCGATGATCAGTGCAGCACCATTGAACAGCTGGGTGACGTAGCTGGGTGCACCCGCGAGCTGCAGGCCGTTGACACCTGTGGCGAGAAGCAGGATCGCGACGAGCGTGCCGACGACATTGACGCGACCCGGACGGATCTGGGTCGCGCCCAGGAAGACCGCCGAGAATGCCGGCAGCAGGTAAGGGGTGCCCATGTCGGTGGTACCCGTTGCCGTGGTCGACAGGAGCACGATGCCGGCGAATGCCGCCACCACTGCGGAGGCGACGAAGGAGAGGGTGACGACCTTGCCCACCTTGACACCGGCGAGGCGAGCGGCGACCGGGTTGCCGCCCACGGCGTAGAGGTAACGACCACCCGGGGTGTACTCAAGCGCCCACCAGATGATGAGGGCGATAACCGCTGCGTAGTAGACCGAGGCCTGGATGCCGAACCACTGCTGGCGCGCGAAGTCGAGGAACGGCGCGTAGCCGTCCTCACTCAGCACCTGCTGGCCGCCGCCGGTGATCATGAAGGCGACCGCCGCGAGCACGGAGCTCATGCCCAGGGTGCCGATGAAGGAGTCAACCTTCAGCTTCACGACTACGAGCGCATTCAGGAGGCCGATGCAGACCGCGATGAGCATCGCGCCACCGACGGCGAAGATCACACCGCGATGCTGCAGCAGTGCCCACGACGTGAAGCAGCCGGAGACTGTCATCGTGGCCGCGATGGTCAGGTCGAAGGCACCTGCGGCGACGGGGATGATCAGGCCGAGGGCCACGATCGCGCTGACGGCCTGGAAGGCAAGCACGGTCTTCGCGTTGTCGACCTGGAAGAACAGCGAGGGGATCCACAGGGAGAAGACGATGATGAGGGCGAGCCACACGTACACGCCGCTGAAGCGGTCAAAGCCGAAGTTAATTCGGCGGCGGGGTGCTGCTTGGACTTCTGACATCGAGGTGACTCCGGTTTCTTCGAGGTTGAGGGGCAGTAGTCAGTGGGTTAGGCGGCGGGTTCGCCCGTGTCACGGCCGATGGACGCGGCAGTGATGTTGTCGTTGGTGAGCTTGGCACCCTTGAGCACGTCGACTGCCTTGCCTCGACGCATGATGATCACGCGATCGCACACGCGCACGAGCTCCTCGTGATCAGTGGAGGCCACCATGACTGCGGTGCCCTGGGCTGCCGCCTCATCGACCAGGCGATGGATATCGGCCTTGGCGCCGACGTCGACACCCTGAGTGGGCTCATCGAGGATGAGCACCTTGGGCTCCTGGCGCATCCAGCGTGCGATGACGACCTTCTGCTGGTTGCCGCCGGAAAGCTGGGCCATCGTGTACTCGGAGTTGCGCGGGCGGACATCGAGCTTGTCGAGCCACTCATTGACGTCGGATCGCTCTGAGCTACGACGCAGGAATCCGAGATTCATGTGATGGCCGGGGTTCACGATGGTGATGTTCTCGCGCAGCGTCTGATCCATCAGCGAGGCATTCGCGTGACGCTCCGCAGGAACGAGCGCGATGCCGCGATCGATCGAGACATCGGGGCGGCACTCGGGGAGCTCCTGGCCCTGAAGGAAGACCTGGCCGGCTCGGTTGTGACCACCGAAGATCAGTGAGGCGACTTCCTCACGACCGGAGCCGGTGATGCCGGCGAAGCCAACCACCTCGCCTGCGTGGATCGTGAGATTGAGATCTTGTACCGAGGCTCCGGAAACGCCCTTGATCTCCAGAATCGGCTCACCATGCTCGCGTGCCTCGGCATCGGTGACGTGCTCATCGAGCTTGCGGCCGACGACGAGCTCGATGAGCTCTTCTTCAGTCAGGCCCTCGACCGGACGAGTGATGATGTGCTTGGCATCGCGCAATACGGTGACGGAGTCGGCCATCTCGAAGACCTCGTCGAAGTGATGCGACACGAACAGCACCGCAATACCGCGATCGGCGACGCCACGGACGAGCTTGTAGAGGCGCTGAGCCTCGGCACCGGGCAGGTTGGCGGTGGGCTCATCGAGGATGAGCATCTTGGTATCGCTACCGCGGGTCGACATGGCGCGAGCGATGGCGACAGCGGTGCGCTCGGACATCTGGAGGCCGCCCACGGGCATGCGCACGTTGATGTCGTAGCCGAGCTCCTTGAGCGCATCGCGAGCAGCGTTGCGCTCCTTCTTCCAGCTGATCGTCTTCGTCACACCGGTGATGTAGCCCTGGCCGATAGCCATATTGTCGACTGCGTCGAGGTTGGCGACCAGGCCGAGATCCTGGTGGACGAAGCGCAGGCCCACGGCCTCGCTCGCAGTGGCGTTGGAGAAGACAAGCTCTTCACCGCCGACGGTGACGGAGGTGCCGGGCTCAGGCTCGTGGAAGCCTGCGAGGATCTTGATCAGGGTCGACTTGCCACAGCCGTTCTGGCCGACGAGGGCGCGTACCTCACCGGGCTGGACGTCGATGCTCACGTGATCGAGTGCGGTCTGGCCGCCGAAGATCTTCGTTGCGTCGCGAACCGACAGTGCCGTGGTCATTCAGCCTCCCTCAATGTCTGTCGAACACTAGTGCCGTAAATCCAATTTGCAAGGTCTTCCTAGTATTTTTCCCAGGGAGCCCGGTTACTGATCGGTAGTGATCATTCGAATGTCTCGGATTGGTAACGATGAGTCCCCCGACGGGCAACGCGTCGTCATGCGCAGGGATTACTCGGAGTCGAGGACCGCGTGCGCGGCAGCGAGGCGCGCGATCGGCACGCGGCTCGGCGAGCACGACACGTAATTCAGGCCGAGCTTCTCGCACAGGGCGATCGAGGCGGGGTCGCCGCCGTGCTCGCCGCAGATGCCCAGCTTGATGTCAGGCCGCGCAGAGCGTGCCTTGGCCGCGGCGATCTCCATCAGACCGGCTACGCCCCACTCATCGAGCTCGGAGAACGGGCTGACGGTCAGCAGTCCGCGCTCCAGATAAGTACCGAGCATGCGTCGTTCGACATCGTCACGCGAGAAACCGTAGGTCAGCTGGGTGAGGTCATTGGTGCCGAAGGAGATGAACTCTGCCCACTGCGCGAGCTGATCGGCCATGAGCGCCGCTCGCGGAGTCTCGACCATGGTGCCGATCGAGAACGGCACGACAATGCCCGTGCGCGAGGCGACTTCCTGGTTCACGCGGCGAATCAGGCGCAGGCTCATCAGTAGCTCATCGGGGATCGAGACGAGCGGGATCATCACCTCGAGCGTGGGCGCGATGCCGTGCTGGGTGTTGACGTCGATCCAGGCATTGAACAGACCCTCGACCTGTGCGGGGTAGAGGCCTTCGTGAATCAGCGCGAGACGCACGCCGCGCACGCCCAGCATCGGGTTCTCCTCATGGAGGCCCTCGGCCATTTTCGCCCAACTCTCATCGACCACTTCGTGTTCAGTCGGCAAGAACTCATGCATGGGCGCATCGAGGAGTCGGACGGTGACGGGGCGATCGCCCACGGCGAGAAGCAAGTCGCGGAAATCCTCGCGCTGCGCCTCGGCGAGAGCAGCGAGAGCGGCTTCCTCTTCCTCCGGGCTGGAGGACAGGATCACACGGCGGATGAACGGAAGCCGATCTCCGAGGAACATGTGCTCGGTCCGGCAGAGGCCGATTCCCTCAGCGCCATTATCCATCGCTACGCCCGCATCAACACCGGTATCGGCGTTGGCTCGAATACCGAGACGGCGCACGTCATCAGCCCAGTTGAGAACAGTCGAAAGCGCGAAGGACGGCTCGGGGCGCTCGATCGGCACCGCACCGATGTAGACCGCACCCGCATCGCCATCAACGGAAATGACATCACCGCGCTGCAGCACGTGCTCGCCCGCGGTGACGGTGCCCGCAGCTCGATCAATACGCATTCCGCCTGCACCACAGATCGCGGGGCGTCCCATGCCACGCGCGACAACAGCCGCATGCGAGGCAGAGCCACCGGTCACGGTGAGGATGCCGGCCGCGGCCATCATGCCCGGCAGGTCACCGGGCGTGGTCTCGGCAGCGACGAGGATCACGGAGTCGCCGGCTTCGGCCATCTCGCATGCCTCTTCGCTGGTCAGCGCGATGCGACCGACGGCTGCACCCGGTGATGCCGCGAGTCCGGTGACGAGAACGACCTCATGACCCGTCAGACGCGGACGTGGATGCATCAGCTCGAGTACGTGCGCGGGGCGAATGGCCTCGACAGCACTGCGCTCGTCGGTGATGCCGCGGGTAGCAAGATCGACTGCGAGGCTCGTGGCCACGCGAGCACTCGTGCGATTGAGCTCTTCGAGCCCTGCGAGCACGAGACCCTCGGGGCCGTACTCGAAGTCGACCAGCACGACGGTCTTCAGACGACCCTCGAGTTCAGCGAGAACACCGGTGAGCATCGTGACGCCGCCGGGAAGTTTCGAGAGCGGATGACCGACCGAGGGCCGCTCGCCGCTGACGCGAACGCCATGACGGAACCCACCTGTCGGTGCGAACTGGCCGGTCGAGAGATCACGCGAGATGGCGTGACCATGGCCAGCATCGTCGTGATCGGTGATGACGACGGTCTCGAGATGCAGGCCGAGCGGAAGATCTGCAGGTAGCTGCTGCGTGCGACGCGCACGCGCAGCACGCGGAGAGGTCCAGCGGGCAAGCATCGCGGCGGCAGCGTCGGCGAGCTGCTGGTTGACCTCGAGCGGGAATTTGTTCTTGCCCTTCTCGTTGCAAAGTGCAATGAGCGGCTCGATGCGGTGCGCGGGGTCATCGAAGTCGAGACCGAGTGCGGAGATCTCGTCAGAGGGAACCTCGAGGGCGAACTCGGCGATGAAGCTCGCGGTCTTCCACCAGGCCACGGCGAGATCGGCGGCCATCTTCGGGCGCAGGCCTTCAGGAATGCGGCCGTTAGCGAGGCCGATGGCGACGAGATCCGGGGGCAGGCCTGCCGCGTCAACAGGTGCGCTCGCACTCAGGCGCAGCAGGAGAATTCCACCGTCGGCCGTCGTGGATCCGACAGTGCGATCGGCAATCGTCTCCAGAAGATGGACAGCGGCCTCGGCACGATCAGCGGAGACAAGGCCGGGCACGTTGGGCACCGGAATCGTGAGGCCGGTCGCGACGGGAAGACCGAGGCCCGCGAGTGTTTCCATCTGCACGCCCCGCGTGCAGAGCGAGCGCACGTCAAGCCCACGCTCGAATCCCTTGCCGAACGGTACGAGTCCGACGTCGTCGATCGGTGAGATGACCACGAACGCGCTATCCGTGGTTTCCGGAGACGAGCTGCTCCTCGAGTGCTTCGTCTTCCTGTCGTGACATTCCGATGGTCAGCAGAAGTTCCTGATGCAGGTGCATCCACACCGTGTGGTACGAGTCGATGAGCGGCGAGGCAAGCCAGGCGTTGTCACCTTCGTCGAGCTTCTCGAGCGACTCGGTCAGGCGTGCGCGGTAGCCGGCGAGCGACGGAACGTCCTCGGCAAAGCGCTTGAGCAGCGGGGCAATGGAGTCGTCGATGTCATCGAGACGATCACGGATCTCGGCGTCGTAATTGGGATCGGTGTGATCGTTGACGCTGCCGTCGGGGCGCACCTGCCACGCGGTGCACAGATCGCGGAGTGCGCGGTTGACGGGCAGGAAGCGGTGGAAGGTCGCCATGATGCGCTCACGCTCGGGTGCATCGGCCGGCAGGCAGAGGATCTCGCCCACGAAAGCGGTGCCTGCAGGAGTCGGCATCATCATCGGGCCCTTGATGAGCAGGAGGCCGGCCTCCGCCAGCGACTGCTGCTCGGCCGAGGCCTCGCCGCGGGCCATGCCCCGGACCACGATGGACACGAGCGCAGTGCGCTCGGCGTCAGTGATGACCACGTCAGACATGTTGCCTCCAGGTAGAGCGATGGTGCGAACGTCGATTCGTCGACCGCCCGTGGAAATCGGGCAGACGGCTATTTATAGAGCACGTCTAAAGAAAGCCGCCAATCGGGCGGCCATTCCCTTTGTCCCCAAAGACCAAGACTAGGACTTACTGCAGGGTTACTATCCCCGAAACAGCGATCCCGCCCCTATGAGGGCACCACGAGAGGCCACATCATGCGCGCACTGCAGCTCCCCGCCTGGCATTCAGATGCCGTCGTCGTCGACCTTCCGATCCCCACGGCCGGCCCGGGCCAGGTTGTCATCAAGATCGCCGGCGCAGGTGCCTGCCACTCCGACCTCCACCTCATGCACATGATGAGCGACGGAATGTTCCCCTGGGGGCCCCCGTTCACCCTGGGCCACGAGAACTCCGGCTGGGTCCACGAGATCGGTGCCGGGGTCGAAGGCCTCAGCATTGGTGAGGCCGTGGCCGTGCACGGCCCGTGGGGCTGCGGTGCCTGCCCCCAGTGCATTCTCGGCATGGATCCCTACTGCTCCAACCAGGCGGCCGCAGCCGGTGATGGCGCCTTCGGCGGAGGCCTCGGCCTCGACGGCGGCATGGCCGAGTACATGCTCGTTCACAATGCCCGCCACCTGGTGAAGATCCCCGGGAACCTCGACCCGATCGCGGCCGCCCCGCTCACTGATGCCGGCCTCACCCCGTACCACGCAGTGAAGATGTCGCTCCCGAAGATGATCCCCGGCGGCAAGGTGCTCGTTCTCGGCGTCGGCGGCCTCGGCCACATGGGCGTCCAGTTCATCGAGGCCCTCTCCGGCGCCGACATCATCGCGGTCGACACCAAGCAGGAAGCACTTGATCTCGCCGTCGCCTGTGGCGCGGAGTACACGGTGAACAGCGGCGATGCTGACGCGGCAGCGCAGATCAAGGAGATCACCAAGGGTCGCGGCTGCGACGTCGTGCTCGACTTCGTCGGTGTCGACGCCACGATCGCCCTCGGCATTGCCAGCTCGCGTATCCAGGGCGACATGACCATCGTCGGCGCAGCCGGCGGAACCTACGCCTATGGCTTGTACACCGCACCGTACGAACTCAACCTCCGCTCCACGTACTGGGGCAGCCGTTCCGAGCTGGCCGAGGTGCTCGCGCTGGCCGAGCGTGGCGACATCACCGTGACGTACACGAAGTACGGCATCGACGAGGGCCTACAGGTCTACAAGGATCTCGAGGCAGGCAAGCTCAAGGGTCGCGCTGTTATTTGTCCGTAGAGCAACGCCACTACGGGTGAGTGCGTCCCGTAAAGAATTTTTCACCGCGGCGGCGGTCATCACTTCGGTGATGGCCGCCGTTCCGCGTTACTGCGCGCCGTACTTCGACTCGTAGTCGGCAACGCTCAGTCGCGGTACGTCGAAGATCTCCCCGAGTGCGCTCCAGTCACTCGCGCCCAGGCGCGCTACCGGTTCGAGTGCATCCATCATCACGCGCGTTCCGTCCATCACGTTCTCGTCGACGGCAATCATCACGACCTCGCCGAAGATCACGATGCCGTTGCCCATTTCGAACATGTCGGTGCAGCGGCACTCGAGAGCGTACGGGGATTCCGCGACTCGCAATGGTGCGACGATCTCGCTCGGCTCACGCGTGAGTCCGGCAATGTCGAACTCGCTCACTCCGGCCTCGAAGTCGACACCGGTGATGTTGATCTTCTCAATCAGGGTGACAGTTGACCCGCACACGACAAACTCGCCGGTCTCCTTGATGTTGCGCGCGGTGTCCTTCTCCCCCATCGTGCCGATCATCACGATGGGCGGGTTGGTGCTCACCAATTGATAAAAGGAGTGCGGGGCGAGGTTGTCGATACCGTCGACACTTCGAGTCGACACCCAGCCAATGGGACGAGGAACGACGAGCGCCCCCAGTAGCGAGTAAATACCCGGCATGCTGGCCGGGTCGGTGAGGCGTCGTGCCATCAGCTCTGCGCCGCGTGCAGCTTGCGCAGCATCGCGAACTCGGCCACCTGGCGACCGATGGTCTCGAGAAGTGCGACGGCCGACTCATCCTCCTCGCCGGGCTTGAGGGATGTCGTGGCCGAGTTGATCGATCCGCCGAGCGGAGTCGGCCACGCGCGCAGCGCGTGCGCGACCTGACGAAGCTGATGCAGGGTCGTGACGGTTGCCTGCGCGCCATAGGCGACCGCGATCGAGCCGAAGGCGCAGCCATCGAGGTACACGCGCGCATCGCGATTCATGTCCTCGGCGTAATCGAGTGCATTCTTGATCATGCCGCTGATGCCGCCGTGGTAGCCCGGGCTCACGACAATGATGCCATCGCAGGCACGCATCGCCTCGATGAGCGCCTTGGCCTGCGCAGTGCGCTCGGCGGTCTCGGTGTCATAGATCGGCAGCATGAGATCGCGACCGAGGATGTAGAGCACGTCAGCACCGACGCTCTCCGCGCCACGACCGGCAATGCGCGCGGCCTGCTCACCTGAGGACTCGGGTCGAGTACTTCCGCCGATCACCAGGATGTTCGCGGTCGTCATGTGATTCCTCTCCAAAAACTCTCGATCGCGTCGATGCTACTTCCTGAGTCAACAGCGTTGACTGAAGGCACGCTCTCAGCCGGCTACCGCAGCCCCGCGCAGGGTCACGGCCGGGTACTCGCCGAATCGCTGGGCATAGGCGGTGCTGAACCGGCCCACGTGCGCGAACCCTGACTCGTGCGCGATCGAGGCAACGGTGCTGCCGTGCGGATCAGCCACCCGCAGGCGACGGCGCGCACTCTGGAGGCGGATCTCCCGGAGAAGCTGAGTGGGAGTCACGCCGAGATGCGCATGCGTGACGCTCTGCAACTGACGCACGCTCAGACCCATCTGGCGGGCCATGGCGGACGTCGTGATCTCTATGCCGTGATTGAGCTCGAGCCACTGACGGAGATCCTCGACTCGACCGGGTGTCATGGTGGCTGCCTCGGCGGCGTCGCTGTGCCAGGCGAGGACCAACGCGGTAAGCAGGTGATCCTCGATGGCACTCTTGAACGCCGTCACAACCTCATCAGGAGTGTCGTCGGTAATCGAAGCGGTGGCCGACCAGGCGCGCGTGCAGGCATGGGTGAGCAGGCCGGTGGGGTCCCCCGGGATACGACCGGCGGTCTCTCCGCCCAGAACGATGCGCTGATGATCAGCGAGCTTCTCGCGGTCCGCAGCAACCACCAGGGCGCCTGCCCACGGATCGGGCTGCATCAGAGTGCGGCCGTCCTTGGAGAGCAGGAACCCGGAGTCGTGCACGACATCGGCGTGCTTGGCCCCCATGGTCACGCGCATCGGGCCGAGCGGAACCGTGGCCACCACGCGCGAGCCGGTGGGCGGAGCCTCGACGATGACATCGCCCCCGTAGCGCACGAACACGAGCCGAGTGGTCGAGAGCGGAACGACGCCGACAGTGCCGTTCAGCGGTGCACCCATCGCCGTGACCTCATGCGGGGTCACGGAAGCCACTTCGTCACGGAGCACCTTGGCGCTTGAGCTGTGCACCAAATTGGCGGCACGGTGAGTAGACAACCCTCCGCTCATGCCACCCATGGCCTCGCTCCGTTTCCCGGCCCGAGGGGCCGAAAGCCTGAGCTTTCAGTCTAGGTGCTCCGTGACGACCTTCGTGGATCTTTATCGAGGCAGGCGAACGCCCTTGGCCTCCAGGCGCGGCAGGACCTCCTGGCCGAAGTAGGGCAGCTCATCGGCGTAGTTCAGGAAGGCCAGGCTCATGCCGCCGAAGCCCGCCGCGGCGAACTCGGCAAGCTGGTTGGCCACCTGATCCGGGGTTCCGATCAGAGGCACGGTGCCGTGACCACCGGCGAAACGCGGGCGGAACATGGCCAGCATCTCCGGGGTGAACGACTGAGCGTGCAGGCCCTGCAGGCGCATCAGGTTGTCGACAGCGTCCCAGTCGGCGTTGATGTTCGCGTAGTCGTTGTAGAAGTCCTGTGCTTCCTTCTCGGTCGGGCGCACGACCACGTGGCCGAGGGTGAAGGCACCGGAGGTGCGGCCGTACTTCTCGCGCGCATCCGACTTCACCTTGGCCGCGACAGGCGCACCATCTTCGGTGCCGCCGACGATCGTGTACACGAAGTCAGCATTGCGGGCTGCGTAGTCACGGCCCTGGTCGGAGGAACCGGCGTTGAGGATGGGCAGCATTCCGTCGTATGGCTTGGGCAGGCCCTCGACGTGCTGCAACTGGTAGTACTTGCCATCCCAGTCGAACTTGCCCGGGGTGGTCCAGATCTTCTTGACGATGTCGAGCCATTCCTGCGCAAGTGCGTAGCGATCATCATGACTCTGCGGGAGATCCATGCCGAAGGTCTCGTACTCAGGCTGATTCCAGCCGGCGACGACATTGAGGCCAGCGCGGCCCTTGCTCAGCTGATCGACAGTGGCCATCTGCTTCGCCGCGACGATCGGGTGGGTATAGGCCGTGTGAATCGTGGAGAAGACATTGATGCGCTTGGTCGCGGCCAGCAGGCCCGCGGCCCAGATGGTGGGATCGAGCACGCTCTCATGGAAGTTCGTCTCGCCGCCGTAGCCGATCCAGCGCGCGATCGGAACCAGGAAGTCGATACCCACCTCATCGGCAACCTGCGCCATGCGGACGTTGTCATCCCAGCTGCCGCTCCAGCGGTCCTCGGACTTGGTGACTGCCAGGCCGGAGGAGCAGTTGGCCGAGAACAGGCCGATCTTGAAATCCTTGCCGTCGAGAATTGCCTTGGACACTGGGCCTCCACGTCGAATCGCATCCGGCACCCTGCCGGTCAGTCCCTGGAGCCTTTCAGTGCCCGTGCGCTGCGTCTATCCACGCAGCGCACTCGACTATCCAATTCACGCGCAAGGCCAGGCGGTTCGCTCGATACTGTTCTGCCATGGCCGGCGTGAGTGGGGAGACGAGTGACCTCAGCGCCCGTGCCTCCAGGCCGCAGTCGCTGATCATCACCATTTACGGTGCCTACAGCCGCCCGCTCGGCGGCTGGTTCTCGGTCAGCGCCCTGATCTCCATGCTCGAGGTGCTCGAGATCGACGAGTCATCCGTGCGCGGCACGCTCTCACGGCTCAAGCGCCGCGGAATCCTGGTCGCCGGCAAGCAGGGATCGACTGCCGGGTATGCCCTCGGCGCCTCAGCCCGCCGCACCTTCGAGCTCGGCGATGCGCGGGTTCTCGAACGCCGCACTCCCCCGCCTAACCGCGGCTGGGTGCTCGCGGCCTTCTCCATCCCCGAGACCTCCCGCGACCTGCGCTATCGCCTTCGCTCGCGTCTCTCACGTGTCGGTTTCACCCAGGTGAGCGGTGGACTGTGGATCGCTCCGCGCCAGCTGGAGAGCGATCTGCGCTATCTCGTCACGAGCCTGGGCGTGAGCGAGTATGTCGACATCTTCACGGCCGAGCACAGCGGTTTCCGCGACTCCGGCGAGGCCGTCGACCAATGGTGGGATCTCGATGCCATCGCCGATCTCTACGAGCAGTTCGGGACGGAGTTCAAGTCGACCGCCGCCTATTGGAAGCGCGCGAAGGACGTCGACCCCACACGAGCATTCGCTGACTACACGCGCGTGCTCACCGCCTGGCGGCCGATTCCGTATCTTGATCCCGGCCTGCCGGCCGAATTCCTGCCGAAGGCCTGGCCGGGCACGTCAGCGACGGCGCTGTTCTATGGGTTGCATGATCGGCTGGCGAAGCCCGCGATGGAGTACTCGCGCCGCGCGTAGTGGCATGAGCAGGCACTTCGCGCGACGAGCCTGACTTTCAGCCGACAATGTCGGCCACCATCGCGCCACTCGTGCCGCCCACGCCACCACCGGGCCACGTGCCCGCACCGCAGATGAATAGGCGATCGACCGGCGTGCGATGCCGACCCCAGCCCGGCACCGGGCGAAGGAAGAAGAACTGCGCCGGGTGATGACTTCCGCCGAGGGAGTCGCCCTTGACCAGATTCGCGTTGTAGCGCTGCAGATCAGCGGGCGAGAGCACGTGCCTGCCAAGCACCTGGCCACCAAGACCCGGCGCATAGGTCTCGAGGATGCCCATCACGTAGTCGGCGTACTCCTCGCGCACGTCATCCCACTGACGACCGTCAGCAATCTCGAGCGGAAGAACGCGCACCTGCACCCACAGGGTGTGCTTGCCCTCAGGCGCACGAGAAGGATCCGTCACGGTCGGCTGGCCGACCACCAATGTCGGAGACGTCGGCAGCGTTCCGGCGGCAGCTTCGGCGTAGGTCATGGCCATGTTGTCGAGGTACGGGCCGATGTGCACGTAGTTGAATTCGCCGGCCTTCGGATCAATCCACTGCGGCAGTTCATCGAGAGCGAGATGAATCATCATCGTCGCGAGACCTGGCTCGAACTCGCGAGCGCGTGCGACCTTGCGATCCGCTGCCACGGTGGCGGGAAGCATGTCGGGCATCAGTGACGGATTCACATTAGAGATCACCGCGTGCGATGCTCGAATCACCTCGCCTGACTCAAGGCGCACACCCACTGCCTTGCCGCCTTCGACCAGGATCTCGCTGACGCGAGCACTGCACTGCACTGTGCCACCGCATTCATTGATCACGCCGACGAGTGCCTTGATGAGAGTGTCGGCACCGCCCTTTCCGATGACCATGCCGAACATCTGGCCGCCGAGGGTCTCGAGGTACGAGAACAGCGCACCACCGGGAACATCCGGCGCGAAGTCGAGGTGCATGCCCCAGCTAGCGAGCAGTGCACGCATCTTCGGCGAGACGAAATTCGCATTCGCAAATGAACGCGTGCTCGCGAGAGCGAGCTTGGTGAGCTCGTAGACACCGTCCATGCCGAGTGCCTTATGCGCCTTGCGGAGTACCTTCACTGCCTTCCATGACGGAAGGTCGGCGCCGAGCAGGCCGATGAGGTAGGGCGCCCAGTCGCCAAGCTGAGCGCCGAGACGATCCCAGGCGGCGACATCGTCAGGCGAGACAGCCGCGATGCTCGCGCGAGTGGCCTCGGCGTCAGTCTGCACTCCCACGCTCGTGCCATCGGGGAAGAGCGAGCAGAACGGCTTGTTCGAGGGCACGAGATCGAAACCATGGCGTGCGAGGTCGGCACCGATGGCCGCGTTGACCGGACCGCCGGCGAACAACCCGAGGTTCATCGCGAACAGGTCGTGACGGAATCCGGGCAAGGTGACCTCAGCAGTACGCACTGCACCACCGGGGATGTCCGCGCTCTCCAGCACGATGACCCGTCGGCCCTTCTTGGCCAGCAGGGCCGCAGCCGAGAGACCATTGATGCCCGAACCGATGACGATGATGTCTGCCTGGGATTCCATGACGCACTTCCTACTCGGTCACTACTGTGGGAATGTGACGATCGACATCTTTGCGACATATGCGCGCAAGGGCAACCAACCGGGGAGTTTTCATGGCCGAGCGTGAATTCGACGCCGTCATCGTCGGCAGTGGCATTAATGCGCTCGTCGCCGGGGCACTGCTGGCCAAGGGGGGCTGGAAGGTCTGCCTCTGCGAGCGCAATGCCACGCCAGGCGGAGCAATTGCCACCCGCAGCGATCGCATCCCGGGCTACACGATCGAGTTCCTGTCCAGCTGGTATCCGCTCTTCGTCGGCGGCCCCGCCTACGCCCTTCTCGCCGACGACCTGGCGGCACGCGGAGTCGTGTTCCAGAACACCGTGCTTCCCACCGGCGTCGTATGCGCTGACGGCTCCGCCATCCTCTCCACCGATCCGGCGATCACTGCCGAGCAGCTCGGCCGCCACGGTGACGCCGAGAACTGGAATGCGGTGATGGCGGAGTTCGGGTCCAAGATCAATCTCGCCTTCGGCCTGCTGGGCACTGACTTCTGGCGCAAGTCCTCGCTCAAGTTCGGATGGGGTGCCTTCCGCCAACTGGGCCGCCGCAAGCTCGTGGCCAGTGGCGCCGAGTTGCTCGAGCCCGCCGCACCGTGGCTCGACCGCGCTTTCGACTCCCCCGTGACTCGGGCCCTTCTCGCACCGTGGGCACTGCACAACGGTCTCGGCCCTGACGATGCCGCCAGCGCATTCATCACCAAGGTGATCGGAGCAGCCATTGCCTTCGGCGGATGCCCCGTGCCGATCGGCGGTGGCATCACTGTCGTGAATGCACTGCTTGGCATCATCATCGATGCCGGAGGCGAGGTGCGCACGAATGCCGAGGTGACTCGCGTAAATGTCAGCAACGGTCGCGCGAATGGCATCACCCTCGCGAACGGCACGTCGATTACTGCCCGTCGCGCAGTACTCGCCTCGGTTACCCCTCAGGCGCTGTACACGCACCTGCTGTCGGAGAACGAGGTAAAGGCCGACACTCTCGCTGCCGCCGAGGCTTTCCGCTACGGCCGCGCCGGCATGCAGATTCACATCGCGATGCGCGAGAAGCCGATCTGGGCCACTGTGCCTGAGATGGCCGATGTCGCCATGGTGCATGTGCTCGAAAGCATGGATTCCCTCTCGGAGTCCGTGAATGCTGCCAACCGCGGCTACCTTCCTCGACGGCCCACAATCGTGGTCGGCCAACCCTGCACCCTGGATCCCTCGCGAGCACCCGAGGGTCAATCGCTGCTGTGGATCCAACTGCAGGAGAACCCGCGGCACATCATCGGTGATCTCGCCGACGAGATTGATTGTGGTGACGGCATCTGGACAGCCGAAATTCGCGACGCCTACGCCGAGCGCATCATCACCATGCTCGAGCCGCACATCACCAACATTCGCAGTGCGGCAATCGAGACCTTCGTGCTGAGCCCCACGGATCTTCAGGCGATGAATATCAACCTGGTGGGTGGCGATCCGTACTCCGGTGACTGCCGAGTCGATCAGTACGCCGCCTGGCGCCCGCTCTCGACCGCACAGGGACACAACACCGGCATTAAGGATCTGTGGCAGATCGGCGCCTCGACTCATCCCGGCCCCGGCCTCGGTGGTGGCTCGGGCTATCTCGTCGCCCAGCGCCTGCTCAAGAAGTAAGCGGAACGCACGAAGCGGGGGCCACCATCAGGTGACCCCCGCTTCTCTGACTGCGGATTAGCGCTGCACGAGTGCAAGCACGCGGCACGGGCTGCCCGAGCCGTTGACGATCGGCAGCGGTGCGACGATCACGACAGCGCCCTTGGTCGGGATCTTGTCGAGATTGCGCAGCTGGGTGACGCCGTACTTGTTCGCGCCCATGAACATGGTGTGGCACGGGAACGGCGGCTCGAAGCCGAATGCGCCACCGGCATCAGTGCCGACAGTCTCGACACCCCAGCCGAGGATCTTGGTCTTCGAGATGTACTCCGCGGCCTCGGGAGTGACGCCCGGGGTGTGCGGGCCGTTCTCGTCGGCATTCGCGAATGCCGCGGGGTCATCGCCGTACTGCGACCAACCGGTACGGAAGAGCATCCAGCCGTTCTCGGGGAGGGGCCCATTGGCGGCCTCCCAGTCGAGGACGTCCTGGAGAGTCAGGCAGTAGTCGGGATTGCCCGCGACCTCGGCGGTCTTGTCAATCACTGCTGCGGCACCGATAAGGCGCTTGGCAGGAACCTGCGAGACATCGTCGAGATCCTTGCCGGTGATCCAGTGATTCGGCGCATCGAAGTGGGTGCCGGTGTGCTCGCCGGTGTGGATGTTGTTCCAGTACCAGGCCGGGCCTTTGTCGTCGTAACGGCTGATGAGTTCAAGCTCGAACTTCGCCGTCTGGCCCATCTCCGGCGGCAGCTGGAGGATCGGGGTCTCCGAGTGGAGCGGCGACGTGAGGTCGATGACCTCGACCGAGCCGTCGAGAATGGCGGCGGCGAGGCCGGAGAGATCGGACATGTGCTTCCCTTCGATGTGCGATTCAGCGTTACCGACGGCGACGCTAGCGGAGTTTGATGTGTGCGGCGAGCGGTTTCTATGGTCGCCAGCGGCTGGGGCGATTGACCACCGTGGTCTCCTCGGGCACCAGCACTAGGCGGGGCTTGGGATCCTCACTGCGGCCGGCGGCCGGCTTACTGCTTCCCCACAGGTACGGGTCAGGCCAGGCCATCGGGTAGTCCTGATCAGCGGCCGCGTGCAGGGTCCAGTTCGGGTCGTACAGGTGCGGACGCCCCACCGCGCACAGGTCAGCGCGGCCTGCCGCGATATTCGTGTTGACGTCATCCCAGCTGCTGATCGCGCCGACCGCGATCGTCGGAATGCCGACGAGATTGCGGATACGGTCCGAGAACGGAGTCTGGTACGAACGGCCGTAAGCCGGACGAGCCTTGGGGGTGGTCTCACCGGTGGACACGTCGAGGATGTCGGCTCCGTGATCGGCAAATGCCTGCGCGATGACGATCGATTCTTCCTCGGTGATCCCGTCAGAAACCCAGTCGGTCGCCGAGAGACGCACGCTGATCGGTCGATCGGCAGGCCATGCCGCTCGTACCGCATCGAAGACCTCAAGCGGGAAGCGAAGACGGTTCTCTGTCGATCCCCCGTACTCGTCAGTTCGCTGATTGCTCACCGGCGTGAGGAAGGAGGAGATCAGGAAGCCGTGGGCGAAGTGCAGCTCGAGGAGATCGAAGCCTGCGGCAGCCGCACGCCGAGTCGACTCGACGAACTCGGCCACGACATCGTCCATGTCTCCACGACTCATCTCGCGCGGAACCTGATTGCTCTCGGCCCACGCGATCGCCGATGGTGCGATCAGCGGCCATGCATCGGCGTCGAGCGGAGCGTCCATGCCCTCCCATGACGGCTTCACCGCACCCTTGCGGCCGGCATGCCCGAGCTGCAGGCCGATCTTGGCGGGTGTCGTGTGCACATAGTCGACCACGCGAGCCCAGCCGGCTTGCTGGGCATCATTCCAAATGCCGGCGCAGCCCGGGGTGATGCGACCGTCAGCGGACGTTGCCGCCATCTCCGTCAGGATCAGGCCGGCGCCACCGAGTGCGCGAGCGCCGTAGTGCACCAGGTGGACATCGCTCGGCACGCCGTCGATCGCCGAGTACAGGCCGATGGGCGAGACAACGACGCGGTTGGGAATGTCGACCTCGCGCAGCCGGAACGGCAGGAACATCGGCGGGCGATGAGTCGTGCCTGCTGGGACACGACCGGCAGCAATCTCGCTCTTGAGCAGCCAGGCATCGACCTCGGCCACGAACTTGGGATCACGCGCCTGCAGGTTGCCGTAGGTGACGCGACGACTGCGAGTCATCATGTTGAAGACGAACTGCGGGAGTTCCTGGCCGACGTACTGGTCGATCTCCTCGAACCACTCCATGCTCGCCTGGGCCGAGCGCTGGGTGCTCTTGATGACCGGGCCGCGCTCGGTGTCGTAGGCCTTCAACGCATCGGCGATGGTGGGCTGCTCGATCACGCAGGCCGCGAGAGCGAGGGCATCCTCCATCGCCAGCTTGGTACCGGAGCCGATCGAGTAGTGGGCCGTGTGCGCGGCATCGCCGAGCAACGCCATGTTCTTGTACACGAGGGTCTTGTTGCGAATGGTGCGGAAGGCGATCCACTTGCTGTTGTTCGCGAGCAGGGAACCGCCGTCAAGATCGTCCTTGAAGATCTCGGCGATGCGCTCGATGCTCTCGAGATCGCTGACTCCCGGCGGCAATGACGCGGAATCCACCTTGTCGAAGCCTGCCTTGCGCCAGGTGTCTTCGTGCATCTCGACGATAAAGGTGCTGCCGTTCGCATCCATCGGGTACGAGTGAATTTGCATGACGCCCCATGGGGTGTTGCGCACGAAGAACTTGAAGGCGTCATAGACCTTGTCAGTGCCCAGCCACATGAACTTGCATTCCCGCGGGTCAATGCTGGTGCCGAAGTGATCGGAGTAATTGTCGCGAATCGGCGAGTTGATGCCATCACTGGCCAGCACGAGGTCGTACTCGGCCATGAGCTCTTCGACCGGCGGCGCCTCGGTGCGGAAATGAATGTCCACGCCGTGCGCGATAGCGCGACGCTGGAGCACGTTGAGCAATTCCTTGCGACTCATTGCCGCGAAGCCATTTCCGCCGATGGTCATCGACTCACCGTCGACCACGATGTCGATGTCATCCCAGTAGGCGAAGGACTTACCCATGTCATCGAAGGCCGGGCGATCGGATGCCTTGATGCCACTGAGGGTCTGGTCACTGAAGACCACGCCGAAGCCGAAGGTGTCGTCGGGCGCATTGCGCTCCCACACAGTGATGTCGGCAGTTGGATCGAGCTGCTTGACCAGGCTGGAGAAGTAGAGACCGCCGGGGCCGCCGCCGATGACCGCGATGCGCATGTGCACTCCATCTCAGGCCGCTACAGATGTAGCGGGAAATTGACTATCGCAAATATCCCGTAATGCTAGCCCGAGCGCAAGGGGAACCGCTCGCCAATCCCGGCCACCGTGGCCAGCCCCTGGCTACACTGGCCGAATGCTGACAGCACTGTGCTTTCTCCAGGTGAAGTCCGGACACATCAACGAGGTCGGCGAGGCGCTGACCCGGGTTCCCGGTGTCTCCACCGTGTACTCGGTGACCGGCAAGATCGACCTGGTCGTGATCATCACGGTCAAGGATCACGATGAGGTCGCTCGCATCGTCAACGACAAGATCGGCGTCGTTCCGGGCATCGTCTCGACCGAGACCCACATCGCCTTCAAGACCTACCTCAAGGAAGACATCGAGGCCGGTTTCTCGATTGGCACGGAAGGCGGCTTTTAGCCGGCTTCGCCATCAGCTCGAAGGCGGCTTTTAGCCGGCTTCGCCATCAGCTCGAAGGCGGCATTTAGCCGGCTTCGCAATAAGTGCGAAGGCGGCTTCTCGCCACTCCCCCAGCACACGACGAGGCCCGCCGCCCCTGAGGGGACGGCGGGCCTCGTGCGTGGCGCTAGTAGGCGCCGCTGAGCAGTGCGCCGGCGTTCGGTACGACGGGCTTAAGACCCATCTCTTTGAGCAGGAAGTACGTGGTGGCCACGGCTGCCGAGATGACCGGCTTGCCAATGCGATCTTGGACCTTCTGGATCGCGGCGAGCGAGGGCATCTGCACGCAGGCGGACAAGATCACGACATCGGCCTCACTGTGATCGAGTCGATCGACAATGGCGTCGAGGTTCATCGGATCCTGAGCGCCGACCTCGAGATTGTCGGGGATCTCGAGGGCCACGAAGTCAGTGACCTCGAAGCCGCCATCCTCGATGTAGGCAACAACCTGCTTGGTGAGCGGAAGCATGTACGGCGCGATCAGGGCGACCTTCTTGGCCCCCATCAACGTGAGCGCATCCATAAGTGCGCCTGCACTCGTCACGACCGGAGCCTCGCAGCCCTCCGCACGGGCAATCGTGCCGAGGCGGTCGGACGACGTGCAGTGGTACCCGGCACCGCGAGTCATGATGGCCACCAGGCAGGCGTAACCCATGACATCGACCTGTGCGTCGGAGAGCTCGACCGCACAGCGATCGGAGGCATCGTCCATGGCCTCGAGCTCTTCCTTGGTCACCGACTTCATGCGCATGCGCGAAGAGTGGAAGGTGAAGCGCTCCGGCTCGACAGCCTCGCGGGCGCGAAGCATGGCCGGGATTTCGGTCTCCATCGTGACATTCGAGCTAGGCACGATGAGGCCAACGCGGTAGCTGGTCTTTGCCATGTCAGACCGCCACGACAGGGTTGCTGAGGGTGCCGATCGCGTCGATCGTGCACGCCACGACATCGCCCGGCTGCAGGAAGGTCGGCGGGTTCATTGCCGCGCCCACACCCTGCGGCGAACCCGTGGCAATGACATCGCCCGGCTCGAGAGTGACGCCCGAGCTGATGTCGGCGATGAGGGTCGGGATCTTGAACAGCATGTGCTTGGAGTTGCCGTTCTGGCGCTGATCACCATTGACAGTCAGCGAGAGCTGCAGTGTGTGCGGGTCGGTGATCTCGTCGGTGGTGACGATCATCGGGCCGAACGGGCAGTAGGAATCCTGGCCCTTGGAGAAGAACCACTGGCCCGAGCGACGCTGATCGCGGGCGCTGATGTCGTTGACGATGCTGTAGCCGAACACGTGCTTGAGTGCGTCGCCCTCGCTCACGTTCCGGGCAGCCGCACCCATGACCACGGCGAGCTCGCACTCCCAGTCGAGCTGCTGGGTCATCGCGCCGTTGTGCTGAATGGGCTCATTCGGGCCGACGACTGCAGTGCCGGGCTTGCTGAACAGCACGGGACGAGTGGGGAGCTCCTTGTCGGTATCGAGCGTGCGGCTCGACTCCTCGACATGCTCGACGTAGTTCAGGCCGACACCGACGACCTTGCCCGGACGCAACGGCGCATGCAGGCGCGCATCGGCAAGCGGACTGGTGGTGCCTGCGGCCCAGTTACCTGCGGTCGCGGCCGCGCGGACCTTCGCATGGAGCTCCTCGCCTGCGGCGATGTAGTCGATCAGCTTCACGGGAACGTCGACAGTGCCGGCGAGTGCCGCGCGCAGGTCGACGACGGTGTCGCCATTGACGACGAGGCCAATACGGGGCTCAGCCTGTGCCGCGGTGCTGTAGGTGACGAAACGCATGCGATTTCTCCTGTGTGGGTTGGTGAGGTTAAAGCTCGGTGATGTCGGCGGCGGATTCCGTCGGCGGCAGTTCGTTGAACACGATTTTCGGCTGCGGAGCGCGATTCACGTGCAGTTGGAAGACGTCGAATCGGTTGTAGTGACCGATGATGTCGTGCATTTGCTTGGGCTGGATGCATTTGTTGAGATCGACATCGGCATAGACGATGCCCTCGACATCGATGAGCGGCTCGCTGATCAGGCGGCCGTCGGGTCCGAAGATCCCACTGAAGGCCGAATGCTTGCGCTCGAGCATCGCGCGTGACTCGTCATCATGAGCCACCGCGTCAACGATCTCGGGAGTGATGGCCGAGCAGGCCACGACGGTGAAGACCTTGCCCTCGAAGGAGTGCGCGGCAGCACGCACCTTGATGGCCTCGACCATGTCGTACTCAGCAGGCGCGGTCGGAAGCGAGATGTAGTTGGCCGTGTGGATGTTCTCGCCCTGAGCCAGGAGCGCGAATCGCGCGAGGGTATTGGTGTTCTCGCCGCAGGCCAGGCCGCCGAGGCGCCCGATGGAAGTGTCGTAGACGCGAAGGGAGCTGCCATCGCCGCCGGCCCAGGTGAGCTTCTCCGCCCAGGTCGGCACGAGCTTGCGATGTACGCCGATGACCTCGCCGGCATTGTCGATGAAGAGAAGGGAGTTGTAGAGGGTGCCCATCGAGTACGGATCGCGCTCGTTGATGCCGATCACCACGTGTGCGCCTGCATCACGTGCGGCCATGCGCAGGGCATCAACCTCGGGGCCGGGAACGTTGATCGCGGCTCGGAAGAGGTTCTCGAACCAGGCGCTGCCCTTGACCGGGGTCATGGTCCAGTTCCAGTACGGATAGCCCGGAACGAAGACCTCGGGAAATACGACGAGCTTGGCACCGCCGGCGGCCGCCTCGGCGATAAGCCGGCAGGCCTTCTCGATGGTGGCATCGGTATCCAGGAAGACCGGCGCAGCCTGCACGGCTGCGGCACGGAACTGGGGATAGGTGATCACCGGACTCGCCTTCAGTTGATTCCCGTTCGGGAGGATTCGGCAAAGGGTAGCATTTGATCAAAGATCACGGTAGCCTTTTCTTGGGCTTCCCCCGAGGAATACCCGCCAGAGACACATATATAGAGGTGAGACATCATGGCGAAGATCGAGGACATTGCCGGTCGTGCACGGGTACATGACACCCCCGAGCTCGAGGAGTTCTACACCCGGCTCGATGCCGTCGGCACCGGCGCCCTGTGGAACGTAGCCAACGAGATCGAGCCCTGGTACCCCCAGCCCAAGAGCGTGCCCATGTTCTGGAGCTACGAGCAGATGCGCCCCTTCGTGGTGGAGTCCGCCACGCTCGTGCAGGGCAAGGACGCCGGCCGCCGCGTGATCTACCTGGTCAATGACGGCCGTCGCGAACTCGCCGCCGCCGTGGGCCTGCTCTACACCGGGATCCAGATCATGAACCCGGGTGAGTCGATGACCGCACACCGACATGCCGCGAGCGCGCTGCGCTTCGTCATCGAGGGCACCGGCGCCTGGACCATCGTCGACGGCGATCGCCTCAAGGTCGGCCCCAACGACTTCGCCATCACGCCCAACGGCACCTGGCATGAGCACGGCAATGAGGCTGACGACAACTTCGTGATCTGGCAGGACGGTCTCGACATCCCGCTCGTCAACGCCCTCGATGCCAACTTCTACGAGGTGCATCCCGACCTGTACCAGGTGCCGGGCAAGGTGAACAACACCTCGATCCTCACGCATGGCAGCGGGATCCTGAAGCCCGCCAATCGCAACTGGGGCAAGCCCTACTCCCCGTTGCTCGGCTTCCCGTGGGTTCAGACCCGCGATGCGCTCGAGAACTACGGCAAGGTTTCCGACGGCACCGAGTACGACGGCGTGATCATGGAATACGTGAACCCGCACACCGGCGGTTCGGTCATGCCCACAATGGGCGCGCACATGCAGATGCTCAAGCCCGGCTTCGCCTCAAAGGCTCACCGCCACACCGGCTCCGTGGTGTACCACGTTGCTGAGGGCAAGGGACATTCGATCATCGACGGCAAGCGCTACGACTGGAAGGAGCACGACATCTTCGTCGTGCCGTCATGGTCGTGGCACGAGCATCACAATGACGATGCCTCCAACCCCGCCTTCCTGTTTTCGTTCAATGACTTCCCGATGATCAACTCGTTGGCACTCTTCGCCGAGGCCGTGTACGAGGACAACGGCGGATACCAGGAACTCGCCTGACAATGACGAGCTCACGCCTGACAATCGCGACGATCCCCGGCGACGGAATCGGCAACGAAGTACTTCCTGCTGCCACGCGGGTCATCGACCACGCCGCAGCGCAGTCAGGCGTCAGCATCGACTGGAACTGGCTCGACTGGGGCTGTGACTACCTGGTGGCCAACGGCTCAATGATGCCCAGTGACGGCATCGACCGACTCAGTCAGAGCGACGCAGTCTTCCTGGGCGCCGTCGGCCGTCCCGACGTCGCTGACCATGAGTCACTGTGGGGCCTGCTCATCCCGATTCGGCGGGCCTTCGACCAGTACGTCAACCTGCGTCCGGTTCGCCAGTTCGAGGGCGTACCCGTTCGTGTCACCATTCCTTCCGAAGCTCGCATCGACATGGTGATCGTGCGCGAGAACACCGAGGGCGAGTACTCCGAGCTCGGTGGTCGATTCGGCCGTGGCACTGATCGCGAGTTCGCCATCCAGGAGAATGTCTTCACTCGTACCGGTATCGAGCGCGTAGCCACCTATGCATTCGAGCAGGCGCAATCACGTCGTTCGAAGCTGACCTCGGCCACCAAGTCGAATGGCATCATCCACACGATGCCCTTCTGGGACGAAATCGTCGACGAGGTCGCCGCCCGATACCCGAGCATTGCCACTCGAAAGGTTCTCATCGACGCACTTGCCGCCGAGCTCGTGCAGCGTCCGCATGATTTCGATGTCATCGTCGCGTCGAACCTCTTCGGCGACATCCTCAGCGATCTCGCCGCCGCAACCGTCGGAAGCCTCGGCATCGCCGCTTCCGCGAACCTCGACCCCGAGCGCCGCTACCCGTCGATGTTCGAGCCGGTGCATGGCTCGGCCCCCGACATCATGGGCAAGGGCATCGCGAACCCCATCGCAGCCATCTGGTCAGGCGCCATGATGCTCGATCACCTCGGCCACACTGAGATCAGTGACCGCATCATGGCGGCGATTGACGACACTCTTGCCTCCCCCGCCACTCGTACTGCGGATCTCGGCGGCACATCCGATACTGAAGGCGTCACGACTGCCGTCATCAGCGCACTAGGCGCTTCCTGATTTTCCGCACCACCTGATACTCCGTACCACCATCGAGGAAAGAGCAACAATGGCTGAGCGCTCATTTGCCAACGAGGTCAAGGCCCTGCGAATTGGCGAGGGCCAGGAATTCCACGGCGAGGGCATCCTCGCCGTCACCAAGGGCCTGCTGCAGTCCGGTGTCTCCTACGTCGGTGGCTACCAGGGCGCTCCCATCTCGCACTTGATGGACGTCCTCGGTGACGCGCAGGAGATCCTCGACGAACTCGACATCTACTTCGAGAACAGTGCCTCCGAGGCCACCGCCGGAGCGATGCTCGGCGCATCGGTGCACTATCCGTTGCGCGGTGCCATCACCTTCAAGTCCACGGTCGGCTTCAACGTCGCCTCCGACGCACTCGCGAACCTCTCCTCGGGCGGCGTCCGCGGCGGCGCCCTGGTCATCATCGGCGAGGACTACGGAGAGGGCTCCAGCATCATGCAGGAGCGCACCCACGCCTTCGCCATGAAGTCGCAGATGTGGCTTCTGGACCCACGCCCGAACCTCACGGCCATCGTCGACATGGTCGAGAAGGGATTCGAGCTCTCCGAGGCCAGCAATACCCCGGTAATCCTCGAGCTTCGCCTGCGCTCCTGCCACCTCCACGGCTCATTCATTGCCAAGGACAACAAGCGCCCGACAATGACCATCAAGGAAGCCGTCGAGAATCCCGAGCGCGATCTCAGCCGGATCGTCCTGCCGCCGATGAACTTCGCCCATGAGCAGGAGAAGCTCACCAAGCGCTGGCCGGCCGCCGTGAAGTTCATCAAGGAGAACAAGCTCAACGAGTACATGCCCGGCGAGGGCCAGGACATCGGCATCATCCTGCAAGGCGGGCTTTTCAATAACGTCAACCGCGCACTCGAACTGCTGGGCCTTTCCGACATCTACGGCGAGAGCAAGATCCCGCTCTACATCATGAATGTCACCTATCCGGTGATCGACGATGAGGTCGTCGAGTTCTGCAAGGGCAAGAGAGCCGTTCTTCTCGTCGAGGAGGGCCAGCCCGACTACATCGAGCAGAACATCCAGGCGATCCTGCGTCGCAATGACGCAACCGTGAAGCTGCACGGCAAGGACGTTCTCCCCGTCGCCGGCGAGTACACCCCCGCAGCCGTCACGAAGGGCGTGCTCGCCTTCATGCAGAAGTACGCGCCGGAGTCACTCGAGGGAGTCGAGCTGCCGGCACTCGCCCTGCCCGCTGACGACCCGCGGTACCCGCTCGCACCGCGCATCGACACCGATCTGGTTCAGGGCCGCCCGCCGGGCTTTTGCACCGGCTGCCCCGAGCGTCCGATCTTCGCCGCACTCACCCTCGCTCAGCGTGAGGTCGGTGAGCACTACGTGAGTGCGGATATCGGCTGCCACCTCTTCAGCATCAATGCCCCGTTCAACATCGGCGCCACCACAATGGGTTACGGCCTGGGCTCCGCCGCAGCCTCGGCACTCAATGGCTCCGGTGCCATGAAGCGTCCGATCGCCGTGATGGGTGATGGCGGCTTCTGGCATAACGGCCTGACATCGGGCGTGGGCAATGCCGTCTTCAATGAGAACGACCAACTCCTCGTGATCGTCGACAACGCCTACAGCGCGGCGACCGGCGGGCAGGATGTTCTGTCATCGAAGGCCGATAATCCGATTCGCTCGACCAAGCACCCGATCGAGGCCGCCGTGCGCGGCATCGGCGTGAAGTGGTCACGCACTGCGACGAACACCTACAAGGTCGACGAGATGCGCGACCTGTTCAAGGAAGCCCTCACTAGTGATGAAAAGGGCCCCAAGGTCATCATTGCGCAGAGTGAGTGCACCCTGAACCGGATGCGCCGGGAGAAGCCGGCGATGGCCAAGGCCGCCAAGGAGGGCAAGCGCGTCGTGCGCGAGCGCTTCGGCGTCGACCCCGAGACCTGCACAGGCGATCACTCCTGCATTCGCATATCCGGCTGCCCGTCGCTGACCATCGCCGACAATCCCGACCCCATGCGCACTGATCCCATCGCGCAGGTGATTAGTTCATGCGTGGGCTGCGGCCTCTGCGGAGAGAACGCTCACGCCGCCGCGCTCTGCCCGTCGTTCTACCAGACACAGATCATTACCAACCCCACCCGCTGGGATCGCACCAAGCTCGCCGTGCGTCGCTGGTATATCGGAATGCTGCAGCGCGGCATTGAACGCCGACTTACCGGTATCGAGCCGGCCGCGTCCTGATAGCCGAGACCCAAGGAAAGTACTGAGATGACCACGTTGACCTCATTCAGCGCCGAGACACCCGGCCGCACCCGACCGATCACCATGGCGATCTTGGCCATGGGTGGCGAGGGTGGTGGCGTGCTCTCCGACTGGATCGTCGCGCTCTCGGAGCACAACGGCTGGTTCGCCCAGAGCACCTCGGTACCCGGTGTCGCCCAGCGCACCGGTGCCACGGTGTACTACGTCGAGCTCTTCCCCCGCGAGGATTCCGCGAATCCGCGCTACCCCGTGCTCAGCACCATGCCGACGCCGGGCGAGGTCGACGTCGTGGTCGCATCCGAGCTCATGGAGGCCGGCCGTGCCATCCAGCGCGGATTCTGCACCCCAGACAGAAGCGTGCTCATCGCCTCCACGAGTCGCACGTACGCCATGCCTGAGCGCACTGCTATGGGTGACGGACGAATCGACTCCCAGGAGATCATCGACGCGGCACTCGGCGCGTCGAAGTCCTTCTGGCGCGGTGACTTCGCGCGCATCGCCGACGAGACCGGCTCGGTCATCAGCGCCGTGCTCTTCGGCGCGATCGCCGCATCAGGCACCCTGCCGTTCACTCGCGAGCAGTTCGAGGAGGCCATCCGCTCAGGCGGCAAGGGCGTCGAGTCGAGCCTTCGCGCCTTCGCCGAGGGCTACCGCGTAGCCGCAGCCTCGCAGCGCCCGGTGATCGAGCTGACCCTCGGGTCGCGCCCGGCCGAGGTCGAGGAGGCCATCGCCGCCGAGCTCGCCCAGAGTGCGGAGATCGAGCTGGCCATCGCTAATCCCGCCGCACTCGTCGGCAGCAAGCTCACGGCGCAAGCACAGCGCATCCTCTCGTTCCCGGCAGCATCTCGTCACATGCTGGTCAACGGCATCAAGCGCACGGCCGAGTACCAGGACGTCAAGTACGCCGACGAGTACCTCGACCGCGTGGCCTCAGTAGCCGCCTTCGAGACCGACGCCGACGGCAGCGCGCGCCTGACCACCGAAACCGCCCGCTTCACCGCACTGTGGATGACCTACGAGGACACCATTCGCGTCGCCTTCCACAAGACACGCGCTCGCCGGTTCGATCGAGTCGGCAAGGAGGCTCGGGTGAACGACGAGCAGATGATGCAGGTGCGCGAGTACCTGCACCCGCAGGTCGAGGAGATCAGCGACACCCTGCCGACCGGGCTCGGGCGTTGGGTACTGAACTCCAAGGCCGCGAACAAGCTCATTCACCGCGTGACCCACAAGGGCATCAAGCTGCAGACAACGTCAGTCTGGGGATACACGATGCTCTACACGATGGCCCGTTGCCGCCCGATTCGTCGGCGCTCACTGCGCTTCGGCCTCGAGCAGGCTCGTATCGACTCCTGGCTCACCACCGTCCGTGAATACGCCGGTACGAATTACTCGCTTGCCTGCGAGATCGTCGAGTGCCAGCAATTGGTCAAGGGCTACGGCGACACTCATGCGCGTGGCCTGCACAATTTCAACGAGATCATGCGGGTACTGCCCACCATCGCCACTCGCGGTGACGCAGCCCAGCAGGTCTCGCTCCTGCGCAAGGCAGCACTTGCCGATGAGCATGGCAAGCAGCTCGCTGCGATGATCACCGGCCTTACCGGGTGAGCGCGCACGGAAAATGATGAAGGGCGCGACCTCACGGTCGCGCCCTTCATCGCGCTCGGGAATTAATTACTCGTTCGTGGGCGGATTGCCCGGCAGCGGACGAACCGTGCGGAAGGGCCAGACGAACTCACGACCGCCTGTGAGCCCTGTAGATCGGAAGATCAGCATCAGCACCAGGATGAGCCCGAGGATGATCGGGCGCGTGCCCTGCGGGATTGACAGGCTCAGACTGCCGATGTCGATGCCTGCCTGCAGATTGGTCAGGAAGACATCAATGGCACTGAATACCAGGGTGCCGATCACTGCACCGCTCAGCGAGAGAGTGCCACCCAGAACGAGCATCGCCAGCGTCAGGAAGGTCAGGTCGATGTAGAGCTGACTTGACTGCACGACGCGATTGGTGAGTGCGAACAGACCACCGGCAACGCCCGCGACTGCCCCGGAGACCGCGAACACGATCACTCGCTGGGTCACGATATTGATGCCCGAGGCCGCCGCGGCGATGCCGTCCTCACGCGCTGCGCGAAGCAGTCGACTTGGGCGGGTGCGCTGGAAGAGCCAGGCGAAGATGATCGCGCCGAGGGCAAAGACCAGAGCGAGCTTGTAGTCGAGCACCTCGGGGATACCCACCATCGACTGACCGGAACGAGGGCCGATGCTCGACCAATAGGTCAGCACGAGATTCACGACACCCAGCAGGGCGAAGGTGGCGATACCTGCCTGCAGGCCGTTCAGGCGCATGAGCACGGGCGCCACGATGAGCGCCAGGAGTCCGCCGACGACGGCTCCGATGAAGATAGCCAGCACCCATGGTGCCTGAGCATGCATGAGGAACGGGAAGAGATCGGGGAGAAGGTTCTCCTTCAGCATCGGATCGATGGTGAGGAGGCCGACTGTCCAGGCACCCATTGCAACGAAGGCCACGTGTCCGAAACTGAGGACTCCGGAGGTACCGATGAAGATCTGGAGTGCCACCACAATGACCAGGCTCACGAGCGCGTACTGCACCTGCACCTGGAGGCTCTTGCCAAACGATGCGGTGATGAAGGTCGCCGCCGTCACGATCAGAAGCAGGCTGACCAGAGACCAGATCGGCCCGAGACGCCAGCGCAGCGAGGACTTGTCAACAGCAGATGCGGTGCTCATGTGCGAACCACTCCCCGACCCTTGATCAGCAAGCCGGAGGGCTTGAAGAGAAGCACGCCGATGACGAGCACGAAGACGAACGCATCCTTGAAGTTGGTCAGATCCTGCGGCAGCCATGAGGCGAGCATCGAGGTGACGAATCCGACCAAGAATCCACCGGCGAGTGAGCCGGAGATCTTGTCGATTCCGCCGATGACAGCGCCGATGAGCGCCAGGATCGTGATTCGCACACCAAAGTTCGGGCCCACGGCACCGCTTTGCACGGTCAGCACGAATGCGACCGCCGCGGCGAGGATGCCCGAGAGGGCGAAGCTCAGGCCGATGACGCGGCCGGCCGGGATGCCCACGAGGCGCGCGGTCTTGAAGTCAGCTGCCGCGGCCTTGAGCTGAAGGCCGAGGCTGGTCTTCGTCAAGAAGAGCTGCAGGGCGATGAGCAGTACGGCAGCGAGCACGATCGTGGTGACCGAGAGCATCTGCACGCGAATGCCGCCGATGTCGATCGACTGGGCAAGTCCACTGGCGATCGGCGCCGTGCGCACGTTGTTACCGAAGATGAGCTCATAGACGCGCTGGAGCAGGAAGCTCAGGCCGAATGAGGCAATGAGCAAGGTGGCCGGTCCGTGATTACGCATGCGCGAGAAGACCGCGAGCTCCATGAGTAAGGAGATAAGCACGGCGACGATGATCGAGATCGGGATGGAGATGTACCAGCCGAGATCCCACGTGAGGATGAGCGAGTAGGCCGCTGCGGTGATGATCTCGCCTGTCGCGAAGTTCGCCAGGCGGATGACTCCGAATACGAGGCCGATAGCGAGAGCGGCAAGCCCGAGTACGGCACCTGCGGAGATCGCGTCGACGAGTGACTGAATGAGCTGGTTCATCCGAAGTACGCCTCCGTCAGGACCTCGACGTTCTCGGCGTCCTCGGGCTTCAGGCTCAAGGTGATGACTCCATCGTGAAGGACGTAGGTGCGGTCGGAGAAGGCAATCGTGAACTCGGCACGCTGCTCGACGATGAGCACGGCCTTGCCTGCCTTGCGCACCACATCGAGTGCCTCGAACACGGTATCGACGGCCGTCGGTGACAGGCCGAGGCTGGGTTCATCGAGCATCAAGATGTCAGGATCACTCATGAGGGCACGGCCGATGGCGAGCTGCTGCTGCTGGCCGCCCGACAGCAGGCCGGCGTGACGATGGCCGAAGTCGCGCAGGATCGGGAAGAGATCGAGCACGTGCTCGAGCGCTTCCTTGTAACTGGACTTGTCGCGGCGGGCAACAGCACCAAGGCGCAAGTTGTCCATGACGGAGAGCTCAGTGAAGACGTGACGGCCCTCGGGCACGAGCGCCAGGCCCGTGCGCACGACCTTCTCCGGAGCGAGGCCGGAGATGTCATTGCCGTGCACGGTGACGAGGCCACTGCGCGGGGTGGCGCCCATGATCGCAAGCAGGGTCGAGGACTTGCCTGCGCCATTGGGGCCGATCAGGCCGATGGCCTCGCCGGCATTGACCTCGAAGCTGATGCCACGTACTGCCGGAACGCCGTTGTAGGCAACCTCGAGATTCTCGACGTGCAGGCCCTGGCGGGTATCAGCGGTGGACACTGCCGCTCCTTCCGAGGTAGGCCTCGACAAGTGCTTCGCTGCCGCGAACCTCGGCCGGGGTGCCCTCGAGGAGAGTCTTGCCCTCGACGAGTACGTGAATGCGGTCGCAGACTTCGAGGATGAGCTTGACGTTGTGGTCGATGAGCAGGACGCCCAGGCCGCGATCGCGAAGGCTGCGGATATTGGCCGCGAACTCGCCGATCTCGCCTTCGTTCAGGCCGGCAGCCGGCTCGTCGAGCAGGATGTAAGCAGGGTCCGTGGCGAGTGCGCGCGCTACGCCCACGCGGCGTTCGAAGCCGTGCGGCAGAGCACTGCAAGGCTGATCGGCACGTGATTCGAGACCGAAATCAGCAATGAGCTCATCGGCGCGCGCGAGTGCGAGCTTGCGCGACTTTCCGACTCCCATTGCCGTGACAACAATGTTCTCGCGCACAGTGAGGCCGTTGAAGAGATGGCCGTGCTGAAAGGTGCGGGCGAGTGCTCCGCGTGAGCGCACGTAGGGCTTGGTGCGCGTGATGTCGCGGCCATCAAGCTCGATAGTGCCGCTGTCGGGCAGGTCGTAGCCGCTGATGATGTTGACGAGGGTGGACTTGCCGGCGCCATTGGGCCCGATCAGGCCGAACACCTGGCCGGGCACGAACTGAAGGCTGACATCGGTGAGTGCCTTCACGCCCGCGAAGGCACGGGAAACCCCGGCCACGCGCAATGCGCGTGGCCGGGGTGCCGTGGAATCGATCATTACGGGAAGACGACCTTCTCCGGGGTAACCGACTCGATGAACTTCAGCTTGCCGTCGACAACCTCGAGGATCGCCATCGGGCGGCCGACGTTGATGTGCAGGTCAGGCGAGAAGCTGGTCGGGCCCGACAGGGTCGGGACATCCTTGAAGCTCTCGAGTGCCGCGGTCATCTTGTCGCCATCCCAGCTGCCGGACTTCGCGTATGCAGCGAGGATTGCCTGCAGCGTGGTCGGGCCGGTGGTGAAGCCACCGACGTCGGGAAGGTTGCCGTACTTGGCCTTGTATGCCTCAGCGTAGGCGTTCACGTCTGCGCTGGGGTCATCACCGTTCTTGGCGTTGTAGGTCACGACGTAGTAGTCGGTCAGGTTCGGGATGCCGCCGACCCAGAAGTCACCGTCCATGCCGAAGCCGGAGATGATCGGGGTTGCGAGGCCGCCGTCGCGGATCTCCTTGGCGACCTGGCCGCCACCGGGGTTGTAACCGCAGTTGATGATGACATCGGGCTTGGTGCCGGATGCGATCTTCGAGACGGTCTCCTTGACGGAATCGCCCTGCTTGTACTCGTAGGTGTTGATGACCTTGCCACCGAGCTCAGTGAAGCGCTTGTCGAACACTGCGCACTGGTTCTGGGTGTACTTGATCGAGGTGTCCTTGAGCAGGACTGCGGACTTCCAGCCCTTGGAGTTCGCGAACTCGGCCATGACCGAAGCCTCGCCGGGAACGCCGTCACCCATGGAGAAGCCGAGCTTCAGGCCGCCCTTGGGGCCGTAGATCGGGTCGCCGATGCAGGGTGCGATGTTGAGGATGTTCTTCGACTCGGCCACGAGAGCTGCCGGCGAGGAGACGTCGTAATCGCAGGTGACGATGAGAACGTTGGCTCCATCGTCGATGACCTTCTGGGCGTTGGGAGCGTATGCCTCGAACTTGGTCTCGGTGTCGATGAAGTTGACCTTGATCGGCTGGCCGTTGACGCCGCCTGCGGCGTTGACCTTGTCGACCTCCATGAGGAGGGCGTTACGGGCCGGGGTATCGATCGGGCCCATGAAGCCGGATCCGGCCTGGACGATGCCGAGAACCAGCGGCTTGCCGTCGTTGGCCACTGCCGCGCCTGATGCGGCGGCGGAGGCGGCGCTCGATGCGGCGGGTGCCGATGATGCACTGGAGCTGCTGGACGATGACGAGCTACATCCGGACAGGATGAGCGCGCCTGCGCCCACCGTTGCTGCCACGGTCATGAGACGAAGTCTCATGCGACCTCCCTTGACGAGACAGGGCCGAAGTGGCCCTGAAGTTCTTCCGCCGCGAATGCTGCGGACCTGGATCTTGACATTTGATCAACGGCTTCACAAGGGGAAACACGCAATTGTTACCTATTGTTGACATGACGGACGCAAAAAACCCGACATACCCCCCTCGTGGAGGAGGGTCAGGAGGCCGGGATGCCGGCCGAGATGTCGAACCGGGCGACGACCTCGGCCACCTTGGGCAGGGCAATCTCCCGCTCCGCCTCACCCGTCTCGCTGATCAAGTGCTGAGCCGACAGGCGCACCGAGCTGGTGAGGTGATTAGTCATCCAGCGCACTGCCTCGAGCCCGTCATGGCGCATGAGGGCCGAGAGAATCTGCGTGTGCTCGTGGTCGCGAGATCCCTGGGTCTCGACGTGGCGCATGGCATCGATGCGGTAGCGCTCTGAGTTACGCCAGGCAGGCAGGATCGAGCGGATCAGCCAGGTGCGCTGGGATGCCTCGTAGATAGCGAAGTGGAAGCGCTCATGAGCGTCGCGGGCGGCAACTCGGTCACCGGCCTCCTGCGCTGCCTCACGATCAGCAAGGGCAGCGGCCGCCTGTGCGCCATGTTCAGCCGTGAAATTTTGCGCGGCCTCCCAGACAGCGATGTTCTCCAGGTGAAGGCGAGCGAAGTAGGTGTCCTCGAGATCGGCGAGGGAGAGCTCGCGTACCCGGGCCCCACGACGCGGCTCGATCTCCACGAGGTCGAGGGCGGCCAGGCGCCTGATGGCTTCGCGGACGGGCATCATGCTCATGCCCAGCTGCTCGGAGAGCTCCTTCAGCCGGAGCGGGGCTCCCGGGGGAATGCGCTGGTCGACGATGGCGTCGAAGAGGGATCGGGCCGCAACATCGGATGCGCTCTCGATCTGTGCCTTCGTCAGCATGACACCCCCTTCAGCAGGCCGAGTCGCCCGTTTATCAAATATCGCACATGCACGGGTGGTGTGTCACCCCTTGCTGAATCTCACGTCGATGACGACGTATCAGGACTCCGTGACCTGGGTGCGAATCTCGATCAGCCGGCCCGCGAGCATGGCCTCGCGAATGTCGGCCGGCCAGGGGGCTGAACCCTCCGAGGTGCTGGAGGCATGCACGACGATGAGAGTTCCGCTCACTGCGACAGCGCCCGCATCAGTGCGAACCTCGAACTCATACGTGCACGAACTCGTGCCGACCTTGGCCACGGTGACCTGCACCGCGATCTCCTGCCCGTAATACAGGCGGTCCTTGTAATCGATATCGATGTGCACGCGCGGAATACGGGCAATTTCCTCGGCAGGCATGCCCACTGAGCGAAGGAGTGCGTGCTCGGCCTCCTCTAACCAGCGAAATGCTGCGGAGAAGTGGTTGTGGCCGGCCGCATCAGTCTCATTCCACGCCACCAGTCGATGGACGATGACGGATGAACCCTTGGACTCGCTCACGCACTTCCCCTGACGACGCCGGATACCGACTCCCATCATGCCGCACTGCGACGAACGTGACGTGGGCAGGTCATGAGCGAAAACCCCAGGAATGCCAATGGCCCGACACCTCGCGGTATCGGGCCATTGGCAGTGAAGCGCTAGAGAATCTCGACCGTGCCTGCGGCACCGTCAACGCGCACGATCGTGCCGGTGCCGATCATCTCAGTTGCCTTCGGCAGACCGGCAACACACGGAATGCCCAGCTCGCGGGCGACGATCATCGCGTGCGAGCCCATGGAACCCGTATCGACGATGACAGCCGAGGCGACCATGAACAGCGGGGTCCACGACGGGTCGGTCTGCGGAGCGACCAGAATCTCGCCGGGCTGGAACTCGCTGATCGCATCGGTGCCGGTGATGACGCGGGCAACGCCCTCGACAACTCCTGTCGATGCCGCAGCACCAGTGAGAATGGTGCCCTTTGCTGCCTTCTCTGCCTTGTTGGCACCCTTGCGGGGAACCTCGGAGATCGGCGGGATCGGCTTGGAGCCATCGAGGAACATCGGCACCTCGAGATCCTTGAGTGCATTCCACTCCTTCTCGCGCTGGGCGAGAACCGGACGCAGAGTGGTCTCCTCCAGCGCCAGGGAGTCGAGCTCCTCGTCGAGGGCGATGAAGATCTGGCGCGAGTGATCGAGAACGCCCTTGGCCTCAAGACGCTCACCGAGTTCGATGAGTGCCATGCGTGCCTCGTTCATGATCTTGATGCACGAGCTCTTGCCGCTCTCGCGCCAGCCGGCGAAGCGGCGAGCCGAGCCAACGGCCCCACGGAAAGCAGCCTCGGTCGCGGAATCCATGCCTGCAGTGGCTTCCATCATCGCCTTGTCGGTAGCGGCTGCATGCGCGGCCTGCTTGGACGAGGGCGAATCAGAGTCATCCAGCTGGCGCATGCGGTCGATGAGACCCAGGGCCAGTGACGGCTTCGACTCCCATGACTCGGTGCCGAGATCCCACTCGCTCGGGCCGCGGTAGCCGAACTCCGCGATGAACGCCGCGAAGTCGCTCCAGAATCCACCACGTGCTGTCGGCAGCTGCGCGACAACCTTGTCGACACCGCTGTCGAACAGTGCCGTCATCTTCGGATCGTTCTTCACCGTGCGCGAGAGCGACCAAAGGGCGTAGGTCGGCGCCGCAGACTCGACGTCGCCGGCGTAGCCGAGGATCGTGACGAGCAGATGCGCCTTGTCACCGAGGATCTGGCCGGCAACTGCCGGGCCGAGCGCGGCGTTTGAGGAGCCGATCTGCTCCGAGCGCCAGGCAAGGCGCTCGTAGGGCATGACCGAACGGGCACGTGCGACGAGTGCACGGTTGCTCATGCCCCGCAGGTTCGGGCGGTTGCGAC